>JAITQO010000002.1 GCA_031288835.1 Rickettsiales bacterium | reverse complement strand
CGGCATTGCAATACGCGCTTATCGCCGTTCCGGTTTTCGTCTCGTTGCAAGACCCAAAGGCCGTCCATCCGGCTCCGGTATTCCTTGTCCATCCGGTGGTTTGCGCGGGGCATTCGGTTCGGACGCCGCCAGAACACCAATACGCGCCGCTGCACTGCGATTGGCCCGTTCTGGTGGTATCGGTTCCGCCGGTGGAATAGTATCCGCTGCTGACCTCGGTATTCGAGTTATAGGCGGCGCCGCTGCAATAATAGTTATTCCCGCCGCACGCCGCCCATTGCGCGTAAATCGTGCCTGCGGCGGCAGTCGTCCATTCGTTTTCCGTCGCGGCGCCCCCGGCGTATATATACTGAGTGCCGCCGCTCTGTGCGCTCCAATACCCGTTGAAGGTATGTCCCGCGCGCTTTGGCAGTCCGGCAACCGAGACGGCGGGCAGAACGGCGTAGTATGTGGCCGTGACGGAGGTTGTCGTCCCATCCGTCCCATCGTTCGCGTCCAATGTTACGGCGTATGTGGCCGCCTCACATTTGTTGCCGGACAAATCATATCCCGCGCCGCACTTCGAAATCGTGCAGAGATTGGTTATCGTGTTGCTGTCCGAAACCCAGTCCGCCGTCGACCATGCGGACGCATTCGCCCTATTGGGGCAGGTCTCGTCGCAAGAGGTGCTTCCCGCCGCTTTGGTTGTCGAGCCGTTGTCGCACGCGGTGCATGAAGTCGACTTATTTTTATCGTTATACGAACCGATGACGCACGCGGTGCATGGGCCTGAACCGTCGGTGCTATACGTTCCGGCGATGCATGTGCAGCTGGCCGATGTGTTGTCGGCCGGTGTGGTTGAATTGTCCGGACATTCCGTGCATGTGCCGTTTGAAAAATAATAATCCTTGGCGCATGACGTGCATTTATTCTCAGTCGTGCTTCTGCCGACGCAGTTGGGGGCGTTATTAGGCGTTTGCATGCAATCTTTGTCGGGACTGTAATGATTGGCGGTAACAAGTGTCAAGGTTTGGAAGTTATCTATATATTTGCCGGCCTCGCAATAATCATGTGTAGACGAGCAATCACTTACATCATCGCTTCCTATATCAGACCAATGTCCTTCGTCGCACTTCGTTTCTAAAATACCATTAGGACAATAACGTCCTGCAAGGCAAGTTTGGCATTTTGAATAAGTATCACACATCTCTCCTGGTGAGCATCCTCCGGAAAGACCACCACAATTGTCTCCCTCTCCGGCCACCGCATTCTGCGCGCAAATCGTGGAAAAAAAGAGCGCCGAAAACAAAATTACTTTTTTCACAATTCTTTCTTTGCGACCAACCCCCTGTTGCCTTGTCTCACCAACTGCGGCAAAATAAAAACCGCCAAGGAATTTGGCGGTCGGGGAGTTCGTAAATCAAGAAGTGAATGATTCCGTCGCCTTCGGGTTTCCCCTGTTTTATAGCAAACGGCTCCCCAACCATCTTTCCGGTCAGGGGCATAACGATGCGGTCTCCGCACCATCACCTTATAACGATGCGTGAAACCGCACCGCACTTCTTGGGACTTACGATAGTCCCGAAGCCACAATTCTTTGTGGATTCGGTTACATTATAGAAACTATTGCCATGCCAACGCAAGGAAAAAATATACGAGGAAGATGATGAAGGGAAAAGGGATGAGGGGTGAGGGATAAGAGACAAGAGACGTGGCGGCCGTGCCCGTCATTCCAGCCGCCCCCCTCTCCTTGTCATTCCCGCGAAGGCGGGAATAGGGTCTTTCAGTCCCGCAAGCAAAAACTTTGTTCGAACCAACAATAGAATGTGAAAGCAAACAACAAGGCGCTCATGTTTGTTATTCGTTCTGTTCTCTAAAATAAAGATGGTTCGCTTCGCTCACGGTTTATAGTCCCTATTCCCGCCCCCCTCTCCTTGTCATTCCCGCGAAGGCGGGAATAGGGTCTTTCAACCCCCCACGCAAAAACTTTTGTCGATCAACGACAGAATGTGCAAGCAATATAGTTCCTTAAATAAAGATGGTTCGCTTCGCTCACGGTTTATAGTCCCTATTCCCGCCTTCGCGGGAATGACAAGGAGACGGGCGGGAATAGGGTCTTTCAGTCCCGCAAGCAAAAACTTTGTTCGAGCAACGACAGAACGCGCAAGCAATATGGTTCCTTAAATAAAGACGGTTCGCTTCGCTCGCGGTTTATAGTCCCTATTCCCGCCTTCGCGGGAATGACAAGGAGAAGAACGCGGGAATGACAAGGAGGGAGAAGCGGGAATGACAAGGAGAGGGGAGCGGGAATGACGGGAGTGGCGCTTTCAGCGCCGCAACGGAATAACGTGGAGAGGATGTTCGCGCCATTCGGCTGTGCCTTTGCGCAAACAAACCCCCGCGTTTGCGGGGGGGGGGCAATCAATCGTGCAACAACAATTATGCCTGTCTTACCCTTTGGGAACGATTATTGAAGGCAAGGCTGCGAATGATTCTTCCTGCGTTTTTGCTAAGTTCCCAGCTCGATTCCCTAAATTGTCTTGCGGGTGGTGTTTTCCCGCCTGCAAGATGGGCTTTTCCACCGTGAACGGTTCCCTTTGAATTATCAATCAGTTTCGTTACGGGGGGCATCATCTGTCCGAAAGAATAATACATTTTATCCCCAATAGCGAGATTTTCATTTGAACTCAGCCATTTATAATTGATGAGCATTGTATAGCCGTCGTTATCGCTTTTCTTGCAATCTTCAACCGAACCGTCATTTATTATTATTATTTTGACATCCTTCGAAAGGAGGGTTTCCAAATTGTCTTTTTGAGTGCTGCCGCTGGTAAAAGTACTTTCAAAAAGAGCCATCACCTCTTCCAGTTTTGCCTGGCTTGCCGATTTCAGGTTTTCCGGGCATGTTACGGAAATCTTTTTTTCCCACATCTTGATGTCAAAAGTGGCGTTCACCTGTCTTTCCGTTCCGTTTCCGTTTGCCGGATTTTCGCAGCCGGCGGCCAACGGCACCAGCGTCATTATCGCGGCCAGCCCGGCGCCAAGACGCCTGTCCCTGTTTCTTTTCGCAATCTGATTTTCCGGATGGTTTGTTTTTTTCGCGTTTTTCATTCACAACTCCTTTGGTTGGGTGATTTACGACGCGTCCATTATAATACAAACCGCATTTATTTGTCAAGTAATTATCGCCACGCGACCTTTCCGCCATTCCGGCGTCCCGCCCTCCGGCGCCGCAACGGAATGACGAAAGAGGCATTGTCCGCCGTTCGGCGCGACTTTGGAATGACGCCGCGCTGCCGCGCCGGAGGAACTACGGCGGCCTCTATTGCGCGTCGTCGACGATTTCCGCGTCCATCGCCTCGTCGTCCGACAGGAACAGCCTGCCCAGCCCGGCCACCAGCGCCAGCGGCGACAGCACGATTTTCCCAAAGATTTTCAACGCGCTCGGCTTTATCCCCAGATGCGCGAACGCGTCCTCTTTGCCGGCGAACTTTTTCTGATACGCCGCGCCGATGTTCTTCGTCTGCAATGTCACGAACACGTCGTATGTGTTGAACGGTTTGTCGATGAAAACCCCCCTGCCGAACGTCGCGCCCAGCCGAAGATACCCCTTTATCAGCGGCGTCATCTCGGCCATCGCCTTCGCCTCGTCCACGAACGCCCGCGGATAAATCCGCATGGCCGACAGTTTCGGATTTACTCCGTCCGCCATCTTGTCCGGCAGAACCGTCGCCCGCAGCGCCAGCGGGGCGAGGCGGTTGTAATACAGATATGAAATCGCCATCGCGGATTCGACCGGCTCGGCTCCCACCCACGACGCGGTTCCGAACAGGACCTTTATCTTGTTCCGCAGGACGTATTCGCCCAGCCCCATCCACAGCATCCGCATGACCAGGGCGTCGTCGCGGTATTCCCTGGCCACGCAGGCGCGGGACATTTCCGCGATGTTGCCGCCGACTTTTTTGATTTTCGCCAGGTTGAACTCGGTTTCCGTGTAGAATCCGCCCATTTTCTCGGCGGCTTCGCGGTTTATAATCCTGTATGTTCCGACGATTCTTTCCTTGTGGAAGACGGCCATGTATTCGGCATGGCCGTCGTATCTGTCCCATTCCTCGCCGAGCCCGCGCTGTTCCGGCGTCGCGGACGCGCCCTCCTCCCCGACGAACACCTCATACCGCAGCTGGCGGACTTTTCGTCGCTCGTCGCCATTTTTTGTCAGCCGGACCGCATAGTCCCGAACCTTGATTGCCATTTGAGATTCCTTTCCTATTATTTTAATTATAGGGGTTTTTTCAGAATAATCCAGTAATTTCCCCCGACAGGCCTATGCGGATGTTTTCGGCCGCCGGATGCTCGGGCAATCCGGGCATGCGCATAATCGCGCCCGCGGTAATCACGACCATCCCCGCGCCGGCATACAGAAACGCGTCGTCCAGCGGAAATATGTCGCCGAAGTTCAGCTTCAGAGGCGTTTTCGCGACGCACACCGGAAGTTTGCCGAATCCAGCCTCTTCGAACCGCGCCAGTTTCCGGAGCGCCGCCTCGGACGGCGCGATGTCGGCCGCGCGGTAGATTTTTCGCGCGATTGTCCGCGCCTTTTCCAACAGGGGCGTTTCGTCGCCATACAGCAGTTTCATTTCCGACGGCTGCCCGCACAACCCCATCGCCGCCCGCGCGAGGTTCTCGGAGCCCGCGCCGCCGTCCTCCCATCCGCGAAACAGCTCCATTCCGACGCCCATGTTTTCCGCGAATCGTTTCAGCTCCGCGATGTCCGCGTCCGACGCCTCGGACATGCGGTTCAGCGCAATCACGGCCGGAACGCCGAATCCGCGCATGTTTTCGATGTGTATGCGCAGGTTGTCCAGCCCGTGCTCCCTGATTGCCCGCATCGTCGCCACGATGACCGCGGCGTCGGGCGCAAGCCCGGATTTCCGGCATTTTATGTCGATGAACTTCTCGCCGCCCAAATCCGCGCCGAATCCCGCCTCGGTCACGGCGTAATCCGCGAGGCCGAGCGCCGTTTCCGTCGCGGCAATCGAGTTGCATCCGTGCGCTATGTTCGCGAACGGCCCGCCGTGAACCAGCGCCGGCGCGCCCTCCAATGTCTGCGCCAGATTCGGCAGAACCGCGTCTTTAAGCAGCGCCGCCATCGCGCCGTCCGCCATGACGTCGCGCGCGCGGACGAAATCGCCGACTTCGTTTTCTCCGATTATTATGTCGCCGAGTTTTTCCCGCAAATCGAATATGTCCCGCGCAAGGCACAAAAGCGCCATCAGCTCCGTCGCCACGGTTATTATGAACCCGTCGTCCCTTTCCGGCGCGTTCGTTTTTCCGAATCCGATTCTGATTCGCCTGAGCGCCCTGTCGTTCAGGTCAAGCGCGCGCGGAACGAAAATGTTCCTGAGCCCCAGCCTGTTCCCCCAATGCATGTGGTTGTCGACCAGCGCGCACAAAAGATTGTTCGCGGCCGTCAGCGCGTGGATGTCGCCGTTGAAATGCAGGTTGATGTCAGCCATGGGCGCGATTTGCGAAAATCCGCCGCCAGTCGCCCCGCCCTTCAGTCCGAAGCATGGCCCGAGCGACGGCTCGCGCAACGCCAGCGCGACGCGCCCGCCGAGACGCGCGATTCCGTCCGCAAGCCCGATGGACACGGTCGTCTTGCCTTCGCCCATCGCCGTCGGGTTCATCGCGGTGACCAGAATCAATTTTCCCCGCCGCCCGCCGTTCCGAGCGCGCGCGACGGCGTCGGCGCCGATTTTCGCCTTGAACGCGCCGTATGGGATTATGTCCCCGGCCCCGAGGCCGAGCCCAGCCGCGATTTCCCCTATCGGCTTCAGTTTTATTCCGTTCGCTATCTCAATATCTGTTTTCATGGGAAATAATTATATTGATTTTCGCCCGAATTGCAAATAGAATAGCGGCATGAAATTCGCGCCATCTCTTCACAGGCTGTCAAACGGGGCGGTTGTGATTCTGGACCCTATGGAGCATCTTGAAACGGCGGCGATGTCCGTCGCGTTCCTGACCGGCGGGCGGGACGAATCCATGGAAGAACTCGGCGTCACCCATTTCATGGAGCATATGCTGATGGACGGAACCCCGTCGCTGCCGTCGCCGGGGCAGGTTCGCGATTTCGTCGAAAACAGCGGCGGGACTATCAACGCGTCCACCGGCAACGAAACCGTCAGAATATACGGCCGCATCATCGCCGAAAATCTTCAAACGCTCGGGGAGGTGATTTCCGATTGCGTTAAAAACCCCCTATTCGACGCCGCCGCGATTGAAAATGAAAGGGCGGTGATTTTGGACGAACTCAGGCGCTCGCAGGACTCTCCGGCCGACAGATTCTTTTATTTCACCATAAAAAATATTTTCGCAGGCAGCGGATACGCGAACGAAACGCTCGGAACCGAAGATACGGTGCTGGGTTTAACGCGCCGGCGGTTGCTGGATTGGAGGGCCGCGCGCCTGTCCGCGCGGAACTGCGTCGTCGCGGTGTCCGGCAAAATCGCCGATTCGTCCGCGCTGCTTGAAAGGCTGGAGGAATTGTTCGGCTGGCTGCCGGATTTCCCGGCGCCCAGCAATTCGGCGAACAAATACACCCCGCGCGACGCTCACAATCCGCGCCTGGCCAAGAACGTCAGAATAAGAATCGCGTTCGAGGATAAAACGCCGTTCGGCCTGGAACATCGGTTCAAGAACATGTGCGGGGCGCGTTTCGGCCGGGCGCTTCTCAAGCGTATGAACGAGGTCGTCAGGGACAGAAACGGACTGGTTTACGGAATATCGGGCGGCTCGTTCGGGAACGAGGGGGCGGCGGCCGACATAATCACGACCGAAACGACGCCGAAAAACGCTGAAAAGGTTGTCGCCCTGCTCGCGAGGACGGCGTCGGATATGATGAAGCGCGAGCCGTTCTGCGCCGCGGAATTGGAGCGGTATAACCGGCGCTCCCTCCTGGGCGACGCGGATTGGCTGGAATCCCAGAATTTGCGCAGGGACAAATTGATTGGCTTTTATTTCGATTACGGAAAATTATACGATTATTACGAGGTGAACAGGATATCGGACGGCATAACCGCCGCGGACGTCGTGGAAAACACGCGCGATATGTTCGACGGCGAGCCGTCCTTCATCACGCAGGGGGCGGATTGTCCCGCCGACCTCCGTCGGGTTTGGTTCGACAACTTCAAGTGAGCGAAATGATTCTGGTAATCGACACGTCTTCGTCAAAAATCCGCCTGGCGTTCGAGGGGGCGGTTATGGAAAGGGAATCCGCGCGGCAGACTGTCGATTTGCCGCTGTTCGTCGCGGAAATCCTGGGCGATTCGAAACCGGACGCAATCGGGGTCGTCGTCGGGCCCGGCAGTTTCACGGGCATACGCCTCGGCATCGCGTTCGCGAAGGGTATGGCGTTCGGATTCGGCGTTCCCCTGGTCGGAATGAATGTCTTCGAGTTTTTCGACGCCCCGCTGCTGGCGCTCGATTCCGGGCGCGGCGATTATTTCATATCCGAAAACGGCGCGCATAGGATTGAAAAGGAACCGCCCGCGGGCGCCGCGCCGGCAGCCGGCTACAATATCGCGGACGGCGCCGGGATAGTTTCCTGGAAACTCCGCGCCGGCGGGACTCAGCCGGTGATTCCCCTATACATCCGCCCGAGTTACGTCGGATAAAAAATCGTTGCAATTTTTGAAACTTACCGTATAATCCCGCATTATGAAAATAATCCGCATAGAGAAAACCGGAAAGGGACGCACGCGCGTCTCGCTGTTCGGAAGAAAAATCCTGTCTTTGCCGCAGAACAAGTATGCCGCGGGAATCGAAAATCTGAAGCAGATTCTCGGATATAACCTCGACATCACGCGACTGCCGCCGGCGCGCGGAATCGTGCGCAAAATGCAGCTGGCGAAGCTGAAATGCCTGGCCGCGTTCGACAGATTGTGCAAGGACAACGGCCTTGTTTATTGGCTGGATTTCGGAACTCTTTTGGGCGCGGTTCGGCACGGGGGATTCATTCCGTGGGACGACGACCTCGACGTCGGCATGCCGCGCGCGGATTATGAGAAGTTGGAATCAATCGCAAGGGCGCTTCCCGAAAAAGGATTCGTATGGCGGTATTTCAACCGCGGCTTTTTGCAGGCCTATTGGGAGGGGGATGGGTTCGGATTCCAATGCCTGGACGTGTTTCCGTTCGACGCGTATAGCAAGAAAATGTCGTTTCAGGAGATTCGGGACTTTAAGGCCAGAATCAGGCCGGTTTCGGACAGGATGACGAATAAATGGAAAAAGATTCAGAAAAATCCGAAGGTGAAGGAATCCAAAATCTTCGGAACGGACAGGGAGAGGGACTTTATCAGGGACAAGGTTCTGGACGGCAAGGTGCCCGCGGCGGACGGAACCTTGTTTTCGTTGAACCTGTCATTCGTATTTTACAATCGCGACTGGGTTTTTCCGCTGTCGGAAATCGAGTTCGAAGGAATGAGGTTTCCTTCGCCCGCGAATCCCGGGGCGATACTTGAATCGCAGTATGGAAACTTTTACCAATATCCGGACGATATCGCCGGGCTGCACAAACTGCTGTCCGAATCGATAAAAGAGCAAGTGCGCATGGAAAAGGAATACGACGGTTTCCTCGCGCTCGACGACGACGCGTTGTATGAAATTATGACCGGGAAATAATTGCGGCGGCATGGGGGGGGAGACGGCGCTCGGCGTAATTGACTCTGCTGATGGCATCGCGCCCTTTTTCATTCGCACTTTATAGACCCTGTTCCGACGCAACGCCGGAATGATAAACAATTTCGTTGTTTGTTTTTATTACATAGGTTTCGTTGCCCATGCCATTCGGCGCCAGAGCGGAAAGCCGCGCCGCCGCCCATTCCCATATTTTTCCCTTGCGCCGGTGCGGAGATAGTTTCTATAATGTAACCGAATCCGAAGAGATTTGGGTTCGGGGCTTTGACAGGCCTTATCAACGCGGTGCAGGAGCACTGGTATCTGAAAGATTCTTCTGCATTGATATTATCCCCCGGCAATGGTCGGGGAGCTGCGGTCTATAAAAAACAGATAGCTGGAAAGACCGCGGAATCATTCGTTGATATGATTGTCAACTCCCCGACCGCCAAAATCCTTGGCGGTTTTTTGTAACGAAAAGAGAGGGTGATGAAAACAATCAGAACGCGCGCTTCGATATGCGGAACAATCGCGATAGCGCTGGCTTTCCTGGCGATAACGGCAAACGATTCGCATGCGGTGGTATTGTGCAAGCCGGGCTTTGACTGCCCGATAATCGAAAATATGTCCAGCGACGGGGACGGTTATAGTTATGGCGGCGGAGCGGGCGACGAAGGCGCTTGGGAGGTGAGCGGCCCGTGGGGCGCCGGCGGAGCGTCGATAACGGTGTCCGGAAACTCGAGATGTTCTTCGGATACGCGGGAATATTCGTATGGAGAAATAGGAAATCCGGCGCCGGGAGGGGGCGAAAATTGCTGGTGCCAGATGATAAACGGTTCCTATGCCGGAGCGTGGGTGTTTCTGGGAAACGAGGTAGGTTCGTCAAATTGCGCGAATAATTGCGCGGACAGCTGCAAGTCCTTCGTCCAGACCGATTCCGGATTTCGTAACGCGATATGTGTCCCGCCGCCTGTTTTCGTATGCCCGATAGTCGGGAATATGTCAAGCAACAAAGACGATAACGGTTATATCTATGGGGATGGAAGTGGTCAGGAAAGCACCTGGATGATGGACGGCCCGTGGGGCGACGGCGGGGCGTTGATAACTATATCCGGCAGGTCGCGATGCTCCTCCACAGACGGCAATTCGTTGGGAGAGATAGGAAACCCCGTGACGGGCGGGGGGGTGAATTGCTGGTGCCAGATAGTGAACAACGCGGCGTCCGGCGCGTGGGTGTTCCTGTTCGGAGGCGGATTCATCCAGGATTGCGTGTCGTTCTGCGCGTCCAACTGTGCGGGCGGCGTCGGCGATGACCCCGGCGTCCGCGCCGCGGTTTGCGTCCCGCACATAGAACCCTGCGGCGATGTGTCGATTCCCGCGGACGACATCTGCCCGCCGGGGTATACTCAATGCACCGGGACAACAACCGGTGATGATACTGTCGGACAATACACAATGACCTGCAGCATGTGATTCGCGGGGCGCGGTTCGCGAGTGCGTTCGCGCCCCGTGATTCGTCATTCCGGAATCGCGCCGAAAGGCGGGAACGCCGGGAATCGGGCAATAAAAACAAACCCAATGGACTTGTCGTTCCCGCCCTGGCCTGCGCGGGAACGACAAGTATGAAAGATAGCGAAATTATAAAGAGAAAGGCGTCGCAACAAATCCCCGCCATTCCGTTGTCGCCGCAGGGCACATGAACAACGCATCTCGTCATTCCGTTGCGCCGCTGAACAGCGGCGACAACGGGAGCGAGGTAAAATAATATTGTCGCGCGCAAAGCGCGCGGTCTTATTTACCTGGATTCCGGAGTTCGCGCCCTCCGGCGCGACTCCGGAATGACGGGGAGAGGATGTTCGCGCCCTCCGGCGCCGCAACGGAATGATGCAAACTTATCCCCTTGTCCCTCATCCCTTTTCCCTTGTCTCTTCCCAGTCCCTATTTCTCCTTTGCGTTTGCGAAGCGTTTTTTCCATGCTATAATTTTTCGCATGGCAAAAAAAATCATGCTTTCGCCCGAACAGTCGCAGGCAAGCGAGCCGACGAGCAACGTCGTGGTTCAGGCGAACGCGGGCACCGGAAAGACATTCGTTCTGGTTCAAAGGCTGCTTCGGATACTTTTTCGCGAGTTTCAGGAAAAAACGGAAGGCGCCGGCAACGCCGGGAAATCGGACGCCCCGCCCGGCATATTATGCCTTACCTATACGAATGCCGGCGCGTCGGAAATGCGGAACCGCGTGCTGGGCGCGGTTTCGGAATGGGCGGTGGCGGACGACGCGGAACTGCGCGGGCTTTTGTCAGGCATCGCGCACAACAACCCGCCGTCCGACGCCGACCTTCGGTCGGCGCGCGGGATTTTCTACGATTTCATAGACAATCCGCACCTTTTGAAAATCCAGACGATTCACAGTTTTTGCGAAGACATTCTGCGCAGGTTTCCGGTGGAAGCCGAGGTGCCGCCGGCATGGCGCCTTGTTTCCGGCGCGGAACAAAAACGGCTGCTGAAAGAGTCGTTTTCCGAGATGTTGAATCGGGCGGGGCAGGACGAAGAGAAGGCGTTCGGACATGTTTTGGGGCTGACGTCCGAATATTCGCTGGACGCGCTCCTGGATTCGATTCTGGAGCAATACAGGCATATAATTTTATTGAAGCAGAAAATCAACTTTCCCGATTATATAATTGAGAAAACAAAAGACTTTCTGTCAATAGGCAAACCGCCCATGAAGCCGGATTTTGATGGCGATTTCGGGTTGATTTTGACCAAAACGGGCGATATTCGCAAAAAATTGCCGCCGGAATTGCAAAAGGTCGCAAACGAAGTATACGAATACGACCAATATGCGAGAAACGCGGAGATAATGCGGCTTTCCGCCGATTTCCTGACATTATGCGGCGCCTTCGCGGACAAATATATCGGACTGAAGAATCAAAGGGGGTTGCTGGATTTCGACGATATTTTGCACAAGACGATGATTTTGTTCTCGAATCCGAAAACCATGGGCTATGTTTTATCGCGGCTGGACATGAATATAAAGCATATTCTGGTCGACGAGTCGCAGGATAACTCCCCCGTCATGTGGCAAATCATTTTTTCGATGCTGGACGACTTTTTCGTGAACGGAGAAAAGGCGAATCCGCATTCGCTGTTCATAGTCGGAGACATAAAGCAGTCGATTTTTTCATTCCAGGGCGCCAGCCCGTCCGATTTCGCGTCGGTTCCCGAAAAAATCAGGGGAATCGCCGGCGGCGGAAAGCGGCAATACGAAACCGTTCCGCTGTTGGAGTCGCGCCGCGCGACACAGGCAATCCTTGATGTTGTCGATTATTTCTTCAACGCCGCCGCCCTTCCCGGCTTCCCGGAGAAGGTGGGGCACAAATGCTGGCGCAAAGGGGACGCCGGACTGGTCGAAATGCATCAGGTTTTTTCCAAAAACGGAGACGAAGAGCTGGCGGCCGCGCGGAAAAAATACGTCGGAACGATTGCCGATAAAATCGAATCCTTGATAAGGAATGAGAATATTCCGCAGTCGGACATAATGGTCTTGGTTCAGCGGCGCGAGCCGTTCGTTCCGATGCTGGTGCGCGAATTGAGAAGGAAAGGCATACAGACGGCGGGAAGCGATAGGATAATTCTGCCGGCTTTTCCGGCGATTCGCGATTTGCTGAACCTGATTCGCTTCGTTTTGCGCCCGGATGACAGGGAAAACGACGCGTCGCTGGCATTCGTGCTGCGCGGGCCGGTCTGCAGGTGGACGGAAAAGGAGCTTTACGATTTATGCGCGGACAGAAACCGCGAGCGGTCGCTGTTCGCGACGCTGGGCGAAAAGAATCGGGACACGTATGACGAATTGTCGAAAATCGCGTCGCTTGCGAATCTTCCTCCGTATAGTTTCTTTTCCGAAATCATGGGCAGATACCGCCGGGATTTCATCGCGGCGTTCGGCAGTCCCGCGATTCAGCCGCTGGACGAATTCATGACGCTCAGCCTGTCATACGAGCGCACGAGAGCCGGCGGATTGGCCGGATTTCTGCGCTGGTTCCTGGACGGCGAAAACGAAGTCCGCCGCGATATGGAAAGGGACGCCGGGGTCAGGATTTTGACCGCGCATTCGTCGAAGGGACTGGAGGCGCCCGTCGTGTTTTTAATCGATACGACGCGCAATCCGAAAAGCCGGACGAAGCAAATGCCCTTCTCGGTCTTGAATCCGGAGGACGGCGTGTTTTTGTGCAAGGCCGGGGACGTCGACAGCGAGAAATACAAAACGGCGAAGGAAATCGAGCTCGGCGGGCGCGTTTCGGAATACTGGCGCCTGTTTTATGTCGCGCTTACACGGGCGCGAGACCGCCTGTATGTCTTCGGGTGCGACGATGGGACGCGAAATGAGAACTGGCATTCAAAATTATACGAAATCATAAAGGGTATGCCCGGCGCGCGGGTGTTGGACGACGGGACAATCGCTGTTTCCAATCCGCAGACGAATCCGTCAAAACCAGCCGAAAAAATCGCAGAAAAGGCCGAGCCCGCGCCTTTAATTCTTCCAGGTAATCAATTGAAAGAACTAGATTTCTCCAAAAACATTGTAAAAACGCCGATTTCGGATATTATTGGCAATTTTTCCCAAAAATACGGAGTAAGATACGGAACGGATGTTCATAAAAAATTGCAATTTTTGTCATTGGGCGACGATGGCGAACTGGCGGAAAGAATAAGGCAAAACCCAGCGCTTTCAAAATTTTGGGAGGCCGGGGGGCGCGCGGAGGTTCCGATTGCCGGAACAATCGGCGGACGGTTCTGTTCGTTCCGCGTCGACCGGATGATTGAAACAGACGATTCCGTCGAATTTCTTGACTATAAAACCGATTCGACGCGCGCGCGTCGGGACGAATATGTCGAAAAATTGAAAAAATACGCGGCGCTGTTGTCCAGGATATACCCGTCGAAATCAATCCGCGCCCATATCCTGTGGCTGCATGACTGGCAGTTGGATGAAGCGGAATTGTAAGAAGGGCGCCGGAAAGAAAGACAAGGGACGGTAAAGTGATAAGAAACCAGTGACGAAGTGAACATCGTTTTATTGCGTTCATAATAAAAACTAAAACAAACAACAAAGTTGTTTGTCATTCCTGCACTTTCTTCTTGTCATTCCCGCGAAGGCGGGAATGTGGTCTTTCAATCCTGCAAAGAAAAACTTTGTTCAAGTGAAAGCAGAATATGCAAGCAAGCAAAAAGGTGTGTTTGTTCCCTGCACATTGTTATCTGCTTTCTGTTATTCGTTATCCGTTCTCTAGAAAAGACGGTGACCCTATTCCCATCGAAATTTATCCCTGCGAAGGCGGTCCTTTCTCTTGCTTTTTGAAAAAATCCTCCAGAATTGTTTCGGTGCTTGAAAAATTCCTTGCCCACCATGATGCTTGCTCTCGCGCCTCTGCAATCACTTCGGCGTTTTGCTTTTTAAACATTTCTATGGGCGCCGTTATATCTTCGTGTCAAAAACTAGTGTTCCGTCATTACTTGCCATTTTGTTCTCCTCCAATATAAAACCCCAGTTTTACTGGAGTTTTCGTCATTTTCTATAATTAAATGTTTTTTGAGATTTTATTTATTCCAACCGCCTATTTGTTCGGCATAATGCCACCATATTTCTGAATCCAAAAACCGGCATTTTTCATCCTTCCACGGCTTCAAGCCGCCCACGTAATGCAAAACCACGGCATGATATTTTAATTCTTGAAACTCTTTGCTGAAAATACGCGGCGTTCCCGCGAACAAATACATGCTGCCGGGATGATAGTTGTATTTGACGGGAAGAAACAAAATCCTGCCCCGGCAAGTTTCATCCAGTAGAGCCTGGTCGGGATTCACAAGATTTTCTTTTTTTGATATTGCAATCCATTTCTCATACAACCCTTCCTTTCTGATTTGTTTCAGGTTCATTATCAAAAAACCGGAGTTTATCTGAGAATATTTTGCCTCGTTCACGGCGGCAAGCAGATTGTTTGCCAGGTCGATTCTGGAAGCCTCTATCAAATCATTACAAAAGACGACATCGATATCCGCATAAATTATTTCGTCTATATTTGGCACAAATTTTACTAACATCAGACGGTAGTAAATGCTGGTTGGCCACTTGCCATTGTCGGTTCCGGATTTATCGAAATCATCGTTCGCATCGAAAAACGTCAATCTAGAACCAGTGTCTTTCACAACGTTTTTCAGAATATTTTTATTTTCCTTTGTGACGTCTTTGCCAACCACGCAAAATATGTCGTAATCGCATTTTCCCTTTGATACGGACAGCAACGAGGTTATCGTTACGGCCGCATATTTTGCAATCTGATTGTCAAAACAGAAAGAAACGTTTATCTTCTGCGAACATTTTTTCATCGGAAGGTCATTGGGAATGTAATTCACATTGTCTGGGAAAAACCAGCAGCGGATTTTTTTACGTTGTTTGTTGTCTCTTGCCAAAGCGGTCAAAATACGCATCAGCAATTTTTTGATTTTTGTCCATAGGAAGTATAATTTTTTCATTTCATTCAGTCATTTTGGTAAATACTACATTCGTTTAATAATAAAATCAAATGTTTTATTCCACCTTTCTCGCCAACGGACGTTCAAAAAGTTTTCTGATTTTTCTTCTCATGTTTCATCCTTTATTCTGGAATAACGGTTACGAAGCTGTGGTTGCCATTTGAATCAAATGACATTAATACCTGTGGGTATACCCTGCGCGCCAATGGAATGATGAGGTTATGGCGGCGCCGAATTACAACAGTCCCGAACCCGAATCCCTTTGGATTCGACCGGCATTACGGCAAGTATCCGCGGATTGGTTCAAGTAGAAAATCGCGGAAGGTGATTTTTCGTTAGTTTTTTTGATTTGCGCATTCCTCATGCGGCGCGTATGATTATTGGAAAAGGATTCTCAATTATGGAAAAAACGAAATTCCCGAGACTGCTGAGCGGCGGCGTGGTGAAGCTGGCGAGGCCGGCCGCCGTCCCGGAGCATGCGGCCGAGATGTTCGAACTTATATCGCGCAACGAGTTTTTCTATCCGTGGCGGTTTTCGCTGTCGGCGAACAAGAATGCGGACGACTGTCTGCAGTTCATCAAAAAACGCCTGGCGAAGATGATGGCTGGAAAGGACGCATATTATGACATCATCGCGCGGGGAAAATACGTGGGCGAGGTTTATGCGCGCGATTTCGACTGGGACAACAGGGTCGTCCGCAACATCGGGTACTTTATGGACGGGAACGCGCAGCGCAACGGCTATGCCACGGACGCCGTCATAACGCTGAGCAGATACCTCTTCTCAATCGGCATTCACCGCGTCTGCCTGTTCTGCCATTACTTTGATAAAAAGAAGCCGAATCTCGCGAGCGAGCGCGTCGCGCAGAAGGCGGGGTATGTCTTCGAAGGAACCTCGCGCGACGCCATTTACGACCCGATTGGTATGCGCTATGGAAACGAGCATATGTTCAGCAAGCTGTCGACCGACCCGAAAGTGTCAGTGTCCGTTGCGGCGTGGGGCGTCGCCCACAGCAAATAACCGCCGCCGGAGACAGTCCGCCGTATCGCCGGAAAAACGCGCGCGCGCTGTTCGTCGTGATTTTTCTCCCGCCCCAGCCGAATCGGTATATTTGGAAATTGTATCCGGCGGCTGCCGATTTTCGCTTATTTGTGACTGAATCGGCGGATGATTCAACCGGTTTTGGAATTTTTTTTTGCACCTGAACCTCGACGTGCGCCACGATTATTACCTATTAGTTAGTAATGATAACATATGGTGCCTACTTTACAACCGTATCATATGACCTAGCATATTATTAGGTGCATGTCAAGCAGGCGTGCGCGCGGCATCAAACCAAAGGGGTGAAAGCCATGAAAAAAAATGACTACCGAATGGTAAAACTCGCCAAAGGCGAAGTAAATGTTTACGATTTCGGGCGAACGCGTCTGCATGCCTATCGGACGAACAATCCGATGGGGCATTTCGTCCTTATTTTGGAAAAGGCGCGCCGCGGGGTTGTCGTAGAGATGCCATGCTTTTATGACAATCAAATCGAGCTGGAAAAATACATTTCGTCGCTCGGAATCACAGTCGAGGGAATCCTGAGCTCGTATCACATCGCCGGCGGCAATTTCCTGGGCGGAGTGAAAAGATACAGCACCCTGAACGCCGAGGCATATCGGTGCGGTAACGGACTCGGGGTGGTCAAGGGGTTCGTGAAAATCTTCGGGCCGTCCGTATTCGACGGCGCCATCGTCGACATAACGGATTACGTGGCGCGCGATTTGGTGTTCATAGCGGGCATCAGATTCGATATAAACAGGACGGAAGAGGCCTTCGACATCACCATCCCGGAACTGAATGCGAAATACATCCACATGCTGGGGCATGACGAGCATTCGCTTATGACAAGCGTAAAGGCGCTCGAAAAGGAAGAGAAGAAATTGATTGGCATCCTGAAGGAAGGATACAGTCTGATTCTGTCGTCCCATCACGCGCCCGAGGATGTCGCCGACTTGAAAAACAAGATACGGTATTTGCGCAGAATAAAAGAACTGGCCCGGACATGCGAGTCCGCGCAGGAGTTCATGTCCGCCGTCAGGGACGAATATCCGGATTACGGCAGGACGAACTTTCTGGGCATGACGGCCGAATCGCTGTTCGCCGACAATCCGGACGAATACAGGCGCGCCCGCAATGCGTCCCCCATACGCAGGAGCGTGCTGTCCGCGGCTTCGTATGCGTTCTCCTGAGCGCCGAGCGCCGCCCAGGATTAAAAATTAGTTGAATAAGGAAGCGAACGGCTCTATAATCGTCCGGCCATGGCCGGACGATTTCCGAAGACTTTGTTTGGATTCTATGCAATGCATGCGGCGCGGCCGCATGCATTGATGCTGGGCGCGTGGGCGCTGATTTTCACCGTCTCCGGGATTGCGCACGACATTGCGACTCCTTTGATGCAGGAATGGTTCGTTTCCCTGTTCGAGACCGATGTCCCGTCCGGAATTACGTTCGTCCGGTTCGCGCTGCCGACGATTTTCGGAATCGTCGCCATATGGGCGGCGATTGATGTTTGCGAGATAATTCAAAGCGTTCTGATGGCGCGGTGGCGCCCTAATATTCAAAACAGGTTGTCCGAGGTTTTGAACGACTATATCCATTCCCAATCCATGTCGTTCTGGAACAGCAGCATGCCAGGAAAAATCGCCGCGCAAATCGGGCTGGTCGCCGGCGGATTCGCGGTAATTTTCAATTTTATGAAGATTTTTTGCAGCGCGGCGGCCATATTGCTCAGCACGGCGCTGGTTTTCGCAATCATCAATCCGAAAATCGCGTATATTTTGGCGTTCATGTTCGCGTTCCGCCTGATTTACAGCGCGATTATGGTGGGGCCGATGAACCGCGCGGCGAAGGCGGCGGGCGAATCTGGCAGCACCCTTTCCGGGAAACTGATGGACAGCACCGCGAATTATTCCATCGTGAAACTGTTCGCGGCCTCGGTATTCGAAAAAGAGTATCTGGCCGGCGCCAGGCGGCGTAATATTCAAAACCAGATTCGTTCGTCGTTCGTGCAGCGCCTTTTTTGGGCGTGCCCCATGTTCGTATGGGACGCCGCGTTCGGGCTGGTGATGCTGGAATGCGTCCTGTTGTATCAGTCGGGCGATATAAGGATATCGGAAATAGTCTACGCAATCTCCGCGTATATGAGCGTCATGCAGTCAATCAGCCATCTTGTCCACAGCATACCCGATACGGTCGACATAATTGGCGGCGCGTCGCAGGCGTATCACGAACTGGTTCTGCCGATTGGCGTCGCCGATGCTCCGGCCGCGCCCGAATTATCCGTGCCGCGGGGCGCGCTCGACATCCGAGGCGTTTCGTTCAGATACAACCGGAAAATGGTGCTGGACGATTTTTCGCTGAAAATCAGGCCGGGCGAAAAAATTGGCCTGGTCGGCGGTTCCGGCGCGGGCAAGACGACGCTGGTGAATCTTTTGATGCGGTTTTATGACCCGACGAGGGGGGCGATTTTCATAGACGGCCAGGATATTCGCGGCGTGTCCCAGGACAGTTTGCGCAGGAACATATCGTTCATCCCGCAGGAGCCGTCGCTGTTCAACAGAACTTTGAGGGAAAACATCGCCTATGGCGCGGCGGACGCGACGGATAGGGAAATCCGCCGCGCCGCCAAAATGGCCGAGGCGGACGGATTCATCATGGCCGCGGAAAAGAAATATGGTTCGATTGTCGGCGACCGCGGAATCAAATTGTCGGGCGGGCAGAAACAGCGCGTGGCCATCGCGCGCGCGTTTCTGAAAAACGCGCCGCTTTTGATTTTGGACGAGGCGACGTCCGCCCTGGATTCGGAGACCGAGCGGGCGATTCAAAAGTCGTTCGCGGAGCTGGCGCGCGGACGCACGACGATTGTCATAGCGCACCGGCTGTCCACGCTGCGCCATATGGATAGGATTGTCGTGATAGAAAACGGGAGAATCGCGGAAGAGGGCGCGCACTCGGCCCTGCTGAAGAAACGCGGCGGCAAATATTCGCGCATGTGGAGAATGCAGTCGGGCGGATTTATCGGCGAAGTGTGACGCGCCGCGGCGTTCACGCGGCGCGCGCCATTTCGCTTATGCGCCTTTTCAGCGCGATATTGCGGGATTTTTCCGCTTTCTTAAGGTCTACGAGGCGCAGAACCAGGGATATGTCGCGCTCTTTCCCGTTTATGACCAGCCCGCCCACCGTTTGCAGATAATCGGCCGGATTTTCAGAATACACGATTGCCATCGCCTTTATGAAGGCGGAACTGAAATAATCCGGCGACATGTCGTCGAACTTTACAAAGAATCCCCCGCCTATCTTCATTGCGCCGGCAATCCGGCTGCGCAGCGTCGCGCATATTAGCGTCGTGTCGGGGCGCCTGCCGCCGTAGACGAAGTTTATTTCGTTCGCGGCGGCGTTCGGGCGGATAAATTGGGAATATTCCCCGCGTCCGTTCGGGTCGTATCCCAATTCCGTTTTTTCTCCGCGGAATTCGACCATGGAGTAGTTTTCGTTCTGCCTGTCCGCCGGCAGAAGCATATATATGCTCTCAATCCATTCCTTTTCGCTCGCGAATATCTGCGTTTCGGAATCGGTTTTGACGATTCGCGATTTTTGCGGCCCGCTCTTGGGCTGCGTCAATGTTTTGCGCCCGCCCGCCTTTTTGTAAACCCAAGAGGTCTGACTCATCAGATTGTCGACGCCCTTGCATATTTCCGCCCCGGACATCCTTTTGCTTTCGAGCATGCTCTTGTATCCCGATATTTGCGCCCGGATTTTGCCAAGAACGGTCATGGCCGCCATCTCGTCCAGATTAAGCCATTTGATATTATCGCGGATTTTTCGCAGGAATTCGTTTTTCCGCCTGTATCGCATTTTTTCAAGCATGTATCCCAGAGTGCCTTCGGGATGCAGATATTGGTAGATTTCCGATTTGTAAGAAGCGGTGTCCATTTGCCCTATCTTTTGCCGCAATGATACAGGAATATTTTCCAATATCAAAAAAAAGTAATTTAATTTGTCTTTCGCCGTCTTTCGCCGCGGCTCTTATTTTTACGCCCGTTTTGGTTCATTTATGCCTGCCGGGTCTTGTCACCCGGGGCTTTATCCCCCTTTCGCGCACATCCTGCAGATATTCTCCGTGTTTTATACATTTGATATTCAGCGGCTCTCTGCCTCTTATCATTATGTTGTAATACATATCATCCCTTGCCGTTTCGGAATAAAACGGAACGTTTGCGGAAATACCATGCCATTTCCGGATTCCTTTTTTCGGCGTTTTTTTGTTCGTATCTGTCATATCGTCCTCCTGTTCTTTCGGTGCTACGGGCGCGGTTTGCCACTTCCCGTATGCGTTGTTGATAGATTTCGGTTTATCGGCGTTTAATTTTTTTGATATTATAAATTATTGGCTCGGGATAGCTTGCAATTATCGAGCCGGCAATCCCCAACGATTTTTTTGTTCATAATCTATCTTTCGCGTCCGCGCAGCCGCGACATCTGGTTGCCGAACAGCCTTTGCGTCTGGGCCGCGCGCGCCTTTTTCAGCAGCGCGCTCGTCCTTTCAAACGGCGCCTTGTTTTTGTCATTCGACGCGGCGAATTCCATCTTCGCCTCCTCGAACGTCCTGCTCCACAATTCGGCGTTCAGTTTCATCGCGCCGGCGTCCTTATAGACCAATTGGTCGAACCATGACAGCCAGCGAAGCATGGCGTCCAGGTAATGCGATTCCTTCTTTACGTCGCAGAATGTCCCGTTGACAACGCCGTCCAGCGCTTCCGGAGTTATATCGTAATCGCCCTTGTATCTCGGATTATTCAGTTCGCCCACGCCCTTCATGCCGTTCATGGCCTTGGATATGAGGTTCGCCCTTTTGTCCGCGTCGCGGAGGCAGTCGATGTGGCGAATCATCTCTTCTTTTCCCGCATCGGGCAAATTCGCGTAATCGGGGTCTGCCTCCAACTCGTCCTTGTAAGCCATCAGCCCGTGGTATCTCACGGGCAAGAGAATCCTCTGGTCGGCCACGCCGGCGGTCTTCAAAATTTTCCAACTTTCAAACGCATGGTCTTTTCCCTTTCCGTATATCGACGACAATTCGACCGAACATAGGTTCAACAAATCTATTTCGCCCTGCCTTCCTATGTCGTGAACATACGCGTTTATCCTTGCCAGCCTAATTAAATCGGCGATGTTCGTCCCCTTGAACGCAGAATTGAATTCGGCCGACGACGCGATTTTTTCAGCCTCCGCCACGACCTCTTGCGGATGTTCGCTCGTCTTTTTGTAAGACCAGTTCTTAAGCCTGCCCGCCTTCGCCGCCACATCGTCCGGCGCCGATGCAATTATGCTGTCCAACCGTTCTGACATAACCCTGTTCAATCCGGACGACAAAGCCATCGCCCGCCCGATCGAATTCAGCGGCATAAAGCCTTTCGGAAATTCGAAGGCATACAAGTTGTATACCGCGGGCTCGTTTTCCTTGCGCTCCGCGTTGTTGATGACCAGCGGCCGGATTTTAACCGGATATTTCATGATTGTGCCCTGCTCTTCCAGTTTTTCCAGTATGCCTCTGATTCCATTTTTCAAATTCGGCGCTTTCGCCATCGCTTCATTCCCTTCGTATTATCGCGCGCTGTCGCGCTTTTCGGGGCATTATAATGCAATTCCAGGCAAATGCAACTTTCCGGACCGAAAATCTAAATAACGCAGCCCGCATAATCCTGCATTTATGCGAATCAGTGCGGCTTTGCCGCGAACTGTTTTTTCCGATATCGGCCCAAATATTAAAAATGCCCCCTCTGGGATGTTGATTTGCCTTATCCTGATGATTCTTGGCTTGGATGGTTCGGTATATTGCCAGAATACAGGGGCAAGGATTCGCAAAACAGGCTTTTGAATTTTGGCTGGCCGCATCAAAGAAAATGGGGCTAAAAACTGCCAGACTTTATACCGATTTAATTGAAAATGCAGATGCTATCAAGTTTTATCATAGAATTGGTATGACTATGGAAAAATATTATACCAAAGAAGATGTTCATAGTTTTATGGATACCACGGTTATTTTTTCAAAAAGTTTAACCAATAAGCCTGTTGAACTGTGGAATAATAAAAATATATTTTTACATCAACAAGAATTAAAAGAAAAATTATTCAGCAAATAATTGCAAGAGCCAGTTGGGCACGAGCTAGAAAAGCCTTGGTTTTCCAAAGGCAAGTTCGTATCAAGTCAAAAAACGGCAACTTTTAAGAACCTTAACACGAACCAGTCCAAAGCCAAGGTGATAAAGAAAAACCGCGCCTTGATGGCGCGGTTGTATAACCTGGCTCGCGTCGTCTTGCAATTTACGAGCTGACGATCCGGACACATTTTCAACTTTAATCCAAGAGATTAAACTTTTCAATCAGAAAATAAGAGAGAATACGGAAGTATTGCCTTCTATTTTATATAGTTAATTATAACTGCAAAGATTATTATAAAAACAGAATAAATGGCGATTTTGATAAACTTGTTGATAAGTTTATCTTTTGTGGTCATTTGCTTTTCGCGTTGTTCTTCTTTTACCTTTTCTTCTTTTGCAATAGTTTTAGATAAATCGTTGGCCTCTTTGATTGTTTTACAATTATGGCATTCATCAGGATAGTTTATGGCCTTATTATTATCAGATATTTCATAAGGTTATCCATAGTGCCAATATCAAATAAATTATACGCTATAATAGGCAATCCTGTTATTACATAAATCATTATAAAATTCACTCCGCTTATTTTGTAATAGCAATTATAAACAGCAAATTATCAAAATCAATGAAAAATAAGCCAACTGGACACGAGCCAGAAAAAGCTTGGATTTCTAAGGACGGATTCGTGTTGGATGAAAAACTGCACTTTTTTAATAGTATATGCACGAACCAGTCCAAAGGCTTGGAAAACAAACAAAAAAGACCCTTTTTAAGAGGTCTTGTAAAACTTGGCTCGGCACAGCTTGCAATTTCCGAGCCAATGAAAGCAAGGATTTTCAAAGTTTAACGACAGAAATCAGACTTTTCAAAGAAAGGCTGGGGAGTGGTTGAAATTACACTCTCAACGACTTGCCCATTTGCCATTGAAAGCCTGCGAACCTTGGCACCTTTTTCTTTGCCGGTTGCACTGACAAGAGACCGCATTTTTCCATTCTCAAAAATCAAAGCGGTAAAATCATCAATACCATAAAAAACATCATTCGGATATTTTGTCATCAACATTTCTTTCGCATAGGGAACACGAGCAGGCTCGCTCATAGTATGTGGAACACAAACACCATTTATAAACCCAAGCCCGTCGGCTATAGATAACATCGTGCCGTTTTCAACACCTGCATCAATCGCCAAGCTGTCTGTGCTGTAATGCTTGAACCAGCAATTTGCTCCCGCCGATATGCCAGACAATATAACTCCGCTGTCCAATGCTTGCTTCAAGACTTTGTCGGCACCCTTATCTTTCCATATTTGTATCATTTTATTTGTATTACCGCCGCCAACATAAATAATATCGGTTTCTAAAATAGCTTTTTGGATTTCATTCTCTGTCGGATTTTGTGTCGCCAATTGCAGCCACGAAACCATACACCCGAGCCGTTCCCCGAAATGCCGCTCAACCGTATCAAGATATATTTCAGAATCATTAGCTGCAGTCGCCAATAGCAATAGTTTAGGATTTTTCTTTTCTGTCAGACGAATTATCTTTTGTTCAATTTCTATGGTTTCAACAGGATATTGGAATACGGAACCATCGGGCATTACATTCTTTCTGCCGATTTCACCACCACCGATTGCAACTATTTTCATATCAAATCCTTTTTTAAGATTATAATATTAGGGCTTTCATAAAAACAATTAAAAAAGTTCCATAATCACGCGCACGCCAATGAAATGACCTTTTGACTGATTGGGCTAAGCGGATTGAATCAGCATTGCCCGGTTTGTGAATTTCGCAACCTTTTCACTTTTAGGCGATAATGTCAAAACAGGCCTGTTGGACTCGAACCACTGAAAGGCTTGGATTTGCTGGATTTGTTTCGATAAAGTTCGTGTAAGGCTATTTTTTTAATAATAATTATCGAAATGATACGAACCGGCTCAAAGGCTTGGAAATCTAAGCAAAAACCGCCGTTTGACTGGCGGTTATAAAATCTGGCTCGGGCGGCTGGACTCGAACCAGCGACCTGTGGATTAACAGTCCATTGTTCTACCGACTGAACTACGCCCGAATAAGCCAACCAATGTTATACCATATTTTTCGGATTTTCAAGTTTTTTTATCACAGCCTTACGGCCGGGGTCGCGGTGCGAAAGCCGATTTTGCGCCCAACATCGGGACGTATGTTGTTCAGCAGCTCGCGGACTTTTTCCGTCGTGAACTCATACGAGTCCTCTTGGCATTTCGTCGTATACAGCGCGCGCCGGAGCAAGGCCGTCAATTCGCGCCTGAGGTTCCGCACGCCAGATTCGTTCGTGTAATTGTTGATTATGTGCTTTATGGTGTCGTCGCCGATGGTGATTCCGTTTATGTCCCATCCGGTGTCCGTCGCGGCGTTTTTCAGCAGATGCCGCCTCGCAATCTCGACCTTTTCGTCCACGGAATAGTTCGGCATTTCTATGATTTCCATTCTGTCCAAAAGGGCCGGCGACATTTTCAGCGTGTTCGCCGTGGCGATGAACATCACGTTCGACAAATCGAAATCCACCTCCAAATAGTGGTCGCGGAACGCCTTGTTCTGCTCTGGGTCCAGAATCTCGAGCAGCGCGTGCTCGGGGTCTCCGCGATAGTCGCGACCCATTTTGTCGATTTCGTCGAGAACTATCACCGGGTTGTTCGTTCCGGCCCTCTTCAGCGCGTCCATAATCCGCCCGGGCTGACTGCCGATATATGTCCGGCGATGCCCGCGGAAGTGCGCCTCGTCCGAAACGCCGCCAAGCGAAATCCGCTGGTATTTTCGCATGAGGGCGTTCGCCACGGACTGCCCCAGCGACGTCTTCCCGACGCCGGGCGCGCCGACAAGGCAAAGAATCGTCCCCTTGGACGAGCCGGTTCTTTTCATCACCGCCAGATGCTCCAGAATGCGCTCCTTCACGTTTTCCATTCCGTAATGGTCGGTGTCCAGAATCGCCTTCGCCGCCTCCAAATCGATTTCTGTTTTGTCCGCCCTCCCCCACGGCATCGACAACAGTTCTTCCAGGTATGTCCTCAGCATCGCCGCCTCCGACGAATAGGCGGACATGTTTTTCATTCTTTTCAATTCCGCGAACGCCTTTTCCTTCACGTCTTCGGGTATATTGGATTTTTCAATCTTTTGCTTCAGCGTTTTGGAACTGTCTTCGTCGTCCTCGCCCAGCGCCTTTTGGATTTCGTTCAGCCGTTCGCGCAGGAATATTTCCTTTTGCCCGTTGGCGAGCGCGTAGCTCACGCGTTTGGATATGTCGTTTTCTATATTGCTCAGCTGGATTTTCATTTTCATTTTTTCAAGCATGAACGTCAGTTTTTCAAGATATGTTCTTTTCGACAGAATCTCTAGCGCGTCCTCCGTCTCCATCCCCACGGCGTGTATAATCGCGTCTATAAACGCGTTCAGCGGATACGTATCCGCCACCAGCCGTATTTTTTTCATATCTATTTGATTCGGCGTTCTTGCCGCCATCGCAGTCATCGCCGACATGATGGAGTCGCGCATGCCGAGAACAATCGGGTCTTTTCCGTCGTCTGTTTGCTCAATTGGCGCGCATTCCGCAGAAAATATGCCGTCCTTTACCTGAATGTCGGACAATCTTACGGGCCTGGTCGTCTGCATCATCACCTGGATGGTGTCGTCGGGCATGCGCAGTATCTGCATCACGTTCGCGAGCGTCCCAATGGAATATAGGTCCCTCGCGTTTGTCGGATAATTCCAATTTTTTTGCGCGACCAGAACGATTTGTTTCAGCTTTTCATCGCTGGCCGTGATGGCGGCGTCCACCGCCCTGACCGAAATCATGTTTTCTAAATACATCGGAAGCGTCGTATCCGGCTGAAAAACCATTTCGCGCGTCGGCAACAGGAATAATTTCATTATGTTTGGCTCCTATGGCAATTATATAGCATTTTTTCATATGATTTCAAGGTTGATTTTTCAATAAAAAAACCGCCATGCGGCGGGTTCCTATATCGTATTGCTGCCGTTATTTCCAGTGTTTATCTTTATTTTCAACGCCTCCACTAGGTTGACCTCTTGCTTCTGTTGGACTTTGGAAGCCCCTTCGTTGAATGATTCGCTCTTTTTTTTCATTTTTTGTTGCCTTTATATTAAATATATCCTAAAAATGTTATTTTGTCAACTTTATTATTTTTTCATCTCAACTTCCACGACCGGCTCCGGCATTTGCGGGCGTTCTTTATATCTGACCTCTTTCACAACGCGGACACGGCGATTTTCGGCATTCTTCACATTCTTGCCCGTTGGAATCTTCAAATCGTTCTTTCCGCTGGACAAAACGATGATTGAACCGGCCGGAACGCCCTGCGCAATCAGCATCTGCTTTACATTTTCCGCCCTGCGCCCGCCCAGCGCATAGTTATAGTTCGCGCCGCCGACGGTATCCGTATGCCCGACGACCGAGATTTTCACATTTTTGCTTTCGCGCGCCGTCGCCGCCAGCTTCTGAATCACGGACTCGTATTCCGATTTTACCGTCGCTTTGTCAAAGTCGAATCTGACCTCGAAAATCTCCTCCATAATCCTTTGTTTCGGCTCTATCGGAATCTGCTGGATTTTCAGCGTGGCGATGCCGCTGCCGGTGTCCTTCGGCATGTCCGCGAGTTTGCCGTTTATTTCCTGGATTTCATTCCGAAGCGCCATCATCATGTTTATGAATTCGTCCCTCGACACCATTTCGCTTCCAAGCGGTCCGTCCCCGCTACCGCCGGAATCGACCCTGCCGTTGCTGTAAATGTTTTGGTTGAACACCACCGGATGCACCGGAGCCGGGCGTATCAGGTCGCTCGGCACATTTATGTTGTTCACGACGACCACGCCTTCGCGCGTTCTTTTTGTATCCACCAGCGCCGCCAATTCCGCCGTTTCCGGATAATCGCCCGCCTCGTCGAATCCGGATGTCGGCTGTTCCTCAGGCTTGCTTTCAAGCAGTTTGTTTTCGTCTATAATCCCGCCATTGCCTTTCAGCGCCAAAAGCGCGTTCTCGAACCGTTTGCGGCATTCGTCCGCCGTCCCGAACTGCCCGCTGGACGCCGAGGAAAGCCAACAGTCGAACTTTGCCTGCGCCTCGGCCGCCAGGCGCGGTTTTTCAACCGACGCGTCGTTTTGCAGCTGTTCTATCAATTCTTGGCATGCGTTCTGCAAGTCGAACAGCTCGTCTTTATTGCCGATGTTCCAATTGTCCAATGATTCCGGCATCGGCGTTTCGCCCGAAAAAGCGGATACCGCCTTTTGCGCGAACATCTCGCCTATGTCGGGAAATCCGGAAACCTCCGCGTTATAAATCGCGTATGAACGATAGTTCATTGTCAATTGCGACAAAAACGCGTCTTTGTGCTCCCCGCCGTGCGGGTCCAAATGCCGGACATAATCGACCGTCGGCGTCGGAACGGCCATATTTTCTTCCGCGCTTTTTCCTCCGCCAGCGCAACCGAATAATCCGGCGACACCCAAAAATAAAAGCATTTTCTTCATCTAGTCCCTTCCGTTTACCCAAATTATAAAGTTTTTGTGGAAATTATCCAAGCGAAAAATAACAGGCGCGCGCCTACTTCATCGATTTCAGCAACGCGACGACATTCGCCCGCAGCGCGTCGTTCGGCAGATTCCAATACAGTTTTATCACTTCGAGCGATTCATTCTTCGATAACGGGTCGTTTTCATCCGGCGACCGTGCGCTGAACTCGTTCGCATGGCTGATTGATATGAAGTCGCTGGCCGGCGTCTGATTTGGCAGTCCCGAGAACAAAAACGACACCGGCATGTCCAGAACCAGCCCCAGCTGATATAGCCGTTCGGCGGAAATGCGGGTTTCGCCGGTTTCATACTTCTGAATCTGTTGAAACGTCACACCGCAATGCTCGGCCAGCTGCTTTTGCGTCAGCCCTAGCATGTCGCGGCGCAATTTTATTCTCCGCCCGATATATTGGTTGATTCCCTTGTTCGCCGAATCCATTTTTTTCTTTGCCATGTTCGCATTATACTTTTTTTTGAAGGGCAATGCAAGCGCGAAAATCATTCGCGCCCGCGCCTGCCCGCAGTCAGACGATTTTTAACAGCCGAATTCCGAGGAAATAGACCTTCACGCCCTTGTCGGTATATACTTTTTTTATAATCGGCCGGTTGAACAAAGTTTTATATTTTACTTTTTTTAGGATAATCGGATTGCCTGATACCCCGTATTCCTTCATCAATTCCGCAATCCGCATGTCGGCGAGCTCGGAGTTTTTTTTGACGTCGGCCTTGTGCTTTTTATTTTTATTCGTCAGTATTGAATTGACCCTGTGTTTATAGATATACGCTGCCCCAGGAACCGTCACCACGCGGTTCGTCTTCATTATTACCAAGAACATCACCGCGTCCTCCATCGACCTCATTTCCTCCGGGAACGCCAGATTGTTTTCCAGCCAGAACGCCCGGCGAATCAAATATCGCCATGCGTATCGCTTTGACGAGACTTGCAGCAGATTGTTCTTGTCTTCCGCCGTCGATACGACAAGCGTCGAGTCGAAGAAGACGCTGTATCCGGGAACGCGCTCGTGATAAAAATTTCCAGCGGCGGCATCCGCGCCCGCCGCTATCGCGGCGCCGAGCATATTTTCATAGAACTCCATGTTGATTAAATCGTCGGCGTCCATGAAATGCATGTATTCGCCGGTGGCGCGCTTTATTCCGAGGTTTCTCGCCGCCGATATTCCCCTGTTCGCAGGCTGTTTCAGAACCACTATGCGTTCATCGGTTTTCGCGTATTCCTCGACGATTCTTTCGGAATCGTCGGTCGGCTTGTCCAGGACGCATATGACCTCGAGATTTTTATATGTGTTGAAGCATATGCAGTCCAAAGTTTGCCGGATGTATTTCCCGGCGTTATAGACCGGAATTATGACGCTGATTTTTTCATTCATTTTTTATTTCCTGATTTCGCGCGCGAGCATACTGCGCGCGGATGCGGGCATGATACAATAATTCTTTGCAGAAATCAAATCATTTGCTATACTTGCTGTATGAGGAAAAATGCGGTCTTTCTTGCAGTTTGCGCGATTGCGAAGAACGAGGGCGAATATTTCAAGGAATGGATTGAATACCATAAAATGCTCGGCGTCCGGAAGTTCTATATCTACGACAACGAATCGACCGACGGTACGCGCGGGATTTTGGGGCCATACATAAGCGGCGGCCTTGTCGAATATGTGTATTTTCCCGGCGTTAGAATGCAGTTGAAGGCATACAGGGATTGCGTCAGGCGCCATAGGCGCGACGCGAAATACATCGCCTTTATCGATTTGGACGAGTTTATCGTTCCCATGAGGCACAGGACGATTCCCGATTATCTGCGCAGTTTGGGAAATGTGGCGGCGGTTGAAATCAACTGGCTCGTTTATGGCAGCGGCGGCGCGAAGAAACGCGTCCCGGGTTTTGTGATTAAGCGGTTCCGCGCCCATTCGCTGCCGGATGACCCGGTGAACAAGCCTGTGAAGACAATCGCCAATCCGCGCAAGATTTTGACGTTTTTCAGCACCCACAGCCCGGTTTTGTGGCTGGGCAGGCGCGTCGATGCGGCGGGACGCCCCATAAGAAAAATGTGGCAAAGGCGTCGGCCGGCCGGCCAGGACGTAATCCGCGTCAATCATTATATGGTGAAATCATTCGACGAGTTCGCGGAAAAACAATTGCGCGGCGACGCCCTGTTCGGCGACAACCGACATCGCAAGATTGACTATTTTCATAAAAATGATAAAAACGACATTAAAAACGACGCCCGCATGGACGAATATGCGCGCGAATTGAAAAAGGTTGCAAAATGAGGATAATCGTGTCTTTCACATCTTTCCCCGCGCGAATCGGCATCGCTCACAAGGTCGTGAGGAGAATGCTGCGCCAGACAATCCGTCCGGACAAAATCATTCTATATCTGGCCGCGCCGCAGTTTCCGGACAAAAGGCTGCCCGATAGGCTTGCGCGGCTGCAAGGAGGGGGTTTCGAGGTTCGCTGGCTCAATTCCGATTTCCGCGGGCATAAAAAACTGATACCCGCGCTGCGCGATTTTCCGAACGACATAATCGTTACGGTCGACGACGACATTTCATACCGGCGCGGTGTCGTCGAGACGTTGCTGCGCGAACACCGTGCGAATCCGGACTGTGTGATTGCGATGCGCGCGAAGAACGTCGACTTGTCGGCCAGATATGCGGATTGGCACAAGCTGAATCGAAAGGACTCCGACTTTTCGGCCGGATTCGACAAAATCGGAATCGGATACGGAGGCATTCTATACCCTCCGCATATCCTGCATGCCAATGTCTCGCGGGCGGAATTATTCATGAGAATAGCTCCCAGCGCCGACGATTTGTGGTTCTGGGCCATGGCCGTCTTGAACGGCAAGAAGATAAAGCCTGTAAAGAATTATCTGCATTCTCCGGTTGCGTGGTTCAGCCAGGGGCTGGCGCTCCGCCGCGAGAACTTTCGCCGCGGCGCGACGAAAAACGACGAAAGCATCGCGCGGATTGCGAAACGCTATCCAGAATTACTTCTCAAACTCTGATTTTTCCGGAAAGAGTTTCTTCATCGCGGGAAGATTCCGCGAAAACGAGTTAAGCGTATGCGTGCTGTTCACGCAGAACGTTTCCGGCATGTTTTTTAGATGCCGCGAGACCGAATTCATGTTCATGTTGCCGCTGCGTAGTTTTCCGCAGGCGAACGCCGCCGCAATTTTGGCAAGGCGCAGCCTGTCGCCGATGATAATCCGCCTGGTTCCGGCGCTGAACTTGTCGACGATAGTATTGCGCCCCTTCGCGTTGTCCATAAAGTCGAAGACAATCCGCTGAACCTTCGTTTTTTCGCGGAACGGCGTGAAAGTCGTTTTCGCGAAATAGTCGTAGTCGGCGCCTGCGATTTCCGCGCGGTATGATTTCCGCATGGGCTCTATCGCGTGCTTGTATCGCATGCGGAACTTTATGCCGGTCTTGTCATACGCGTATTTCAGGGCGTTCGCGCACGATTGGAAGAAAACGCCTTTTTTTTCCGCCGCGGCATACCCCTTTTCATAATACGTACGCGGCCATTTTCGCGCGCCCATAATCACAATCGGGTCGCCCTTCCCGTCAAAGAAAAAGTCGGGCTTCGCGGGGCGTCCGAAGAACATGTCGTCGTTGGCATACAGGAAGTGTTCGGACAGGCCGGGAATATTGTGCAAAAAAAACTCCAGCATGTTGGAATTGAACGTCGGCAGCAGTTCGGCCGGAACTATTTCCTTGTGGTCTACGATTGTTATTTTCGGGTTTTCGGCGTTCAGCCATTCCGGCGTCTGCCCGTCGGTTATCACATAGATGTGGTTCAGCCACGGCGCGAACCTTTCCGCGCTGCGCAGGCTGTATTTCAGTTCGTCGTTGTCCTGAAAACGCGCCTGGTCGGTCGAATAGGATGGAATCGGCCGCCCCATTTTAGCCAGCGCCGCGTTCTTTTTTTCCTGCCATTTCGGGTCGCCGCCGTCAACCCATAAATACACCAAATCTATTTTCATGAGAAGAATGCTATAACATTTTTATAAGTTCCGCAACATTGAAAATATATTTGACATAAATATATTTTTGTATGATAATTTATCAAACGAAGTGGTCGGTATGGCCGAAAGTGTTACAGAAATAGAACTGCTGTCCAACATGAAGCAGCTTCGCGATGTTCCAAAAGGGCACCGCGGGGAGTTATGGGCTATGAATAAGGAAATCATCGCCGGGGTGCTCCGTCAGTTTAAGCGGATTGGAAGGCAACGGGGACAGCAGGAACAGAGGTAACGACGGAACCCGCGGTCATAACTTTGCAAGAGTTTAAATGCGCGGCCTCCTGGGTGAATTTTTTTCGCCACGAATACGGGGCCAAACAATTGGAAGAAAAGTTGGATGACGAGCAGTTGCAGGAGCTCGAGACATGCCTGGATGTTATCCGCAGATATAAAAGCGGAAGAAATCAGGTAAAAAGATAAACGCGCGCGGCGCGTTTTTTAATTTGCAATCCTTTGTTTTTCGTTTATTATTCGGCTTTATAAGGAAAGAGGGATGCCGGAAGCAACAATCGCCTATATTGTGCTCGCATCGGCCGCAGGATTGCTGGCCGCGATGCTGCCTGTTCTGTTCTTTCAAAACCGCCGCGCCGAGCGGACGATGCGCGGCCTGCAGGGCATGTTGCTCGAGCCCGGCCGCGCGAAACTGGGCGAAGCTAAAAATATCCTGAATGAGGTTCTATCCGGCGCGATTGAAAAAATAACCGCTAATTTCGATTCGATGACGGCCGTCCTGCGCCAGCATATGGCGCGCGCCGAGGCGCTTGAAAAAAAACTGGGCGTTGAGAACAAACTTTTGGTCGGAACCGCGGATGTCGCGTCCGAACGTATCGCGGGCATGACAAAAACCATGGAGAATCTTGTCGGGAATCTCGGGGAAATCATAGCCAATCCGAAGTGGGACGCGGTTCGTTCCTCCGCCGAGGACTTTAACGGAGGCGTCGGCGGCCTGGTTAAGGAACTTGAGTCGAACTCCCGCTCCATCGCGGAGCTGTCGTCGGAATTGAACGACAACATAGGGCGGTGGTCTGAATCGGGACGGAGGTTTTCAGACGAATTGCGGCAGAATATCGACGGAAGCACGGATAAAATCAACATGCTGTCCATCGCGGCGAAGGGAATGGGCGAGGAGTTGTCGGGCCTGCAGCGCTCAATCATTTCAGATTTCGAAAATGTGAAATCGGCGTCGCACGGAATAGAGCGCGCGCTTTCGAACAGCGGAGAATTGCTGGCGCGCCAGCTGCAGAATATGGAAAATTTCACCGAGCAGGCGCGGAAGTTGTTGCAAAGCCAGGTAAACACGATGTCCGACACGGCAAACCGAATCGGCACCGACATACGCCTTGCGGAGTCGTCAATCGAGACCGGCGCCGGAAAACTGAACGAAACGACGGAAAAGTTGTCGGCGACGTCGCGGACAATAAAGGAAACTTTCGACGCGATTGCCGGGGAAATCATGGGCATACGCGCGAAGTTCCAGACCGAAGTGGACGATTTCTCGAAAAATGTCCTGGACAACCTGCAGAATGCGCAGGCGGCTGCGGCGCACACCATGGAGAACGCCGCGAACATAGCGGCCGAGTTCCGCGACTCCGTGATTCCGATGCTGGCGAACGTTAACGGAACCGTGGATGGATTGGAAATCGCGCGCGAGCGCATACGGCCGTTGTCCGAATTGATGGAGAAACTGGAATCGGTTCTGCCCGACCTTGCCGACAAGTCGGGTGAGATGACCGATGATTTGACGCGAAAAATATCGGACATGGCGGAAAAAATCGACGCGCTGAACACGGCGTCCTCGCAGGCTTTGCGCGGAATCGGTGATTCCACCCTCGCGCTCGAAAAATTATCCGGCGAATCGCGCCAGCAGATGATTGACTTGATGGACGATTACGCCAAGGCGGCGAGCACCATGCGGGAACTGGCCGCGAACATGGAGAACGCGCGCGCGGCGTCCGCGTCGCCGGACAAGGCCGCTCCGGCAAGGCCGGCTCAGGACTTTGCGAGGCAAATCGGAGGGATTATCGAAAAGCTTCACGACCTGTCCGTCGATTTGACGCGCAGCATCGGCGCGGAAATCCCCGATTCCGTCATGGAAAAATACAACGACGGCGACCGCGCGATATTCAGCAAATGGTTCGCGAAAATGATAAAAAGCGCGGATAAAAAGCGCGTCAGGAACATGTTTAGGCAGGACTCCGTCTTCCGCAGCCAGGCGATGCAGTTCGTGCATGGATTCGAGAAAATGCTCGCGGGGGCGGAGCGGACGGACAACAGGGATATGGTCGTCGCGACGCTTCTTAAAACCGATTTGGGAACCATGTATCAAACGCTGAGGGCATGCCTTTAACGTCCGAGCCCGATGGTTGGGTTCATTAGCGTTCGCAGGGGATTTTCATAGGTTGTCATTTTTCTCCAGCCTGTCCATAAACCGGCGGAGCCGGCGCAGGCTGCCGTTCACACATCCCCTGCCCGTCCATGCCAGCAATTCCTCTCCCGTTTTTTGGTCGGCTATCGAAACGTTGAACCTCCACCACCAAAACCCGTTGAATATGCATAAAACCGGAGAGAACGTCGGCTCTTTTTCATCGACCTTTACGACGTATCTGGCGTTCATCAGGTTTTCTGAGGTCAGGGAAATCGAGTCGCCTGACGCGACCGTCCCGTTGGATTTCCCGACGATTATTTTGTATCCGCGGGCCTCGAGTTCTTCCTTGATTGCGAACTTCATCGTGTATCCTCCGCGGTCGGCGTAAAATAGCTTGGTTTTGTCTAGCGAGTGCGGCTTTATGCTGACGGCGTTGCAGCCGGCGAGCAAAAAGAAAACGGCAAGGGCTTTTTTCATATGGTTCGGATTTTATATTTGATTTCGGGCGAATGCAAGATTATAATTGCGAACGCGTGCGCCCGTGGCTTAACTGGATAGAGCACCGCCCTCCGAAGGCGGGGATTGCGCGTTCGAATCGCGCCGGGCGCACCACGGACGGATGTGTGGCAGAGTGGTTGATTGCAACGGTCTTGAAAACCGTCATACCAGCAATGGTATCACAGGTTCGAATCCTGTCACATCCGCCATTGCATGAAAACAAAGGGGACAAAAAATGTTCGTGTATCATGATAAATATTTGGCGATGCTGACGCCGGAAATGCAGGTGGAAGTGAACGGCCGCCCATTCAAGGATATCGAAATAGAACGAATCAATGCCGTGAAGGAACAATGCGGTTCCTGCAGGGGATGCGGCGCGCGAATCGGATATCTGGAAGGTTATTGCGACGGCATGCTGACGCCGAAGGAAAGGGAGTGGATTTCCAAGAAGATAGATTTGGAAAAGGCGGCGGGGCGCCCAGCCGCAGAGTTCGTCAAATAAATGCGCGGCGAAATATAGAAACCGGTTCCGAGATGTCCGAATTGAAAACAAATGTTTCCTTGGCGAATTACACGCGGTTTGGAACCGGCGGCGAAGCCGAATATTTCTTCCGGCCTGAAAGCGTCGGAGAATTGTCGGCCTTTTTGCACGCGAACGCAATTCGCCCCATAACGGTTTTGGGACTGGGCTCGAACATTTTAATCAAAGACAGCGGAATCGGGGGGCTTGTGATTCACACCGGTTTGCTGAACAGGGTCGAAATGTCGGGGAATATCGTAACCGCGGAATGCGGCGTCGCGATGCCTTTGCTCGCGAATATCGCCACGCGGAAAAATATCGGGGGATTTGAGTTCATGGTCGGCATTCCCGGAACGGTCGGCGGCGGGCTGCATACGAACGCCGGTTGCTTCGGAGGACAAATCAGCGATATTCTGACCTCAGTCCGCGGGGTTGATTTTTCCGGAGCCGAAGTCATATTGGCGAAAGACGAATGCGGGCTGGGCTATCGCCAATCCGGATTGCCTACGGACTTTATCGCCGCCGAACTGGAGTTCGAAGGCATCGGCGCGGCGGATGTCGAAAGAATGAAGGAAATTGCCGCAAAGAAGGCGGAGGCCCAGCCCGCCGATGCGCGCACGGCCGGCTCCACGTTCAAAAATCCGCCCGGCGGCTCCGCATGGCGGATAATAAAGGAACATTTTCCAAACGGGCTTCGAATCGGCGGCGCCAGAATATCGGAAAAGCACGCGAATTTTGTAATTGCCGGCGACGGCTGCACAAGCGCCGACATAGAGGCGTTATGCCTAGCTATTCAGGAAAAAACGGAACTGGAGTTGGAAGTGGAGATAAAAGGCTGAGCAACGTGCGGAAAAATCATCTCGGGATGCCGCCGCTTCTGGCTATGCTTGCCATTTTCCATCCGGCTTCGTTTGTAATGTCCCGCGCCAGAATCGGAAAATCCTTTATTCTGAATGACATTGCGTCTTTTTCGTTTATGAACTCTTTTTCAGCATAGCAAAATATGTCGTTTGTGTCCCTGACTGCCGCAACGCTGGCTTCGAATCCGTAAAAGTCTGGATGATATTGTTTTATTATGCTGTACCCTTGGCGCATCGTCATCAGCTGTTCATATTCCTCTTCAAGCAGTTCGCGGGAAATCTCGATTCTGGACAGCCCGCCCGCGCCCTTGATTGTCAGTCGCCACGACAGTTCACCCGTTGAGCGATATGTTCTTTTGCGAATGCGGACCTCCGGAATGAAACTGATATACGCCTGCTCTATTCTGACGGGAGCGGGGAGGGACATAAGTTCCTGTTCCGCCCCGCGCGTCAATAAAAACTTTCGCTCTATTTCCATGATTGTTTGCACGGTGCGTTAAAACGGTATGTCGTCGCCGATTGACCCGGCGTTGATTTCCTCGCGCGGCGCGGACGGCGACGGCTGGGCGGACGCGGATGCCGTGGATGCGCCGTATTCCCCGCCTTCCAGCGCTTTCGCGCCGTTCAAAATCACCAGCTGTCCCGAGAATTGGTTCAGGATAATCTCGGTCGTGTAAACGTCCTGTCCCTGTTGGTTCGTCCATTTTCGCGTGCGCAGCGTTCCCTCTATATAGACCTTTGTCCCCTTTTGCAGCATTTTCTCAACGACGTCAATCAGGTTTTGATTGAAGACGACGATGCGGTGCCATTCCGTCTGCTCCTTTCTTTCGCCTGTGGCCTTGTCTTTCCAGTATTCGGTTGTCGCCATTGTGAAGTTCGCAACCCTGCCCGTGGATGTGGCGCGTATTTCCGGGTCCCGCCCGAGATTTCCAATTAATGTTACCTTGTTGATAGAGCCTGCCATATTCATTCCTTTTATTTTAATAAGCCCATTATATCGGATTCGGTTCGGATTTCAACACCTAATTTTCTGGCGTCGTCCAATTTCGAACCCGCGTTTTCGCCGGCGAGCAGTATATCGGTTTTCGCCGAAACCGAGCCCCGCACCCTTGCTCCGGCCGATTCCAACAACTCTTTTATTTCCCCGCGCGGCCGCGACAGCGTTCCGGTTATGACGATTTTTTTCCCGGCCAGCGGATTGCCCGCGCCGCCCGTTTCGCGCTTCGCGTTCCGGAGATTGATTTGCGCCAGCAGATTGTCCAAGACCCTGGCGTTGCCTTCGTCTGAAAAGAATCTGACGATTTCCCCGGCCATGACCTCTCCCACGCCGTCTATTTTTTGAAGCGCCAATTCCCCCGCCTCGCGGAGCGCCCCGAAGTTTCCGAAATGCCGCGCCAGCAGCTTCGCCGTCGTTTCGCCGACCTCGGGAATGCCGATTGCGTATAGAAAGCGCCAGAGCTCGACGTCGCGCGCCCGCTCAATCGCCTTGTCGAGGTTGCCGACCGATTTCTCGCCGAATCCGTCCAGTTTCATTATTTCCGCGCCTTGGTTTTTGACCAGCGAAAAAATATCCGCCGGCTCTCCCAGCCAGCCGAGTTCCGAAAATTGCTCAATCTGCTTTTCTCCCAGCCCCTCGATATCGAATCCCTTGCGCGACGCGAAATGAATCAGCCCGCCTACGATTTGCGCCGGGCACGACAATGTGTTCGCGCAGCGGCGTGCCACCTGCCCTTCGTCCCGAACGACGTCTCCGCCGCATACGGGGCATTTCTCGGGGAATGCGAACGGCTCCGAGCCGGGCGCGTGCTCGATGACGGACAGAACCTGCGGAATCACCTCGGCGGCGCGCTGGATTATCACTTTGTCTCCGACGCGGAAATCCCTGCGCGCGATTTCGTCCGCATTGTGCAGCGTCGCGCGGGAAATCAGAACGCCGCCCAGATTGATTGGCTCCAATTCCGCCACGGGGGTCAAAACGCCCGTGCGCCCGACCTGGACGGTTATGTCGTTCAGCGTAGTCCTCGCGCGTTCGGCCGGAAATTTGAACGCGGTGGCCCATCGCGGGCTGCGCGCTATGAATCCAAGTTCGTATTGCCGCGTTATGTCGTTCGCCTTATAAACCGCTCCGTCGATGTCGAACGGCAAAGACGCGCGCAGCTCGCTGAGCGTTTTCGTATATTCGGCAATCTCTGTCTGCGAATGGCACAGGCGCGACCAGTCGGATGTTGTCCGGAACCCCAAATCTTTCAGAAAATTAAAGAAATCCGCCTGGGTTTTCCATGTGAAATCAGAGACTTCTCCCCATGCATATGCGAATGCGCGAAGGTTTCTTGAACGGGTGATTTCCGTGTCCAGCTGGCGGAGCGAGCCGGCCGCGGCGTTTCTGGGATTCGCGAATTTTTTGTCCGACCTTTCGTTCAGTTCCAGAAAATCTTGCTTTGAAAAATACACCTCTCCCCTGATTTCCAGAACGGCCGGCGCGCCGTTTATTTTGCCTGGGATGTCGGGAATAGTTTTCAGATTTTCCGTGATGTCTTCCCCGTTGATTCCGTCACCCCGCGTTAGCCCGCGGACGAACGCGCCGCTCTCATACCGCGCGGAAAACGCCACGCCGTCGATTTTCGGCTCGGCAAAAATATCCGTCGTTTTGATTCGTTCCAGCCATTCGGAGACCTCCGTTTCGTCATAAACGTTGTCCAAGGACAGCATAGGGACTGGATGCCGGAAACTTCTAAACTCTTTTTTGACCGCCGCGCCGACCGATTGGGTGACGCTATTTTTGTTTGCCGCCAGTTCTGGGTATTCGGCTTCCAGTGCCGTCGCCTCGCGCTTCGCGGCGTCATATGTGGCGTCGTCGACGAGCGGCGCGTCGTCCGTATGATACGCGGCGTCCCACTTGCGAAGTTTCTTTATCAACTCCGCATGCTCCCGTCTGACCAATAAGTCCGCCGTTTTCGTCATTTTATTCTTTTACAATGAAAATTATAGGAGAATACCGCCTCCTTCGCAAGCGTCATTTTTTTCCTTGCATTGCGGCGATAATTGGTGCGGATGTGCGTTCAGGGACGTAGAAAATCCCATAATAAAGCGGTGCGCGATTTGCATCGTATCCGTATAGAAACGTTGGTCAAAATATTCTGTTGGAAGCAAGTGCAATTCCGAAGTTTTTAAGCCTTCGTCGGATGAAAGGGGAACATATAGGCATGATTGTAGTAATTCGGAGTAGGATTGATACGTTCGCGTGCGGTGTTTTTTGCTTGATTTAATTTTTCTTTTCAATACAATTGCCGTCGTTATCTAACCAAAAGGAGAAAAGGTGACAAAAATGTTATCATTGCTGGGGTTGGCGGTTGTGCTTGCCGGATGTTACGGTTATGGGACAGAGCGTGTCCTGAAATCTGGAAACAAGGAATGCAAATACGTGGTTCGCAAAGACGGAAATGCGGTGCTGGGATATGACGAAACCGCCTGGACCAACGAAGAGCGTTCGGAAAAAGAATGCCGTGAATGGCTGAAGTAAAAAAATCCGCCGTTCGGCGGATTTTTTATAGTTCCCATTCGGCGGGTCGTTTGGAGTCATATCGGGTCAAACGAGTGCAATCTGGGTGTGTTTGGGGACAGGGACATTATAGTTATATGTTCTTTTTGCATTTCGGGGCGGACAAGGCCATGGGACGAGATAAATCTACATATACACTACACAGGATTTCTACATATGCACTACATTGATGGAACTATTCAATGTAGCAAAACTTTTGTATAAAATATTATTTACACCAGAATCTTTTTTACTTTTGATATTAAAAATGATTTTTCAGTCGGGTTGTCATCAAAATAAAAACCTTCTACTTTTCCGATTAAATCCCCATCCTTGAAAAATATTAGTGCTGGAATTTCTGTTATCCCAAATTCTTTTTCAATTTCTTTGTCTGTTTGGGCGCGAAAAACTTTTATCTTTACGCCATGCCCTGAAAAAATATCCGAATATGGAATAGACGTTGCCAAACAATGCAATGTTTCCTCGTCAAATAATTCAACCGCTGTGTATCCGTCAATGCTACGTGCAATGCTAATTGTGTCGGCGGCATTTTCGGTTGCAATAATCATTTGTCCTTCTGCGCCATATCTATCTTGAAATAATTCATCTTCTTTGTGTGGGTCTGCGTCAATTTTTGATTGAATGTTTTTAAATTCGTCATTGGATTTTGCAAGTGCAATTGCTTTAATAGGGCACATATTTACGCATGCACCACAGCCAACGCATTTATCTTCTGCAAATCCAATTCGTTCCGCTTTTTCGTCATAAAACAAAGCCTGTGTTGGACAAACTTCTACACCGCCACAAGCAGGTGATTGGTCGCATATTTTATTATTGATAATGATTTTATTCATTCTGATTGACCTTAAATTATTATTTTGAATATAGTTTATTAGTATTTAACTGAAAAGTCCATAGTAAATAAAACTACCATAATTGTTTTTTATGGGTGTTTGGGACTGTCCCGACATGCTACATATACGCTACATAGAAATTTTTTAAAAACAAAAAATACCCGCAAAGCTTTTGTGTCTGCGGGTTGTGATTTTTGACGTGAACTATTTCTTATTTCTTTGCCACGCCTTCATTTTGGGGTTCGTCCGTTTTTATTTCCGCCTTTTCCTTTCCCCCGTTTTTTATGATTTCGGAAACTTTTTTCAGGCAATCTTCGTCTTCCGCAAGTAGAAAGTAACTCAGCACGTTCGCGTCTATCACCCGTGCTTCGTCGCCACCCAGCGCCTTGTATGTCTCCGCTGCACTATAAAGCGCGAAGTTCATGGTTTTGACCTCTGTTTTGCCGGTCAGTTCCGCATACGATTCGTTCTTCGTTATCAGCATTTGTCCGCTTTTCACATATGTCGCGTAATCTTTCAGCGCCTGCGGCGGAAACCTCGGCGCATATTTGTCCATCGCGCAGGCGCATAGAAAATCGTTCATCGCCAGCAGCAGTTCCATTTGCGTGTCCCCGTCGAAAAACTTGTCGCCGGACGCCCCGGCTGCGATTGGCAGGCGCGCCTCGGTTGCTTGCACGGCGCAATGGATGATTGCGTTTTCAATATCTTTGGCATCATGCTTGTATGTTTTTTTTGATTTTTTTATTTCTTCGATTCGTTTGTCCTTCGCCGCCTTGATGCGCGCCAGATAATCGTCCATGACCTTTTTGGGGTCTGACGCCATGCTGTCGTAAATGCCGATTTTTTCCAGCGTTTTCACATAGTCGTTGAAAAAAATCATTTTCTCGGGTGACATTTCCGCCAGCGGCTCCGGGGAGATTTTTTTGTGCGTTTCAAGCACGTCGGCATAATGCCTGTCGATAAACTTCTGCCGCGGCGCGACCGTTGTGCAGGCGCACAGCGGCGCAAGCGCTGACAGCAAGAGAGTTTTCATTTTCATCCTTCCAGCCCTTTCAGCAATACGTCCTTCAATTCGTTCGGAAGCATGCCGGTGGACGAGTATCCGCAGTCGGCGTGATGAACTTCGCCAGTAATCGCGCTTGAAAGATTGCTGAACAAATAAACGGCCGCGCCGGAAACATCGTCCAGCGTCATGTTTCGCCGAAGCGGCGTCATCTTCGCGTTCAGGCCCAGCATGCTGCGGAATCCGCCGACCCCGCTGGCCGCGCGCGTCAAAATAGGCCCGGCGGAAATCGCGTTCACGCGGACGTTGTCTTTTCCCAAATCCGCCGCCAGATAGCGGACTGACGAATCCAGCGCGCTTTTCGCAACGCCCATGACGTTGTAATTCGGCACGGATTTCTCGCCCCCGAAATACGTCAGGGTCAGAATGCTGCCGCCGTTCTTCATCAGCGCGCTTGCGCGGCGCGCCATTTCGACGAACGAATATACCGAAACGTCCATCGTGTTCCTGAAGTTTTCGCGCGTCGTGTCCGCGTACCTGCCCTTGAGCTCGTTCGGGTCGGAATTGGCTATCGCGTGCAGACAGCCGTCAAGCGTTCCCCATTCTTTTTCGAGCGCGGCGAATACCGCGTCGATTTGCCCGTCGTCCTGCACGTCGTATTGCCCGATGACTTTCGCGCCGATTGACGCGGCCAGCTCGCGAGCCTTGGCCTCGGTGTTTGGCATTCCGAACGTCATCGCGATTTCCGCGCCCTCGTCATGCGCGCGCTTCGCAATCGCCCACGCCATGGAATGGTCGTTCGCAACGCCGGCAATAAATATTTTTTTCCCGTCTAAGAGTCCCATTTTTTATTCCTTTTTTGTTCATATTGGACGCAGGCATTATGGGGCAAGCATGCCGAAAAAGCAAGAATAAAAAACTTGCAATCATCCCCGTGCGTTCATATAATAGGAAAACCGGGATGCAAGGCGGCCCGAAAAGGCCGCGCCCCGGATGGGCAATAAGCCGAAAGGTTTGAAAATGAAAAAAATAATCGCGTTGTTGTTGGCGTTCATGCCGGCGGTTTCTTTCGCCGCGCCGCAGTATGAAACCCATGATGCCTGTCTGGAAGACAACGGGAAAAGATTCTGCGACGGATATTTTGCAAGGGACGACGCGCAGGCGCGGCCACAGCAGCCGGAGGAAAAAACGGAAAAGCAACAGCAGTCGTATAAACCGATAGACATGTTCGCCGGCGGCAACCTGGGGTATGCGAGTTTGGCCTATGAGTATGATTCTGAATCTCTGTATTTTCCGGACGCGTTCTTCAAACTGGGACTGGAAGGCGGGGTAAAGTTCAATGTCTCCGAAATCTACTCGCTCGGTGTCGTTGGGTTTTATGATTATATGGTTTCGAGAAACACCGAGGAATGGCTGGCGCTTTATTATGGCGCGGATTCCGTGTCGGTGGGGTATTCCCTTTTGGGGGCGTCCTTGGACAATTACATCAGGGTGAAGCCGAAAACGCATATGGTTATAGGCTTTGGCTACGCCAATCTGACGACGGTCAAATCAATCAAAAAGGCCGGGGATTCGGCCGACGTCGTTCGGGACGGGGTGGACGCGTTTCTTATAAAAATAGGCGATGTTTTCCAAATCACCGAGCATGTCAGCCTGACGACATCCGTGAAATTTCTGCTGCCGTCGGAAGATGTCAATTTTTCCACAATTTTTGACATAGGAATCAGGTTCGTATTCTGATTGCATTGCTCTTGCGAAAGCGCCGCCGGAGTAACATGGATTACCAGCTGCTATAATGTTGCAATTTTCAAGAAATCTGCCAGCTTGAATCAATTACTAATTACTATTGGATACAAGACGACCGCCCAAACCACGGCCGCGTTTGCGAATGACAGCATGACCAGCGCGCTGCCTATATCCTTTGCCTTTTTGGACAACGGGTGGATATCGGCGGATATGCGGTTTATTATCGTTTCTATCGCCGTGTTCGCCAACTCCATCAGAATGATAATCAGCAGCGACGACGCCAACAGGCATTTTTCCATATTCCCAACCGGAATGAATATCGCCGCGATTGTCCCGATTATAAAAATGGCGACGTCCTGCCGGAATGAGGTCTCGGACGCGAAGGCGCTTTTAAGGCCGTGGCACGAATATCTAAGCGCGTTTAGAATGCGGTTCATTTGATAATAATCCTAGCATAAAATCGTCCAGGTCGCCATCCAAAACCGCGTCCGGGTCGGTGCGCTCGGCGCCGGTGCGCAAATCTTTGACCAATTGATACGGCTGCAGAACGTAATTTCTGATTTGGCTCCCCCACTCTATTTTTTTCTGCGCTGCCAGCGCCGCGTTTTCCTGTTCCTGGCGCTTCCGCATCTCCAATTCATACAACTTCGAACGCAGCATTTTCATGGCCATGTCCTTGTTTTGAAACTGCGAGCGCTCGTTCTGGCAGGTGACGACCGTCCCCGTCGGGATATGGGTGATGCGAATCGCCGAATCGGTTTTGTTCACATGCTGTCCGCCCGCGCCGCTTGAACGGTATGTGTCTACGCGCAGGTCCTTGTCGCTGATGTCTATTTTTACGGAATCGTCTACGTCCGGCGAAACCGCGACGGACGCGAACGACGTCTGCCGCTTGCCCTGCGCGTTGAACGGCGAAATCCGCACCAGCCGGTGTATTCCGATTTCATTCCGAAGCCACCCGTATGCGCGAAGCCCGCCGATTTTGTAGGTGATTGATTTCAACCCCGCCGTATCGCCCGCGTGCTCGTCGACCGTTTCGATGGAGAATCCGTGCCGCTCGGCCCATCTGGCATACATGCGCGCCAGCATGCCGGCCCAGTCCTGCGCTTCGGTTCCGCCGGCCCCCGCCTGGATGAACAGGAACGCGTCCGCGCCGTCTGCCGTCTGGCTGAACAAAGTGATTGTTTTCGCTCCGCGCGCGCGCGCCGCCAGTTTTTCGATTTCTTTTCGGACATCCGAATCATCGGGCGCCAGCGCGAAAAGTTCGGACAGATTTTTGTAATCCGCGCCCAGACTCTCCAAATCGGCCAGCGATTTTTCCAACGTCGATTTTTTTTGCAAAGTCGCGCGCGCGGCGTCGGGATTGTCCCATAATGTTTCCGATTCCGATTGTTTTGTGATTTCCGCGATTTCCGATTTCAGTTTACTCGGGTCAAAGAAACCCCCTGACCGACGCGATGTCAGATTCGATTTGCGGCAAAAGTTCGTTCGTGCTAGACGGCATGTCGGAATTATATCCGGCGCGGGAAATTTTGCAAGAAATTTTTGCCCGCCGCGCCGATGTGATTTTTTTCTTGACAAATGTCGAGGGGGGGGGGTAGAATTGAACAAAAAAATCGCCGCCCGCCGTATTTTTCCGGCCTCCTGCGAATAAAGGAGAAAAAATGAAAAAACTTTCCACTACGCTAATATCGTTGCTTGCGTTGATTTGTGCGAACCCTGCGATTGCCGATACTACCGCCGATGTCGCGGCAGGCGCGACATCGGACGATTCGGTCGTTGAAGGCGCCGCCGGAGACTATAGCATACAAAATGTATACGGGACGACGAATAACGCCGTTGTCAATTCGTATGGCCAGCAGATTGTGCGCGGCGGCGGCGTGGCGAACGCGTCCGCTGTCGCCGGAACCCAGTCGGTGCAGGCCGTCCTGCTGGGCGGTGCGGCGAACAACACGCAAATCCTGGCCGACGGAACGCAGCAGGTCTTCGGAACGCTGGGCGGAAATACAACAATCGGCACGGGCGGTTTGCAAATTTTGGGCAACGGATTCTCGTTTGCCGACACGTCGTCAAAAATCACCATCGACGGAGGCATCCAGTATATCGGTTATCTTAATTCGGGCGGCGGGTGGAATGAGACCCAGAACCTGACCGCCGCCCAGGCGTCCCAATTCGATTTCAAATCCGGCACTCAACGTATTCAAAACAACAGCACTATCGGCGGCGATGCGACGAATCATTTGACAATCGGCGATGGCACCGGCATTGCGAAACAATATATTATCGAGAGCAGCGCCGTGACGAATGCGGTTGTAAAAAACAACAGCCTGCAATATGTCGACAATGGCACCGCAACCGGCACGGTAGTCGAGGCCGGCGGTATGCAGAATGTTTCGACAAACGGCACCGGGACGGATACGATGGTCGGCGGAACCCAGCTCGTTTACGGCACCGCGGCGGGCACAACCGTCAAGACCGGCGGGAGTCAGGTTGTTCAGGCGTCCGGCACAGCGTCCGGCACGATAATCGCCGGCGGAGAACAGGATGTTTGGGGAGTATTGGCTGGCAGCACCATATTGAACTCCGGCCGTCAGTTTCTTCTGTCGAACGCCGAGCTCGATTCCGGCGCGACAATCGTCATAAATGGCGGCAGGCAGGTGCTGGGGTCGGTGAATGATGACAACATCATCGAATATTCACATGATTTGACTGCCGCGAATTCCGCGAAAATAACCATGAACGGCGGGGAGCAGTTCATCAACAAAGGCAGCTCGGCGGCCGGCATGACCATAAAAGGAACCGACACCAATAATAAAGGCACGCAGACCGTCAACGGCAGCGCGGCTAACACAACGGTCGATGCATGGGGAATCCAAAATGTTAATTCGTTTTCGTCCGCAACCGAGTCGACAGTAAAAACGAACGGCGTTCAGAATGTATACGCGAACTCGATTGTGACGAACACGACCATAGACGGCGGAACGCAGAACGTTTATGTGGGCGCAACTGCGGCGGGAACAACGGTTAATTCCGGCGGCGAACAAATTCTCCGCAGCAATGCGGCGGCGTCCGGCACGATTGTGAACAGCGGCGGGCTCGCCACGGTCAATAGGGGCGGGACAATATCCGGCGCGACCGTGAATGCGGGCGGAACCATGACTTTGAGCGGGAGTTTGCTTTTCAGCGGATCGCTGGGCAACCTTGTGCTTGCCAACACGACAGCAAGCAATACGGCGCTGGCCGGCGGAACCATGGATATGTCCGGCAGCAGTTACATCTATAACGGAACCGCCTATGGCTCCGTCGCGAACGACACCGTGATAACGAACGGCGGTGTGATGAACGTCGGCGCGTCGGGGTCGCGAAACGCCACGGCGAACGACACGACGATTACCGACGGAAGGCAGAATGTTTACGGAACCCTTGGGGGGCTGGCAAGAATCGGCGCGAACGGCGTGCAGAATCTTTATGGCGCGTCAATCGCTTCGGGCGCGAACATTATTATCGACGGCGGGGTGCAGAATCTGGAAAGCGGCGCGTATTCCGGCGGACGAATTTCATTCGTTTCCGGGACGCAGAACGTCAAGTCCGGCGCGTCCGTGTCCAATATGGATGTATCCAGCGCGACATCGGCCGCGCAGAACGTATACGGCAGCGCGTCAGGCTCGACAATTGGGTTGCACGGGACGCAAACCGTTCATATCGGCGGGACCGCATCTTTGACCAAGGTCAACAACGGCGGAACCATGAACGTTTCCGGCACGGCTGCGAATACGGCGGTGAATAACGGCGGCGTTATGAATCTCAAGTCCGGCTCATCCATATCCGGCGTAAACAACGCCGTCAACAACGGCGGAATCAGTAATATCGAATCGGGTGCGAATATCGGCTCGTCGTCCGCTTACTTCGCGGTCAATTCAGGCGGCGTCATGAATGTGAATGCCGGCGCGGTCGCGAACTTTATGAAAATCACTGGCGGCACCCAGAATGTGGCCGGTTCCGCGTCGAACACCACGATAAATGGCGGAATCCAAAAGGTCGCCGTCGGCGGGTTGGTCAAGGGCGCCACGACTGTCAATTCCGGCGGGGTTCAGGAGATACTCGACGGCGCCGGCATAGGGACGGACACGGGCGACCTGATTACTATAAGCGGCGGGACGCAGAGGATAGGCGCGTCCGGGACGGCGGCGACCGTAACCGCGGCCGGAGCTGCGAAAATCAAAATGAGTTACGGCAGCCAGGTTGTAGAAAACGGAGCTGTCGAGGGGATGGCAATCGCCGGATTGTCCGCGTCGCAAACAGGCGTCCAGACCGTGTCGGCGTCCGGCTCGGCGTCCTCTACTTCCGTTGGCGCATTCGGGGTTCAGAATGTCTGGGGCTCTGTCTCAAATACCGTCGTAGGGGCCGGCGGAGTGTTGCGATTCATGTCCGCGACCGCGGTTTTCGGCGGCGCGAACAACAGGATTGATTCCGGTGGCGCGGTTCTGTTCGACGCCGCGTCGATTTCCGGCTCAGGTGCGACCCTGACTCTCGGCGGGGGGCGGATGGCGCTGAACGGCGTATCCGCGTTTGATGCTAACTTTGCGGTTCGCGGAAACGGAATCATCGATTTGACCCTCCGCTCTGGCAATAACGGCGCGGACAGCGACCTTTACGAATTCGGCGATATAGACGGAACATTCTCAATCAATCTTTTGTATTCCATATGGGACGCGGCGGCGCTGAACTCTCTCGACAGTATCGACATCGTCAGAAATAATTCGGCCGACAAGACGGCGGCGACGTTCTCGGCGTTGAACAACGGAATCGACGTAGGCCTTTATAACTGGGATGTCGTGACGGATGGTATGACCGGAATCACGACCGCGGTCAAAACCGAAAGGGCCAGCACCCTGCTCTCGAACACGCTGAATCACGCCCATTCTATAAAGAGCGTGGTGGAAAAACTGTCCAATTCCATGCACAAGCGCGTGGGCGAACTGCAATGGCTGGACGGTTCCATGACCGCGTCGTCAGGGGGGGCGTCCAAGAGCGGCATCTGGGCGCGCGGAATATTCAAAAGCTCCGCTATGGAGGCGGGCGGCAAGGCCGACATGAATCTGCGCGGTGCGGAATTCGGATATGACTTCAAGGCGAAGAACAGCGGGTTCAACAAAATCTTTATCGGATTCATGGGATATGCAGCAAGCGGGAGCGCGGAGTTCAAAACCGCGAATCCGGATTCCGACACCAGCGACATAGGCGCGTTCGGCGCCGGATTGTATGGAATCTGGCTGGGAGCGGGCGGATGGTTCGCGGACGCCGCGCTGAGGGCGCATTTCATATCGCAGGACGTGACGGCATACGCCGCCGGCTCGCCCGTCGCGATAAAGTTCGACAGCAGCCATACCGCGGCCTCTGTGAATCTTGATTTCGGACGCGAATTTGTGTTTGGGGCGGCGCACAGGCTCGCGTGGTTTTTGACTCCGCATATGCAGTTCAACGGCGCGTATATATCTGGTGCCGATTTCGAAGTGTCCGCCGGACAGGCCGGAAAAATCGACGCTTCGTTCAATATGCAGGCCAGTCTGGGCGCGATAACCGGCCCGCGCTGGACTTTGGGCGGCGGCGGCAAACTGCAGCTGTATGCCAAGGCCGGATATGTCGCGGATTTGTCGGACGACACGGCGGTGAACTTCAGCGGGCTGAACGTGTCGGACAAGTTCAGGGTCGGAGGAATTGAGTTCGGCGGCGGCCTGAACTATCGCGCCGCGGGCAAACGTTTGTCGGCGTATCTTGACGCCATGTCGCGCATCGGTGACGATTACGACGAGTTCGGCGGTATCGTTGGCATGAGATACGAGTTCTAGTGAAAAAATCGGGCGCCTAATCGGCGTCCGTTTTTTTTAATCCCAATGTTTCATTTTTTGTTTTGCTAAAAGAATGATTGGTGGAGATGATGGGGCTCAAACCCACGACCTTCTGATTGCGAACCAGACGCTCTATCAACTGAGCTACATCCCCGGGGCGGAAAGAATTATACAGATTGCGCCGGAAATTGCAAGGATTTTGTTTTGCCGCGAAGTTCCGCAAAAAGCGAGCGCGCCTTGATAAATAGACTTGCTTATCCGCAAGGCATTTGTTATACTCGTTTCCAATTAATAATGGCGATGCGGTATAAGAATTTTGTGGTTGGCGCAGGCGTATCGGGCGCGGCGTTGGCGCGAATGCTGGCGGATGCCGGCGAGCAGGTTGTCGTGATTGATGCAAAGCCGCATATCGCCGGCAGCTGTTTTGATTATAAAGATGCTGGAATTATGGTGCATAAATACGGAGCGCATATTTTTCACACCACCAACAAGGAAGTTTGGGATTTCTGCTCGCGCTTTACAAAATGGTATCCGTATCAGCATAAAGTCAAAGGGCTAGTAGACGGGCAGGTTGTTCCGATTCCGTTCAACCTGAATTCTCTCCATCAAGTATTTCCTAAATCGCTGGCAGACAAAATAGAAGGCCGTTTGATAGAGCATTTTGGATTTAACAGGAAGGTTCCGATTTTGGAGATGCGCAAGACGGGCGACAAAGATTTGGAGTTTCTGGCGAACTATGTTTATGAAAAAGTTTTCCTTGAATACACATTGAAGCAGTGGGGCCTGACCCCGGATAAGATTGACTCATCAATCACGGGACGCGTTCCGGTTTATATTTCCCGCGACGACCGGTATTTCCAAGACAAGTATCAGGGAATCCCAATCGATGGCTATACGGAAATGGTCAGGAAGATGCTTGACCACCAGAATATCGCCATAAAACTCGATACCTCTTATGAAAAATCAATGGAGGCGGAGCGGCTGTTTTACACCGGTTCGATTGATGAGTTTTTTGAATATAAACTGGGAGAGTTGCCGTATCGTTCTATCAGCCTTGATTTTATTAGGTTTGCAAAGCCACGCTTCCAAGAAGCCGCCGTCGTGAATTATCCGTGCGATTATGATTGGACAAGAATTGGCGAATACAAATGGTTCCTTGACGACCAGACGCCGGACACGATTGTAAGTTTCGAGTATCCAGAGGCGTTCCAGCGAGACAAAAACGACCGTTATTATCCGATTGCGGGCGAGGCGAACGAACAACTTTACAAACGCTACCTCGCGCTGGTAAAGGCGGAGAATATGGAAAATGTGCATTTTTTCGGTCGTCTGGGCGATTACAAATATTATGACATAGACAAGGCGATTGCCCGTGCTCTGGACTTATTCAAGGAGATTGGCCAGTGAAAGAAAACACCCCGAAAGTTTCAATAATCGTCCCGATTTACAATGTGGAAAATTATCTGCGCCAATGCTTGGACAGCATAGTCGGGCAGACGCTTCGTGACATTGAAATCATTCTTGTGAATGACGGCAGCACGGATAGTTCTCCAAAAATAATGAAGGAGTATGCTAAGCGCGACGAGCGCATACGAATCATAGACAAGCCGAACGAAGGTTATGGCAGGACGATGAACCGTGGAATTGACGCGGCGACGGGCGAATATATCGGGATTGTCGAGTCCGACGATTGGATAGAGCCAGATATGTATGAAGCGCTGTATGCACTGGCGACAAAGCACAATTGCGATGTGGTAAAATCCCAATACTTCGATTATATAGTAAACAAAAATATAAAAAGAGATTTTTTGCCCAAAGAAATGCTGAACAAAGTATCGAACCCGAAGCATGGATGTAATGCCGCCATATTTTATTGCCAGCCATGCATTTGGAGCGCGATTTACCGTCGCGACTTTTTGAACAAATACAATATCAGATTTCTTGAAACACCGGGGGCCTCTTATCAGGACACCGGATTCAATTTCAAGGTTTGGGCGATGGCGGACAAAGTTTATCTGACGCCTGGGGCGTTTTTGCATTATCGCCAGCATCCGAACCAATCTATCGCCAGCACGGGCAAGGTCTTTTGCATAGCGGACGAATGGGCGGAGATAGACAGATTCATGGACGATTATCCGGCATGGAAAAAATCAAGCGCGAAACTGCGAAACCAGGTCAAATTGGGCAATTACAGGTGGAATCTGAATCGGCTGGAAGGCGCGGACAAGGAATTATTCCGCAGGCGGTTTGCCCAAGAATACGAAAATGCCATCGAAAACAACGAAGTGGAGCGCAGATGTTTCGGCAATATGAAAGGATGGTTGAAATTCCGTCGAATTTTAGAACCGGATAACTTTGGATTAAAACTGGCGCGGCTTGTGGTCAATATTGCCAGATTTTTCTTGAAATCGCGCCTGCGCTGCGATAAAAAGCGGTGGTATATTTTGGGTGGGTTGGTTCAGGTGTGGTCGTCCGACATCCCTTCTCAGTGGCTGCCTTTTACCGGCGAAACAAGCAGATGAAACCGAAAATCAGTATTATTTTCCCGGTTTATAATGTTGAAAAGCACGTCCGCAGCGCGCTTGAATCGCTGACGACCCAAACCTTCCGCGAAGTAGAAATCATCGCGATTGACGATTGCGGACAAGACGGTTCCATGCAAATTGTCTCGGAATTCGCGGCGCGGGACGGTCGTATAAGAATTATCAGACAAAAAAAGAACTGCGGGCTTTCTGCCGCGAGAAACGCGGGGTTGGGCGCCGCGCGCGCCCCATATATCATGTGTTGTGATTCGGATGACGAATACGCGCCGCAAATGTGCGAAAAAATGTATGCCGCCATCCAGCAATCCGGTGCGGACATAGCGATGTGCGGGATGGATATAGTTTATGAGCCGGGAACCGAAGGCATAAAGAAAAGCGACGATTCGTATTACGAAATAAAGTTTCTTGGTCTGAATAAAATAACAGACGAATTGAAAAACTGCATAGATTTCTCCGTCTGCAATAAAATCATGCGCCGCGAAATTATTTGGAAAAACGGCATAGAATATCCGCCGGGGCTGAATTATGAAGACGCTTATTTTTTAAACGCCTATCTTGCCGTTTCAAAAGATATCTTTTTTATAAAGGACAAACTGTATCGGTATCTCCGCCACGCCGATTCCATTATGTCCGATACTTTTTCCAAAAAGAAAGGTATTTCCATACAACATCTGCAGGTCGGAATAATTTTTTATGATTTTCTGAAACGGCGCGGATTATTTACCGCGAACAAAGATTATATGGCGGATACGTTTTTCGCGTATCTTGATTTTTCTTTGCGGCACGAAGCGGACGCGGACGAAAAGAAAAAAATCATAAAACTGGCGCAAAACTTCATTCGCAAGGAAAAATGGGAATCTTTATCTTGGAAGCAAAGCATCAGGCGGCATATGCAGATGCTGGAATCAGGCGCCATTCTTTGCGAAAAACGAAAATATATGGGCGGGTTGATAAAGATAAAGGAAACCCGCAATCGGAAAAGGATTTATTTCATTGGCATTCTGGTTTATAAAGCGCGATATTGCGACAAAAATGAGAAGCATTACCTGTTTGGATTCATTCCGGTTGGCAAAAAGTCCTATGCGCCGCGAATTAAAATTTCCGTTCTTATGCCCGCGTATAATTCTGAAAAATATATTGCCGAGGCGATTGACTCGATACTTTCTCAAACTTTTACGAATTTTGAGTTTATTATCATAAATGACGGCAGCACGGATAAAACGGCGGAAATTGTTCGGGCATACGCCGACCCACGCATAGTTTTTGTGGATAATAAAAAGAATCATGGGGTGATTGCCGTCTTGAATCAAGGTATGGAAATGTGTCGCGGCGAATATATCGCCCGAATGGATTCGGACGATATATCGTTTCCGGAGAGGTTTGCTGAGCAGGTCGAGTTTATGGATAAGCATAAAAAAGTCGGTGTTTTGGGCACTTATTTTCATATATTTGGCAACGGAATTGACCGCATTGAAACCAAGCCGTTGTATGCGGGTTTAAAAGAAATGACGAAAACCTCTCCGGTCGGGCATCCGACGGCAATGATTCGAAAATCTGTATTTGACGCGCATAATTTGCGATATAACAGCAGATACAAGTATTGCGAAGATTATGAATTATGGCTGCGTGCCGCAGGATTTACAAAAATCGCCAATTTGCAGAAAGTATTGTTGAGGTACAGATGGCACGGGAAAAATGTTTCTTTGATACATGAAAAAGAGCAGCTGTTGAACTCGCAAGTTGTTAAAATTAAAATAAAAAAAGCATTGGGGCGCGAGTCGCAGGTATTGCAGATTCCGCTCGACGATTCAATCTTGCTGGCGGAACTGCGAGAGCTTGGGGAATTTGGCTATATGCCAAACAGCGGGAATATGGGGGATATGCTGATAGCAAGCGCAACTATGGATTGGTTCGATAGAAACGGGCTTGCATGGAAAAGAGTCGAAGAAAACAAAACCCCAAGGAACTTTGTTTACGGCGGCGGCGGCGGCTGGCGGCGCGAATGGATAGAATATATGCGCCCGACGATGGATTTGATGCAGAAATCCGCTCGCATTGTAATTTTGCCGTCATCATTTGACAATGTTCCGGAATTCATCGATATTTTGGACGAGCGCTTCGTCGTATTTTGTCGAGAAGAAAAATCTTTTGGCTATTTAGTTGCCGCCGGAACGAAAGCGAAAATCATTCTTGACCACGACATGGCGTTAAGATTGTCGGATGCGATTTGGGAAAAGAACGAATCTCCGTCCAAAAAATTAAGCCAAATGGCGAATACATTGGCGAAAAAAATCGCAAAACTTCCCAAAGAAACAAAGTTATTTCGGAAAGATTCCGAATCCGCCGGCAATTATGCATCCGATTTGGATTTGTCGGACCAAATGGGCTGGTTCGGCCAATTTGAACCGCGCGACGATATAGATTTTGTTGCGCAAACATTACTGAAAATATTGTCCAAATTTGACATTGTGAAAACGGACAGATTGCATGTCGGAATCGCCGCCGCATTGACCGGCGCGGATGTGTGCCTGTTTGATAATAATTATGGGAAAATCAGCGGCGCATATAATCAATCGCTCTGCAATCTGCCGAATGTTCGACTATGTGGTAAAAGAGAATAAAAATGATTTTGACATATCACAACATAGGCGAAGGCAAAGGGGATGTTTGGGTCGGACGGGATTCGTTTGCCAGGCAAATGAAGGAAATTTCGGACGGAGGATTTCAAGTCGTGCGTCTGGACGAATATGATTCCAATAATCCAAAACATATCGTTTTGACATTTGACGACGGAAGAAAAAACATTTTCGACGCCGTTCAGATTATGAAAAAACACAGGTTTCCGTTTTATGTTTTTGTGGTTGAAAATCTCATCGGCAGCTCTGATGAATTTCTAAGCAGGGCCGATTTTAACGAAATCAAACGCAATGGTGGCATTTTGGGCTGGCATACCAAAACGCATGCCGACCTGACAACTCTTTCCAAAAGACAGATAATGACAGAGCTGAAAAATCCATACGGATTTGACACGCTTGCATATCCGCATTGGAAATATAATAAACAGATAAAAGATATTGCGCGGAAACTGGGATACAGGTATGCCCGTGCGGGAAATGGTTTTTCCGGGAATGATAATTTGTCACTGGATTCGTTTTTTGTTCGGGATTTCACAGAAATAACGAAGATTTCCTTTCAAGATAGAATCGTAAAGTATATCGACATGGCTTTATTTTCATTTCCTTGCAATATGCGCTGTCATTATTGTTATGTCGGGCAGTATGCCACCGACATCGAGCGGGCAACGATAATGCCTGCGAGGTATAGCCCCGCCGATTTGGAGAAAGCATTAAATAAAAAACGCATGGGCGGAACCTGCGTGGTGACATTTTCAACGGCGGGGGAAACCTTGTTATTGCCGCAGACGATGGAATATCTGAAGGCTGTTCTGAACGCCGGGCACTTTTTGCATATCTCCACAAATCTGACGATAACGAAACATATCGACGAATTGCTGTCCATGACGGAAGAGATTCGTTCAAGGTTGTTTTTCAAGGCAAGCGTTCAATATCTTGAACTTAAGAGATTGGATTTGTTGGGGCAGTTTGCGCGGAATTGCCGCAAAATATGGGATGCTGGCGCGACATGCGCGCTTGAGGTCGTGCCCAATGACGAATTGATTCCATATATTCCCGAGTTAAAAGATTGGTGTCTGAGAAATTTCGGCGCTCTGCCCCATCTTTCCATGCCGCGCGATGAATTGGTGCCAGAGGTCAAATTGCTATCCAAATACTCCTTGAAAGAGTTTGCGAAAGTTTGGGAGGATTTTTATTCCGAAGAATTCAGGTTCAAGGTTGAAATGTGGGAAAGACCGGTAAAAGATTTTTGTTATGCCGGAAAAGTGTCGTGTTTTGTTATAATAAACACCGGACAAATGCTGACATGTCCGAAAAGCAAAGTTATCGGCAACTTCTTTGAGGGCGAAAAACTTTACGAAGAAGCCGCCGCGAAATGCCCGCAGGAACATTGCTTTGTGTGCCATAACTGGCTGGGATTCGGCAGTTGTCCGGCAATTGACGGCACGAACTATTTACTACAGCGCGACAGAGTTACCGCCGATGGCAAACATTGGGTGTCGCCCCGCTGCAGAAATGCGTTTCGGCAACGGGTTTGCGACAACAACGAGTTATACTCCGCGAAAGAAGAGGCGAAATTGTATAAAATCGCGGAAAAGGAACAATCGCGCGAAAGAAAAAAGAGATAGAAGAATCACGCGGCCCGGCCTTTTATTATCCATGATACCTTGTTGTTTTCCGTCCCGCCGGCGGTATTGTTATTGACGCAGATTATGCCGAAATTTTCCGGCGTTTTGTTTTGTATGGTAAATGCGCGAACACTCCAACCGCCAGAGTTAGATTCCATGTTGAATTGTGGAAAATAAGCTGCGTCTTGCATGGTAATTGGCAGGACGATGGTTTTGGTCTGAGAAGACCCTGCTTCCGTATTTGTAAAAGAGCTTGTCAATCCGCCCTGTTCGCACCATCCGCTGTTCCATTTGCGGTACCATGGGTTCGCGCCCGCTTCGCTTTGTTCGACAATATAATCCGCTGGCGATTCTGGAATCTCTATATTGTCAATTTGTTCAGATAATTCCTGCAGGGCGGCGCTTATGTTTGTAATCGCGGCCGTTATCGGTTCTAAATCTGACGTGTGCGCGAAATCTGTCAGGTCATCCAATGACTCGATTTGCTCGTTTATGGCTTCGAGCCGCGCAGTTATTTCCTCTGCATCGAAGTTTTCGAGCGCTAGCAGATTGTTCAGCCGCTCGTTGAACTCCTTCGCGCATTCGATAAAAAAACTCATGTCTTGGTTCAGCATTGTTTGACTGATTGGCAGCGTCGGTTGATAATCTATGCCGCGTTCCAATTTCAATCGACGAAAAATGGTTATTTTTACGCCGGCGGCCGGGGCGGTCGGGAATTCCACGCTTCCACCGTTGTATGGAATATCGGACGCGGCACCCGATTCGTTTCCTCGGACAGCGTATGAATCGGATTCCAACAACTGGCCGTTTAACATGACCTTCACGTCATCCGTTTGGAAGAACGGAAAATCGAAGTAAAACTCGGCAATATTGCCGCCGGACGACTGATATGTTATTTCATTCATGGTTTTTCCTTTTGTTTATTTGTTTCTTCCTTTGTGATTTTGGTTTTTTGCGAACAAAACAGCGCCCGTCGTGGAATGCGGCGGGAAAAATCCGTGTTTTGTCGGCGAATATTTGCGTTTGTTTTTTGAAAAAAATAAACCGCCATTATGCGGCGGTTGCGTTGGGATTTTGAAAAAAAGCGAGCGGACACAACTCCATTCTAATATTTGCATTATACCATAAAAGCCTAGGCAATTCAAGCGGAAATTGCAAAGACAATTTTCCTTACCCGTCCTTTCCGGCGGCTTGATTTTTGGTGGAAGCGCGGGGATTCGAACCCCGGACCCAATGATTAAGAGTCATTTGCTCTACCGACTGAGCTACGCTTCCGTTTCACGCGCGGCATTATAGTATATTTGGCGGCTTTTGCAAGCGTTAAAAAATAATCCTTGTCATTTATTCCCAAATTTTGTAAGGTGTGGGTGCTTCTCGCAGAGAAACATGCTGTTGCGGTTCAACCGGCGGTATGGCGAAAGGCCCCGATGTTGCCGTTCAACGGGCGTCGGAGTTTCATCACTAACTATAAGGAGTGAAACGATGAAAAAAACAATAAAAGCGGCTGCGGCTTTGGTTGCCTTTACGGCGCCTGCATTCGCGGCGAATTTGGAGAATCCTCTCTATGTCCCTAAGGCGGGCGAGGTTTATTCCAAAACGGGCGTCGGATTGATGTATAAGAAAGCCGACGGCACGAATGCGATGAAAGCGAAGGACCATGACGGTGCGACAGAGTTCCCGATTTGGCGTCTGAGCGAATCAATCGGTTATGGAATTACCGACCGGTTATCAATCAATGGCGAGTTCGGATACACTCACGACGGGGATATTGACCGCCAGGGGCTGAATGTCGGGCGCGTCGGATTGACGTATCGCGTTTTGCAAAACGCAAATGAGTTGGTTTGGGATGTTTATGCGGATGCAAATCTGGGCGGTGTTTCGGAAATGAAAGGCGCCTTGGTGCCGTCGAAAAAACCGAGCATAAAACCATATTCGTTTAATTATGATAATTATGCGAACGGCCGCTGGGGGTTCTATGCCGGAACCAAGATTGGAAAAACGTGGGATAAATTATCCGCCTTGGCCTTTGTTGAAATCAACCAGACGTTCGGCAATGACAACAATAAAATAGATTTGTCCAAATCGGCGTTTGCCACCTTGGCAAAATCAGCCGCGTTGGAACTGAAATCCACGACCGAATACAATGCTGGATTAAAGGCATTTTACGAGGTTGGATCCGGATGGTCGCTGGGCGGCGGGTTCACATATAAACATCATGCCGACAACAAAATTAAGAAAGTCGCATCTGCCGATGTTGTTACGCCGGGAACAGAGGCGGCAGTAATTACCTCCTTGGACGGCAACCTGAATGCCCTTGGCTTCAAGAACCTGAACGATGGATTTGATGAATATCTTTTGTCCGTATCCGTTGCGAACCAGCTGAGCGATAACATTCAGATTGCTTTGTATGGCGAATATACATTCGATACAGCGCATGACGGTTCCCAGAATGGAACGGATGTAAAGGCCGAACTTGGCGTTCGTTTGAATGCAAGGTTCTAAAAAACAAACCAAATCAACATATATTGGACAGAAACTGGCGACATTTGCCGCCAGTTTTTTTAATAATAATTATTTAAAGAGGGCATTTACTTGTTTGCGCATTCTGCTGTCGTTCGAACAGACTTTTTGTTTGCAAGACTGAAAGGCCTTGTTCCCGCCATTGCGCCCCCCTAATCCCTGTCCTTGGTTACTTTTTCTTTTCCATAGCCTGTTTGTATCCAGGTATGACGCTTTCAAGAATGTTATTCATGAAGGCGGTTTCCGTTTTTCCCGACCAGTTTACCCTCTGCGACTTCGGTAGCGTTTTTCCCGCCCCAGTCATCGATTGCAGGGCGGTCTCTTTTTTATTCATCATGCTTTTTCTCCATTGCATTTTGATGCAAGTATAATGCAAAAAAACGGATTAGCAAAGAAAACAAAGTTTTTTATTTGCAGATTTCAAATACGGAGCGGTGTTTGCAGATGCCCTGTAAGCCGGATTCTGTCTGGTGATGTGATTAATCTGCGTTCCGTGTCTCCACGGACGTCAAGCCCCCTACCCGTTCCCGCGTCATGACCCGCTTTGTGGGAACCTACTTGGGGTTGCTGCGGATAGAGATTGCCCGTTTCACCCGAATTGAATCGACTCGTCTCTGTTGCTCTAATCCTGGGGTCGCCCCCGGCGGTCATTAGCCGCTATCCTGTCATGCGCAGTCCGGACTTTCCTCCATGCCTTTGCGGCACGGCCACATCAAAGGCATCTGCGGAGGTTATTTTATAGGAAAATCAAAGGAACGCAAGGAAAAAGGGACAGGCATGATGGTGAAACTACGCCATTCTACATTTCTTCACCTTTTTCCCTTTTCCCTTTTTGTCCCTTTTATTTCTTGCATTTGGGCGGCTTTTTTACTATATACTTCCTAACGAAAAAGGAAAAATTTATGATTGCCGGATTGATTAGGAAGCTATTGGGGTCCGCGAACGACAGATTGATTAAATCGCATGACAAGACGGTGTCGCTGATAAATGACTTGGAGCCGAGATATCATGCGATGTCGGACGAAGAACTGCGCGGACAAACGCGGGTTTTCCGCGAGAAACTGGCGGCCGGGGCAAAAGAGTCGGATATCCTGCCGGACGCCTTCGCCGCGGTGCGCGAGGCGTCGAACCGGACGCTCGGCATGCGGCATTTCAACGTGCAGCTAATCGGCGGAATGGTGCTGAGGGACGGCATGATTTGCGAGATGAAAACGGGCGAGGGGAAAACCCTTGTCGCGACCCTGGCCCTGTATCTGAAGGCGCTGCACGGCAAGGGCGCCCACTTGATAACCGTGAACGATTATCTGGCGGAGCGCGATTCCGAATGGATGGGCGAGATTTACAAGTTTCTCGGCATGACCGTCGGCGTGATTCAGCACGATATGGAGGACGAGGAAAGGCGCGCGGCGTATAATTGCGACATCACGTATGCAACGAACAGCGAGGTCGGATTCGACTATCTTCGCGACAATATGAAGTTCGCGGCCGAGCAGTTGGTTCAGCGCCCGTTTTTTTACGCCATTGTCGACGAGGTGGACAGCATTTTGATTGACGAGGCGCGGACGCCGCTGATTATTTCCGGCCCGGCCGAGGATTCGTCCGAGCTTTATAAGACAATCGACGTCATCGTCCTTAAATTGTCCGAACCCGATTATAAAAAGGACGAAAAAGACCGCCATGTGACCCTGACCGACGCTGGCGTCGACACGGTTACCAAACTTTTGGCGGACGCGGGCGTCCTTTCGGGCGACAATTTGTATTCGCCGGAAAACGCCCAGCTGGTGATGCATATACAGCAGTCTCTGCTGGCGCATAAGTTGTATCAGAAGAATGTGAATTATGTCGTCCGCGATGGCGAGGTGCTGCTGGTGGACGAATTCACCGGGCGCGTCATGACCGGCCGCCGCCTGTCCCGCGGACTGCACCAGGCGATTGAGGCGAAGGAGCATGTGGAGATTCAGGCCGAAAATCAAACCGTATCATCGATTTCATATCAGAATCTGTTCCGCCTGTATCCGACCTTGGCCGGCATGACCGGCACGGCGATGACCGAGGCGGCCGAGTTTGATGAGATTTATCACCTGCGGGTCGTGTCGGTTCCCACCAACCGTCCGGTCATCCGCATTGACGAGCAGGATGAGATTTATCGCAACAAGGAAGAAAAGTTTTCGGCAATTCTGAGGCAGATAAAGGACTGCCACGTTCGCGGCCAGCCCGTGCTTGTCGGAATGACCACAATTGAAAAATCCGAGGAACTGGCGCGGCAGGTTGAGAAAGAATTGCGTATAAAGCCCGAGGTTTTGAACGCGAAGCACCACGAAAGGGAGGCGCATATAATCGCCCAGGCCGGCGCGCCGGGCGCGCTGACAATCGCGACCAACATGGCGGGGCGCGGAACGGACATAAAGCTCGGCGGGAATGCGGAGTTTCTGATAGAGGAATTGTCGAAGGGCGAAGAAAAAGGAACGGCGGACGATTTTGAGAAGAAAAAACGGGAAATATACGAACGCATAGAGAAACAAAAGAGGCAGGTTCTGGACGCGGGAGGCCTGTATGTCATAGGAACGGAGCGGCACGAGTCGCGCCGCATCGACAATCAGCTGCGCGGCCGCGGCGGCCGCCAAGGAGACCCGGGCAATTCGAAGTTCTTTTTGGCGCTGGACGACGACCTGATGCGGATTTTCGGGGCGGAGCGGCTGCAGGGGATGCTGGTTACCTTCGGGCTTCAGCCGGACGAGGCGATTACCCATCCCTGGATTACCCGCGCGCTTGAAAAGGCGCAGAAACGCGTCGAGGCGCGTCATTTCGAGGCCAGAAAGGAACTCTTGAAATACGACGACGTGATGAACGACCAACGCAAGGTGATTTACGCGCAAAGGGACAATTTGATGCGTTCGCCTGACCTGACCGGATTTTTGGATGAAATTACCGGCGATATTATAGAGTTTATCTGCGAACAGAACATTCCCGAAAAATCGCACCGCGAAGACTGGAACACGCAGAACATAAACAACGCCATGAAAATGACTTTCGGCCTCGACATAACCGACATCGATAATTGGAAGCATGACGATAGCGTGGACGAGCGCAAGGCGTTCGAGATTTTGGCAAAACTGGCGCATGCGCGTTTCGACGCGAAACGGCAGGAATACGGGAACGAGATGTTCGCGGACGCGCTGCGCCAATGCGCGCTGCAGTCGCTTGATATAAATTGGCGCAGACATCTTGGGCAAATGGATTATCTGCAGACCGGCATAGGGCTTCGCGGATACGCGCAAAAGAATCCGCTTTACGAATACAAGCGCGAGGCGCTCGAGCTGTTCAAGAACTCGATTATGAACTTCAAGCAGAACGCGGTGATGTATCTGTGCAGAATCAATCATAAAGCGTGATAGTTATAAGTCTACGGAGGCTCAGCATGTATAAAAGTATGAAAGAAAAAACACAAATTGGAATAATGAAAAGACTTAATAACTTATAACTACTATGTCGCAATTCGTCCATCTTCGCGTTCATTCCGTTTATTCCGTGGGGTTCGGAACGCTGCCGATTGCGTTTAACAAGAAAGAGCCGGATAAAAAAAACATAATATCGTTTTGCAGGGATTACCGGATGCCGGCCGTCGCAATCACCGACAACAACCTGATGACCGCCAGCGCGGAACTGTCGGATAAATCTCCGGATGAGGGCATCCAGCCGATTGTCGGAATAACAATCACCCTGAATCATCATGCGAACGCCGCGCCCGGGATTCTGCGGGCGGAGCAGATGTCGCAGATTGTTTTGCTTGCGCAAAACCATGATGGCTACCTGAATCTTTGCAAGATTTCGGAAATCATGTATATGCGGCAGGACAACTGGCACCTGGGCGCGCATGTCACGCTTGACGAACTGGCGCCGCACGCGGGCGGCCTGATATGCCTCTCCGGGGGGCATAACGGCGCCATTGGAAGGGCGATTCTTGAAAACCAGGAACGATTTGCCGCGGAGTTGGCCGACAGGTTCTTGTCGATTTTCGGCGACAGGTTTTATATCGAACTTTCTCGCTTTGGACTCTCGGAGCAAATCAAGACCGAGCCGGCGTTCCTGAAACTGGCCGTTGACAAGAATATTCCGATTGTCGCGACGAACGACGTATGCTTCGCGTCGCCGCCCGATTACGAGGCGACGGACGCCCTGCATTGCATCCTGGGACAGACGAAGGTGATTCAGGACGGACGGACGCGCGCGAACGCCGAGCAGTATTTCAAATCGCCGGAAGAAATGGCCGAATTGTTCTCTGACCTGCCCGAGGCGGTTGAAAACACGCTGGACATCGCCCGCCGCTGCGCGTTCATGGTGAATGTTCATGAAAAGCCGCTTTTGCCGAAATTCGGAGACAATTTCGACGAAGAGTGCAGAATGTTGCGCGATGATGCGATAGCCGGATTGAGAAAGAGAATGTCCGAAAACAAGATTGCCGAATCGGAGCAGAAAAAATATTTCGACCAGGCGGAATTCGAATTGGAAACGATTATAAAAATGGGTTTCCCGGGATATTTTCTGATTGTCGCGGATTATATCAGGTGGGCGGAGAACAACGACATCGCCGTCGGGCCCGGCCGCGGCAGCGGGGCGGGCTCCGTCGTCGCGTGGTCGCTTGGGATAACGAAGGTCGACCCGCTGAAATACGGCCTGTTGTTCGAGCGTTTTTTGAACCCGGACCGCATTTCGATGCCCGATTTCGATATTGATTTCGAGCCCGACAAAATAGACCAGATTATCGATTATATCCAGAATAAGTACGGCGCCGACCACATCTGCCGCATCATCACGTTCGGCTCCCTGCAGGCGCGCGGCGCAATCCGCGACGTCGGGCGCGTTTTCGGAATCCCCTATTCAAAATCGGATAGGTTTGCCAAAATGATTCCTCAGGACGCGAAAAAGTTGAAGCAGGCGCTGAATGACCGCGGAATAAAAGAGGCGCTGGAAGAAGACCCGGATATGCGCAAGGTTGTGGAAATCGCCGGAGAGCTCGAAGGAAGCTATCGCAACCTTGGGCAGCATGCCTGCGGGTTCGTCATCGGAGACCATCCGATTACAAAAATCGCGCCCGTTTACCGCGACCCGTCGAACAGCGTGCCGTCATCCCAGTTCGACGGGCATTATCTGGAATCAAGCGGCCTGATAAAGTTCGACTTTCTTCTATTGGAAACCCTGACCGTCGTAAAGCGGGCGATTAAAATGATTCGAGAGAACCACGGCGTCGACATAAATTCCGAATTGATTCCACTGGAGGACGAGGCGGTTTACAAGACGATATGGCAGAACGGGCGGACGCTCGGCGTGTTCCAGTTTGATGCTCCGCACATGCAGAGATACCTTCAGGCAATGAAGCCGACGTGCTTTGCGAACATCGTCGCGTTGAACGCCCTGAACCGGCCCGGCCCGGCGGCGTTCATTCCGAACTATATCGCCAGGATGCACGGCGAGGAGAAGGTATCGTATCCTCATCCCCTGGCCGAAGACGTGCTGAAGGAAACCTACGGGATACTTGTCTATCAGGAGCAGGTGATGCAGCTTTCTCGCGTGCTGGCCGGATACACGCGCGGAGAATCGGACAGCCTGCGCAAGGCGATGGGCAAGAAAATCAAGGAATTGATGGAGCAGCATCACAAAAAGTTCGTGGACGGGTGCGTCGCGAACAAGACGCTGGCCGAGCAAGAGGCCGAGGAATTATACGGGCAGTTCGAGAAGTTCGCGGAATACGCGTTCAACAAATCCCATTCCCTGTGCTATGCCGTCGTCGCCAACCAATGCGCGTGGCTGAAGGCGCATTATCCGGCCGAGTTCATCGCCGCGGACATGGGGTCCAAACTGAACGACACGGATTATCTGGCCGAAGACATGCGGGACGCCAGAAATAATTTCAACGTCGACGTCGCGCCGCCGAACATAAACGAATCCGATTCGCTATTTTCCGTCCGAAATGGGAAAATAATATTCGGCCTTGCGGCAATCAAGGGCATCGGACGGGCGGTCACCGATGTTATCGTGAAAGAAAGGAACGAAAACGGAAAGTTCCGGAATCTTACGGATTTTGCGAAGAGGACGGCCGGGGTTATAAACAAGCGCGTGTTGGAGAACTTTATCAAGGCGGGCGTGTTGGACTCGTTTTGTCCGGATCGCGCGAAACTTTATTACAATGCCGACGCGATTCTGCTGTATGCGGGGCGCCAAAAGGAAGGCGCGCAAACCCTGTCCCTGTTCGAGAACACGACTGAGGACGATGTGACCGGCGACAATCTCGCGAAGGACCTCGCGCGTTCTCAGTCATGGGGATTCAACGAGCAGCTGGCGATGGAGACGGAGGCGCTGGGATTTTCGCTGCGATCTTCAAGACTCGACCCGTATAAGAAATTGATTGATTCGCAGAAATTGCTGAAATGCGGCGAATTGTCGAACCAAGGGGACAGAAAATCCGTCCGAATCGCCATGAATGTCATCGGATACAGCCGGCGGACGACAAAAACCGGCCGGCCGATGATGGTTGTCAAGGGAACGGACGGCAAGACAAATATAGATACGGTCGCGTTCGGCGACGGGGTGTTCGAATTGGAGGGTGTTCTTAGGGAGCATGAAACTGTGGTGATAGCCGGCCGCACGGCCGTGCGCGAAGACAACAGCGTATCCTTGTTCATCGACACGATTGTGCCGATAGACGAATGGGCGGCGATGTCGGCGAAAAAAATCACGCTTTCGATACTGGACAGGGCGCGCCTCGCCGACCTGAAAGAAATAATCGATGCGCTGCCGAACGGGCTTGGCAAGATAACTATGAAAATCAGCGACGGTGAGAAAGAGGCCGTCCTGGCGCTGCCGCGCGGCGTCCGCCTGATGCCGGACACGATGGCGCGGGTTTCCGAAATGGGGATAAAGGTTGAAATTGAATAGGGCGCATACTCCGGTTTTACTGCCTCGTGTTCTTGAAACGCTCGGTAATATCCGCGGCCGGACAATCGTCGACGCGACGTTCGGCGCCGGCGGATACTCGCGCGCGTTTCTGGAGCGCGGCGCGAAAGTGATTGCTTTCGACCGCGACCCGTCCGTCCTGTTGTTCGCCGGGGAATTGAAAAAGGAACACGGCGATGATTTTCGATTTATAAATGAACCTTTTTCGCATATTTTGGATATCGGGTCTCAAGCCTCGGATATCGTATTTGATTTCGGCGTGTCAAGCATGCAAATAGATTCTCCGGAACGCGGATTTTCGTGGCGTTTTGACGCGCCGTTGGATATGCGTATGGGCGGCGGCGAGAGCGCGGCGGAATTGATTGAGAAATCGTCCGCGGAGGAATTGGCGCGGATTCTCCGCGAATATGGCGACGTGGGAAAGGCGGCGGCAATCGCGCGCGCGATAAAGAAAATGCCGCCGAAGACGACGGGCGAATTGCGGGAATTGGTTTTTAATCCGGGCGACGTCGCGCCGGTGTTTCAGGCGCTGCGCATTGCCGTGAACGACGAATTGGGAGAAATCGAGCGGGCGCTGGACGCCGTGTCCGCCCTGCTCCCGGACGGCGGCGCATGCGTTTGCGTCACGTTTCATTCGCTGGAGGACAGGATTGTAAAGCAAAAGTTCCGCGAATGGGCGACGCCGGCGGGCGACCCGCGGCTGCCGCAAAAACCGGCCCCGTTCGCGATATTGAAAACATTCCGTCCGGACGAATCGGAATTGGCGGCGAATCCGCGCGCGCGAAGTTCTCACTTGCGCGCCGTTCGGAAAATCGATAAAATTAGCGAAAAGGAATTATTATGAAAAAATCGCGCTATTTGTCTCTTGTCTCTGGTCTCTTGTTTCTTTTCGCCTCCTCAGCCTACGCCGTTTGTCCCGTCTGCACGGTCGCGGTTGGCGCCGGCTTGGAGGGCGCGCGCCTGTTGGGGGTTGCGGATGCGATTACCGGCGCGTGGGCAGGCGCGTTCACGCTAATAATGGTGTTTTGGACTGCGAGGTATATGTCGCGCAAAGGGATTGAGAACGCGATTTGGTATATTTTTGATTTGGTTGTCTGGTACGTACTGCTGGCTGCCGTGTATTTTACGCCGAATGTGGAATACGGGAAAAATACCGTATTGGGCGCCGACCAATTTCTGGTGGGAATAGTTTCGGGAAGCGTTGTATTTTATGCGGCCGAAAAATGGAACCATAGCCTCTTGCATAAAAACGGAGGGAAGTCGTATTTCAAGTTCCAAAAAGTGGTCATTCCATTCTGCTCGCTGCTGCTGCTGTCGGCCGCGCTCGGGGTTTTGGTTTTATATTACAAGGGGTAAAAAATGGCGAACAAAAAACTGACATTGGAAGAACTGATTGAAAAAACCGACGCGGCGAAAAAGGCGAACCCGCTGGATTTGTCATCCGACCAGGATTTGTCGATTGCGCTGATGAATTTGATTTCGCTGGAGGAACATTTCTTTTTCAGCGGCGGAAAAACGGGCAGGCCCGGATTTTATGACCTGATAAATGTCGTGCGGGAAATGCGCAAAGAACTGATGTCGCGGATTGTGAAGAAATCCACCGCGGAAAACGGCGAGGTATGGTGCATATCAAAGCATCTGCTGGCCGCGTCGATGCGGCTGGTGGAGGTCGGAACCAAGGCGCAGGGCGCGGGGAAAAAGCAGGATGCGCGCGACTTGTTTGGCAAGGCGTATGAGCTTTATTCTTTGTTTTGGGGGATTAACATGGAATTGATAGACCTGGCCGGCGTGAGGAAGGACGAATCGCTGGATTCAAAACTCTTGGAATGGATTGATGGAAAACGGAATATAGGGGACAATGTTCAAAATGTCACCCCCGCGAAGGCCGAAACGAAATCCGAAATCCGGGATTCGAAAAAAGGCGGGCTGTTATCCGACCTGGGTGCTTGGGTGAAAAAATCCGTAAATTGTTGTATCGAGTAATCAAGGGAGCGTCATTCCGTTGCGGCGCCGAATGGCGCCGACAACTGGAGACATGTGGTAAAAAATCCCAATGGGATTTTGTCATTCCCGCGCAGGCGGGAATAGGGTCTTTCGGTCTTGCAGGTCAAAACTTTGTTTGAATGACAGTAAAACGAGCAAGCATATAAAGTCATTTCGTCCGGTGCCCTCTGCTGTTACTTGTTCTCTAAATAAAGATGGTTCGCTTCGCTCGCGTTTTATAGTCCCTATTCCGGCCTTCGTTGGAATGACGTTAACTGTGCCACTTGTTTCTTATCACTTCCCCCATCCTTTTTTCTTCATTTTTTTCTTGACTAAGGCGCGCGATTCAATCATCATATCGCCATCGGGAAAAAAGGAGCCTCTTGAATGATTCTTGGAATTGGAATTGACTTGGTGGAATGCGACCGCTTTTTGGATTGGTCCCAGTTCAAGAAATTTCGGATTTTCACAAAGAAAGAATTGGATTACGCGGAGGCGGACAACGCCGGAGGCGAACGGCATCTGGCAAACTTTTGGGCTGCGCGCGAGGCGTTCGTAAAGGCGCTGGGCAAGGGGTTCGGTGACGACATGCAGTTTTCGGACGTGTCGGTCGGCCATGATGAAAAGGGGCGGCCGGAGATAGTTTTGGCCGGCGGCGCGAAAACCGCGCTGAAAAACCTGTCCGAAAACGCCCGCGTTCACATATCATTGACCGACCAGGGGGATTATTCCGCCGCGGTTGTCATGATTGAAGAATAGACTTGACAAATGTGTTTTTTTGTATTACATGTAGGGTATAAATATAATACAAAGGAACCGAAATGTCAGAGAGTTATATTGACCAAAAAACAGCGGGGCGCAATGCTAAATTGGCACTTATTCGTGGTTTAGCGGTGGGCTTTGGAGTGGGCATAGCAACCTCTTTGGCAGCAGGAACAATAATATTTATCTACGCCAGTGATAAATTGGCGGTTAAAAAATCGGAGCAATCGAACGACCGGGCGCCAACCACTCCAAACTATGGTTACGTTGACGACGATATCCGCGTTCAGCCGTCAACGCACACAGATGTTTATCTGGGGCGCAAGCAGATTGTCATCAGGGACGAATCCGGATTGCTGAACCCGACGAACAAGGCAAAGATAATAAAGGCGCTGGATTTTCTGAACGCCAACATGAATTCCGCCCCGGAAATCTTGTATATTAAGAACAATCCTTCGGCAATCACAATCGTTGTCGATAATTACAGGGGCGGCGATGATTGCTATGCGTATGATTCCGGAACAATAATTTTGCGCGCCGGCTATCTGAGGGAAGGAGACGAGATTGACATGCGCTCATGGCTCGCCTATATTTTTGGAAAAATGAAAGAAATGGCGACAGTGTCGAAAGCGAAGGAAAAACTGCGCCTGGCATCCGGTTCCCGAGGAACAGGACATGCGTATTTCTCAAATTATCTTGCGAATAAAAAAGCAGCGGACGCAAGGCAATTTAGGGAACTTAATCGGCAGCACAGCAACGGTGCGAAAAGGATTGTTTACAGCCGTATTATCAATAATTATTCCCAAAGGGTGGGACGGGGATAATTTGCATTGCATGATTGATTGCAAAAATCCCGCATTTGCGGGATTTTTGTTTTATCATTCCGTTTCGGCGCCGAAGGGTAATGCGATAAGATGACTTGTTATTATATTTGCACGCATTTGAAATTGAAAGTCTTGTCAGATACCGTATAAATTCCACCAGTGCAGGTCATGTTTATAGTCTGTCCTCCTTCCACAATTGTACACGAGTGTTGAGCTCCACTTTGCAATGAGCACGTCCCAGGCAATCCCGTGCAGAAAAGTTCGCCAGATGAACTCGCCGCGCACTCGTTCCCCGAATTAGAACTATTGCTGATATCATGGAAATAACACTTGGCTTCCGAAGCATAATTGCTAACAAACAACGCCCCGAAGTCCAATTTGTTATTATTTGTATCGTGAAACTGTGTGTTGAACGGAATATAACAGTCTGAAACTTTTGCGGCTTTTCCGTCGTCGGTCTTCGTCATGCTTGGACACGGAGTGCAACTTGTCGCCCCTTCTTGTGTGCTGAATCCGTCCTCTTCTGAGCAATCTGTGCACTTAGTCGGGTCTTCTTTATTTTGCGCAGAACCTGGAAGACATTTTGGGCATGTCGGATGATCAGAATCATTATCTTTTATACTGCATCCACATGTACTACTGTTTGTAACTGTATATTGCAAGCCATCATAATCTGTGCCATTATATGCAGCGTCTGTTTTCATTTGTATACTTTCGCAGTTTGTAGGTATGTTTCTATTTACACTGTATCTACAAACAGTCGCGGCATCAAAAGGGTTATTGGATGAATAAGTGGCGGCCTCTGTATTGTCCGGATGATCTTTATATTGGTTTTGTAATCCTGAACATTTTTTGCATTCATTTTGTCCCGTCTCATCTTGATATTCTCCGTTTTCACATGGTTTACACTCTGCACTTGCGGTATCCTGATTTATATTTTTATATCCTTTTTCTGCAGTAACATAATATGTCACCGGATTCCATGCATTATTTTCATATGATGTTAGATTTGATTCGGCTTTTTCACATCCAGGTAAAGTCTTCGAAGGCGCCTTGTATCTGCAACTGGTTGGGTCTGTTGCGCCCTTTGCGGGGTCGGTGCTGTATGTTCCGTTTGTTGGAAAATCGCTTGGTTTGGATAAATTAGTGTCGCAAGATTTCTTATCATTATATAAACTACCTCCGCAGAAATGGCCGCTGCTTGGACATTCCGTCCACTGGGCATATAATGTGTCGTCTCCATCTGTTGTCCATATAGCATCTGATATGGTTGTTCCATCCGCAGCTATATATTGTTTTCCGTTGACTGTCTCGCTCCAATATCCGTTGAATATATAACCTGCCATTCGTGGTAGCTCTGAATCAGGATTGAGAAAATTAGGTATTGTGGAACCATAAGATACATCAACAGTTGATTTCGTTCCAGGTGTTCCTTCGTTTGGGTCAAGTGTTACTGTATAAATTTTTACTGTCCATTTTGCATAGAATGTTTTATTTCCGGTGCTGCCTTTGGCTATCTGCTTGCTAGTCGTGCAGTTTGACGAAAGCCCGGAATCATCGCACCACCCACTGAACGTATATCCTGTTTTTGTTGGAGATAGTAAGGTAATGGTCGCAGTTTCTACGGTATAAGTTGTTGGGTTGCTTGTATTGTTTGTTCCACCGTCTAGAGTGTATGAAATGTTATAAGTCTCAGGAGAGCATGTATTGGATTTATTTTCATATCCATTATTGCATGTTTTAATTTCGCACAAGTTTGTCATGGTATTATTGGTCCATGATGGTGTTTCCCATGTTTGCACATTTTTTTGGTTGCAATCTGTGCAGGAAGTGCTACCTTGATTTTCAGTTGTTTTTCCGCCTGCGCAAGCAGTGCAAGTAGTTTGACTCACGTTGGTATTATAAGAACCGACGGCGCATGCCGTGCATGCAGTTGTCGAATTTGGACCTGTTGAGAATGTTCCGCTATCGCATGCGGCACAAGAACTGCAATTGGCATCGCTGCACTTATAGCCTCCGTTGCACACCCATTTTGCATAAAATGTTTTATTTCCGGTGCTGCCTTTTGGTATAGATGTCACAGCCTGCCCTAAAAAGTTGCTAGAGGTATACCATCCATCGAACGCATATCCTGTTTTTGCTGGAGATAGTAAGGTAATGGTCGCAGTTTCTACGGTATAAGTTGTTGGATTGCTTGCATTGTTTGTTCCACCGTTTAGAATGTATGTAATGTCGTAGTTTATTGCACTGCAATTAGCCGAGGGAGTATCATTGGTGCCACTAATGTCATACCCATTGTTACATTGATAAATATGTTTGGAACATGAGGTGGGGGTATTATATATTATTCTATTACTAGAAGTCCAGTCCCAAGTTGTTGACCCTTTTTCTCCTGCATTTGTTGGTTCATTGGTGCAACTTTTTACAGTAGAATTAGTTTCTCTATATTTGTCCGCAGGAACGGTTTTGCACGTTCCTTGCCCGCATTCGTCTTGATATGTGTCTCCCGTGCATTCTGTTGAGGTAGTGCCATCACATTTGTATCCTGTGGAGCATGCATAATATTTAGAACCAGTCGTTGAACAACAACCTGATATACCGGAATAATTGCACAATGTGCTCACACATTGATCAGCCCCTACGCAAGCAGCAAAAATGCTTTGGGCATAAAAGAATGTAGCAAAAAATATGACCAGTTTTTTCATTATTTTTATTCTATATAATAGAAAATTGCGGCATGGTTGGGCAAGGGATTTTTTATGGCACTCCCCATCATTCCATTGCGCCACACTCGTCATTCCGTTGTCGGCGCACCTTTCTCGTCGTCATTCCCACTTCTCCCTCCTTGTCATTCCAGCCTCCCCTCTCCTTGTCATTCCCGCCACTTTTTATGCTTGTCATTCCCGCGAAGGCGGGAATAGGGACTATAAACCGTTCGCGGAGCAAACCGTCTTCTTAAAGAACGGATAACAGAAAGCAGACAACAGTGCGCAGAGAACAAACGCACCTTGCCGCATGCTTCCGCATTTTACTTGCTTGCACATTCTGTCATTGCTCGGACAAAGTTTTTGCGTGGGGGGGTGAAAGACCCTATTCCCGCCTTCGCGGGAATGACAAGGAGGGAGAAGTGGGAATGACAAGGAGAGGGGAGCGGAAATGCCAAGTGTAAAAAATGGCGGAATGGCAAGTGTGTGAGGGGGGCGGGAATAGGGTCTTGAAAAATCTTTTCATATTCGCAATAATTCTGACGTGAAACAAGAATCTGAAAATTTTAACTTCTGGGTATATATACTTTTTAACGAGCGGGCAAAGGCAACCTATATCGGCATGACAAACAATTTGGAGCGGCGGATGATTGAGCATAAGATGGGGCTTTTGGACGGTTTCACAAAAGAAAAAAGTATAAAGAAACTCGGATATTACGAATTTCATCAATATGTCGAAGATGCGATTAAACGGGAAAAACAGTTGAAGAAATGGAATCGCGCATGGAAATACCGCCTGATAGAGACAAAAAATCCCGAATGGAACGATTTGGCCGCATGCCTTGAGGATTACATTGCGAAAATGCCGAAAATGGAGATAAAAGAAACAAACGGATTGCAGGCAATCGTTCCGGCGAATGATTTCAAGACCCTATTCCCGCTCCCCTCTCCTTGTCATTCCCGCGAAGGCGGGAACAGGGACTATAAACCGTGAGCGAAGCGAACCGTCTTTATTTAAGAAACTATATTGCTTGCACATTCTGTCGTTGCTCGAACAAAGTTTTTGCCTGCAGGATTGAAAGACCCTATTCCCGCCTTCGCGGGAATGACAAGAAGAACGCGGGAATTACAAGAGACGCATGTCTTTATTATCTGGATTCCGGCGTTCCCGCCCTGCGGCGGGACGCCGGAATGACGGGAGCGTGCTCTGCCGTTCATTCGTATCATAAAATCTTGCAAATCGTATCAAAAAATGATACGATTCTCATGTAAAAATGATACGAAAGGCAAAAATATGTTAAATCCACGCCAGGCGGCCATACTAGGTTTTCTGAAAAAACACGGCAACGCCACCAGCACGCAAATTGCCAATCATATTATGCGCGAATTCCCCGCAAAATCGTCCAAAATCACGATAATTCGCGATATAGACGCATTGATGGCCGACGGCAAAATCATAAAATCCGGCCGCGGCCGCGCGACCGCGTATCAGGCGGCGATAAATATTGATGATTATTTCGCGCTTGACTCCGATAAGCGAACGCTGAAATCGGAATACTATAATTTTGATGTGTGGCCGAAGATAGATAATCTCTTCAGCCTTGCGGAACTGGCAAAACTTGACGCGATAAACGCGATATATCGCAAAAATCGCGCCGCAATGAGCCCGGCGACGCTAAAAAAAGAACTGGAACGGCTGACGATAGAATTCTCTTGGAAATCGTCCAAAATAGAGGGCAATACCTATACGCTGCTGGATACGGAACGGCTGATTAAAGAAGAGGTGGAGGCGGCCGGCAAAAAGCGCGATGAAGCCGTTATGATTCTGAACCACAAAAAGGCGCTGGATTTTGTCTTTGCCAGGCCGGAATATTTTCAGACCCTGACGCTTGCGAAGATAGAAGATTTGCATAAACTGCTGGCGGACGGATTGGGCGTGGCAAACGGAATTCGTCAAAATCGCGTCGGTATTACCGGAACAAACTATCGTCCGCTGGATAACGCGCATCAGATACGCGAGGCTGTGCTGACGCTGATAGATAAAATAAACGCCATGGGGCACCCGATTGCGAAGGCGCTTGCCGCATTGCTGATGATTTCATATATTCAGCCGTTCGAGGACGGGAACAAGCGCGCGGCGCGGCTGCTGGGCAACGCCATATTATTGGCGCATGATTACTGCCCGCTGTCCTATCGCGGCGCCGATGAAATAGAGTATAAAAAAGGCGTGATATTATTTTACGAGCAAAACGATTTCGCCTATTTCAAGATTATATTCATGGGGCAGTTTGAGCAAGCGGTCAAAAAGTATTTTTAGACTATGGAACTATCGTAATCCAAACAACATTGGGATTTTGCCATTCCATTGCAGCGTTATCGTCATTTCGTTGCGGCAGTGCCCGTCATTCCGTTGTCGGCGCACCTTTCTCGTCGTCATTCCCACTTCTCCATCCTTGTTATTCCGCCGCTCTTTACACTTGTCATTCCCCCCCCCCTCTCCTTGTCATTCCCGCCCCCTTCTCCTTGTCTCTTGTCATTCCCGCGAAGGCGGGAATAGGGACTATAAACCGCGAGCGAAGCGAACCATCTTTATTTAAGGAACTATATTGCGTGCGCGTTCTGTCGTTGCTCGAATAAATTTTGTGCCTGCAGGATTGAAACACCCTAGGCCCGCCTCCGCGGGAATGACAAGGAGGGAGAAGCGGGAATGACAAGGATAAGAACGCGGGAATTACAAGAGACAAGGGAAAAGGGATGAGGGACATGGCGGCTGTGCCTTTGCGCAAACAAAAATCCCGCAACCGCGGGACTTTTGCAATCAATCATGCAACAACGATTACACCTGTCTTACCCTTTGGGAACGATTATTGAAGGCACGGTTGTGAACAATCATTTGCGCATCCTTGCTGCGTTGCCACGCCAATTCTCTCATAATCTGCTTTTGGGTTGGTTTCCAACCTGTAAGACGATTTTCCCCATTATTTAATGTATCAACGTCTATACTTTTACCACCAAAACTAAAATAAATTTCACTAAAAAAATTACCCAGAATCCTCTCTAACTCATATCCATCATTTGCCCAATTTTCAATACCAATTGTATATTCTTTTCCATTTCGTGAATATGAAGAACCTTTAATGACAATTATTTTTCCATCGGTAATTTCAATATTGT
>JAITQO010000011.1 GCA_031288835.1 Rickettsiales bacterium | reverse complement strand
CGATTTTGCCATACGGCAATATGTCCTTCTTCGCGCACTTCCCCGTCTCGTCCTCCCCGTCGCATGTCTTCCCGTCCCCCATCTTTATCATCCCAAACGATAACATCCCAGTAATGCGGGCAGTTGCTTTTTTCCGATGTGTTTATCTTGTTTTTTTGAAGTATTTTTTCGCAACCGATTCGGTCAATTTTTTATTTTCGTCGGACATTTGCCCCAGCGGCAGACGCACCGCGTTCGATTCAATCAATCCCGTCGACCACATCATGTGCTTTATGGGAACCGGATTCGTTTCCACGAACGCCGCTTTGGCCACGGGCTCGTTTTCTTTTGCCAATTTTTCCAATGCCGCCCAATCATCGCCGACTGTAATTTGTTTGACCAATTCCGGAACCAAATTGGATATGACGGAAATCACGCCGTCGCCGCCAGCCTTGCGCACTGGAACGGTCAGATTGTCGTCACCGGACCATACGTAAAATCGTTTGTCACGCACGGAATATGACATTTTCGCGACTTTGTTTATAAGTTCCGTGATTTGCCCGATGTCTCCGCTGGCTGCCTTGAACCCGATTACGTTTTCCATTTTGGCAAGTTCCTTGAACTCGTCGATTGTAATCTGTCGTGCGGTGCGTCCCTTGATGTCGTAAACGATAATCGGCATCACTTTGGAAACTTCTGCGAAGTGCATGATAAGTCCGTTTTCGTTCGGCTTGTTGTAATACGGCGTAACAACCAGCGCGGCGTCGGCGCCCATATCTCGCGCAAATTTCTTTGTATTTTCTACGGTTTTCTTCGTGCAATTTGTTCCCGTGCCGACAACCACATAAGTGTCTTCGAAACAACCAAACCGCTTTATTGCGATTTTCACCAGTTTTTTTTGTTCTTTTTCGTCCAGCGTCGGTGTCTCGGCGGTCGTTCCGAGAACAACAATCCCGCGGATGCCGTGCAAATATTGCCTTTCTAGCAACTTTTCAAAGGTTTTGTAATCCACTCTGCCATCGTCTTTCATCGGCGTTATCATCGCGGTGAGCGCGCCTGTCGTGACATTTTTCTTATTTTTCATGTTTTTTCCTTTAATTTATCTCCAAAACCAGACCCGCGTGGTCTGTCGGCTTTACCGCCAGCCGTAGTCTCATGTCAATGTAGCAGTTTTTTACCAAATGTCCAGCATTCTTATTTGTCAAGAAATAGTCCAGCCGCAATCCTTGCCCGTTTCCAATCGTATCCCGTCCTCGGTAACCATACCATGTATACCCGGTTTCGTCCGGATGCAAACGCCGCCATTCGTCGGCCCAACCTGAATCCAGCCATTCCTGCATGATTTTTCTGGCTGGCGGCGCGACAATTGCAATCCCCTCGTATCCACGCGGATTCCAGACGTCCTCGTCTTTGAGCGCGACGTTGAAATCGCCGCAGATGATAACCGGTTCCTCCGAATTTTGATATTTATAGATATATTCCGTAAACTTCGTCATCCATTCGATTTTATATGGGAACTTCGGCGAATCGATGGTGTCGCCGTTCGGCATATAGACATTGATTAGGCGGAAGCGCCCATCAAGCACGCATTCCATGAACCGGGCGCCAGCGTCTTCTGGATATGACGGCAGGCCGCGGATAGTGTCCTCAATCGGGTATTTTGAGAATACGGCGACGCCGTTATAAGATTTTTGTCCGAATGCTTTCACATTGTATCCGGACGTATCGAACAGACTGTGCGGAAAGTTCGCGTCGTCGACTTTCAGTTCCTGAACCGCGACGACGTCGTATTCGCGGCCGTCCAGAATCTGCATGAAACTCTCGATATGCGCCCGTATGCTGTTTATATTTAATGTCAGTATTTTCATTGAAACCCGTCTTTTTTTATTCTATAATACCCCCGTCCAATATAAAACGCAAAGGAAAATTAAAAATGAATATGTATCAGTTTCTAGAGAAAAGAACGGAGGAAATGCCAGACCTTCCCTTCCTGACCAGAGAGGGGGTCTCATACGTCCAATTTTTGGAGGATGTGAAGAAACGCGCGTCGACGCTTGTGAAACTCGGCGTCAAAAAGGGCGACGCGGTGGGGATTCTGGCGCATAATATTCCGGAGTTTCCCCTGACTTTATTCGCCATATGGATGCTGGGCGGCAAATGCGTTCTGCTGGACACGAACCTGACGCCGTTCGAATATGACGGATTCATGAACTTCGTGGATTGCAGGCTGGTCTGCGCGGAAAAATCGTTTTTCTACAAAGAGGCGAAGTATCGTTTCTATGACATCGAGACCAAGGACGGAGACGCGGATTCGGATTTAAAGCCGGCGGACGTATCCAGCACCGATATCGCGACTATGTCGTTCACATCGGGTTCGACCGGGACGCCGAAGGCGGTGCCGCTGACCCATTTCAATCTGATAGAGTGCGCGCATTCGCTGCAGGATATGCGGCAGTGGTTCAAAGCCGGCGACACGCTTTACGGATTTCTGCCGATGTATCATGTGTTCGGGTTCGCGGTGTGCATATTGGCGGTCTTGGAATACAACGCGAATATGCTGCTGCAGCCGACGGTAAATCCGCAGGCGATACTGGACGACTTTAAGAAGTATCGCCCGCAAATCATTCCGGCTGTGCCGCGTCTGTGGGAAGTTTTCCGCAACAAAATCATAGACGGCATGAAGGAAAAGGGGCTTTACGGCAAGGCGATGTTCATATTGAAGCATCAGAAAATCCTGAAAATGCTGGGGCTCGGATTCCTGGTCAGAAAAGTGCAAAAGCCGGTTCTCGAAGTGTTCGGCGGCCGGGCGCGGCTTCTTATCGGCGGCGGCGCCGCGACGAAGCCCGAGGTCGAGACGTTCTATAACATGCTCGGCCTGACCTATATACAGGGATACGGCCTGACCGAGACGGTTGGTCCGATATGCATATCCAAACCTGGAAAGAATCGCGAGCCGTTCGCCTTCGGCGGCCCGATTACTAATAACGAGTGCGAAATCCGCAATAAGAACGAGGATGGCATCGGTATCCTGTGGCTGCGCGGGCATAATGTGTTTGGCGGATATTGGAACAACGACGAAGCGAACAAGGAGGCGTTCGACGACCGCGGGTTCTTCAACACGGGCGACTTGGTCACCATGGACAAGAACGGCGAACTGCATTTCGCCGGCCGCGGAAAGCAGGTCATCGTCCTGGATTCCGGAAAGAACGTCTATCCGGACGAGCTGGAGGCGTTGTATATGGAAATACCGGGGGTCAAGAATGTCGCGGTGTTTGAACACGAGATTCGCGGCAAGACCGTCGCATACGGCGTGTTTCAGGTCGGGGAGGGCGTGACGTTGGAACAGATTGCCGACGGAATCGCGGAGCAAAACAAAAAGGTCGCGTCATACAAGCGCGTTTTGCACTTCGCGATTACCACGGACGACCTGCCTCTGACGTCCACGCAGAAAATAAAGCATCACCTGGTGCGGAAATATCTGGTCGACGGGAAATACCCGGCAAGAAAGGAATAAAAAATAGTTTATTGCAAAATGACAAACCCGCAGGAAACCTAGCCTTGCGGGTTTTTCTTTCTCTTTTCCCAATTTCTATGGCTACAATATGTCTTTTTCTATGGAGCGTATATGTCGTTTTCCGCCGCCTCATCCCGCCTCATAAGGGCGCTAAAACTACAAAAACAATGGAGTTGGTAGTTGCCGCAGAACCTACAATGTGTGCGCTTCCCGCCTCATAAGGGCACTTCTTGCCCCGAAACACACATAAAAGCCAATAATGGCAGATTTTTACCATTGAAAATTTTGATTCCATAATTTACAATATTGAAAATATAGAAAATAAAATATGAGGCATAAGAAATGAAAATCACGAAATATCCACAGTCCTGTTTTATGATTGAAACCAATGGGAAAACTGTTCTGGTTGACCCTGGTGTTTTGTCTTACGAATCACACTTTGCTGACGAATGGGCAAAGGCGGATTTTATTTTAATCACACATAAACACGGCGACCATTGCAATGCCGCAGTTATAAAAGCATATAATGTGCCGATATATGCGTCGGCGGAAGTGGCGGCCGAATACCCCGATTTAAAAATCACAGTTATAAAAGCTGGGGATGAGTTGCAATTGTCCGATGAAATAGCCGCAAAAGCCGTAAATGCGTTTCATGGATATATACCTTGGCTAAAAGGCAAAAGCGAAATACACGAAAACATTGGATGGATGGTTTATGCCCAAGGTAAGACAATTTATTTCACAAGCGACACGATATGCTTTAAGAATGAGTACAAATGTGATATTTTATGCGCGCCGATTTCAGCACATGGTCTGGTCATGTCGCCATTCGAAGTTGCCTTATTTGCCAAAGAATGTGAAGCAACACTGGTATTGCCTTGTCATATGGATAACCCAAAATTTCCAGTGGATATTGAAAAAGCCGAAGGCATGCTAATCCAGCACGAAATCAATTATAAATTTCTTAAATTTGAAGAAACGATAGAGTTATAATCTTGTCCTTTATAAAGGACAAGTCGCCACATTGAATAGTTCCGCCAATGTAGTGCATATGTAGCAGTTTTTATGTAGTGTATATGTAGATTTCCGCTGTCCCAATACGGCCTGAAACGCCTTCAAATACTAACAAAGCGGTAAAGTGGTAGGTTGGTCAAACCCTACCCAAACAGCCCAGTTCGCCCCCAAATGTCCCCAAACGACCCACTGGAACGGAACTATAAAAAATCCGTCTTTGGCGGATTTTTTTGTTTATATAAAAGCCGCTTTTGTGATATAATTTCCGAAAGAGAGATGTTTTTAGGAAGAATAAAGTTTTTCGGCATTGCTTTCGCGCTGGTTCTGTTGTGCGCGTCGCACGGTTTCGCCGCGAAATGCAAGGTGTCTGACTTGCAAAAGTGCCTTGACTCCGCGTGCCATGATGATATGGATTCCGGCTCGCGCTGCTATAATTGCGGGACATCTTTGGCGAAGAGGCCGGAAAAACAGAAATACGCGCTCGGCGACACGCCCGAGATGAAATCCTTGTCGGTCGGAAAGTCGTCGAAGAACACCATATCGGACAAGGACCTGAAAAAGGCGCCGTCCGACCCGGGCGAGAGATACAAATGGGCAACGGCCGAGTGCGTGAAGAAGTTGAAGGACTGCTCGCCCGAAGACGCGACCGAAAACTATGACAAATTGATTGACCAGTCATGCAAAATCGCGCTCGGCGATTCCGACTATGAGTCGTCAATGAAAAAGGCCGCCGTCAAGAAAACGTCTGACCAATGCAATGCGGAGTTGTCCCTGTGCCTGCTGTCCGCGGGCAAGTGCGATGGAAACATGCTGAAGTGCGAGGAGGACGACGAGTTCAACCGTAATTTCTCCGCCTGCGCGGTCGAGGCGGCGGGTTGCGGTGAATTCGTAACGGCTTTGCGCGACAAAATGAAAAAGCAGCGCGACGACATGGTTGCGAAAAGAGAAAGCCGCCTGAGCGACTTGGTAAAACTGCGCCGGATGGAGCGTGAGGAAAAACTGGCCGCGGCAAGCCGGATTTGCAACGGCGGCAAGGACGCGTGCATTCTTGAAATGTGCGGAAACCTGCCGAACGGATTGGATGAAAACGGGCTGTGCGGAGATGGCGAGGAAAAAATCATGTCCGCCACTTTGTGCAAGTTTGTCGATATCGCGTGCGATAGGTTAAAGTAAGAGGGATGAAAAACGGAAATGAAGGCCTAGCGTGAAAAAAGTGTTTTTGTTTTTTCTGATATTGCTATTCGGATTTTCCAACGGGTTTGCCGCGCCTGTGCGCGGCCGCGGAAGCGCCGCTTCCGGCAGCCGCGGCGTCGCTGTGTCGAAGGTGGCATCGGCTGTTGCGCCCGCAGCCGCGAAGGAAGAGCCGAAAGAAGAAGAGGTCGAAGAGGCGGCTGAGGAAGAGACCAAACCCGAATTGGACGTCGAAAATAAGTCGTCGTCGTTCGCCGAGCGGTTCGGCGGCGACGCGCTGGGCGGAGCCGCCGCGGATGAGACCCCGCTGCAAAAATCTATCCGCGAGCAAAAGGAAAAGTTGGGGCTCGCGGTCAAAGCGGACAACCGGGCTGCTCAGCTGAAGGCGGCGAACGCGAAAATCGGGCAGGACACAGCCGTCGAATGCGACAACGCCTTGCGCAACTGCATGGCGACAAAATGCGGAGGTCCCGATTGGCCGAAGTGCTTTCTGGATTCCGACACCGACTGGGGTATGAAAATTGATTCATGCCGGCGCAACACGAAGTGCACGGGCGAGGAGTTCGCCGACCTGTCCGTTGAAATCAAGGCAGACCGCGACATGAACGCCGAGCTTGCCGGATTTAATGAAACCCTGAACTGCGGAAAGACATACAACAACTGCATACGCGACATATGCGGGGACGACGGATACACGAAGTGCATCGCGCGTGGGAAAATGCCCGCAGATTGCAAGGGATTCGCCAAGTCCTATGAAAAATGCTGGGCAAAGGCGGGCGGAGACAAGGCGGTTTCCGCATGCGAAAAGGAGTATAAGAAATGCCAGACGGCGGACAGTGGACTGCAGGCCAGGGCAATGGAGGTGTTCGCGACCCTTCGCGTGGAGTTGGAAAAAAATATCCAGAAATGGGAACAATCGCTTTATGACCTGCGCGAGCGGATGGCCGGAATGTGCAAATCAGGAAGCGGAATGTTTGACGAACGGTCTCTGCAATGCGTGTATACGGTGGAATTGTTTGCCGATTACGAAGGGAAATCGACGCAGTTTTCATCAAAGAAAATGCACGGCGACGACGCCTATGCATGCAATCCGGACGAATTTGGAATCGATATCACGACGTTCAAGGAGAACGCATATCGTCTGACGAGGAGCCAGACCGCGGCGTCGAGCGCGGCGCTTGGCGCGGGCGCTGGCGTTGCGGTCGGCGCGCTGACAAGCGGCGCTATTGGTCGCGCCATGGATGTAGCCAAGACGGCGAAGGCCGCAGAAAATGCTGAGGATAACGCCGCTGCTCCAGGAATTGATTCAGAAGGGGAGGCACCCAAGACAGGGGATGCAAATAAAAAAGCATCTAAGACAGAGGATGTGAAGAAGGGGGAATCGAAGAAAGATGATGCAAATAAATGAAGAGCCATAGAAGAAATAATTATTTATTTCATCATTGTGTGGTTGTGTCCGGGGAAGTTAATTTTGGAATCCAGAATATATTGCCACATGCTTTGTTGTATTTTGGAAAATTTTTGTAAATATTTACTTTACATCTGCCGTTCCGTCTGCAAACTCAATCGTCGCAGGCGTTGCGAAATCATTTTTTGACGAGATTATTTTTTCGCCCTTGCGCACGATTGCATATCCGCGGTGCAAAACATTTTTGTATGACAGGCTTTCCAGCATTTGCCCCGCGTGCGCCACGCGCTGGACTTCGGTTTGCAGCTTGTTTTTCATGAATAACTGAAAATTATGGAATAAATCGCCCAGACGTGCGCTATGGTCGGCGATTATTTGCAGCGGGCTTTTGAGCGCGATTCCATCCAATCGCATCTGGGCGTTCTGTAGCCGCGTTATGAATCCGTTTTTCAGTATCCGCGTCAGTTTTTCCAATTCGTCCGCCAGGCTTTGCTTTGTCGGGACGACTATTTCCGCCGCGCCGGTCGGGGTCGGCGCCCGCACGTCCGCCGCGAAATCAATCAGCATCCAATCCGGCTCGTGCCCGACGCCGGAAATTACCGGTATTTCCGAACCGGCGACGGCGCGGACGACGAGCTCTTCCGAAAATGGCAGCAGGTCTTCCAGTGCGCCGCCGCCCCGCGCGACGATAATCACATCGACGTTTTTGTTCACATTGAAATATTGGACGCCAGCGGCGACCTCGGCCGCCGCGGCCTGTCCCTGCACCTGCGCGGGATACAGGACTATATCGACAGGAAGCCTGTCGCGGAGTTTGTTCCGAATGTCCTGGAACGCTGCGCCGGTCGGGCTGGTCACTATTCCGATTCGTTTCGGAAACCGGGGCAGGGGCCTTTTCCGGGACGCGTCGAACAGGCCCTCTTTTGCGAGTTTCTGCTTTCGCTCCTCAAGCATTTTTAGGATTGAGCCTGCGCCCGCGATTTCAATCTCGCCTATAATCATCTGGTAATTGCTGCGCGCCGGGTATGTCGTGATTTTTCCCGTCGCGATTACCTCCAGTCCGTCGGCCAAATCGAAATTGACGGCCGTGCCGCGCCATATGATTCCGTTGATGACCGAATCGGTGTCCTTGACGGAAAGATAGATATGCCCGCTGGACGCGCGCGTGATGCCGGACAATTCTCCGCGGATTTTCACGCGCGGGAACGTTTGCTCAACCATGCCTTTCAGCAGTTGGGATATTTCGGATACGGAAAAGATTCGCGCCTGGTCGGTCATTTCACCGACATCACGGTTGCGTCGGCAAACAGGTTCAGCGCGTCCGCGACAAGCGGGTCTCCGCGTATTTCCTCATTCCTCGTTTCTCCGACGGTCATTTTGTTTTCCGTCGCCGCCAGTTCGATTTCCCATTGCCTTCCTGTCTTCTTTTGCAGATACGCGGACAGGTTCATGGCGAAGGTGCCGTCCTCGCCGCGATAGTGCATCTTTATTTTCCCGTCCGAGAAGTCGATAATCTCGCAGTTTCCGTTCCATTCGGCCAGCAGCGTCAATTCCTTTTCCGCGGACATGGCGGCCGACAAATCGGTTGCGGAGGAAAAGCGCGGCTCGTGATTCGTAGCCCGCGGTTCGGATGCGATATTACTTGTTTCTTGCCTCTTGTCTCTTGTCTCCAATATCTGGCTGACAGGCGGCAGCTCGGAAATGTTTATCATCCGGATAATCATCATGTCAAAATTTTGCTTCGGATTACCGGCGGCCTTCATCTCGCCGTTCGCCGAGACCATGACCTGCCATATTCTGGATAATGTGTTCAGCGTCGCGCCGTCCGCGATTTCCCTCATCTGCTGCTTTTGGTCGGGCGTGTAGGGCGCGTTTTCCATAGACATCGGGGCGATTTTCCCGCGCGTCGCCCAATGCGTCCATTCCAGCATGTCGTTCAGAACCAGGGTGACGTCGCTGCCTGCCTGATAGACTTCGTCCGATTTTTTCAGTGCCGCTTCGGTGTCGCCGGCAAGGATTATTTTCATCATATCGGACACCATCTGGCGGTCGGCGCGGCGCAGCATGGACATGACCGACTCGTCCGTAACTTTGCCGCCCGTCTGCGCGATTGCCTGGTCTAGTATCGAGAGTCCGTCGCGCACGCTGCCGTCGGCCGCGCGGGCAATCAGGTCTGCCGCGATGTCCGACAATTCGGCCTTTTCCCCCGCGGCGATTGAAAGAAAATGCTTTTTCAGCGTTTCGACCGGCACGCGCGCCAGGTCGAACCGCTGGCAGCGGGACAGGATTGTAATCGGCACCTTGTGTATTTCCGTCGTCGCCAGAATGAAAATGACATATTCCGGCGGCTCCTCCAGCGTTTTCAACAGGGCGTTGAACGCGCTGGCCGACAGCATATGAACCTCGTCTATGATGTATACTTTATAGCGTCCGTTTGTCGGGCGGTATTGCACGGCGTCGAGAATATTGTCGCGCACGTCATCGACGCCGGTGTGGGACGCGGCGTCAATCTCGATTACGTCGATGAATTGCCCGGCGGCTATGGCGCGGCAGTTGTCGCAGGTTCCGCATGGAGTCGCGGTGGGCATGTCCGACGCCGCGCAGTTCAGCGCCTTTGCCAGAATGCGCGCGGTGGAGGTCTTTCCCGTTCCGCGTATTCCGGTCAGAATATACGCGTGGGCGATGCGTCCGGTGCTGATGGCGGCGGTGAGGGTTTTAACCAGAACGTCCTGTCCGATTAAATCCTGAAAGTTTTGGCTGCGGTATTTTCTGGCGAGAACCGTGTAATTATCCATTGTGATTTTTCCTTTGCGTTAAAATGATACCAAAAAAAAACGCGATTTCCAGTTTTATTGCGATAAATATAGGTTTGCCATTCCGGCGGCCCGCCGAATGGCGGGAACGCCGGAATCTAGGTAATAAAGACGCGCGGGGTTTTGCTCCGTGCACATATTCACCTGGATTCCGTTGTCGTCGCTGTTCGGTGCCGCAACAGGATGACAAACCGTATTCCATGAATCAGGCCCCGCGGATTACGAAAAAAACGCTTTTTTTTGCATGCAAAATATGATACAATAATCGCAAATGACAAAGGGGTCATGTGAGATGAGAAAAGTTTTATATGTGTTTGTCGCGCTTGGAACGCTGTTCGCGTCGGCTGGAATTGCTGCTCCCTACAGCGGAAATCAGCCGACGGGCCGCGGCGGAGATTCCGCGCGCGTCGGCATTGTCGGCGTGGTGGCCGCGGCGCCGACGGCGACGGCCGCGCAGACCGGGTTGCGCATGCCGACGGTGAGCGGCATGGGCGGCGTGATAGGCGGAACCACGACCACTCCGGCGGCGACGACGACCGCCCCGGCATACAGCATCGACAATTGCATGGAAGATTTGCAAATCTGTGTCGAGGGGGCATTGCCGAAAGGAATTAGGGCAATGTATAATAGTGATATGCGTAACAATGTCATAAGCGGGATGAATTTGTGTGGTGGTCAGATTGAGAAGTGCATACATGATGCGAAGCGTTTGGATGGAAAGAATGCATATAATGGAAAAGGCGATGTATGGATTGACTTTAACTCGCGCATCATTCAGCCATCATATTATGCGTTTGTTTTGAGAAGGACAGGATTGACGCCAAATCAGGCAGAAAATACCTGTATGCTGATAGATAAGAATACAAGTGGGTCGTCATTTGAAAGCATCGCCGATGAAGGTAGCGAAGAGCAACTGGGGTATATGCCAGACAGTGACACTGCTAGAGGAAGATATGCGCGTTGGGATGCGACAGAGGGTGATTGTCAGGTTCGTATTGCGGCATGCAATACAGGAGCTACCGGCTACCTTGCTGCTGTTGCGGGCGGAAAAGGAACAAGTAGTGGCGACGAAGATTGTGCAATAACGAACGAATGGTTGTGGGGGGCGGCTGGTGATAAACAAAAAGCAGAAGTATGGAAATCTGCTGGTGAATTGTTTAAATGTGCCAAGGAATTGTTTGGGTTTAACCTGATGAATGCCACATCAACAATGGCGGTGGTTGGTATTGGCGGAGGGACGGTAGTCGGTGCCACTGTTGGTGCGTTAGCGTCTAATAAAAAAGTTGATACGAGTCTGAATATATCGAATTGCCAAGAGAAAGAATATCGTGATGTCTTAGCAAAGGCATTAAAAAAATTAGGCAGAAGTGATGATGTTAGTTCTGTGGATAGTTGTCGTATTTTTATCAAGGGAGTCAATTCGGCGGGTGGTTTATTGACGAGTAGTAAATGAAAGGTTGGTTTTTAAACAGTTTTCTAGAAAGGATTAATATATGAAAAAAATAGTTTATGGATTTTTTGTAATGTTGTTTGCGTTCGGTTTTGTTAGTTTATCGAATGTTATGGCGCAAGACGAGGGAGAATCAACAGCAGAAGAAGCAGTAGTGTTAGCACCATCACCGGTGAGCTCAGCACCAGCAACACCGATGGAAGTAGTTATAACTAATGCAAAACTTATAGAGATGATGGATGAGGAAAATGGAATGGGTAAGCTTGCTGGTGCAGCACTTGGCGGCGCCATCGGTCTTGGTGTCGGCGGAGTGGCAACGGCGATTACAGCGTTTGTTGAACATAATAATATACAATGTCGCGTAGGGAATAATTTGGAAAAAGTTGCATTTGGAAAAAATGGTAAGGTAAAGACGTTGAAAGAATACTATGTCCAATGGAACCTGCGTCTGCCGGATACGGTTGTTCCAGCGATAACGGTAACTGATTGTGCTTCTTGGGAAAAAGCTTGTAATAGCATCAAAAAGATAGTCGATTGCGAGAGAGCCGCAGTAATTTATAAGTCGTCTGTAGGAGTAGCAGCCCAAGTAGAAGCAGCCTGCAATGTTGAAGGTTTAAAATGTGTCAAAGATTATACTGTCGCCAGCGCCGCCGGAGCTTGCATATGATTGCGTCGTGGCGCCAGTGGCGACAACGGAATGACTTTTATTGGCGGGCGTCGGAATGACCAAGCACGAACCATGTTGTTCGTCCCGCGCCCGGTTTGACTTTTCCGCGATAACCTTGTATAATTGTGTTTGGTAAAGGCGGTGAAGAAATATGGTCAAGATTTTGGTTCGCGATAATAATGTCGAGCAGGCATTACGCGTCGCAAAGCGCAAGTCTCAAAAAGAAGGACTTTATCGCGAGATGAAAGAGCGCCAGCGCTATGAAAAGCCGACGACTCAAAGAAAAATGAAAAAGGAAGAGGCAATCCGCAACGAAAAGCGCCGCCAATCCAAGCAGCGCATGGTATTCGGGTTTTAATCGTCCAATCGCCGCGTCCGCGGCGATTTTTTTATGTAAAATAACGCAAATTCAGCGCCCTGATGTCAAAAATAAATTATCTTACCGTATCATGGCGTATTTGCTGGGCGAAGGTATTAAGTCAAAAAATAATCCACTATGCGGATTTACTTTATAAAAACAAGGTTCCCGTCAATCACGAACGGATTGGCTATACCTGCGCGCTTCGCGGCATTTATGGACTTACGTATTCCCCGGTTCGCCAAACGTGTGATTTTTGCCGTTAATTCATAATCGCGTTTATCCATTTTTTAATCCTTTATTGAACCTTTTATACATATCGTCGTTCATTATTTGCTCCTCTACATCGTTGCCTTCTGCTATCAACTCATAATTATCGTCTCCATTATAGAATAATTTCCAGCGGTCGGCAAGTTTCGCCGCCGCCCGAAAGTTTCTTATGCTTTTGTGGAATCTTCGCCGGATATCCGCTTCGGGAATGTCGTGTCCGCCAAGCGCGACGCGTTTTTTCACACGCGCGATATTAGCCTCTGGAAAATCCAGGAACACGTAAATGAAAATTACCTCGTATCTTTTTTCACGAAACTTTTTAATCAATCGTTCGTGGTATTTGCCGGAAATCGTAGATTCAAGCGCGATGGATTTTCCGGCGGCAAGCATATTGTCGGATTTTTCCAGAATAATCCTTCCCGCGCGGATTCCAAAATTATCATTTATTTTTAAGGCCTCATCGTCGGCGTTCAGCAGCACCAACTCCGGCTCGTCTCTTAGCAATTCGTGCGCGAGCGTCGTTTTCCCGCTCCCGTTCGCCCCGGCAATCAGATATAGGGTTTTCTTCATATGAAAATTGTATCATCTCATTGCCGCAGTGTCAAACTCGGCTTTTCTTTTTGCAATCTTGCCAGTGATTCCGCCTGCACTTTTTGGAACGCCGCCGGCTCCCAAATCTGAAACGACTTGCCGCGGCCGACGAACACCGCGTCGCCCGTGATTCCGGCGTGCTCCAGCAAGTCCGGCGGAATCACAATCCGCCCCGTGACGTCGAACGCCAGTTGCCGCGCGTCCGCGAACAAAAGCGCCGTCAATTCGTCCAGCTTCGCGTCAAAAACGTTCATTTGGTCCGTCGCGTTTGCCAATGCCTCCATTCTTGCCATCGGCATTCCCTCTATGCATTTCCCCGCGAACGAGCGAAACAGCACCACGCCGGCAAATACGCCGCCGCCGACCGCCGCGCGGAATGTCGCGGGAACGGCCACGCGCCCCTTGACGTCGATTTTGTTTGTGAAGGAGCTTAGAAACAAACTCATTTTCAGATATGCCCCCTTGGCATGGCTCGCGTGTTCACGAATCTGGTCTTATAAGTTTCGAGCGTGTCCGTATTTTGTTCCGGAAGTACCATTTCATCTATAACCAAATCTCGCTTCGCAAACTACACGCCATATCCCGCGTTTTCAATAACCATAGCATGCCATAATGTGGTTGTCAATGACATTTTTATGAAACTTTATGGTATTTTATGGTTTGACAAAATAAAATTATAAAAAATAAAAATAAAGTTAAAATAATTTTAATTTTTTACTTGACGCACGAATCGGTTTTGTTTTATAGTTGTTGTATAGACAATCAAAAACCGCAGATTTCCGCCAAAAAACGGAATGAAGCAGAAACAAAAGGGAGAAAAAATGGCGAGGAACGTAAAGGAAATAATGGCGGCGCTGGATAAGATACTTGGCGCGACGGTCTGGGTGAACGGAGAGCGGCAAATTGTGTCGCTGGCCGACGAGCTCAGCATTGGGACAAACGGAAGCGTCAGGACAATCGAGGACTTGCCGCGGGCGAGTTTGGTCGGCGCGTATGTTTCGCTGCAAATCCGCGGAGACAATTTCGACGTTCCGGCCGAATCGCTGGAAACGGCGGATTTGGCGGCGGCGGTGAAAACAATGGTCTTTGCCGAAGCGAAAAAGATTCTGAACGCGGAAAGCGGCGAGATTCGCAAAGCCGCATAAAGTTTCCGGGCAATCCGGAAGGAAGGGGGTCAAAGGGGGCGCACGCCCCCTTTGTCGCTCTTGGCGGCCAGGCTGAAATCTGCTATAATTCAATCAAAGAGAGAGAGAGATGGTCAAAATCGGAATCATCGGCGCGGGCAGCGTCGGCGGCGCGATTGCAAGCCGAATCGTTGCGGATAATCTGGGGCGCGAATTGGTGCTGATTGATACGGACGCGCCGCGCGTCAGGGCGGCGGCCCTGGACTTGTCGCACGCGGCGGCATTCGGGCGCGGCATGAAAATCACCGCCGGAAAATATGAAAATCTCGGCGACGCGGACATTGTTATTATTTCAGCCGGCGCGAATCAAAAAACCGGGCAGTCGCGGACGGAGCTGGTTGAGCGTAATGCGATGGTCATGCTGGATGTGGTGCCGAAAATCATGTCGGCCGCCGACAGAAAAAAAATAATTCTAATCGTCGTGTCCAACCCGCTGGATTCCATGGTGATGGCGGCGCAAAAGATTTCAAATCTGCCAGCCGGCCGCGTGATTGGCACGGGAACGATGCTTGACACCGCGCGGCTGCGCCATGAATTGTCGCGGCGGTTCAATGTGTCGGCGTCGGCTGTCGACGCGTATGTTTTGGGCGAGCACGGGGATTCGTCGGTCGTGAATTGGACGTCCGCCCGCATCGGCGGCCTGCCGCCGGAAGTGGCGGATAAAAGGAAGAGAGAAATTGAAAAACGCGTGCGCGGCGCGGCAATGGATATTATTCTGGGGCGCGGCGCGACGTGGGACGGAATCGCGGCCGCGGCCGCCGATTTGGTACGCTGTATCGCGAACGACGAGCGCCGAATCCTGCCGGTCAGCATTGTCGACAGGCGGGTTGCATACTCCATGCCGCGCATCGTGGGGGCGGGCGGCGTCTCCGCGACAATCATGCCCGCAATGGATGGCAGCGAACGCGCCGCTTTGCGCGCGAGCATCGATGCAATCAAAAAAAACTATGAAATTGTGAAGTGAGAAAGAGATACATTTTTGCGAAGTTTTCCTTTGTGGCGATACTATTTATAATATGGCAAGAAATATCTTTTTATGCTATAATGTCCGCAAGAAAGAATGAGAAAATCCGTCGGATTTTTTATTGTGTCGGCCATTGTGGTTTTCCCGTCGGTTTCGTTCGGTAGGAACTGCCTGGATTCGCAGTATTTTAACGTTGCGAGTGTGCCGGCGGAGATTCGCACGGCTCCTAGTCTGACGGAACGCAGGAGTTTGGCAATCGAATTTTGCAAAGACAAGGGATATTTGGAATGGGCATTGGTCAATGGAACTCCGCCGACGGTGACATGTTGTAAAGAATGGGAGCCGGAATCTTCGTCGCCTGTATCCGTTCCGGCGGTTATATCGGGTGCGGATACCGCCGTCCGCCCCGCCCAAGCGATGTCTTCGACAGATTTTCTTGACAAATATTGCGGACTGAACGAGGCGACCATCAATTGCGATAGCAATCCTCCTTCGGTAACTTGCCGCCGCAGGGGCGGTATCGACGAAAATCAGATGAACAATGATTTGCGGAAGCTTTGCGAAGATAGGGCTGCGCCGTCCGGTGGCAATCAGCCAACGCCCAGGTCGCAATCCGCAGCCCCCGCCCTTTCAAGCCGGGCGAATCAAAATCAACAGCGTGAGACGGCCACTGCTGATGCAGTGGAGCCATATCGAAATTGTATAGATGCGCAATTGAGGGGAGAAGCAACACATGTAAATGACGGAACAGTCGCAGGGAAATGCTATTGCAAAGACAACACGAAAATTTGGGATGGAACAAAATGCGTCGCACAATCTTCTGCCTCACGTCCTGCGGCCGCTAATACAAGCGGCGCAAATTCTGGTAGTGCGGCCGTGAAGACCCAATCCGATGCCGATAAGGCATATCAGGCGGAATACAAAAAGCAGTATGAGGCATTGAGAAAAGAAATTCGGAAAAAATTCGACGAATTGGAAAAGAAAGCGCTGAATAAGAACAATGGCAGCGTAAACGACAGGATTGGCGACATTATTTCCCGCGGCCAGGATTTGGTTGACGAGTGCAATAATAAAATGTTTGATATTGAAAGCGATTTTACAAACAATAGGGGTTATGACCTTGGTAGTCAAAAGTTTTTTTCCGAAGATGTCGACCAGCTCTGCGGGAATTACGACGGAATAACGGACGGCGTTCAGAAAAATATACAGGATGTCGTGGATAAATTGAATAAGGAGCAGGATAGTGCGAAAAAAGCCGAGCAGAAAGCCATAGATAAAGCGGAAGACAAAGTAAACTCGTCCGCGGACAAGGTGATAAGGGCGCTGAACGACGCCACGAATGCCGTGAAAGCGAACAGCAACTCTCAGTTGAAATCCGCCGCGACCGCATTGAAGAGCAGCGTGGCGAATTTAAAGAAAACCATATCAGGAAACAACAGCGATGTGATGTTCAAGGAATTGACGCAAAACAATGACTTGAAAAATGCCGCGTCCGCGCTGATTGCGGCGATGCAGAATGCGATATCCGAAAATAAAGGGTTGCAGAACGCGGCTTCCGCATTGGGCACGGCGATGCAAAGCGCGCTGAATTCACAGAATGCGGCGGAACTGGGCTCTGCGCTTGATGATGCGGCAAAGGCGCTGAATGACGCCGCGGATTTGCTGAAGGAAGAGATAAAATGGAGCAAGTCAGGAAGTACGGATATCGAAACGCAGGATGAGCAAACATTTATGAGCAGTTTTGATGAATTGACGCAGATATTCCAGCAAAAAATTGCCGAGCTGAATAGCGGCGGCAAGAAATAGGGCGATTTAATTTTTTCTTTACATTCTCGTTAAAACATTTATAATGGCAACGCTTTTGGGCGTGCGCCGGAGTCGGAGAGCCGGGGCAGACTGTAAATCTGTTGGCTTATGCCTTAGGTGGTTCGACTCCACCCACTCCCACCAAAATATAATTAATTTCAATGTGGAATCGGTCAAGAAATTAGAATAAAAAATGAGAACCAACGTCACCATCCGCTGTATAATAATCCAGAATAACAAACTGGTCCTGTGCAAGCATAATCCGAGCAGGGGCTTTTATTTTCTTCCGGGCGGCGGCTTGGAGTCCGGCGAAACCATCGACGACTGCGTTTACCGCGAACTGGCCGAGGAAATGGGGTTATCCCGAGATCAGATTCTAATCAATTCGGACGGCCATGTTATCGAAAATGTCATGACCGTGAATCCGGACGACATGTCCGATGCCGACAAGATAGAATATCATGTAATCGGCGACAAGATTTATGGCATAAACATATTGAAACAAGTATACGTGGCCGCCGACAAAATCGAATCGCAAGAATCGCATATCGCGTTCGATGCGGTAAGGATTTCCGATATTCCGGCATTGGACATAAAACCGGCTATGGTCAAGGATTATTTGATGAAGTTGTTTCAATAGTCCAAAGACCGCACGCCAGAATTTCCAAGCGTTTCGCCAAATCCGAAAGTGAAGTTTCTAAAATATGCGCTTTTTTTTTTTTTTGCTCTGGATTCAAACAATTTATTAAGATTGCGCTTTCTTTGGTATGTTATGATATAATCATTCTTAATGATGGAATTTAATCCGGATTTGGATAATGCAAGATTGGCTTTGCGCAAGGCGCCATTCGAGCCAGTGTCTGTCGAGCCGTATACAGAGGGCGGCGGCTCGCTGGCGTTAAAGGTAAAGAATAAATGCGGAACCGAATATGCCGTCCGATTTCCCAGGAATGAAGCAATCTTGCAGAAAATGTTGCATGAAAAGAAGAACTTGGATTTCATAAATTCGGAAAAATTGGCGGAAACCGGAGGAGTGGCGATTCCGTCTTTGTTGAGTTATGTGGATAATCCGGGTTTGCCGTTTTTATGGCATAAAGCAATCCAAGGCGACGTATTGTATGGATTTCACGACACAGATGGCGTCGATTATAACCAACTGACGAACTGGCAAAGGCAAATTCTGGCGCAGGATTTGGCAGGATTTATAAATGCTATGCACAGCATCCCTTTGGAAAAAGCCAAAGGGATAATTCCGGTGTATTTTATTGCCGAAAGCAAAGGTGATGTTTTGAAATATTTCAAGTTTGACGAGATTGGCCAATTGCAGGAAATCCTAGATGGAAAAATCCCGGGCGGCTCGTTTGCCAGAATAGAAAAATCCGTTGGCGACTTGAATTATTCGGACGCGGTATGCCACTTCGATTTGCATGGTAGAAATATGGCGATAGACAAGGCGAAGAAAAAAGTGTTGAACGGGGTTTTTGATTTTGGGGACGCATCCGTAAATAAAAGGGTTGCCGATTTTTATAAATTATCGTTTGTTCACAGGGATTTGACGAGAAGGGTGGTTTCCGAATATAACAAGATATCTTCGGAAATAATCAATATTGCCGATGTGGATTTCATATACTTGGCGGCAATGGGGCGATTCCTGAAACAATCGCCAAATGACGGGATTGTAAATAACTCGCTCGCAAATTTTTCCAAGGATTATAACGCGGAGTTCATCAGGACATGTTTTTCAATAATTCCGCAACGACATTATCGGATGTAGTGAATAAAATGCCCGTGCCGCCGGCAGCCTTCCAACCGTTTATGTTTTCCGCGCGGTCATCGATTAAAACATCATCTTTTGTCGGGCAAATCGATTCCTTGCCGCCGGCGACTATGAGAATATGAGTGCGCGGAAAGTAGTTTCCGAAATGCGACAGAACCCATTCTGTTTTCTGTTCCGCAATCCGGATTTGCCAGGTTTCTCCGGATATGAAGTTTTTTGCATTCGGCGCCTTTGACAAAATGAACAGATTTTCGCCGGCAATCGTCCGCGCCGCGTCCAACATCCGCGCGGCGTTCGGCATTTCCGGCAAGGTCGCGAAAAAATCGGTTCCCTCGATTTTGCGCCAGAATGCGACTTTTCTCTGTTTTTGTGCGTCGCCTAATTCGTCTGTCGGATGGTTGAGGTCTTCGTTATCTTTCATCGGTTTTGCCGCCGCTTCGAAATCCGCCAATACTCCGTCCAAATCAAAATATATTTTTCTTGACATTTCGTCCGCCGTTCATTTACTATATTTGCCCATGGGGCGGGGGAATCGTAGCACAGATAAAAGAAATTATGCAATGCAAATTATATCTTATGACATAAGAAAAAAGAACGATTTGATAAATTATCTAAAACATAATACGGTTTTGTTCAGCAATCCCGACATCCAGCCGTATCTGGACGCGAAGATTTCCGTGTGCAGCGTCCGGCAGGATGATTTGCTTCCGACTCAGACCTATGTTTATTTCGAGCAGTTGAACGTCATGCGCGAATTGGACGAATACTTCGGCAGCAATGGAATTGATTTTGTGTCTCAGGAGGGATTTATAACATACCGGACGTTCGAATCTGAATATACCCTGATGCCGCCGATTGTAGAGTTGGTGAACGGCAGGCCGCTGCTGATAGACGGAATGCATCGCGTGACATATGTGGGGCGCAAAGATAAAAACAGGCCGTTCAAGGCAGTGATTGTGAGCGGTGTGTCAAAGGATTTGAAACCGAGCGTTCTGTCGCTCCCGGACGGCTGGAGCAATATATCGGAATTCGGGCCTGGCGGTGCCCCGGACGGATTCGTAAAGAGATTCAAGCGATACGGGGACGACAAGGCGTATAAGTATTACTTCCGCAAATACCAGTTTCCGGGTAATGTGAAAATCGTTCGTTCCGGAACCAGTATTGATTTTGACCTGGCAATTCCGCGGGTCGGCGGTGTTCGGAATCTCAATTACGAGTGCGAAAGAAAATGGATTTTACCGAAATTCGTATTGCAGAGAAATCATTCATATCTGATAAAAAGCGAAAATATTGTTCAGGGCTATCTTCCCTCTGGCCCCCAATTGTCCCTGGTTGGCGACGATTTGTTCGTGGTTGGCAAACAGATGCTTCGGCTTGATTCCGAAGACGCCGCCGGCGTGCGCGACGGGATTTTGGATGTAGCCGGAAACTTTCCCGACGACGCGGAGTTTCGCTATCGCTTTCGCGGCGGGCGTTATCTTGCGACGTTCAAAAGCGAGACTGCGAATATGGGGCGCGACCGCTCGCAGGTGGAGTTTGATATAAAAATCCCTGATTTCAACCGTCTGCGCCAATTGACGGAAAAGGAAATCAGAAAGACGCGCGCCTTGGTCCCAGACGGCAAGGGCGCCATTGAAATCGACTTTTATGAACGTCCCGATTTGTCGTTCGTATCGATTGAGCGAGAGTTTTTGAAAAGTGAAGACCCGGCGGCGTATGTATTGCCGAACTGGCTGGCGCGGTTGCATCCGATTGACGTGACCAGCGACAAGGCGTTCAAGAATAAAAATCTGACAAGAATGTCTGGTGACGGACATTTGGCGGCAAACGTTCGATTTGATGAGATTATGCGCACGGTCGGACGATAAGATGGAGGCAATCGAACTTTGTTTCGGGAAAGATATCACTGAATGACGGATAAAATGCCGCTTGACTGGTCTTTTTTATTATGTGTTAATTATTTTTCAGTAGAGACTTGACAAAATATAAGAATGTATATATAATTCCAACAATTAACAGACAAACGGGGGATATTATGAGTCAAAATCAAGTCTTAGCGAAAAAGACAAATTCGCAGGACGGCAAGAAAAGTTCTTTCTTAGATTTGAAAAAGATAAAGGATTTATTGCTTGCGCAATACATGAATTTTCTAGTCAGGTCTGCGAACAGGGAAATTGAGATTGGGCAGAATATTCCGCCCAACCAATATATTGTCGTCGATGATAATCGTTTGTTCGAATACCTTGGCGAAGATGCTCCGTTTGGGGCGCGCTATGTGCCGACTTTTGTCAATTATTTACTTAGCGGCTACTACAAGCGAGACGAGTTTGAGAAGGGTGATTTCATCGGCCGCGACCGTTTGCTGGAAATGGCCGCCGAGACCCGGGGCGGCAAGGCTGAAATGCTTCGCCTGGCAAAGGACGGAAAGGTGTTTTCGTCGAGGGGCGAAAAGGAATATAATGCTGATTACGACAGGTTGATTAGTTTGATGATGTCAAATAAATACGATATGGACGGTCGGCGGCTTATTGAGGAGGTTTTTGATGGCAACAGTGCGTTCGATATGCTCGAACTGATAAAACTTTACAAGATGATAGAGTTGTCCAGTAAGCTGTTGAAGAAGAGCAAAGTTTCGAAAAATAAGGATTCCTTTGCCGACAGGCTGGAGATATTGGCAGCGGGCAACGAATTCATATCGTCCATAAACGCGGTTTTTGCCGCATACAAGCACAACGACAAGACATTCGCCCGATTGTTGGTCATCGGCGCGGATGCAGCTGAAATATTCGACCAGTTCGAGAAGCAATTCCTTGCCCTGGTTAAGACCGATGCGGCCGTGTATAAAGAAGCCAAAAGAAATAAGGAGCTTGTCGCCGAATTATTTCCAGAAATCGAATCGGATTTTGAAATGGGCGAGGATGAATTTATTATACATGGCGCAGACGGCGAGGATTATTGCTTGAGCCTTGAAGAGCGAGACTTGGCTAGACGTGTTGGGCTTGATACGATGGCCTTCGTTATGGCAGAGGAGACGCGTAAGGATACATTGCGTGCCTATTTGTCCGCCAAGCGCGAGATTGCCCAGATAACAGGGCCTTTCAACAAAAAGATTTTGGCGCTTGTATCGTATGCTGCGCTGCTTGCTGACAGGATTTCCGAACAGTCTCCGAAAAATACTCTTTTTGGTCATGCAATGGCTCTGAGGGGCGGCAGACGGCGCTAGTTCGCGACCTGTCGGGTTTCCCCGATGAAGCAGAGACACACGAATTTTCGCACGGAGTATGGTATAATGCCAGAAGCCGGGCCGGTCAGAATCGCGAATCGGCCGGACCCGAAGGTATTCGCGTTATTCCGTCTGAGATTTGCGAAATGTCTGCTTGAAATCGCAAGGTCTGAGGAACTTTACACCCAAAAAATAAGCGACCGAGAGTTCACCCCGAATTTTGTTCAGTTTCTGGCCGTGGGGCAGGGCGCAACCGGCATCGTCCGCGACGACCTGGTGGCCAATTATCCGCACGATGCGGCCGAACTTGACGTGCTTCTCCGAACAAGCGATTTTTTCAAGGCAGACGTTCCATACAGGCGAATTATAAACCTGTTGTATTACGGGCTTCAATCTCCGGCATCCGCGTCGGTGTTGCATTCGCTTGCCGCCAAACCGTGTCTTGAAGTTCTGTGCGATATGAAGGTCAGCATGCTTTTGTCAAAGTTTCCGGATATATATGATATGTTTGTCAAAGACTGCATAGGAGAGTTGGAAAAATCGGGAAAGTTTTATCCGAACCTTGTAAAGCGCGGCGTATCCGTCGCGAAATGGGTTTATATCGTCAGGGGAGCGGGCTGTATATCGGGCTTCGCGAACTTGTTGAAAGATGATGGTCTAATGTCTGCATTCAGGGCTGCCGACGATGTGTCCGTTTTGCACAGATTTCAAGATAGGCGAATCTGGCCGCCTGCCGTTGTGGAATATTGGAAGATGTTTAAAAAGCTTGAAGCCGACATCAAAGATTACATCGAGCTTTACGACAAGTTTTATATGAAAGGTTTAAAACGGGGAAATTTGCGGAATGTAATTGTCGAACATGCAGGTGGGTTAAGAAATGCCGACATGACAATTATCGAGGATATGGAGAACATGAATCGCCTAACCTCGGTCGTCGCACGGCAGATTTTGGAATGGACGCGATATGGGCGGCTTTATGCCCCCGCACCGTTCATGCCGCCGGTTCTTGCACGTTCCGCGCCGCATTCTGTCCGATGGGTGCGCTTTGGAAAGATTTTCAGTAATCACAGTGACAGTCGCTAGTTCCAGGTGGATATAAGAAATTTCCCTTTTTGAAGTTTGGAAAATATGTCGGCGCCGCCGCGCCTGCCTGACATTTAAAATCGTCCGAAATGCCGCTTGACTGGTCTTTTTTATTATGATACAATTTTTCCGCTTGATTTCGCAAAAAGATGTGCTAGCATATCGGGGCTTGGGCGTGGTTTTGGCCATCCAATAGGGGCGTAGCTCAATGGTAGAGTACTGGTCTCCAAAACCAAGGATGAGGGTTCGATTCCTTCCGCTCCTGCCAGTGAAAGCCGTGGTTTTGGCGGAATCAAAGGGTGTCGTGAATCTTGAGGAAAATGCTGCAATTTGTTAAAGACGTTCGCCTGGAATGGTTCAAGATTGTCTGGCCGAATCGGGACGTGGTGGTGCGTTCCACGATTCTTGTTTTCGCTTTCTCCGGTCTGTTCGCCTTGTTCCTGTTTTTGGTCGACAGCTCCATGGCGGCGCTGGTCGCGTGGATTTTCTGAAGGGGCGGAATAAACAATGGAAAACACAATGCGCTGGTATATGGTTAGTGTGCAGACAGGAATGGAAAATCGCGTGGCGCAGATGCTACGCGAGAAAATCGACGCCGCGAAACTGAATCCCCTGTTCGGCGAGATTTTGGTGCCGGAACGCGAAGTTGTAGAGATAAAGAAAGGGCGGCGCGAAAAGACGATAAAAAAGTTCTTCCCGGGCTATGTCGTCATTCAAATGGAGATGACGAACGAATCGTTTACGTTGGTGAAGCAGACTCCGAACGTCGTGATGTTCTTGGGGCAGAAGAACAAGCCGATTCCGATTACCGACGCCGAGGCTGCGCGGCTGCATCATCAGATGGAAGAAACCGAATCGATTGATGACACGAATTATGAGGTTCAGCAGGAAGTAAGGGTGATAGACGGGCCGTTTGCGAACTTTAACGGCGTTGTGACGGAGGTTGACAACGTCCGGCAGAAATTGACCGCGGTGATAGCGGTCTTTGGGCGCGAAACCAGCGTTAATCTGGATTTCTCGCAGGTGGAAAGGGTTTGATTTTTTGCGAAGCAAAAAATCAAACATTATGAATTGTTGATGTTTGTTATTAACGGTTCGTAAAAAGAAGTTGTGGAAGATTTTGCCAAATCGCACCACAAGGGCTTGACGGATTATGAGGGTCTGTTATGAAGCAATTCATAATTTGTAACTCATTATTCATAAATTGTAATGGAGTCTTAAATTATGGCAAAGAAAGAAGTAAAGGGAATCGTTAAATTGGTTGTTCCCGCAAAACAGGCGAATCCCGCGCCGCCAATAGGGCCTGTTCTCGGCGCGAACGGCGTGAACATAGCGGAGTTCTGCAAGCAATTTAATGACCGGACGGAGGATAAGGAACCGGGAATGCCAATCCCGTGCGTCATTACCGTATATACGGACCGCTCGTTCGATTTCATAATGAAATTGCCGCCGGTGTCTTATTTTATAAAAAAGGCGCTGAAATTGAAAACAGGCGCCCATAAACCGGGAACGGAGGTTGTGGGAAAAATCCCGCTTTCCGAGATTCGCAAAATCGCCGAGGAAAAGCTGCCGGATTTGAACTGCGGCACGGTTGACGCGGCGGTTGGCATAGTCGCAGGCCAGTGCCGTTCCATGGGCGTTGCTGTGGAGGGCGAATAAAATGGCAAAGATTACGAAGAAGGCCAAATCGATGGCTGCATTGGACAAGAACAAAACATACGCGCTGGCCGACGCCATCGACGCGCTGCGAAAGCATGTTTCCGGAAAGTTTGACGAGACGCTGGACATTGCGGTTCGCCTTGGCGTCGACATAACGAAGGCCGACCAGAGCATCCGCGGAATGCTCTCGCTGCCGAACGGCACAGGCAGGATTGTCCGCGTGGCGGTATTTACGAAAGACAAGCAGGACGAGGCGAAAAAGGCCGGCGCCGATATTGTCGGCGACGCGGACCTTATTGACAAGGTTGCGAAAGGTTTTCTGGATTTCGACCGGGTTCTCGCAACGCCGGAAATGATGCCGGCGATGGCAAAAATCGCAAAGGTTCTGGGGCCGAAGGGCATGATGCCGAATCCGAAACTTGGCACAGTCGCCGCGAACATCGGCGACGCGGTCGCCAAGTCCAGGGCCGGGCAGATTGAATACCGCGCCGAAAAGGCCGGAATAATTCATGCCGGGATTGGCAAAATATCGTTTTCCACCGATAAATTGGTCGAAAACGCGAACGCGCTGCTGGATGCTCTGAAAAAAGCAAAGCCGGCAAGCGTGAAGGGACAGTATATTCTGGGCGTTTCCGTGTCGACGACGCAGGGCGCGGGATTGAAAGTTGAGAATAAATGATGACGGACGGCAATGAATGGCTTGCCGCCTATATGCGTTTGCAAAGCAGGCGCAAAAAGATTTCTTGTCCAAGACTGATGGCGCGGTTCGTGAACTGCTTAATTCCCATCATAGACAAAGGTATTAAAAAACTTTTGGGGCAGGAAAAAGTGCCCCATCGCACTGCGGTGGACAAGTGTAACCATACGCAAAGGAAAGAAAGATGAAAAGAGAAGACAAGTCATCGCTGATTTCCAAGGTAAAGGATTGCCTGGAAAATGCATCGGGCGTATTCGTGGTCGAAAATCACGGCTTGACCGTGAAGGAGACCGAAGAATTGCGCCGGACGCTGCGTCCGCTCGTTTCGTTGTTCAAAGTCGTGAAAAACCGGCTGATGCAGCGTGCCTTGGATGGCTCGGCATTCGCGCCGGTGGCGGATTTGTTGAAACATCCGACGGCTGTCGCGCTGGCGAACGACCCGTTCGGCACGGCGAAGGCGCTGGCGGCGTTCGCAGATGTCCACCCGAACCTGACAATCGTCGGGGGGCAGATGGACGGCGGGCTGATGAGCCAAAGCGATGTAATCGGGGTTTCCAAGCTTCCAAGTTTGCTTGAAATCCGCGGGACGATTGCGCGCATTTTGGTCGAACCGGCGTCGAGGCTGGCGCGGGTTTCATCAGAATACGGGAAAAAACAGTAAAAAACAAGGTTCCCTGTTCTACGCGCGATTCGCGGGATACGGGCAGAAAAAAAAGGAAAAACAAATGGCAGATATACAGAAAATAGTTGACGAGTTGTCAAAGTTGAGCGTGGTTGAGGCAGTCGAACTGTCCAAGAAGTTGGAGGATGTCTGGGGCGTCAGCGCGGCTGCGGCCGTGGCGGTTGCGGCCGGTCCTGCGGCGGCAGTCGAGGAAAAGACCGAGTTCGACGTGATTTTGGCGGATGCTGGAGCGAATAAGCTTGCAGTCATAAAGGTTGTGAAGGACGCAACCGGACTGGGGTTGGGGGAGGCTAAGGCATTTGTAGAGTCCGCGCCGAAGCCGGTGAAAGAGGGCGCGAAGAAGGAAGAGGCGGAAGAGTTGAAGAAAAAACTCGAAGAAGCCGGCGCGAAAGTAGAGTTGAAATAAAATCGCAAAGCGGTTTTATTTTTGTGATATGTGAAATGTAATATGTGATTGGGTGCGGCGCCTGAATTAAAAGAATCGTGTCACATGTCGCATATCACGCAAAAAACGGAGCGGAAAAAATGGCAGTCATACAAAAATTCGTGAAATCGTTCGGACACAGTTTTTTGCACGAGGAGCTTCCCGATTTGATTGAAACGCAATACAAGTCGTTTGCGAATTTCCTGCAGGCGAATGTCGAGCCCGCGGAGCGGAAAAACATCGGTCTGCAAAACGCGTTCAAGACGATGTTTCCGCTGAAAGACTACAACGGGGCGGCGGAAATCGAGTTTGTCGAATACAGTCTGGACGACCCGGTTTACAATGTTCAGGAATGCATGCTGCGCAACATGACGTATTCTTCGAAACTGCGCGTGAAGTTACGGATGACGCTGTGGGATGTCGACTCGGACGACAAGACGAAGCGAAGGCTGCGCGATATCAAGGAACAGGAAATATTTTTCGGCGAGGTTCCGTTGATGACAGAACGCGGGACATTCATCGCGGCTGGCGTCGAACGCGTCGTGATTTCCCAGATGCATCGCGCGATGGGCGTCCTGTTCAGCACGACGAAAGAGGCGAAAATCGCCGGGAACCCGACGACATACACCGCGCGCATTATTCCCGAACGCGGGTCTTGGATTGATTTCGAGGAATCGAAAGGCGTGGTTTACGTCCGCATCGACCGTCGCCGAAAAATCCCGGCGTCTGTCATGTTGCGATGTCTGCCGACCGAGGAAGACGAGAAGAAATGGGCTGCTGACCCGCGGCGCGCGGTGGTGAATGGCATGACCGATGAGGAAATGCTGGGTGTTTTTTATAAAAAAATCGCGCTTGCAAACAATGGAAAGAATTGGATTGGGAACACATCCGTGTTCGAAGGATTGGAAAAATATCGACTGAATTATGACATTGCGACGCTCGCGGGGCGCGAGTTGGCCAAAAAAGGCGACCGTCTGAGCGAAAAGAAATTGGAGAAAATCGGCAGAACGGATTTTGCGGTCTCACCGGATGCAATCGTCGGCGAATATCTTTTCGATGCGGTTAGAGACGGCAACGGGGAAATCCTGTTCGGCCCCGGAACCGAAATCACCGAAGAAATCTTGAATGATTTCGACAAATTGGGAGTCAAGGAAATTGCAATTTGCGCGATTGACAATTCGTCCGTTGGCGCGCATATGCGTAATACGCTGGTTGCGGACAAAACGACCAGCCGCGACGAGGCGCTGGTCGAGATATACAACACAATCCGTCCTGGCGAGCGCCCGACGGTCGAGGCTGCGGCGAACCTGTTCGCGCAGCAGGGATTTGTAGATACGTATTACGATTTGTCCGCCGTTGGACGCTTCAAGCTGAACAAGCGCGTCGGAATTGATTCGGGCAAAAAGCCGGAGGACGACCGCCTGCTGACAAAGAGCGACATTCTGGCGATTCTGAAAACTCTGGTGGATATAATAGATAGGAAAGACTCAATCGACGACCAAGATTCCTTGTCCAACCGCCGCATACGCAGCGTCGGCGAATTGTTGGAAAACCAGTTCCGCATCGGCCTTGGGCGGATTGAGCGCAACGTGCGCGACCAGTTGTCATCGCCAAATATCGCCTCCATGCAGCCGCAGGACGTCATAAATCCAAAGCCTTTGATGGCGCTGATTGCAGAGTTTTTCGGAACGTCTCAACTGTCGCAATTTATGGAGCAATACAATCCGCTGGCGGAATTGGAGCACAAGCGGTGCATATCGGCGACAGGCCCCGGCGGACTGAATCGCGACCGCGCTGGAATCGACGTCCGCGACGTTCATCCGACGCATTACGGCCGGCTGTGTCCAATCAATTCGCCTGAGGGCGCGAATATCGGCCTGATTACCCATATGGCGACATATGCTCGGGTGAATCCGTTCGGATTCATCGAAACGCCGTATTACAAGGTTCAGAAAGGCAAGGTTACGGAAGAAATCATTTATCTGACCGCGGACGAGGAGCAGGGATATAAAATCGCGCAGGGCAATTCTTCAATCACCGACAACGGCGTATTGCGCGACGATTTTGTCACCGCGCGCGAAAACGGCGAATTCACGATGATTTCGAAAAATGAAATCGAACTTATAGACGTCTCGCCGCGCCAAATCATTTCCGTCGCGACAGGTTTGATACCGTTCGTCGAGAGCGACGACGGCCAGCGTGCGCTGATGGGCTCGAATATGCAGCGCCAGGCGGTGCCTCTGATGCGCGTCGACGCGCCGATTGTCGGAACCGGCATAGAGCGCGATGTCGCGCGCGACAGCCGCACGATGAAGATTGCGAAGAACGCGGGAATCGTCGAATCCGTCGACGCAAACCGCATTGTCATTAAAAGGATGAACAGCCGCAACGTCGTGTCGGGCGTGGATATCTATAATCTTGAAAAGTTCAACCGCTCGAACAACGACACGATTCTGCATCAAAAGCCGCTGGTGAAAATCGGCGACAGAATTGCGGCGGGTGACGTGATTGCGGACGGTTCGTCCACGCGCAACGGCTCGCTGGCGCTGGGAAAAAACATTCTGGTCGCGTTCGTGCCGTGGCGCGGGTATAATTACGAGGATTCGATTGTCATTTCCGAGAGGATTTCGCGCGATGATGTGTTTACTTCGATAAAGATTATCGAGAAAGAGTTCAAGTGCAAGGATACCCAGCTGGGCCCGGAAGTATTCACGCGCGACATTCCGAACGTGAGCGAGGAATCGCTGAAAAATCTTGACGAATCCGGAATCATTTATGTCGGCGCGCATGTGAAGCAGAACGACTTGCTGGTCGGGCGCGTGACCCCGAAGGCCGAGACGATTCTCACTTCCGAAGAGGCGCTGCTCCGGAACATATTCGGCGAGAAAGCTTTGTCGGTCAAGGATACGTCGCTGCGCGTAGGGCCGAACGAAGAGGGTGTGGTCATCGGTGTGAACGTCCTGACCCGCCACGGCGTGAAAAAAGACGAGCGCACTATGATGATTGAACTGCAGAAGATTGACGAAATCAACAAAGCGCGCGAAATTGAAAAGGAAATTATTGAAAAGGGCTTTGCCGACCAGGTGTTCCAAATCGCCGAAGGAATGGTGATTGACGGAGGAACGGGCAGCGTCAAGCCGTTTGTCGGCAAAAAACTGACAGCGGAAATCATGAGAGAGCTGAGGTCGTCGGACGTCAAGAAAATGTTTGTCAGAAACAAGGACGCCGCCGAGACGATTGCGAAACTTGCGAAGGAGCATATCGCCGCGCTGAAAAAAATGGATGAAAGGGCGGACAGCAGGATTGAGAAGATCCGCGAGACGAATTCGCTGGCGGCAGGAACGCTGAAAGAGGTCAAGATTTACATCGCGCACAAGACGAAGCTGCAGCCAGGCGACAAGATGGCCGGCCGCCATGGAAACAAGGGCATTGTATCCAAGGTCGTACCCGTTGAGGACATGCCGTATATGGAAGACGGGACGCCGGTGGATATAGTTCTGAATCCGCTCGGCGTGCCGTCGCGCATGAACATCGGGCAGCTTTTGGAAACGCACATGGGCGCGGCTGGCTGGGCGCTCGGCCACCAAATCGGCGAAACGCTGGCGGACATCAGGGCAAAGCGCGCGACGATGGACAGTCTGCGCGGCCAAATCGGAAAGATTTACGGAAAAGACGTCGAACAACAGTTGTCGAAAATGACGGATACCGATGTCCGCGCGCAGGCCGCGCTGCTCTCCGAAGGCGTGGCGTTCGCAACGCCGTCGTTTGACGGCGCGTCATCGGATGACATAAAAAAAATGCTGAAACTGGCGAAACTTCCCGAGTCCGGCCAATTCAAGCTGTATGACGGAATGACGGGCGAGCCGTTTTCCCGCGAAGTGACAGTCGGAATTATGTATATGATGAAATTGCATCATCTGGTTGATGAAAAAATCCATGCGCGCAGCGTTGGGCCATACAGCCTGGTCACGCAGCAGCCTTTGTCTGGAAAATCGCATATGGGCGGACAGCGTCTTGGAGAAATGGAGGTTTGGGCGTTGGAAGCGCATGGCGCGGCGCATCTTCTAAGGGAAATGCTGACTGTGAAATCCGACGATATCACCGGACGCAATAAAATGTATGAGGCGATTATTTCCGGCTCGAACGATATTCAGACCGGGACGCCCGAGGCATATAACGTATTCGTCCGGGAACTCAGGGGCCTCGGGCTGAACTTAGTCCAAAAGGCGGAGTAGTTGCGGCGCGTGCGCGCAGGGTGAAAATTGTTGTTTACGCGTCGCGCGCTTCGCGTCACGCATTTACGAGGAGAAAAATATGGCAAACGACATACTGAAAAAAGTCTTTGGTCAAATAGAGACGAAGGAACAATTCAATTCCGTGCGCATCACCATCGCGTCTCCGGAGGAGATTCTGTCCTGGTCCAAGGGCGAGGTCAGAAAACCGGAGACGATAAACTACCATTCCATGCGTCCCGAGCCGGAGGGGTTGTTCTGCCAAAAGATTTTCGGCCCGGTGAAGGATTACGAATGCGCGTGCGGAAAATACAAACGCGTCAAGTTCAAGGGACTGGTTTGCGAGCGCTGCGGAGTTGAAGTCACGGACTCCAAGGTTCGGCGCGAGCGCATGGGACATGTAAAGCTCGCGATTCCCGTGTCGCATACATGGTTTTTGCGCGAAGGGAAAATTGCGACCCTATTGAACAACATGCCGCAGAAAAAACTGGAATCGGTGATTTATTACGACGCGTATATTGTGACCGAGCCGGGGTTGACATCGCTCAAGATATATGACGTTATTTCAGAGGAGCAATATCAGGATGCGCTGACCGAGTTCGGCGAGGACAACTTCAAGGTCGGAATCGGCGCGGAAGGCATCCGACAAATCATTTCCGCGATGGACATGGGGGACGAGCGCCGCCGTCTGCGAGAGGAGTTGGCGGAAACGAAGTCCGACGCGAAGCGCCGCGCGATTGCGAAGCATCTGAAACTGGTCGAGTCGTTTCTGGATTCCAATTCGCGTCCGGAATGGATGCTTCCGGACGTGCTGCCCGTGATTCCGCCGGACATGCGCCCGCTTGTAACGCTTGAGGCCGGGCATGTCGCCACGTCGGACCTGAACGATTTGTATCGCCGCGTGATTATCCGCAATAACCGGCTGAAAAAATTGCAGGACCTGCATGCGCCGGAAATCATCATCAGAAATGAAAAGCGCATGCTGCAGGAAGCGGTCGACGCCCTGTTCGACAACGGGCACAAGGCGCGCCCGCTGGTTTCGCAAAACCGTCGCCCGTTGAAATCTCTGTCGGATTCGCTGCGCGGAAAATCCGGACGGTTCCGCATGAACATGCTGGGAAAGCGCGTCGATTATTCCGGCCGTTCGGTGATTGTGTCCGGCCCGACGCTGAAACTGCACGAAATGGGGCTGCCGAAAACGATGGCGCTGGAACTGTTCAAGCCGTTTGTTTATGCTCGGCTGATAGCCGGCGATTACGCGAACACCTTGAAGGCCGCGCGCAAAATGGTCGAGAATGTAGAGTCGATAGTATGGGATATTCTGGAGAAGGTCGTGTATCAGCATCCGGTGCTGCTGAATCGCGCGCCGACGTTGCACCGCCTGTCGATTCTGGCGTTCGAGCCGGTGTTGATTGAGGGCAAGGCGATACGTTTGCATCCGCTGGTATGCAAGGGATTCAATGCGGACTTTGACGGAGACATGATGGCGGTTCATGTTCCGATTTCGCTGGAGGCGCAAATCGAGGCGCGCACTCTGATGCTGTCGTCGAACAATGTCCTGAATCCGGCATCGGGCAAGCCGATGATTGTGCCGTCGCAGGATATGATACTCGGATGTTATTACATTTCCTTGATGGACGGCGAACATAACGACAAGGCGCCGTATTTCTCCGGTATTGACGAGATACATCTTGCTCTGCACAACAAGGTCATAACGCTGCATACGCCGATAATCGCGCGGTTCAGGGGCGAGCGCGTGAAAACGACGGCCGGGCGCATGCTGCTCGGCGACCTGCTTCCCGACAACAGGGAGGGGGTGAAGTTCGAATGGGTTAACCAGCCTATGAGCCTGGCGGCGATTGAAAAACTTTTGGTTTCCGTATACGAAACCTGCGGCGACCACGAAATGATTATCCTTGCCGACCAATTGAAAAACACCGGGTTCGAGCAGGGCGCGCGGTCTGGTATCTCCATCGGCCAGGATGACATAGTGATTCCTTCGGAAAAGGAGGGGCTGATAAAAAAGGCCGAAAAAGAGGCGGGGGAAATAGAGGCGCAATATCAGAACGGGCTGCTGTCGCATGGCGAGCGGCACAACAAATTGATTGACATGTGGCAGAAGGTCGCGACGCAGATAGGAAACATAGCCTCTGCGAACCTTAGGAAAACCGAGGGCGCGAATTGGAACAGCATCGTCATGATGGCTGATTCCGGCGCGCGCGGGTCAAAGTCGCAGATTCAGCAGGTTGCGGGAATGCGCGGAATGACGCAAAAGCCGGACGGCTCGATTATGGAGGTTCCGATTATTTCCAGCTTCAAGGAAGGCCTGACGATGGCGGAATATTTCAACTCCACCCACGGGACGCGCAAGGGAATGTCCGACACGGCGCTGAAAACCGCCGAGGCGGGGTATCTGACGCGCCGTCTTGTCGAATTGGCGCAGAATGCGGTTATTACCGAAAACGACTGCGGAACCGGCGAATGCGTGACGGCGAAGCCCGTATACAACGGCAGCACCATGTCGGTATCGCTTGGCGGCGTGGTTTTGGGGCGCACCGCGGCGAAAGACATCGTTAATCCGTTCACGAAAAAGGTTATTGTTCCGGCTGGCGAATTGATTTCCAAGCAGGTGGCGAAGGAGATTGACGAATCTGGGCTGGCCAGCGTGGACATCCGTTCGGTGCTGACATGCAAGAGCGACGGCCTGTGCGCGAAGTGCTACGGCATGGATTTGTCGCGCGGGACGCTGGTGCATGTCGGCGAAGCCGTGGGCGTGATTGCCGGGCAGAGCGTGGGCGAGCCGGGAACCCAATTGACCCTTCGGACGTTCCATCACGGCGGAATCGCGGACGCCGCGGGCGGGCAGCACTTTATTGAAACGCCTGTAGACGGCATTGTCCACTTTGACGCGAAGGTCATCCAGAACTCCGTCGGGCGACAGGTGGTGTTGTCCAGGAACGCGGGGATAAGGATTGAAGACGGCAACGGAAACGAATTGTTCAAGACAAAGCTGCCGTATGCGGCCATGCTGGTTGTGTCGGACGGCGATGTTGTGAAGAAAGACGACAAGCTTGCCGAATGGGACCCGTATGCGAATGTGATTATCGCCGAGAAGGACGGAATCGTTTCGTTTGAAGATTTGGTCGAAAACCTGTCGTATTCCGAAGAGGTCGACCCGCTGACCGGAATCACGACGCGCAAGGTCATCAACTGGAAGCAGAGCACGAAGAAATCCCTGAATCCGAGAATTGTCCTGAAAAACGAGCAGGGCGAGCCGGTATCGCTCGGCAACAAGAAAATCGCGGAATACATGCTGCCGATTTATACGATTCTGAACGTCGGAAACGGCGTGAAGGTAAGGGCCGGCGACGTGATCGCGCGCATTCCGGTGGAGATGCAAAAGACGCGCGACATCACCGGGGGGCTGCCGCAGGTGGAAAATCTGCTCGAGGTCAGAATGCCGAAGAATCCGGCGATTCTTGCGGAAATATCCGGCGAAATCGAGTTCGAGGACAACAGCAAGCAAAGGCTTACCCTGCGCATAAATCCGCCGGATGGCGGCGTGCCGGTCGAGTATCTGATACCGAAGGGGACGAACATACTGGTCCGCGCGGGCGACGTCGTGCAGAAGGGCGATTCCCTTGTTGACGGCGAACCGGTGCTGCAGGACATCCTGCGCATACTTGGCGAAAAGGCGCTGGCCGAGACATTGGTTGAGAATGTGCAGCAGGTATATCGTCTGCAGGGCGTGACCATCAACAACAAGCACATTGAAATCCTGATACGCGAGATGCTCCGGCGCGTCGAAATCACCGATCCCGGCGACACGAAGTTCCTGACGGGACAGGTAATCGACCGCGTGGATTTCGAAGAAGAGAACGAGCGCGTGCGCAAAAACGGCGGCGGTTCGGCCCAGGCGGGGCAGATTCTGGTCGGTCTGACGCGCGCGTCGCTGACGTCGCGGTCGTTCCTGTCGAACGCTTCGTTCCAGCAGACGACGAAGGTGTTGGTTGACGCGGCAATCAACGGGGCGACCGACCGTCTGACCGGAATCAACGAGAATCTGATTGTCGGGCGGCTGATTCCCGTCGGCACCGGGGCGTATGTCCGCAAGGTTCGCGAGATTGCAAAGGAAGAGGAACGGGTCGAGCTGTTGGCTGCGGAAAACGCCAACGGCGAACAGCAGGTGCTTGATATATGAAAAGGGAAAGGGGAAAAGGGGCGGGAGAGGAAAGGCGCGGGTTGAATCGGCGCTCATTTTTATCTCCTGCCTCTCATTCCCCGTTCTTTTTTCCTTTTTCTTTTTCTCTTGTGTGTCTCCTGCTGCTTATTTCTCTTGCGGCATGCGGCGTTAAGAATAACCCCGAAAAGCCGAACAGTAATTTCCCGCGCGCCTATCCGGTGAAATAGAGACATGGGACGGAATGACGTTAACCAGCCGCTTGTATCTTATCGCTTGTCGCTTTCGTCCCTTTTTCCTCGTCCATTATTGCATGTATTCTGATATTGCTGCGCGCGTGTTTCAGCCATCCGTGCATAGAGCCGATTTGTCCGATGACCCGTTTGTCCTGCATGCGCGATTCGGCCGGAATTGAAAGAATCCGTTTCAGCCGCTTGCGGATTCTGAAGAACGTGGACTTTCTCAGTTTAACGCAGTCGAGGAAATGCCTATAGCCCAAGAAATCGACGCCGCCGGCGCCCGGGGAAACCTCGGCGTATGAGAACGACAGCCGCAGTTTGTCGGACAGGAACGCCCGCATTTTTCCAAGCCATTCGCGCAATTCGCCCTTGTCGTCGGAGAACAGGCAGAAATCGTCGCAATACCGCAGATAGTCCCGGCATTTCAATTCATGCTTTACGAACATGTCCAGACTGTGCAGGTAAAGGTTTCCGAACCATTGGCTGCAAAAGTTTCCGATCGGCATATTCGTGTCGCCGTCGACGGAATGAATGATGTTTTCAATCAGGCGCATCAGTTTTTTATCCCTGACTTTGTGCGATATCAAGTCCAGCATGATGCGGTGATTTATCGACGGGTAAAATTTTCTGACGTCGCATTGCAGGAAGTATTTGTTCCGGCGAACGAACTGCATGCATCTGCGGCTGGCGGAATGAATGCCTCTGCCCGGCCTGCAGGCGTAGGAATCCGAAATGAACATCTTGTCCCAAATGGGGATAAGAACGTTCATGATGGCGTGGTGGACGATTCGGTCTGGGTAGAATGGAAGGATGTAAATCTCGCGTTTTTTCGGCTCGTGAATCGTCTTGACGCGGTATTGGGACGTGGTGAAAAGGCCGTCCCGAACCGACAGCCTCAGGCGTTCCGTCAACTCCTCCCGATTGTCGAGGAATCTTTGTATTTCTCTGGTTTTCTTTTTATGCTTCAGGGCGCGCGTGCCGGCGAGGTCGAAGTTTTCGCGGGATACGAGCAGTTCCCAAAGGGATTTGTGGGTTTTCATATTTTTTCTCCGTTGCCTTTTCCCGGAATGGGCGAAAGCGCAATGCTGGAATGACTAGCACAAATCGCATGTTTGAATCAAGCGATAAATAGCCGCGCCGCACTCGTCATTCCGTTGTCGGCGCCCTGCGGCGCCGCAACGGAATGACGTGGAGAGGATGTTCCCGCCATTTGGCAGGTCTCGCCGGAATGGCGGGGATTTATGGCGGCACCTTTCCCCTTGTCATTCCTCTACTCTTTACACTTGCCATTCCCGCCCCCCTCTCCTTGTTATTTCCACTCCGCTCCTTGTCATTCCCGCGAAGGCGGGAATAGGGACTATAAACCGTGAGCGAAGCGAACCGTCTTTTATTTTATAGAACATATAACGAAGAACGAATAATAGTAAAGCAAATAACAATGTGCAGGGAACAAGCGCACTTTGCTGCATGCTTCCGCATTCTTCCATTGCTCGAACAGAGTTTTTGCTTGCGGGTTAAAAGACCCTATTCCCGCCTTCGCGGGAATGACAAGGAGAGAAGAGCGGGAATGATAAGTATAAAAAGTGGCGGAAACTACAAGGAGACGGGGGCAGGAATGGCAAGGAGAAAGGCGCCGGAATGACGTTGTGCGCCTTTAAGAAAAAATGTGATTTTTATCCTTGACACGATTCGGAATAAATTACTATAGTTTCAAAAAAGTAAGGGAGACAAAATCGATGAAACCGACTCGGATATTCATTTCGACTTTAACATTTGCGTTAATTGCGGGCGCCGCCCCTGCGGCAAAACTGTGCCAGCTTGACTGGCTGGCGGCTTGGAAGAACAAGAGCGGGACGTTGTCTAACTCGACCTATGCCGCGGTATCAAGTTATGGAAGTTCTGCGGAAATCGGAACATGGTCTGTAACATCTGATGAAGGCAGTTCTGGGGTAAAACATACAGTTAGCGGCATGTCGCAGTGCACTGATGATACGGGCACTACATCAACAAATAATGTTATGTGGCCATCAAGCACGTTAGCCAGCAACGTAAACTGCTGGTGTAGAATGACGAGTCCGAACCTTGGCGGGTCTTGGGTGTTCGTGTACACGTCTTCGTCGGCGGCTCCTTGCGCGTACAGCTGCGCGAACAACTGCGCGTATTGCGTTCTGCTCGGCACGTACGGTTCGTGCGCTCGCTCCGCCGTCCTCGCGCTGCCCTAGGCCTTGCCGTTTTATGACACCGGACGCGCCGCGGGAGGCGTAGCCGAAGCGGCGCAGGTGTCATAAAACGGAACGCGAGCGAAAATGTCGCGTAGCGGCATTGTAGCGAGGGGCGCGCAGGGGAAAGGGGTCTGGGGGAAGGGGCGGTTACCCCTTCCCCCAGGGAGAAAAAAAGGGCGTCGGAGAAAATGCGAAGGGGGTGCAGGGGGGCGTGCCCCCCTGCGGAAAAAATTGTTTCGTCAAGGGGCGGCGCAAGTTGAAGATGAGAGAGAAGAATGGATAAAACAAAAAAGATTTTAAGTCGGGAAAACTGTCCGCGGCGGCGCGAATATATCGCCTTGCCGTCGCCGTTTATGTTTTTTCGCATATCCCGTTCTGCGGCGCGCGCGGCAAACCCGCGCGGCGGCCGCCGAACCAGTCATGTTGCCCGTAATGCGGGGGGCCTCTGGCTTGGCGGGTCTTGGGTGTTCGAGAACACGAATTCGTCGGCGGCTAATTGCGCGAACAACTGCGCGAACAACTGCGCGAATTGCGTTCAGAACGGCACGAACAATTCGTGCGCTCGCTCCGCCGTCCTCGCGCTGCCAATCCTTGTTTCACAGGACCTCAGGTTTTGCAGAACACAGCTGAACTATGCGCGACAAAGAATGGGAACAAATGCATTGTTTTTTAACAAGGCCAGGGCGGCATGTCTGTCTTTGCGCGGCGAATCCGCGCGGGGAAAAAGCGCTCTGTGATTCCGTCTGGCCAATGTAGGCAGGGGCGTCCCGCGCCCGTCGAACGCCAGGCGGTTTAATTAAACAAGGAGAAAGCCATATGTGGTTGTTTTTTAAAAAAACAAAAATACAAAGATTTTCGGATTTCGCGGCTGCGGAAAGCGGCCCGTTCCCGGGTGAGAAAATCAGCATAGAAGAGATTCTCGACAAAGACGTCGTCGTGACGGATTTCGCAATCCGCCCGTCCAAAATCAAAAAGAACGAGGGCGAGGAATGCCTGTATTTGCAATTGAAGGTGAACGGAAGAAACAGAATGATGATAACCGGCTCGAAAGTTCTGATGAAGCAAATCAAGGCCTATCAGTCCCATATTCCGTTCTCGACCAGAATCACCAGAAGAAACAAAAAGTATCTGTCTTTTTCATAGGGATATGTCCCTTGTTTCTTATCCCTTGTCTTTCCGCCACTTTTTATACTTGTCATTCCCGCTCTTCTCTCCTTGTCATTCCCGCTCTTCTCTCCTTGTCATTCCCGCGAAGGCGGGAATAGGGTCTTTTAATTCTGCACGCAAAAACTTTGTTCGAGCCGACAAATCGTCATTCCGTTGCGGCGCCGCATGGCGCCGACAACGGAATCCAG
>JAITQO010000009.1 GCA_031288835.1 Rickettsiales bacterium | reverse complement strand
CGATTTTGCCATACGGCAATATGTCCTTCTTCGCGCACTTCCCCGTCTCGTCCTCCCCGTCGCATGTCTTCCCGTCCCCCATCTTTATCATCCCAAACGATAACATCCCAGTAATGCGGTATATGTCTCCGTCTTTTATGGATTGCAGGCTTCCGATTCCGAGATTATTGTCCGCGGCGAACCGGTTGCAGTCCGTCGTGCTGCCGCAAACATCCGTCATTTTCTCGTCTATCTTTTGCTGGCACAAATCCAAAGCGGAGTTATCGATGTTCAGATAGAATCCCATCAGCATGTTGTCGATGTCGGACATTTCGAAGTTTTTCTTTGATTGCTTGCAGACAACCAGTTTGTCAACGGGGCACATTTCATGCAGATAATTGTAATCCATTCCCAAGCACTTGCCGAAATCCGCGCCGCAGCGGTCGTCCGACGTAAAGCAGTCCTTGACCTCCTGCGTGCAGACGTCAACGCGCATGGCCGCGAGCTTGCTGACCACGTAATCCCAAATCTGCGGCTCCATGCGCTCGCACGGGTCGATTTCAATCTTGCAGAACGAACGGGCCATATCCGGCCGCGCCAGACACGAATCCATAGTTTCCTTTCCCTTTCCGACAATATCGTCCTTGCACGCTTTTTGTATGCAGTCGGAAATATCGGTCAGGCATGACTGCCGCTTGTTAGATTCGAGTTTCGATTCCGCGATTTTCAACTCAGGAGCGATATCGCGCAAGAAATCGTTCCACACTACGTCGCGCACCGCCTGGCACTGGTCCAGAACACTTTCGCAAACGGGACGTTTGCTTTCCAGCATTTCTTTCGTCGAATCCGTGATGTCGAACACGTCCGTATGCGAGACCTTGGTTCCGCGGGTAGACTTCGCGGCGTTGTTCTGCATGTTTTCGGCCGCAATGGAGCTGGCGCACCTGCCCCAATCCTTTCCGCACGCGTCTTCGGTCATCATGCATTTCTTGAACTCGACCACGCATTGCCCGCGGTTATATTTGTTAACCTCGTCGACCATTTCCTTTCGCGCGGTTGTAATATCCTTCTCCGCCTCCACGATTGCCAGCTCGGATTTTTTCAACAGGTCGTCTATATTTTTCGACAACGCGGTGCAATCGCTTTTAACTTGCGTCAGATAGCGCTGCGTCTGCATGTTCAAAGTGTTGCCACACGCATCTCCGACCTGTTCAAGGCATATTTGACGCGCCTTCTCATAAAGATTCTTCCCGGTCAATCCCTCCATGCTGAACTCGTCTTCTTCCTCCTCCTCTTCCTCATCTCCGCCCATCATTTCCTCTATGCTCCGTTGCCGCGCGCGTTTTTTCTCCACTTTTTCCATCGTCATGACATTTCCGCTCTTGTCATATTCGCGGGTTCCGGTGAATAGGATGTCCGCCGCCGCGCCGGCCTTTATTTTCTCGACCTCTAGGGTGCTTTTGCGGTTCGCTTCGTCGGTGTTCTTCTCGATTTGCTTCAGTTTCGCCTCATACTGGTCGTAAGAAGACGAGCATATGCATGTGCCGCCGCTTTCGTTGTCGGAAATGCAGAATTGGTCCATGCAGCCGAAATACGCCTCATAGCATTCGTCGTTATATTTTTCCGAGCCGTCGACTTTGGCGCGGACACCGACTTTGGAATTTGTCACTATGGCCGAACTGGTGGATTTTTTTGCCGCCACCAACGGGCCCGCGACATACGCAAGCCCGCAGACCGCTAATAAACAAAAGATTCTTTTCATTTCCCTCTCTCCGACATTATAACAGATTTTTATCCTTCGGACAATATCTATATGGCTACATATTTACATCCTCGCACGATTGAATCTCTTGGCAAAACTTCTCTTTGCCCCCGGACATGGCCCCCATTACTCCCATTCCGACCGCGCCGACAACGCCTCCGATTGCCGTGCCCCAGCCGGGCGACACCATGGTGCCCGCCGACGCGCCGGCGGCAAGCCCGCCGGACATTGCCTTCAGCGCACTTGTCGCCTTGCTCTCGCCGCCCTCCTCGCAAACTTCTTGCGTGCGGCATATGTGGCAGTTGCGCAAATCGGGCTCGAACACAACGGAATCGATTTTGTCATCCTCTTTCATCAGCTCGCACGCCTTTTTCGCCTCGGCCAAATCTGCGGCCTTTGCGAGCTCGCGCAGTTTAGAAGTCAACGCGCGATACTGGCGGTTCTCCGCATTTATTTTCGCAATCATCTTCGCGGTGTTAAACACGGATGTCCCGATGCTCTGTTTTCCTTTCACCTTCGTTTTCGGATTCTGCGTGTCGGCGCAGGCGCCGATTGTCGCATCTTTTTCAAGCTCTGCGAAAAACTTGTCCACTTCGGCATCGGCATACGCCTTCCACTTCAATTCCCCTATCTCGCCGTCTTCATTTCTGACAGGCTTGAACAACGCCTGGGCATCCTCGACCGATGTCAGTGTAGTAATCTCCGGGTCATCCTGTATGCATGACATATCCGTTCCGCACACGCGTCCCAAATCCTCGGAGAACTTGTTTATGCAGCCTTGCATCATCGCATAGTCGAGCTGCAGAAATATGCTGGATACCAAGACATTGAACTGCGTCTGCCCCTTGCACGACGGATACATTTCCTGCGGGCACAGTTTCGCGATTTCCTGGATTGGTTTGCCTAGGCACTCCGGCTTCGTATAATCCGCGCCGCATTTGTCCTTGAAGCACGCCTCCAAATCATTCTGGCAGAATCTGACGCGGAGATACCCGAGTTTGGAATTGATGACATCTGTGAATCCAGGAATCTTGTCATCGCATTCCGTTATCTCTGTGCATATGCCCGCCGCAACCCTGACGTCGTTCAGGCACGCGTCGTTGGTGGTCGTCGAGCATTTGTCCTCTAGGCACGCCTGCGTCCGCGAAAGACATGTTTGGCGGAAATATTTATCCGCATACTTTTCCGCATCAGCAAGAATCATCTCCGTTTCCTCCTTCCAATCCTTCAGGACGTAATCCTTGACCGCCATGCATTGGTTGGTTATGTTCTCGCAGGCGTTCGTCCTGCGCATTAGCAGACTGGCGTCAAGGCAGTTCTCAAAATTATCGCCGCATCCGCCCTTTTCGGCGACGCAGTTGCGGAGCGCAATCAGGCATTCTCCGCGGTTGTATTTGTTCGTGTTCTCCAGCTCGGCAAAACGCGCGGCCCGGACGACCTTCTCCGCGGCGGCCAGATTGGAATCGGCAACCTTTTGCTGGTCAGCCAGGAATGACGAGAACGCCTTGCAGTCGGCGGTAATTTGACGGCTGTAAAGCAATTTTTCCTTGTCCGCGTCCTTTCCGCATGCGTCAAACTCCGCCTTGCAGGACTTTGCTGCCATCTTATACAAATAGTCGCCTATCTCGGCGTCATCGTCCAGAGAATCGTCGTCTTCGTCGCCGCCGTTCAGCCATGCCGACAGGTCGACGCGGCTGGCTCTCGCCTTTTCCGACGAGCCGAACACCAAAACGGCCTTCGCGCCCAGTTTCTCGCGCTCGACGCCTTCACCATAAAGTTTTTCCGCCTTCGCCTGCGTGTCGCCGATTTTCTTTATCAACGACTTGGACTTTTCTATATTGTCGGAGCACGCGCACCGCTCGCCTTCCGATTCGTCCAAAAGACAGAACTGGTCCATGCAGTCGACATAATCATCATGGCATGATTGGGTTTTGCCGGAAGACACCAAGCCGGAATCCGAAGACGAAGTTTTGACGCTGGCGACAGGTTTCGTTTCCTCAATATCCGCGGAATCCTCCGGTTCCTCATTCGGTTCTTCCGCGGGCGCCTCGGCCTCGACTGCGGCAATCGCAGCAACTGGCGCGGCTGCCGAGGCGACGCCGGGCGCGCGCGCCATTCCGCGGCCTGCGCCAGCCATTCCGACGCGCGCGGCGTTGCTGCGGTCTGTGGCCGCAGGCAAAATAGTGGTTATAAACGCAAACCCAAGAATCGCCAAAATTATTTTTTTCATTTTTATGCCTTTTCTATTTATTCTCGTCCTCATTTTCCCAAAAGCCCGCCAATCGCTCCGAGACCACCTCCACCTCCACTGCCCAGCATACTGGTGGCCTTGCTGGCAAGTCCGCCAAGTCCGCCACCAGATGAGCCTGACTTGCTGCCGCTATCGCTGTTTTTACTACCATTATCGCTCTTTCCGCTTTCATCCCCATCGTCTTTTTTATTGATAAGCGCGTTTCCGACGACCCCGCCGACAACGCCGACGCCGGCGACGACCCCGCCCGCAATCATGCGTTTCTTGCCGCTGTCACTTGCGGCGCGCTCGGTGCCGGTTTCAAAGTGATGCGATATCCCGTCGGTATCGGTGCCAGCGTCATCATACAATCCCTTCGTCGTGTCGACAATCAGTTCCGATTCGATTCCGGGCGGAAGGCCCAGATTTTCCTTCGCCGTTCTCATCTTTTTGGCGATAACCGTATATTCCAGCCGCGCGTCCATAAGTTCCCGGGTTTCCGGCGGCGTCTTGCCGACCTCGTTATATTTGACGCCCTGAAATTCGCCGCTGATTCCGCACCTGATTGTGTCCAGATATGCCGCCATATCCGCGGCCGCCGCCTCGTCCGCCTTTTTTTCCGCCATGCCCTGCATCAGCTGCATCCCGCCGATTCCAGTCGCCGCCATGGTAAGTCCACCGAGCATTTTGTTCTCTGTCGATTGCTCCTTCTCCTTGGCTTCCTTGGCCTTATCCTTCAATTCAGCAATCTCCTCGGCGCTGTATGTTTTCTGGCTGTTTTCCTTGGCCTTTTTCAACACGGCGTCTATCACGCCGCGCTTTACTTTGCCGGACACCCCGGCTTCGTCCGACATTTGTTCCACGCCGGTCATATATGCCTGTTGCGCCTCCCCGATACCCGACGACTTGGAAATAGTTGCCTTTATTGCCTCTACGTCTATCGCAAAGCCGCAAACGGGCGTCAAAAACACCAACGCAAAAATCATTGCGCAAAAAACAGGCGGCGAAAAAAACTGCCCTGATTTCATACTCCCTCTACTCGTTTATTTTATCAGAAATATAGCAATACACAAAGCGGATTTTTAGTAATCAGCGATACAATAACCATGGGATTATGCATGAACGTTATTATTGCCGACTATCAGACTTATAGACCTATTGACTCATTTGTCCCTGATTTTGGCGCCGAGTTTCTCGACTGCCGCGACAACCTTGTTCTGGACTTCCAAGATTTCCCTGTCTGACAGGCTCTTATCCGGCACAATAGTTATCGTGAATGCGATGCTGCCTTCATAAAAGTCGAACTCCGCGACATCCGCTATGCGGCCGTCCGCCGCGCGCGCCGCCGCGACAATATCCTGCGCCGGAACTTCTCCATTCAGAGCGAACGAGAAATCGCGCGTTATCGGCTGGAAATTATTGTCCGAAAAATCGGAATCCCGACGAAAATCCAACGGATTTTCGTCCAACCTTTCTATCAACCCGATGACAACGGCCATTTTAATACGCCAATGGCGCGCCAGATTGGGATGCAGTTCTCCGAACTCTCCCAAAACCTTTCCATCCGCGGCCAACCGGCCATATCTGTATGGATGTGCCCAAATCGGGGCGTCGCCTGTTTCCGTTTTTATATCGGAGTATTTGCGCCCCCAGAACGCCAGCAAGTCCGCCTTGGCATCATAAACATCGACCTCCCTACCTCGTTTCAACCAATGCCGCGGGCCGGCCTCGCCTGTTCTTGCAATCACGACCTGCTTGTGTTCCTCGCCAGGATTGGGGCCGTCGAACACAGTTCCGACTTCAAACATCGCTAGGTTCGGATATCCGCGCTTCGCATTCTCCGCGATGGCATTCAGCATGTTCGGAATCAAACTGTTCCGCGCCGTGTTCATAAAGTCCGCTATCGGATTGGCGATTTTTATGTTCGGCCTGTCCGAAACCAACTTTTCGGTATAAATGTTTCCGAACCCATACGAAATATGCTCGGTCAAATGGCGTTCCTTCGCAAAAAAATCGTTTTCCATTTTCACAGGTTTGATTTCGATGACCTCTTTCGACGAGGACGCGCCGATGTTTTCAATCTTGTCATACCCGTAAATGCGGATTATATCGGAAATCAATGTCTCTGGAATGACCTCCGTCGTGCGCCAGCTCGGAACCTTTACGTTCCAGCCCGCGTCGATTTCATACCCCAGTTTTTTCAAAATCTCCCTTTGCTTTTCTGCCGGCAATTCAATCCCTGTTTTTTTGGCAAAAGTTTCGGGAAAATATCGGACAATGAAACTGTTGGCTTTCAATTCGTCATTACTCATCGCGACAATATCGCCGCCGCACTCCTTGATAATCAAATCAGCCGTGCGCGAAAGCCCCTCGCCCGAAATCGTAGGGTCGGCGCCGCGCTCATAGCGATAAGACGCGTCGGTCGACAAGTTCAGGCGCCGCCGGGTTTTGCGGATTCCGATGGGCTCGAAATACGCCGCCTCCAAAATTATATTTCTTGTCGTGTCCTTCGTCATTCCCCGCGCGCCGCCGACAACGCCGGCCAGCGCGAGTATTCCGTCCGAATCAGTTATCACCAAATCGTCCGCGGACAAAATATGCTCGGCGCCGAACAAGTCCGCGAAACGCTCGCCCTCCTCTGCATTCCGGATGACAATGTCGCCATTGATTTCATCCGCGTCGAAGCAATGCAGCGGTTGGCCTATGTCATAACACACATAGTTGGTTGCGTCCACTGGCGCGTTTTTGGGATTTATTCCTATCGCGGCCAGCCGCACGCGCACCTTTTCGGAACTGAGCGCGATTTTTATTCCATGGATTTCGGCAAAGTTATAGACCGGGCAGCGGGCTTTATTTTTGATAATCGCCCTGCGTTTTCCAGCCACCTGTTCCCTGTTCTCCGTCCTCTGTTCTTTGAATGCTCCAATTCCGGAAGCAGACAAATCACGGGCGATTCCGCGAACAGCCAGATAATCCGGCCGATTCGGCAAAACCTTTGCGTCAAACACGGCGCCCGCACCGGGAGAGTCTACGAGCGGTTGGCCGATTTTATATTTCTTTCCGTCCAGTTCGATGATTCCGGTATGGTCGGCGCCCAGCCCCAGTTCCTTTTCGCTGCACATCATCCCGTTTGATTCATGGCCGCGGATTTTTCCGACCTTTATCTCCGTTCCCTGAATCAAGCAGCCGGGACGCGCCAGCGCGGAGACCAATCCGACGCGCACGTTCGGCGCGCCGCAAACGATTTTGCGGATTTCCGCTCCATCGTCGACAGATAGCAAGTGCAAATGCGTATCAGGAATGTCCGAGCATTCGACAATCTTCGCGACGACGGGAACGATTTGGAATGTCAGTTCTTCGATTTCCAACCCGATGCGCGTCAATTCGTCGGCTATTTCCTCAGCCGTTGCGTTCGTTTCCAAATAATCCTTTAACCAATCAAGCGTCCATTTCATTTTTATTCACTCCGTTCATAAAAAATCTCATAACTCAGTTAGAATCCTTTTGCCGAGAGCCAGCGTATGTCCCCGTCGTAAAGCCTCCGTATATCGTTCAGGCCGTATTTCAGCATGGCCAGCCGGTCAAGGCCCGGTCCGAACGCAAAGCCCTGCATTTCATCCGGATTTATCCCGCACGCACGCAGCACGTTCGGGTGCAGCATTCCCGCGCCGCCCATTTCCAGCCACGTCCCGCCGCTTTTTACCGGCCGTCCCGTCGCCTTGTCCCACCGTATGTCGAATTCTATGCTAGGCTCCGTAAACGGGAAATACGACGGACGTATACGAACTACGATGTCATCGGTCTCGAACACCAGCCTCAAATATGTCTTCATGTCGGACACCAGGTTTTGAAGCGTCATGTTTTTTCCCAGAACGACGCCGTCATATTGGTTGAACATCGGAGAATGCGTCGCATCCAGGTCGCGCCGGTAGGTCGCGCCGGGCGCGATGACCTTGGTCGCGGCGCCGCGCTTTGTCATTTCGCGGACGGAGACCGTCGTCGTATGCCCGCGCAAAAGATTTTCCGTCCCCTCTATGTAAAAGGTATCCTGCATGTCGCGCGCCGGATGATATTTGGGAACGTTCAGGGCCTCGAAATTATGAAAATCGTCCTCTATTTGCGGCCCATCCGCCAATTCATAACCCATGCTCTGGAACACGCGGCATACATCCTTCCATATCTGCGTCAACGGGTGGACTTTCCCGGCCTGCTCCGGCGCGGGCGAACGGGTCGCGTCGATTTTGTCCTTTGCCAAGTCCGCCATCAACGTATCGTATTCGATTTCCGACTGGCGCACCTTGAATGCGGATTGCAATTCTTCCTTTTCCTTGTTCAGCGCCGCGCGTTCGTCATCCGACAGATTTTTCATTTCTTTCAGCCGCGCGGTCATCGTCCCGTTTTTTCCGAATGTATCGCTATATAACTTTTGCAGTTCATCCAAGGACATTATATGTAATATGTGATTCTTGATATTATTTTCGTTTGACATCCTATTTTCCTTATTTTTTCATAATAGCATATTTCATAAAAAAATGCCACGGCAAGGTGGCAGTTAGGGGTTGGATGACATTGGACAAGGGGTTAAAGAACCCCTATTCCCTGTCTCCAACCCCTAAATAAATCGTTTCGCCTCGTCAATCAGGCTTTGAAAGCCGGCGTCGCCCGCGAAAGCCATTTCGGCCAAAACCTTGCGGTCAACCGTTATATTCGCCTTTCTAAGCCCGTTCATGAACTGCGCGTATGTCAGGCCCGCGCCGCGGACGGCCGCGTTGATGCGGACAATCCAGAGCGAGCGGAATTCGCGCTTTTTCGCGCGCCTGTCGCGGTACGCATACTGCCCGGCCCTGTCGACCTTTTCCTTCGCCAGCGTGAACGCGCTGCCGTGGCGTCCCAAATACCCCTTGGCTTTCGCCAATACCTTTTTATGCTTCTGCTTGACGGTCGTGCCGCGTTTTACCCGTGCCATTTTTCGCCTCCTCAGTCGCGCAGCCCGTAGGGCGCCAGTTTTTTGATTTGGTTCGTCATGTTTTCGTTCACATACTGAACCTTGCGTCCCGCGCGGAGCGAGCGCTTCGCGCGTTTTCTGAGCATATGGCTGTGCCCCTGCCTGCGGACCTGAACAAGGCCGCCTGCCGTCATCTTGGCGCGTTTTTTAAGCGTGGATTTTGTTTTCAGTTTTGGCATTTATAACTCCTTTCTCGCCTTGCGGCTGCCTGTGGCCGCTTCGGCAGGTTTGGTCAATTATGGCAGAAAAATATACAAAATCAAGTATTTTTATGATAAAATAAATGCAAACCGAAGAGAAAAAATGATAACAAACGAAGAAATCACCCAAAAATTCAACAAATGGGCGGCAAATCCGAATAAACAGCTTCCACCGGAGTTCGTATATGCCGACATAAAAACTCCGAATTTTAGGGAGAAGATGAAGTGGGAATCCACCGGGTCCAAAACCGAAACGGAATGGATTGTAAGCAAGGATAGTTTAGACTCACTCATAGGCAAGGACAAGGTATTCCTGTTATTCCCAAATCCGAACAAAATTGACCAAATAAATGGTGATTCCGATAAGATTTATCGTGTTATCGGGAAGAGAGGTCAAAAAGGCACAAATGCTATAAAAATAAATATTTCCTCCTATATAACGGAAGATGGATTTATCGAATACCAGGGTAATCTCGACATCTTTCAATTTCAACCAGCAGAACCGACGCAGGATAAAAGCGCATCATTCGCATCGGCCACGGAAAATATAGACAACATGCCTTCGAGTCAATCCCCCGGCGACCAGTATATAGACCGCGAGATAAAAAAATGCGAGGGCATTATCACGAAATATTCCGCACGCCTGCAACAACTAAGGAAAATGAAAGAAAAGCTAGCCGACAGAAACATCTGAACTGAACGCTGGCTTCGGCACCGACACTTGTTAATTCTTGTATTATTTGGGCATCAGGACATACATCTGTCCGGGCTCGTTCTGTCCGTGCGCATGCTCAAACGCCGCGTCGCCGATTCCAAAGTAGATATCCGCGCGGTTGTATCCGATGACCGCGCCGCCCGTATCCTGCGCGACCATCAGGCGCCGGAACTTCTTGCCGTTCGAAAGCCTGGTGTCCAGATACACGGGCAGCCCCAGCGTGTAAATGTTCTTGTCAACCGCAATGCTGCGGATTTGGCTGAGCGGCACGCCCATGTTTCCGGTCACGGCCTCGGTCGCGGACGGAGTGTAATAAACATACCTGGGATTGTTCGCAATCAATTCGTCCGCCAACGCGCGGTTTTCTTTCAGATATTTCCGGACGGATTTCATTCCATATCCATCGGGCGGGCGGATTCCGCGCGCCAAAAGCTGGCTGCCGATTCCGTTGAACGTCATGTCGTTGGTGGACGCGACCGACAGCCTTACGCGGCTGCCGTCTTCCAAAACCAGCGTCGAGCTGCCCATATCCTGAAGGTCAACCGGGTCAATCCAGTAAATCACGTTTCCTATCCGCTCGCTGACAATCCGCGTGCTCGGAACGCCCTTGTATTCGCGCCCGTCCGTCGGCTTGTCCATAATCGGCGCGCTGCATTCGGACGTCATCCGGCGGCACGCCTTCACCACCGGAGAATAGTATCCCGTGAACTTTCCGTTTTTGGTCGCTTCGTCGCTGACTTTGTATGGCTGGAAATGAGATTCGAGCCACTTCCTAACTGTCTCAGCGCCGGCCGATTTGGGCGGCAGAGAGGCGCATTTCTCAGACAACAGTCTTGAATCCGGCACAACTTCCCCCGCATATTGTATGTTCGCCTTGCAGGTATTCCTGAACGCCTGCAGCGCATACCGCTGGTCATCCTCTTTCCAGCCGGGCAGCTCGTCATACCCGACAGGGGACATCTTTCCGACGCGCGCGCCGCCGCCCCAGCGCCATTCGAACAATCCGCAGCCGGAAAGAGACAAGAGGCAAGGGACAAGCAATAATAACTTTTTCATAATTGACTTTCGTTTCATTTTTGGTATATTCTACCAAAAATAGGAGTTTTGACCAAATGGTAAAATACAATATGATTCAACAATTCTTGAAAAAGTTCTCGTTCGACTCTCCCTCGGTGCCGGAATTGTTCTTCAAGCAGGAAAACACCCAGGCGAAAATGGATATAAACATCGATATTCAAATAAAATCCAGCGAGAACAAATTGTATATGGTGGACCTTTTGACCAATCTGCATTCAAAGCTGGATGGCGACAAGACGGTCTTTACAATTGACTGCGTCTACTCCGCGTTGGTTCAGGTTGAAAAGAAAGAAAAGGAGGATGACCTGAAACATATGCTGCTGGTCGACGTGCCGACGATGCTGTTTCCGGCCGTCCGCGCGCTGGTCATGCGCGCGACATCGGAATCCGGATTTCCCCCGCTCCAAATGCAGATTGTGGATTTCGAGGAATTGTATAAAAACAAAAAGAATTAAAATCCGCCGCAGGCGGATTTTTTTTCAGAATCGACGGCCTTATTGCGCCCTGCGCCAGATATACACGGTTATGTATGGCTGGAGATTATTGTGAGGCTGGCCGTCGCCGGTATTTTTCGTTGATAAATACCCCTTGTGCAGATGCGCCTCATATGATACATAATAGTCCATACCATCGTACCCGTTGCCATAATCATAAATCCCATGATTGTGGCTTGGCATCTCCGCGATTGTGAGGGTGTGGGTTTTCTCTCCTCCGGTTTCCTGCACGGTATCGAACTCAGTCTCGCTTTCATTCACCCCGACCAACACTCTGCCGTTCCCGAACCT
>JAITQO010000012.1 GCA_031288835.1 Rickettsiales bacterium | reverse complement strand
GTCCCGAATCCGAACAGTTCCGCGGGGTTCGTATTATTCGTAGAGATATAAATCGCTCCGACAGGATATATGCTCCTGATAGAACCGCTGTATAACTGGCACAGTTTCTCAGCAGGCGCGGCGCCAACAATCGACGAGAATATCAAAATTGAAACGAGTATTCGGATCGGTTTCATGACTTTTCCTTTTATTATAAAAAACCGCCCGGGATATTGGCGGTTGGAGTTTAAGAACAATCAGAAGAATTGCGTGGTTTATTCAATATATTCGCCACACTCCAACCATAGTTGGAGTTTTTTTCGTCACTCTCGACGCTTCTGAAAGGGTTCTTACGCCCCAAACCCAAGTCCCTTTGGATTCGATTGCATTATAACAGCTATCGGCGAACGGGTTCAAGGAAAAAATTACAAATTGAAAACCAAAAATTAAAGTTGTATAATCCGGCCAGTCCAATCTATAAAACCCAAGGAAAAATAAAATGAAAAAAGTTCTTGTCTCTTGTTTCTTATCTCTCGCCTCTTTTGTTCCTTTTGCAAACGCGCGTAACGCCAAGCAGGCCCACAACCACCCGTTCGTCGGATACTACCAAACAATCGACGACGAAATAAACAAGCCCAAGTCAATCGTCGCGCTTTACAGTTATGCGGTTGCCGAAGATGACGGGGACGCAGAATGGAAACTCGGGGGGCGAATTATCGCGTTATACAACGTCGAAACGGGAAAAATATCGGAAACTTTGTTCGAGCCGAAGCGCGTCGCGGACAAGGTCGAAGGTTCCCCGAAAATGGCGGGCCTGGACATAATCTGGAATATGGAATGGGATGAAGACGACGCCGAATACGAAGACGGCCGGATTCTTGACCCAAAAACCGGCAAGGTATACAAATCGGTGATATGGCAGGAAAAAGACGAACCGACGAAACTGCGCGTCCGCGGGAAAATAGGCCCGTTCGGCCGCACGCAGGTCTGGAACGTGCTGAAAGCCTCGGACTTGCCGAAAGAACTGCAAAAACTCGACACAACCGGCTGGGCACCTAAAACGAAAGAAAAATAAATGATAGAAAAATACGACTCCAAGGAACTCGAGGCGAAGTATGCGGAGGAATGGGAAAAATCCGGCGTGTATAAATACAATCCGGATATCCCGCGCGACAAGACGTTCGCAATCGACACGCCGCCGCCGACGGTTTCGGGACATCTGCATATCGGGCACATCATGTCTTATTCGCAGGCGGATATTCTGGCGCGCTATCAAAGGATGTCCGGCAAGAACATGTTTTTCCCAATCGGCTGGGACGACAACGGCCTGCCGACAGAGCGGCGCGTGCAGAACTATTTCGGAATAAGGTGCGACCCGTCCCTGCGTTACGACGAGAAATGGAAGCCGGAAAAAAATGAAAAATCCGATGCGGACGAGCATACGCCGGTGTCAAGGAAGAACTTTATCGAGGCCTGCCAGACGCTTATCGAACAGGATGAAAAAGTTTTTGAGAATATCTTCCGCCGCATGGGGTTCTCGTATGACTGGCAACTTAAATACTCGACCATTTCCGACCTGGCAATCAAAACAGCGCAGGAAGCGTTTATCAACCTTTACAAAACCGGCAACGTGAAATTAATCGAGGCGCCGACCATGTGGGACACAGGGCTGCAGTCGGCGGTCGCGCAGGCGGAAATCGAAGACCGCGAGATTCCAGGATTTTTTCATGACATCCGATTTGGCGTCGAAGGCGGCGGAGATTTCACAATCGCGACCACGCGCCCCGAGTTTCTGCCGGCGTGCATTGCGGTCGTCGCGCATCCGGACGACGAACGATACAAGCACCTGATTGGCAAAAACGCCATCGTGCCCCTGTTCGGGCAGAAAGTTCGGATTTACGGAGACCCGCACGCGGAGCCGGAAAAGGGCACCGGAATCATGATGGTTTGCACGTTCGGCGACAACGAGGACGTGAAGTTCTGGGAAGAGCATAATCTGCCGCTTCGCCAGATTATCGGCCGCGACGGAAAAATCATCGACGCGGGATTCCCGGCCGGAAACGCGAACTTTGCGAAAATTACAGGCCTGTCGGTCAAAGCCGCGCAGAAAGCCGTCGTTGAAATGCTCCGCGAATCCGGCGACATGGTTTCCGAACCGCGTCCGATAACGCACAGCGTGAAGTTTTATGAAAAAGGTCATTCGCCGATAGAGTTTATCCCGTCGCGCCAATGGTTCGTGTCGCTGATGGATAAAAAGGAGGCGCTGAAGAAAAACGGAAACGCGGTCGAATGGACGCCGGCGCATATGGCGAAGCGATTGGAAAACTGGATTGACGGGCTGAACCAGAACTGGGCGGTTTCGCGCCAGCGTTTCTTCGGCGTGCCGTTTCCCGTGTGGTATAAACTGGACGCGAACGGGAAGCCGGATTTCGACAACCCGCTTATCGCGGCCAAACTGCCGCGCGACCCGCTGGCGGACGCGCCGGACGGATTCGTGGAATCGCAGCGCGGCCGGCCGAACGGATTTATCGGGGACCCGGATGTGATGGACACCTGGGCGACAAGCTCCCTCACGCCCAAAATCGCCGAATCGGTCGCGGGCGCAGACTTGGGAACGTTCGACGCGCGGCCGCAGGCGCACGATATCATCCGCACATGGGCGTTCTATACAATCGCGCAATCGCTATTGAACGACAATCGGCTGCCTTGGAAACAGGCATGGATTTCCGGATTCGTCCTCGACCCGGACCGCAAGAAAATGTCCAAATCAAAGGGCAATGTCGTGGTTCCGGACGAATTGGTCGAAAAATACGGCGCGGACGCTGTCCGTTTGTGGGCGGCGTCCAGCAAACTCGGCATGGACGGCATTGCGGACGAAAAGGTTATGGAACAAAAGAGGAAACTGGTCATAAAGTTCTTCAATGCGGCCAAGTTCGTGTTCGGATTTACGGGCGAGACGAAAAGCATTGTTATAACGCCGAACGACAATCCTGTCGATTTGGCGTTTTGGAATAAAATGACGAATGCTGTTTTGGAGTCAAAGAAATGCTTTGACGCCAACGATTACACCGGCGCATTGATAGCGACCGAGCAGGCATTTTGGGATTTTTGCGACAATTATTTGGAAATCGTAAAGGGCCGCGCGTATGCGGGCGACGAATCGGCATTGAAATCGCTGCGTTACGCGGTTATGGTCTTCTGCGCCCTGTTCGCGCCGTTTATGCCGTTCATAACTGAAGAAGTATGGCAGGCGACGCGATATAACACCGATGGAAAAACTTCCGGACAATCAAAGGACGGCCCGGCGAAATTTTTGCATGACGAACGAGACCCGGCATCCGTTCATAAATCCCTGCATCCGGCATTATGGTCGGACTTCAAATACAAGGATTTAGTTTGGGGCGAAGCAGCGGATTATGATGAATTATGCGAACTGGTGAAACTTGTGCGGGGAAAAAAGACCGAGGCGAATAAATCCATAAAGGCGCCTATAAAGAAGTTAGTCATATCCGCCGGACAGTTCTTCCGCAGCGCGGAGACGGACATCAAAAACGTCCTGAATGCCGAAACTATTGTTTTCGACGGCCGCGAACCATTGTCGGAATTGGAATGGGGCGAATAAAATAGGCATCGGACGGAACGTCGCGCACGGCGGAATCCTATGCCCTTTGCGTGATTCCAATCAGCGTTCCCAGAAATTTCACGTATTCCTCCATCCAGCGGTTCAGCCGCTTTGCCGCCGGCATGTTGGACAGGGGCGCCGGGCAGGCGTTGACTCTCACAAGCGGAATCTCCCTTTTGATTAAAAACACCGCGCGGTTTACGTGGTCGACGGTTGTGATTACCGTAATATCAGCCAACAGTTTTCTCCGCGCGATATGCCTTATCGCGACGGCGTTTTCATACGTCGATTTGGAATCGGACTCCACCTCAATCCTGGAAGAAAACTCAGTGTCGATTTTCGGGGTCCCCGCGCCGATGACGTATAGCTTGCGATTCGGGTGATTCTCCAATTTTTCCAGCGCGAACGGAATCCTCCGCGCGTCGCCCGTCAAAACAAAGACATGCGCGTCGTCCGGAATCGCGCCGCATGCGGGCGTCGCAATCCTGAACGCCGCGAAGCCGCCGCCGAACAGGATTACCGGAAGCAGATAAGGATTCAGCAAAACGCGCAGCGGTGCGAAAAGCATCAATCTTCGTTTTTATCCGGGATTTGACCGTCGGCCGACAGCAGAACCGCCAGCGGGCGCGTCCTGTCGAACTGCGCGGCGACGACGTAAACCATGACCAGAATCGGAACGCTGAAAAACATTCCGACCGGCCCCCACATCATTCCCCAGAACACAAGGTTTATCAAAATCACCAGCGCCGACAGATTCAACGATTTTCCGGTCAGCTTCGGGTCAAGTATGTTCCCGAACACAAGGTTGATTAAGGCCGAGCCGATTGCAATCAGCAGCGGCGTCTGAACGTCGCCGGTCATCGCCAAGACATACATCATCGGCAGCAGCGCCGCGGCGATGGAGCCGATTGTCGGGATATAGTTCAATATGAACACAAAGAACGCCCACATGACCGCGAACTCCACGCCCAATATCGCGAACCAGATATACGAAAAGAACGCCGTCGCGAAACTGATTCCGGTCTTCACGAACAGATACCTTTTCATGCACGAGTCAATCGAATGAAGAATGAAACTCATTTTCGTGAACCGCCTTTTGTCGACGAACAGCGCGCGGAGCTTCCTTGAAAAAGTGTTCTGCTCGATGAAAATGAAAATCATATAAATAATAATCATTCCGAACGCCGTGCCGACCGACGCGATGGACGAGCCGATGCTGGACACTACTTCCTGAAAGTTCGGCAAGTCCGAAAACGAAATCTCCGTCCCGACAATCTCGGACAGGCGGGCCAGTATTTTTTCGACGCCCGCGCTAATCTCCGGCATTTTTCCGTGCAACTGCGCCAGCATCGGCTGAATCTGCGCCAAGAACACATACACGAACCCGAGAAGCATGCCGCCGGCGAGAATCCTCGACAATATGTCGGACTTCACCACCTTCCGAAGATACGCGGCGATTGCGTTCACCAGATACCAGAAGAACACCGCCATTATGATTGGCAGCAGCAGCGGCCGGCCAAGCCACAACAGAAAGACAACCGCTATGAAAGAAAACAAACCGCTCATTTTACACTCCTTGTATTATGTTCGTGAACCGCCGCGACAGGTCCGAGAAATAATTTCCGTCGTCATCCGCGTCCGCGGCGTCGCCGCCGTTCGCAAAGCGCACGGCGCCGTTTTCGACCTTGATTTTATGAAAATTATACGCGTTCATCAGCGCGGAACTGTGCGTCGCGATTATGATGGAGCATCCGTAATCCTTCTTCATGCGGACGAACAAATCCATCAGCTTCGTCGCGCTGTCGTCGTCCAGATTCGCGGTCGGCTCGTCCGCCAAAAGGATTTTCGGGCGCGTGATGACGGCGCGCGCGACGGCGACTTTTTGCTGCTGGCCGCCGGACAGCGACAGCGGCCGAGCCTTGGCGTATTTCTCAAGCCCGACCCATTGCAGGGTTTTCATGACAGTCGGTATCACGCCGATTTCGGAAACGCCGCGAACCCGAAGCGGCAGCGCCACGTTGTCGAAAACGGACAGGTGGGAAATCAGCGAATAGTCCTGGAAAATGATTGACATTTTGCGGCGCAGCAAGACCAGCTCGTCGTTCGAAAGATTGGCCGTGTTTTTGCCGAACAGTTTGATTTGCCCGCGGGTTTTTCCGTGCAGGTGGTAAATCAGGCGCAGCAATGTGGTTTTCCCGGCGCCGGACTTTCCCGTCAGAAAGAAAAACTGCCCGCTGTTTATATTGAAGGAAACATTCGACAGGATTTCCGGCCCCGCCTCATACCGCGTCCCGACATCTATGAAAGAAATGAGGTTCGTCTCCATTTGCTTGGATTATAGAACAAGAAACATGGGAAAAGCAAGAAGGGGTTGGGGACAGGGGGCGGCGGGTTAGTAATTTTGTAAAAATGTGATATAATTAGTTTCTAATGAAAAACGTAATCAGATTTAACAAGATTTGCAAAGACTTTCCAATTGAGATGGGAGGGAGCCAGCGCGTGCTGACGGACATAACCTTTACGGTCAATGAAGGCGAATTCGTGTCAATCATGGGGCCGTCGGGCAGCGGAAAATCCACCTGCATGAACATAATCGGCGCATTGGATACGCCGACGTCCGGAACATACGAGCTATACGGAAACGACGCCACGCACATGACGTCCGACGAATTGGCGACGGCGCGGAACGAATACATAGGATTCGTGTTTCAGAACTTCAATCTTTTGACAAGGCGCAATGTTTTGGACAACGTGATGCTGCCGCTGATGTATCGCGGAATGACGACGGACGAAAGGGAGCGCCGCGCCCGGCATTTCCTGAAGCAGGTGGAGCTTGAAAAGTTCGAGACGTATCTGCCGACGCAGCTGTCGGGCGGAATGCGCCAGCGCGTCGCGATTGCGCGGGCGCTGGCGGGCAGTCCGAAAATGATTCTTGCGGACGAGCCGACGGGAAACCTCGATTCCAAAATGGGGAACGATATTTTGAAAATGCTGCAGGAACTGAATAAAAAGCAGGGAATCACCGTAGTGATGATAACGCACGAATTCGACATCGCGAAGCATACTAACCGGCTGATTCACATCAAGGACGGGCAAATCACATACGATGGAAAAATCCCGAAATCGGAAAGAAACCTATAGCGCGAAATCCGCGGATTCACACCCACATTTGCGAGCAACCAGATTATAAACGTTCTCAGCGCAACGGACGGTTCTTATCATTGAGGACACACATCTTTACCATTGTTTTTTGTAATTATACCAGCTTTATCACATTTGCAATAATTTATTATCACCCCTTGCTTGCCTACATCACCTCTACTTTCACTGGGGTCTTCATTAATAATAGCAGTGCCATCAAAAGAAGAATTGGTAGGACACTTCTCGCAATCCACAGACCCCACATGATATTTGCTATCGCATTTGCAATACGGTTTGATGACATTTGTCTCATAAGCCTCCGTCGGGTCTTCCACCCATTGCGAATTAATCGGACATTCCGTGGTATTCTGGCACACGCCCCAAGACGGTTCCGCGCCAACCCTTTGCTTGAACTCCGCAAAACTGTTGTCCGACTGGCCCCACGTCCCCAAGGTTCTCGTATGCCACGTCGCCCCGTCGATTTTTTCGCACTCCTTGCTCAGCAGGCCGTCCATTTTCAGTTTTATGTCGTCCACGATTTTTCCAATAATCATTTCGACCTCGTTGCTCAGGGAGTTATAGTCGCCGACGAGAGAGCATGATTCCGCCGCCTTGCTGCGCAATCTGAAATAGAGATTGCTGTCCCCGTCCTTCGGCGTGTATGTGCCGACCTTGTAAAGCCGGCATTGATACGGATAATCGTGCAGGTTGTCGTTGACGGGCGTGCATATGCTTTTCGCGTAATCGGAAAGAATCTTTTCGCATTCGCCCTCCATCTTCGCGATTTGCGTTCCCTTGACGTAATCGCGCAGCGCCTGCAATCCCGGAGGGCCGCCGCTGAAAAGAATCGCGCACGAATCCAGTTTGCTTTGGCACAACTGCTCGGTCAGCTCTATCCGCTGCATGCCTGTGGCGTCGCTGGTGATGTCGCCGGCGAATTGCTTCAATTTCCCGGATTCCTCGTCGTAACATTCGTTGACGACGCTGACGCAGCTGTTCCGAACATCGCGGATTTTCGCCAGCTGCCTTTGGGACAAATCGACCAGCGTCTGGCGCAGATACTCGTTCCACACCTGGTCCGCGATGTCGCGGCACTTGCCCAAAGACGCCGACGCCGCGTTTTTCTTGCCGTTCAGCATGTTGATATACGGCATGTTGAGGCTGTTCTGCAAAACATCGCCGTCAAGGGAAATCGATTCTTCCAGCATGAAAAACTCGGCCGAGTAAATGGGCTCGCCGGTCGTCACGTCGATATACCTGCCCGTATAATCTATGCATCTCACATTGTCCGGCCCGCAGGCGGCGGCGCCGAACATGTCGTTCCTGACATTTTCCAGGCAGGCGCTTATTTCGTCCGAATTGTGACTGTCGTAATTTTCAAGACGCGCGGCGGCCAGCGCGCCCTGCGCCTGCCTCGTCGCCAAGACCATCTGTTTCTGCTGCTTGTCCATGGAATCGGCAAAGGCCGCGCAGTCCTGCTCGATATACATTCCGTATGCGGCGGAGACCATGTTGAAAGTGGCCGCGCGCCCGCACGACGCCGCGACCATCTCGGCGCATTGGCTGTGGACGGCGTTGTAAAGCGCGGTGGATTCCATGGTCGCAAGGTCCGCGCCGCCGACAAGCTCGGTCGTGTCCCAAATGCTGGTCATATTGCTCATGCCGCTTGCCGAATCAGTGTTTTTGTTCGACAGAACGTCGCTGATTCCCGACAGGGTTTTCACAGACGCGGAGGAGTCTTTCTTCATCGCGGCCTCGCCCGCGGACGCTTTATACATCGCGCTCACCTCGCCGGCCGTCTTGCCGACGACATTCAAGTTATTGGATTCGAAATCTTTCAGCATTCCGGTCGCCGCGGAAAAGTTCCTTTCCCGCTCGCGCATTTCCGACAGGCGGGCCGAACATGTGCAGCGCCGATACTGCTCGTTCCTTAGGGCGCAGAACTGGTCCATGCATGCGAAATACGCGTCCCTGCATCCGGCGTATCCGTCGCCCAGCAATTCCGTGCTGGTAGCGAGAGCGGCGCGGGAAACAAGCGCGGGTTTCGCGGTATTTTTCGCCGGCTCCCTCGCAGAAACTGCGGGAACGCCGGATGCGGCGCGCGCCGAGACGCTTTTGCTCGTCATCATCGCCGACGTTCTTGCCGCGCTGCGCGACTGCGTCTGGCGGCGCGCCGGCGCGGCGGGCTGGGGCCGCGAAACGGCGGCGCTTCGCGCAGCCGACGCCTGCGGCTGGGAAGCGGACGGGCGGACAAGCGCGCCGCTTCTGTCCGCCGCGGAAAGCGGCATGCAAAATATAATCGCAAAAAACGGATAAAACGCCTTCATTCAAAAAAATTGTAATAAAAAGGAAAAGTTTTACAAAGAGATTTTTTGATTCACATATTTTGCCTTTTGTGGTAAAATGAAGGCGATGAAGAGAGTTTTTTCTTTTTTCGCGGTTGCGTTGCTCGCCATGCCCGCGGCGGCGGCCGACTGGTGGAAAATGCCGACGATATGCAAGCCGAACGCAACGACCTGCTATTCCTCCCTCGGGTCCGGATTCGACGAGGCGGAATGGGATGAAGTCGGAAATTGCAGGGGCAAAAAACTGGTTTGTCCGAACGCCGTTCTCGGAGGCGGCCAGTCCAGTCCGACGGCGTTTTCCAAATACGAGCTTTCAGACCCGGCGAAAATCGACCCGGATTTCGACATATCGGCGCTGGACGCCAAGGCGGGATGCTTCGGCATGCGAAAAACGCGGAACAACGGAACAAACGCGAAGGTCGGCTCAAATTGGTTCAACGTCTACTGCAACGGGGCTTTGGACGCTCCGGACGAGGTTCTGCCGACCGGCGGAATCATGCTGACCCCAGCAGACCAGCCGACGTGCGAGACTCTTAGAGAAAGCGGATACATAGGCATTCTGAACGGCTCGTGCTATGGCAAGCCGCAGTATCCGAAAAGCGACTTTTACCTTGAATGCGAGGGAAACAATCTGCTGCCGACAAGAATCGTGGCCTTGAACGGCGCGACCCCGAACATTACGACCGCTGGCACTCCGCCGGCATCGACGTATCCGACGACGGAAGAGGCCGCAATCGCCCTGTTCGACCAAATGGCTGAAGACGCGAACACGCAGAGGGCCGCGCATTACGCCGCGAGTGGAAACTAACGAGTGGAGACCAAAGAAAATGAAAAAATCCGCGATTATAATATTATGCCTGCTGTCCGTCGCCTCCGCCGCGCGGGCGTTCCAAATGCAGTCGCAGCGCGAACTTGGCAGGGGCGAGGCGAAGAACCAGAACGTCATCGTGAAATGCACGACTCCGGACGGCAAGATGTCGGGACAAACATGCGCGCTGCGCCGCTTTGCAAAATGCAACGATAAAAAGGTTTGCAACGGCTGGCAGGAATGGAAAGACCTGCGGAATCCGCGAAACTCATACGGCGACTGGAGGGCGGCGGCGGCGGATTGCTGCGCCGCGAAGGGTCTGAGATAACGCCGGCGAATGCTAAAAAAACATCTTCCGAACCTTGGAATTGTGCGACGGAACCCTGGGGTTTTCCTGGGCTTTTTCATTCGACAAGCTTGCCGAAACCATGCAAAAAGGGAATGAACTCAACGTTTCAAAATGCGCCGAACCAAAGTTTTGGCACCGGCAACCTGCCGGTGGTCGGGGCGACTGGATTCGAACCAGCGACTTCTACGTCCCGAACGTAGCACTCTACCAGGCTGAGCTACGCCCCGACGGACACGTATTGTATAGCATTTTCGCAAAATGTCAAAAGGCGTTTTTTATCTCCGGCTTTCTTTCAGGCGCATTGCGATTAACTTCTGAAAATCCGCCGGATGCTCGAACCCGATTTTGCGCGCGGCCGACGATTTCATGCCAAGCCAGCGCACCGGATGAGCATATGACGCTTAGCGCTATGGGTTTCTCTTCGATTTCGGGATTTTTCGAATAGACCAAAAATCCTGCAATGCGTTGATGCAACGTGCGGCACGCCGCATTGTCAAACAAAACCCTTGCAAGCCGGTGCATTTCAATGCTGCTTTTGCCTAAGATATTTCGGCAGGCGGTAATTCTGGCATTTACAGCGGGAACGCGGGTTCCTGACCGCATGCCTTTCTCCCCGCCCGGACGGCGTTTCCCGCTTCATTATATTGTAATCGTCTTCGCGTAGCCTGCAGTATTTATCTGCGATTCCATCAATTATGCTGCCTCCAAAACCATACATATCGTGATACGCCCTGTCGAATTCGACGAACGCATAATCTAAATGCGCCTCGCCCCAGTCGAGGATTGAAATCCTGCCAAAGTTGTCAATCAGAACATTCCGCGGCGCAAGGTCGCCGTGCACTATGGACAAAGGCCAGCCCAGCGAATAATTCTGACGAATCAGCTTTACATAATGACGGCCCTCCATATAGACGTCCTGCGGGCGCGATTCCGGCGGCAGAGCATCGACGAACTTTGCCGCCATAAGGGATTTGTGCAGACGGAACAAAAACCGGCCCATGTTCTCATCGAACTTCGCGCGTTCGCGCTCGGGCAGAGATTTTACGATTGTCGGCGTTGCGTGGATACCGAATTTCTGTTCTTCTATGACATAGTTTGCGCCATGCTCGGTATACCCGGCCTCTATCACTTTCGGCACGCTGATTTGTTCGTTATGATAGTCCTTGAACAGAACGCCGCATATATTCGCGATGGCATAGCATTCAAAAAAGCATTTCTCGTTTTTCAGATTTTTCAACAGATAGCGCTCGTGGCTTTTTGCGCATTCCACTTCGGTCACGCGCCAGCTTTTGCCCATGTCGAAAAAGCGCAGCGCCTTGTATCGCGGCGGGCAGTGGGCAACGTATTCTATGCCGTCCGTATCGCGCAGAACCTCGCTGGTAAGATTCATCGGCTCGTTTTTGGCAAACATGCGCCCGTTTACGAACTTAAACTTCCTTGACTTCATTATATTCTCCCATGTTTTTACACTATAGGACAGAATATATATTTCGTCAATTATAAAATATCTGTTTCTTATTTTCTGTTCCGAATCATGACGTTTTATGATATAATCCCACTTAATGGCAAGGGAATCGGTTCTTGTTTGGAGCGGCAGGGCGGACAAGTTGTATCGCGAGGCAAGGCGGCAAATAACATCCAGAAACAAATCCGCGCCGAGAACCGTCAAGGAATTGAACTTTTCCGATTTTTTCAACGACAACCAAAACGCGCTGGCATATTTTCCGGTGTTTCAGGGAACGACCGGATGGTGGGGTGAAATGCTGGGGACAAACGCGAAAATCCTGTCGAAGATGATTATTTCCCCGGAATGCCAGTTATACGAAATAGGAACGGGCGAGGAGGTCGCCGCGCGAAAACTGTATGCGGCCGAGGTCATGCCCCGGATGTTCAGAAAGCTGCGCGAAACCGCGACGATGGTCAAGGACATGATTGCGACAGATTCCGGCACGATTATGGCGCTGTTTGTGGCGAACAGCGAAAGCAAAGTCAAAAACTGCGTCCGTGCGTGCGGGGGCGAATATCTTGGCTCGCTCGGAGGATACTGAGCGGCAAAATCAAACGTTTTTCATCATAACACTCACGGTATATCTTTCCTTTGTCAGTCCAGCCGCCACCATGAGAATGATTCTTCATAGCGCAAACACATTCAAGAGCCGCAATTCGCGCCACACGATTTTTTTCCTTGTATCGATATGAAAATTGTTTCTATAATGAAACCGAATCCAAAGGGATTTGGGTTCAGGGCTGTGACAAGCCACATACATTGCGGTGCGGAGGCACTGAAATATCAGCCGCTTTCTGCATTGAAATTATCCCCTGATAATGGTCGGGGAGCCGCGTGCTATAAAATACGGGCAACCGGAAAACTGCGGAATCATTTCAATGTATGTGATTGTCAACTCCCTGACCGCCAATAATCTTTGGCGGTTTTTTTCGCACTAATAAGGGACGGGCAATGAAAAAAACAAAATTGCTGGTTTTTATCTGCGCGTTGACGGTATCGCAAACGCATGCGGATAAAATATTATGCAAAAAGGGATTCTGCCCGATAGTCTCTAATATGTCAATCAACGGAACTGCTCTTTCTTACGACGATGGAGCATGGACTGTGACCGGGCCATGGGGCGGCGGCGGCGCACCAATAATAATAAATGGAAATCACAGATGTTCGGAAACAAAAGGAACTTACTTGAATACAGGCTCCCCTGTTGAAGACGCCGGCCAATATTGCTGGTGCCAAATGAAGAGTGAAGACTCTTCGGGTTCGTGGGTGTTTCAATCCGACCAGAAAACGCATTGCGACGCAAACTGCAAGGTCAATTGCGCAAACTATGTCCAATCCAAATCAAACTTTCGCGCCGCGGCTTGCGTCTCCGTATCCGATAGTTGCAACAGAACAACTGTAAGTGCGGAAAACGATTGCCCGTCGGGATATGTCCGATGCACCAAAACACGATACTATAATATGAGGCTAATCCCATCGACAAAACTCTAACCGTGACCCGTATTCCATCATTCCGCCGCCACTCTGTCGCTTTTACTATTCTTCAACTCCGACACCGAACGCCTCGTCTTCGGCAACCGGCTCGGGCTCGGGCTCGAACATTTCGCCACTCGATTCGTATTCCAAAACGGCTTTCTCTGTATTCGCATCCGCCAAAGGCGTAGCGAACTCTTCCGCCTGCTCGGCCTCTTCAATCATTTCGGATTCTTCGGCAATCGGCTCGAGCCTCGGCTCGGGCGCTTCAATTTCAGGTTCGGCGACCTCCGGTTCTGCCGGCGATTCCGGCTCGGTTTCTACAAACGGATTTTCCACTGCGGGCGGAACCGATTCGGGCAGCGTTTCCGGAATCGGCTCTACAGCAGGCTCCGGCGCCAATTCGGCCACAGGTTCCGGTTTTGCCAGAGGTTCCGGCTTTGGCGCCGATTCAGGCGCCGGTTCCGGCTCTTCCATCGAAACCGGCTCCTTCTCCGGCACGACAGCCGCGATATGCGGCAGATTCTCAGAGTTCATTTTCTTTTGATACAAATACAATGTGAATATTGACAATCCTATCAGCAGCATCAGCATGAAATAATACGCCCCGCCCTGCCTCTCATGCCCCGTCGACTGGATTTTTATATCAGCGCCGGACAGCGGCGCGACGGGACGCCGGATTTCGGGACGGACGATGGGAGCCGATTCCGGGACAAATGCCTGGCGGGAAGCGGCCGGCTCGGGCTCCGGTCGCGGCCGTGGCTGCGGCTCGGGGACGCCGTCGAACGACACCGGCTTGAACGCGTTTTCGGTATCGATTATGTTCGGATTTTCCGTAAACAGCGGCTTCACATCGTTATCGTCATTCATCTCTCGCCCCTTTGGCAGCAAATTGTTTTGGTAATTATTAAATAATTTCATCGCCGAATCAATACGTTTTTCCGCACGGCGCAACCGTCGCTGCGCGCGCGCCTTTTTGGCGCCGGCCCGCTCGAGCCGCGCTTCGTATCGCAGGATTTTCGCGGCGGAATCCTTTGGCGGTTCTTTCCCGACATTTTTTTTCGCGGCCTTCAGTTTATCCTTCTGCAGTTCTATGAAATCGTCCAAATCGGAAATAGTTTTCGACGCCTCGCCGGCCGTCGCGCGGGCGAGGGTTATTTCTCGCTCGGCCTCGGCCAGACGAATCTCCCTCTGGTTTTCGGAAATGATTTTGCGCGCGCGCCTCAACTCTTCGGCCGCGCCGCTTACAATCGCTTTATTGTAATCATCCAGCGCGTCATAATCGATATCAAGTTTTTGATATTTATTGTCCTCGCGCGGGCGTATGGCCTCGGGATTGACGCCGAAGTCGTTCGCCAGAATGTCGTCCCATTTCCTGTCGTCCTTTCCCCGGATTACCAAGAGGATGTTCGGCAATATCTCATCCTGCGTGACGTCCAGAACGAACAGAAGCCGGTGCGCGGCGTCATAAAACGCCTTGATTTTTATTCCGTCGATGTCGAATTGCTCTATGGACGCGCCGCCCGACGCGCCGCCCCCGAGGGACACAACCGGCATTCCGTGTTCGCTTTTAAGATTGGTTCCTTTCCGCTCCATTCTCTCTTTGCGCGCGCATTTCATCTTTTCCTTGGCGGCGTCGTGAATTGGTACGCGATTTTGCAATGCTCGAAGCAATATGGCTTTCCGGCAAAGCATTTCTCGCCGCAGAATCTGAAATTATCCGAATCCGGGTCGCCAATCGGCCACCTGCACTGGTCGGCGCGCAGCGACATCAACTGCGCGGAATGCTGAATCGTCCTTTCTATGTTTTTCTTCGATTTCGCAGCATCCTTCGGAGTCGCCTTTTTTACCGCCGGCATTTTTTTCGCGGTTTTTTGCGATTTTTTCTTCGCCTCGGCCCTTTTCGGCAGGGTGTTCCAGCCCAGCCGGTTGATTTTTCCCACCACCGCGTTTTTCGAGAACCCCAGCTTCTTTCCGATTTCCGCCATCGGCAGCCCCTTGTCGAAAAGCTTTTTCATTCTTGCGACAAGACCCGCCGGCCATGAATTAATTGTTGCCATCCGCGCACCTTTCTACTATAATGCCAAAGCATACAAACTTGCCGCCGGAAAGTAAAGGGAAATCGGTATCCGCCCTTGTCGTCCGACGGCGCAAAGGCGGACGCATAACGAAAAATGTTGACAATCGCGCATATTATTTCAATAATCTCAGTTGCGATGATTACCGTCGAGGACGCAAGACGGCGCGTGATTCCCGACATATGGCTGTGGCCTTTGCTGTTGGCGGGGCTGTATGTCTTCGGCGGATACGAGGAAAACATTGTCGCGGCGATTGCGGGATACGCGCTCGGCTTCGCGCTGATGTGGGCGCTGAAGAAGAAGGACGCCCTGGGATACGGCGACGTGAAACTCCTGTCGGTCGCGGGATTGTGGCTGGGAATAAATGGACTGTCGGTCGCGGTGGTGTCGGCGTGCCTTATTGGAATCGCGTGGGGGCTGGCCAGAAAGCAAAGGTATGTGCCATTCGCGCCGTTTTTGTTTTTGGGAACCGCGATATACTATTTAACAAAGGAAATATTATGGCAGATATGATTGACATGAACGAAGAAATGACCGCCGGACAAATGTTGCGCTATATCCGGACAACAGGGCGCCGACGCCGCGAACTGAACACTATCGCGCGGCTGCTGTGCATAAAGGAAGAGTTTCTGGACGCGCTTGAAAACGACGATTTCGACAAAATCCCCGAATTGGTTTACATTTTGGGCTTTGCGCGCAACTATGCGATGGAATTGGACCTCGACCCGTATATCATCGTGGATAAAATCAAAAAACAGATGGGGTTATTCGAGGAGGAAGACTCGGTAGAGATAGAAGGAGAGGAGCCGACCGGCATTCTGGACAAGGCGCCGCGGACGTCGTGGATTGGCGACTGGCTGCGCAAAAACTCAAAGATTATACTGATAGCGTTCCTGTCGGCAATCATAGTCGGCAGCGCCAGCGTGGTGATTCTGGAAACCGTGAAAACCGGAGAGCCGGCGCAGGAATCGGTCGAAATCGCCAGCACAAAGTTCAACATGCCGGTTGGGCGGGAATACGGCGTCAAGAACCGCGATTATGCGAACATAGTCCTGCAGGCGACGGGAACGACGTGGGTGCAAATCAAAAACACGGCCGGAAACGTGGTGTTCGAGCACTCCATGGTCGCCGGCGACGTTTACTACGCCCTGAACGGCAGCACTGCGACAATCGGAAATTCGGGCGCGCTGGACATATGGGTGAACGGCAGGGAAATCCCGAAAATCGGGGGCGAGCACCAACGGGTGCTTGACCTTGTGCTGACGCCGGAGGCGCTGATAAAGTAGTTTTTTGCCTGCGGAGAAAAAAATTATAAATTATGTTTTTTTGCTTCGAAAAAAATAATTATGAATCGAACAAGGACAAAAATCGCCTTGCGATTTCCGGCAATCGTTTATTTGACATTAATTTATAATTAATTATTCATAATTTTTTTCACGCAGTGAAAACTTATAATTATTTTTTTGTGGCTTTGATGCAAAAAATCTCTTTGTTCTTTCCCCCATTTGTGATAAAATTAGATAAAAGAGGGTTTTGGAGAATGATGAGAAAATTATTCATTGGAGTTTTCATGCTGGCTGCCGCGCCTGCGCTGGCCGCGTCGATGCAGCAGCCGACGGGGCGTCCGTCCGCCGCGGCGCGCGCGGGAACCGCGTCTCTGATGCGGTTTCCGACCGCCGGTCTGCTTCCAACCGCGAGCGTCACAGCAAACGACGCGCGGTGCGAGAATCCCCTGCCCGACCAATTGACGGCCGGACGCTGCATACAAAAATATATGGCGTGCCTGAAACAGGACAGCGTTTGCGGCGAGCATTTCGAGTCCTGCGACACAAAAAGCCGGTTCAACGGCAAGCGAATCTTTTGCCAGGATAAATTGCAGGAATGCCCGGACGACGGAATAACGGTCATTTACGGAACCACGGTAACGTCGACGTCCACGACCGCGGTTTGCGACGGCGAGACGAAAACCGTAGCGCGGACGTTTGTTCCGGCGCTGAACGCGATTGACTTCGCGTATAACGGCAGCTCGGCCGAACAGAGCAACCAGATTGCCCAGGCGATTTACGACGGCGCGCAGTGGGCGGCGACGAACGCGTCAACCGCGTGCATGAACGCGGCCGACGGATGCATAAAGCGCGCGTGCCAGAACAGCGCCTTCAAATGCGTGATTAGCGACGCGCTGAACGAAGACAAGTATACGGAAATCGCGACCAACGTCGTTCTTGACACCGGCGGGGCGACATCGCAGGCGACGTCGTATCGCGTCAGCCCGTCGATGGTCGAGCAATATGCGAAAAACATGGCCTATACCGGCGACCAGGCCAGGAATTATATCAAGGGCGCATGCAAGACGGACATCGGGACGAACAAGTTTTGCTATTTGCTCGCGAACAGCAAGGCGCCGAAAGACGATTCCTGGACGATTGACGATTTTGAGGTCGATTTGGTTTATAACGAAATAATGACCGGCTCGATGAACAGATTGGCCGCGAACCAGAACAAGATTCTGGAATGGATGGCGAGGGGGGTCGGAACCGCGATTGACGCCTGCAAAAGCACGGCGAAGAATTGCGTTCAGTCCGCATGCGGCAGCGGGTCGCTGGCGGCGTGCTATGGCTCCGCTCTGGACGGCAGCAACGCGATTAGCATAGAGCAGATTGCGACAATCGGGCCGAAATGCACCGGAATAATCAACGCGGACCAGAACTGCCTGGATTTGCTGGTCGACAAGGACGAAGGGCCAAGCGCGGCGATTTGGGAAAAGGTTTGGGGAACGCAGGCGGACGGATATGTCGGGGCATTCGGGCTGGTTGGCCAGCTGAATACCCAATTGGCGCAGATGTTTAACGAAACGGCGGTGAAAAACCTGCGCAAGCAATGCCAGAACGAGGCCGAGGCGTGCGTGCGGCGCGAATGCGGGGACAAGTTTACAAGCTGCTATATCAACGACAAATGGCTGACAAACAACGACGGAGGGGCGAGCGCGACATACGGGACATCCCTGATGAATAACGGCATTGCCAATGCTACGTCCAACTCCGCGGGCGGATTCGACGAGGTCATGGCGCGCAGCCTGTGCATGATTCCCGTGAAAAAGTCGGAAACGTGCCAGAGTTTCTTTGACATACAATACGCGAAGAGCGCCAAAAACGGAACCAGCGATTCGTGGGGGACTTCGTTTTCTGTCGGCAGCACATGGAACAGCGCGGGGGCCGACACATCGTGCACAGTGACCGAAAATTACCAGCAGACCGTCGAAAATCCCGACGAGACAGTCACGATGCAGGATGCGGAACGGCAAAAGATGGCAAAATGCAGCAAGCAGGAATTGACGATATTCAACGACCTGATTGCGGACATCGGCCAGACCGCGCGCGCGCAATTGACCAAGGAACAGAACACGCTGAAAAACCAATGCGAAAATCATCGCAACGCTGCTTCGATAGGCAAAACATATATCTGGGTGAAGAAGCCAGGCATAAACGATGGTATATTGGACAACTATTCCAACGACGGGCTGCTTAGCTCGCAGGACCCGACGGCGGACTTGTGGGGCGCGTTTTGCCAGGTACAAGTGGATGTTTACTCGGACGACCAAAAAATCCAACAACTGTTTGAAGATTCGTCGAGAAGCACGAGAATGAGCGCGTATTTCTCGCTGGGCGACGCCATCATGTGCGGTTCGTGGCTGAAGCAGTCGGATTTGGATAAAATAGAAGCATATATTAAGGTGGAGGCATATGAAAAGGCGGATAACGAGCGCAGCTGGGCGTCGCAGAACGCCGGATTGATTGCCGGTCTGATTGGGGGCGTCGCCGGCGCCGTCGGGGGCGGCTTTGTCGGAAATAAGATTGGAGGAATGATTGCCGATAATAGAGAGGAAAAACCTGAATATACCGATGACCAAATAGCCGCGTATAAAAATGCTTTAAGAAATTGTCGGGAAGAATTCGAAAAGGGCGAAAAGATAGCAAGAGACAACAAGTGGAAAGTCGATGGTAATTCAAACTTATGTTATTTTGACGGCGTCAAAGGTATTCAGGGAGCTGAAACTCCAATAATTATCTATAATATTGAAAAAGGTGATGATTATGAAAAGTTGTCAGTCCCAAATGGCGATACGGATATAAAATTCACCGGCTCACAAAATGCTTGTGTAATTACTGCCAATCTGAATACGCCTAAAAGGGCGGATGATTGTTCGACTCAAACTGGCGGTGTAAAAGGATTACTGGATGCCGCGGAAGAAGCGTTAAGAAAATATGAAAAGCCGGATGCCGAGAAAGACAAGGCAAAGACCAAGGCGATTGCAACCGGAATTGGCGCGGGCGTTGGCGGATTGGCGTTGGGACTGGGCGCAGGATTTATGACCAAAAGTATTGCCGACAGGTCGTTCGAGGTAGAAAAGTTGAAGGCGGGGGACGCGGCGGTTGCGGCGTGGTTCAATATCGTCGGCTCGAAAATCAAATGCAAGGTTGGCGGAAAAACCGTCGGCTCATACGGAGATGTGGTCGAGCTGAAGTAAGAAAAACCCCGCGTTTACGCGGGATTTTCTTATTTTATAAATCTTTTCTGAAAGAAAAACTTTATCATTCCCGCAATTTTCTCGTTTGTCTTTCCGGTTGTCATTTTCTTACGCCTTCTGGTGCCTTGCTCCTTGCCATTCCGCCACTTTTCTCATTTGTCTTTCCCGCACCCTTCTCCTTGTCTTTCCCGCACCCTTCTCCTTGTCTTTCCCGCACCCTTCTCCTTGTCTTTCCCGCACCCTTCTCCTTGTCTTTCCCGCACCCTTCTCCTTG
>JAITQO010000005.1 GCA_031288835.1 Rickettsiales bacterium | reverse complement strand
GCCCTCGTCCAAGCATATCGACAGGAACACGTCGTCCACGATGTGCCTTATTAGATGTTTGTTCAATACCTTTCTTACGAAGTTGTCCGTGTCTTGCGCCATGTTTCCACCTTTTGGTTTGCTTGTTATGTGCCCCAAAAGGTGGCGGGATTCCGAAAAAGTGCCGCAACAAGTCGGCAGTATCCGCTTTCAATATATGACGGATGCAATCCCGCCATTAGCGGGATAGTATTGTCTGCGCCTATCCAAGCGCACTTGTTGTCGGGATTTTTTCGGAATCCCGCGTCCTCTTCGGACACGGGGGTAATCATAACACGGAACAAAGCGAAAGTGAAATGAAAAATTAGAGACAGAGAAGTGACAAGGGATAAGATACAAGTGGCTGTCATTCCGTTGCGTTGCCGAAGGGCAACAACAACACCGCTCTCGTCATTCCGTTGCGCCCTTCTCCTTGTCATTCCCGCGAAGGCGGGAATATGGTCTTTCAACCCCGCACGCAAAAACTTTGTTCGAACCGACAATAGAATGTGAAAGCAATATAGTTTCCTTAAAATAAAGAATGGTTCGGCCTCGTCCGCATTTTATAGCCCCTATTCCCGCCTTCGCGGGAATGACAAGGAGACGGGTGCGGGAATGACAAGTGTAGAACGACAGCCACTTGTATCTTATCTCTTGTCACTTGTCTCTTGTTTCTTTATAGCCCCTATTCCCGCCCTCGCGGGAATGACAAGGAGACGGGTGCGGGAATGACAAGGGAAAAAGGCGCCGAAGGGCGCTCCGACAACACCGCTCTCCCCGTCATTCCGGCGGCCCGCCGAATGGCGGGAACGCCGGGAGCCAGGCCAATATTGTGTGCACGCGGGGCAAAGCCCCGCGCGTCTTATTACCTGGATTCCGTTGTCGCCGCCCTTCGGCGCCGCAACGGAGTGACGTTAACTTCGTCCATATGTCATTTGTATCTTGTTCTTTTTCCAAAAATCATGTCAAGGGATTTATTTTCATTTTTGAAGATTTTTTACTTGACACGATTTTTGGGAAAGGCGCGGAAATCATGTATGTTTTTCTTATTTCACGTGAAATAAGAAAAGAACATAAATCCTTATTTCATATGAAATAAGAAATGATTTTTTACGATTTTGTCCCGCTCGGCACCAAAATGGAATGACGACGGGTTAGAGTAACGCGAGGACGGCGGAGCGAGAGCACGAATAGTATGCGCCGCCCAGCACGCAATTCGCGCAGACGTCCGCGCAGTCATACGCGCAATACGCGGCCGACGAATGCGAATACAAGAACACCCAAGATTTGCCAAGGTTCGGACTTGTCATCCGACACCAGCAATGTCTGTTGTCTGCACCCGTAGAGGAATTACCAACATATGCGGAACCGTTTGAACACTGCGATATGCCGTTGACCGTATGTTTCACCCCGGGACTGCCTTCGTCGGATGCCACCGCCCACATCCCGACCTCCGATTGACTTCCATACGTCATTGTTTTCACCATTTCGCCGTTTGACAGCGTTTTCGAATCGCCGAGGTTTTTCCACGCGGCGAGCCAATCCAGCTGGCAGAGTTTTTCCGCGGACACGGTGATGACAATCAACGCGAAAATAAAAACCAAAACGAACAAGATTGATTCTTTCATTATTTTCTCCTTTTTGTTATAAAAAACCGCCAAGGACTTTGGTGGCCGCGGAGTTTGAAAATCATAAATATTAATAACTCCGCTGCCTACGGCTGCCTGTATTTTATAACCTCGACTTTCTTTCCGACCATAGTCATGCCGCGAAAAACCTGATATTTTTTAAAGATATCATTGCCTATGCGCCGCTTGTTTATGAAAGCCTTGAACCAAAATCCTTGTGGATTCTGTCGTTATTGTATCCGAGTTCGGAGGCAAACGCAAGGAAATAGTAATCGGCGGTTGCCATCGCATGCCTTGACAAGCATGTTATAATTTGTTATATTCCTTGACGCTGCGCCATTCGGGGCGCGCAAAGTTTAACTAAAAAAAGGATGGATGAAAATGTCAGTAACTTTTGAGCAGGTAAAAGAAATAATAAAGGAAAAATTGGGCGTGGCGGATGATAAAATCACGGAAAAGGCCGCCTTTGTGAACGACTTGGGCGCGGACTCGCTGGACGTGGTGGAGTTTGTCATGGCCGTCGAGGAAAAGTTCGGCATCACAATCCCGGACGAAGATGCCGGCAAGATGGCCACAGTCGGCGACGCCGTCAAATATATTGACGCGCACAAAAAGTAAAAAAACGCCCCAGGGCGTTTATCAGGGTTGGTAATTAGTGAACGGCGCCATGCGCGGGATTGGCGCAATGCGACTAATTGCTAACCCCGATTTGACTTTTTCCCCAGATGGTGTATAAATAATATATAAGCAAGGAGGTTTATATGAAAAAAATCATAAACATGGTCGCTTTGCCGATTGCCCTGTTCGGGGCGGTGAATTACGGCCTGATAGGGCTGTTCGGCCTTGATTTGCTTGGTTATCTGGACAGCAGCGCGCTGGTTCAGTTCGTGCAGATAATAATCGGTCTTGCCGGCGTCGCCGTCGCGTTCGGGTTCGCAAGCAAGAAATAATATGGCCGATAATTATAGTTAAAATAATAATGAGAGCGCGCGTGAAAGCCACTCTCATCACTATTTGCCGTCATCGGCTGTCGTCTGTCACATCATCGGCATTTGCGGGGCCGCCGGTTTTTCCTCGGGTATTTCCGACAGCACGCAGCCGGTGGTAATCATTACCCCCGCCGTCGACGCCGCGGCCGAGAGAGCGGTCTTCACGACCTTCGCCGGGTCTATGATTCCCATTTTCAGCATGTCGCCGTATTCTCCCGTCTGCGCGTTGTATCCGAAGTTATAGTCCTTGGATTCTAGGACTTTGTTCACGACGACGGCGCCGTTTATTCCGGCGTTCGCCGCAATCTGCGCCATAGGTTCGGCCAATGCCCTCCGCACTATGTCGATTCCTATGCTCTGGTCGTCGTTCGCGCCCTTCAGTTTCGCGAGCGCGTCCGCCGCCCGCGCCAGAGCCACGCCGCCGCCCGCGACGATTCCCTCCGCGACGGCCGCGCGGGTTGCCGCGAGCGCGTCGTCCACGCGGTCTTTTTTCTCTTTCATTTCAATCTCGGTCATGCCGCCGACTTTAATCACGGCGACGCCGCCGACCAGGCGCGCCAGGCGTTCGGACAACTTTTCCCTGTCATAATCCGAAGTCGTGGCTTCGAGCGTTTTCCGGATTTCATCCGCCCGCGCCTCGAGCGACTTTTTATCGCCCGCGCCGTCCACAATCAGGGTGGCGTCCTTTGTCACGGCAACCTGCTTCGCGCTGCCCAGAACGTCGGTTGTTATATTGTCGAAGGTCATTCCCATTTCGTCCGACACGACCGTCGCGCCCGTAAGAACCGCGATGTCTTTCAGCATTTCCTTGCGCCGGTCTCCGTATCCGGGCGCCTTCACCGCGCAGATTTTAAGCCCGCCGCGCAGGCGGTTCAGTATCAGCGTCGCCAGCGCCTCGCTCTCCACGTCGTCGGCTATGATAAGCAGCGGCTTTCCCGATTGCGCGACCGGCTCGAGTATCGGCAGCAGCGCCTGCAAATTGGATATTTTCTTTTCGCTGACCAGAATCTGCGCCCCCTCCAGCTCCGCAATCATCTTTTCGCTGTTCGTCACGAAGTACGGGGACAGGAATCCGTGGTCGAACTGCATTCCCTGCGTGACCTCTATTTCCGTTCCGATGCCTTTTGATTCGCCGACGGTGATTACGCCTTCCTTGCCGACTTTGTCCATCGCGTCCGCGATTTGCTGCCCCAGTTCCGAATCGCCGTTCGCGGAAATTGCCGCGACCTGCGCGATTTCTTTGGAATCCTTGACCGGCTTGGCATGCGCGTCGATATCGGAAATCACCGCCGCCGCCGCCAGGTCAATCCCGCGCTTCAGGTCCATCGGGTTCATTCCGGCGGCCGCCAGCTTGTATCCCTCGTTGAATAGCGCCTGCGCCAAGACCGTCGCCGTCGTCGTGCCGTCGCCGGCGTTGTCGCCCGCCTTTTTCGCCACGCCCTGCAGCAGTTTCGCGCCGATGTTTTCCTCGGGGTCGCTCAGCGATATCTCCTTCGCGACGGACACGCCGTCCTTTGTCGCGACGGGGCCTCCGTAGGATTTCTCGATAATCACTAGGTGCCCCTTCGGGCCGATGGTGATTTTCACGGCGTCGGCCGCTTTGTTCAAGCCTGATTTTATTTTTTCTGTGCTGAATGCGATGTTTTTTGCCATATTTGACTCCTTAATTTAATGAATGATGGTTTATAGTATTCCCAAAATATCCGTTTCTTTTATAAGAATATAATCCTCGCCGTCGATTTTGACCTCGTTCGCGCTGGACGCCCATTTTCCGAACAGAACGCGATTTCCGGCCTTTACCGACACGGGTTCGTCTTTCGTGCCCGGGCCGACGGCGATGACCTCGCCTGTCGACGGTTTTTCCTTGGCGGTGTCCGGAATGATTATCCCGCCGGCGGTTTTGTTCGTTTCCTCGATTCGCCTCAGCAAAACGTAATTATGTAATGGTTTCAACATGGTTGATTCTCCTTCGTTGTATGGCTATAATATAATCCGGAAATAGGAGTTTTCAAGTATGTATGACAAAAATAATGCGTTCGCAAGAATAATCCGCGGGGAAATCCCGTGCGACAAGGTTCTCGAAACGCCGCGCTCGCTGGCGTTCAGGGATATTTATCCGCAGGCGAAAACCCACATTCTTGTCATTCCGAAAGGAGAGTATGAAAATATCATAGACTTTATAGGCGGCGCCGCGCCCGATGAAAAGCAAGATTTTTGGAACGCGGTCATGTCCGCGGCCGACGGCGCCGGGGTCGGCGACAACTTCCGGGCCGTCGCGAATACCGGCGCGGGGGCGGGGCAGTCCGTCCCGCATTTCCATGTGCATATACTTTCCGACAAATAAAATTGACAAAATATATTTTTGGTATATAATTTTATCCATAGAGGTCTGAAATGGATAAAAAAGAGATTTTGTCAAATGCGGCGCATGCGCTGCAGAAAAAACCGAATCGTCTTGTCCGCGCGTGGGGGTGGCTCGGGCGGCAGGCGGCGGCGTTCTGGCGATATCTTCGCGGATTGGACAAACTGGTGTTCTTTAACATCGCGCTGCTGCTGCTTGTCTGCATGATGCTGTTCATCATGTTCGGGCAGGTGTCGAAAGCGAAAAAAACAGCTCCGCGCCGCGCGCCCGCGCCGCAACACGTTTCAACCGGCCGGCCGGCGTATGGCCGGGACGGGCGCGTTCGGCGCTTCGAACGTCCGATGCTTGTCGTTTCCAGGAACAGCGAGCCGATGGAAACCCTTGTTCCGCGCAGGCCCAGGATTGTATGGCAAAAAAACATAACCCTGCCGCTTCGCCGCGAGGCCCCGGTTGTCAGAAAGACGGTTTCCGGCACGCTGATGATTGACGGGCGCGGCCGCAAGGAGAAATTGCCGTCCATGACGACCATAAACGGAGACCTAGTTTTGCAGAATCTGCGCACGTTCACGCTGCCGTGCGGCACCCGGGTAAACGGAAACCTGATGCTCAGGAACGTCAGGCTGTTGAAATTCTGCGGATATTTCGACATAGCGGGCGACATTTTCGTATCGTCCGACTCGTCGTTCGGTCCGATTCCGAAAAACGCGTATCTCGGCGGACAGGTCATATTCTAGCCCGATTATAATCCGGGAAGGCGGCAATCATGAAAACATGCGTTTCCAACATCGGCAATATTGCGTTCAGGCCAAGTTTGTTGTTCAAGCCGTATAGCCTCGCATGGACTAGGGAGATTGCTTTTGGCAAAGAGCCCGATGAGAAAGTTATAAGGTTTCGAAGAAAAAAATATTTCGATAGTTTTTCCGGCGCGGTGATTTTCCGCAGGCGCCTGCTGCACGATTTTCGCTTGCAATCGGGGCGGAATCGTATATAATGGAAAAAATCCTGCCGGCGGACGACGTGCTTCCGGCTGAACAAACCAAAGGAAAAGAAATGGCATTCTATGAATCCATAATGGTGTTTCGCGGCGATTTGGCCGAATTGCAGGTCAAAGACAAGGCGGCGAAATACATGGAAATAATCAAGGAATTGAAGGGCAGGGTAGCATCCAGCGAGTTTTGGGGGCTGAAAAACCTGGCGTATGTAATCCGCAAGAACAAGCGCGCGCACTTCGTGATGCTGAACGTGGAAATCGACGGCGGCTCCATCGCGGAATACGAACGGCGCCTGCGCATCGACGAGGACGTCGTCCGCTATCTGAACGTCAGGGTCGAGAAATTGGCCGCCGCGCCCTCAATCATGATGAAGAAATCCGAAGAGGAGGAGCAATAATGGCAGTTCGCGCGGCGATTTTTCGCAAAAAAACAAACCCGCTGAAAGGCAAGGCAATCGACTACAAGGACGTCAAGACGCTGATGCATTACATATCCGAGCGCGGGAAAATCATTCCGTCCCGCATATCGGGCGTGTCGCAGAAAGACCAGCGGAAACTGACGCAGGCGGTCAAGCGCGCGCGGCATCTCGGCCTTGTGCCGTTTGTCAGGAACAATCTGGGCTGAACGCCCTGACTTGGAAAATGCGATATGCGGAAAGCGCGCGTGGTATGACTTTTGTTCGCCAGGGCCTGCGAATGATTATCATTCGCATCGCATGCCGCGCATCACGAATAAAAAAGGACGGATTAAATGAAAGTTATATTGACTGAAAAAATATCAAAGCTTGGAAACATCGGCGATGTGACCGAGGTTGCGACGGGATACGCCCGGAACTATCTGCTGCCGAAGGGCAAGGCGCTCCGGTTCAGCAGGGAAAACGCGACGGCGTTCGAGGATAGGAAGGCGGAGCTGGTTGCGCGCCACGAATCGGCGAGAAAAGCGGCCGAAGACGGCCTTCCGGAAATAACGGCCGCGAAACTGCACCTGATTCGCAGCGCGGGCGACACCGGGCACCTTTATGGCAGCGTGTCCAGCCGCGACATCGCGAAACTGATATTTGATTTGACCGGAAGCGAGGTTTTGTCCGAACAGGTTCTGCTCGGCCAGCCGATAAAAGAGGTCGGCGCGTGGGATGTGAAAATCGCGCTGCATCCGGACGTGGTTGCCGACGTGAAGGTCTATGTCGCGCGAACGCAGGATGAAATCGACGCGCTGGTCGCGGGAAAATCCATAAAGAGGGACGATAAGCCGGATTCCGAATCGGCCGCCGAGGGTTCCGAGCACGCCGCGGAGCAGATTGCCGAACAGCCGGCGGAAGAGGCGTCGGAAAATCCGGAAAGAAAATCCGGAAAGAAAGATGAATAAAGGCGCGGGGCCGTATCGGCCTTATTTCCAGCGAAGACTTCGCGGAAATTTTTATTAAAAAATGGGCGCAGGAATTACTCGGCTCGAATCCCGCATCTCTCCGCCATTTTTCCTGTCATCAAAAACAATCGCTTTGTTATCTTTCGACCGAGCGGCGAATTGTGTTCGTTAACAACTGCGCCATCGAAACCTGGCGGATTTTTGGGGCATTTTCCAGATTCGGATTGTTGATGGAATCCGTCACGACCACCTCGGATATCGCCGAGCTGTCGATTTTCTCCAGCGCGTCGCCCGAAAACAGGCCGTGCGACGCATACACGCGCACCGATTGCGCCCCTTTGTCGAGCAGCAGCGCGGCGCCGTTCATCAATGTTCCACCAGTGTCGATTATATCGTCGACCAGAATGGCGTCCCTGTGCCTGACGTCGCCGACCAGGCGCATTGATTCGATTTTGTTCGCGTGTTCGCGCCGCTTGTCAATCAGCACGACGTCGGCGTCCAGCCTCTTCGCGACAGAGCGAGCGCGCGCGCTGCCGCCGGCGTCCGGAATGACAATCACGGCGTTTTCGATATGATTGCGCGCGCATATGTCGTTGGCGAACAGTTCCGCCGTCGACGCGTTCATGAAAGGAATGTTGTAGAATCCCTCTATCGCCAGATTGTGGACGTCGGCGGTGATGATTTGGTTCACGCCGGCGACCTGCAGCATGTCAGCCAGCAGTTTCGCGGAAATAGGCGAGCGGGAGTCGCCGGCGCGCCTGTCCTGCCGGCTGTATCCCAGATACGGCGCGACCAGGGTTATGCGCTTCGCGCCGTTCCGCTTCAGCGCGTCGAGCATCAGCAGGGTTTCCATGACGGTGTCGTTGACCGGCTTGGGCAGGGATTGTATCAGCGTCATCAGTTTTTTAACGACGGCTTTGTCGACCGACCTGGCCAGGGATTTAATCAGGTCCAGAAGGGTTTCCATGACGGCGTCGTCGGACGGTTTGGAAAAGGATTGAATCAGCGCCACATCTTCTCCCCGCGCCGAATGTAGAAGCTCGACATAATTCTCTCCGTCCGCGAATTTTTTGATTACCACGGCCCCGACCGGCTGGCTGACGTTCGCCGCGATTTTTTCTGTAAGCGGGATATTGCTTGTTCCGGAAAATAGTTTCATTTTGTGTTTCCTTTAAACTCTTCTGCCTTGGCGTTTTGGAGCTATCCTCGCCGCCTCGGACGGTTTTTTGGTGGGCTTAGGGGGACTTGAACCCCCAAGGATTTCTCCACAGCATCCTTAGTGCTGCGCGTCTACCAATTTCGCCATAAGCCCGCGATGACGATATTCTACCCTTTGCATTTTTTTTTTCAAGCGTTTTATGATAAAATATAGGAAAATGTAGGAGAGTTCATTGAAGAAATTATTTTGCCTGTTGTCGCTTGCCGCATGCCCGTTGCCGCTGTTCTCCGCGGGAACATACATGGGGACGGGCGGCTATCAGTCTCCGCAAAGGTATTATTCCGCCGGGTCCGGATATTATCAGCCGCAGAATCGCGGAACGTCCGGGTATAACGGCGGAAATTATTATCAGAGAACGCAGGGCGGCTCCCAATCCGGCGGATATGGAGGGGCTTCGTCGCAACAGCGGCGCCAGTCCGCCGCCGCGCCCGCCGCCGCCAGCCAGGGGTTTTATCTTTCAGGCGGGATTTCGCGCCAATACTCGCAGTGGAACTTTGACATGAAATCCACCGGTTCGGTTCTGAATTACAGCGATGTAGCATGGAACGTTCTGGATGTGAAAGGCGGATACAAATACGGCAGTTGGGTCATTGACGGCGGATTGCAATACGGAATGCAGTCCGGCTCGACTAAAATGACAGACGACGACATAACCAACGGCGGAATGGCGACTTCATACGATGGAAAAGACGCGTCCGGCAATCCGATAACCTTCACGACTAATACGAGGGTTTTGTCAATCGGCGAATCCTCGAAGGGCAGCCTGTTCGGAGTAAACGCCGGCGTCGGCTTGGCCAACAAGTTCGGGTTCGGAAACGTAAGGCTGACGCCCAGCGTCGGATACAGGATGTTCAACTATAAGCTGAACACGTCGAACAACCACGGGCTGTCGGTTGCGGACAACTGGTGCAATGACAAGGGCAACGGCGAAAAACAATGTCCGGCTTTCTCCTGGATATGGGACGGAAGCGCGTCGAGCGGCGCCGGCATGACCAGCGGAAATCCGGACAGCGACGACGGATACAGCTGGTGGCACGTATCCGACAGCGGAACCGTATACGTATCGAACGGCGACACGTTTTCTTTCTCGCAGTCCGGCAAGACCCATGTATACGACGTCTCTTGGAACGGCCCGTATGCGGCGGTTGATATCGAGAGCGAGCTGGGCGCGGGCGGCCGCGTCGACGCGCGCGTAGAATTGGGGCTTCCCGGGTATCATTCCAAGGGCGACCAGCCGTATCGTCCCGACTGGCAGCATCCGACGTCGGTCGAGGATTCCAAGAAAATGTTCGGCGCGATGCATCTGGGATTGTTGGCGAGCTGGACGACGATGATGGGCCAAAACTTCGGGCTTACCATAGGGCTGACATACGATTATTATTCCGTTAAAGGCGCGGATGCGAAGACTTATATCAACGAGGGTTTTTACACGGATATTTTGAAGCAGATTTACGGCGACGGCACCGCGTGGGGCGGCGTCGAGTCGAACATGTATAATCCCATTGACTCGGGCGACGCCCTTGTGGACGGCCACCCGACCGCCATCAGTATCAAGGATTTGTATGAGTCGTGCGGCAAGTCTTGGACATGCACGATGAAAAGCGAGGTAAACAGTTTCTACCGCAGCGTTGGGATTCGCGTCGGATTGGCGGGAAAGTTTTAGCGTCGTATTTCGTCATTCCCGCACTTCTCTCCTTGTCATTCCCGCCCCCGCCTTCGCGGGGGTAAACTCCGGCGGGAATAGGGTCTTTCGACCTGTAAGCAAAAACTCTGTTTGAGCAACGGCAGGACGTGCAAACAAGTAAAATGCGGAATCATGCGGCAAGGTGTGCTTGTTCCCTGCACATTGTTATTTGCTTTACTATTATTCGTTCTTCGTTATATGTTCTTTAAAATAAAAGATGGTTCGCTTCGCTCACGGTTTATAGACCCTATTCCCGCCTCCGCGGGAATGACAAACCCTTCGGGTTTGTTTTGGTTTTCGTTCCCGCTCCTTTCCCCTTGTTATTCCCGCCGGAGTTTACCCCCGCGAAGGCGGGGGCGGGAATGACAAGGAGAGAAGTGCGGGAATGGCAAGCATAAAAAAACAATGGAATGGCAAGGGGAAAGGCGCCGGGAATGACGGCAACTTTGTCGCCGCGTCTACATCGCTTTATCAGTTTGTCACTGCGACGCCCCACAGTCCCTTATCCTTCGTCTCTTTTCCCTTTTTTCCTTGCATTTATTCCTAATTCCGGGTAAAATGATAACTGAATCCGAAGGGATTTGGGTTCAGGGCTGTAAGAAGTCCGTCACTGTTGCGGTGCGGGAGCACTGGTATCTGAGCAAAATATCGGCTGCTTTCTGCATTGTGAACCCCCCGGCATGGTC
>JAITQO010000015.1 GCA_031288835.1 Rickettsiales bacterium | reverse complement strand
AGCGAAGCGAGCCTTTTTATTTATAGAACAAAATAACAAAGAGTAGGTAACAGAGTGCATGAAACAGCCGCACCCTGTATACTTGCTTGCACGTTATATCGTTGTTCAAACAGAGTTTTGGACGTTTGATTGCTCGATGATTTCGGAGTTCGTCTTGACATTTTTCTTTAATTCGTTCATAAAATCAATAGATTTGCCCGGAATGGTCGGTGCAGTCGGATTTGTTCCAATGAAGCCGGAATTATCAAAGTCGCCACTTGGCGTCCGGGAAATTTCTTTTATTTGAAATGCGGCTGTAGTAAAGTTTCGCCCGTTTACGATTTCAATAACTACCCTGTATTTGTTCCCCGGCTCCGCTTCAATTTCCAAAATTGCGTTATTCCTATTATGCCGCCTGTTTTTATCCGCATATAGGAACACGCAAGGCAAAGCCCCGCATGCATATGTTTCACCTGGATTCCGGAGTTCCCGCCCTGTGGCAGGACGCCGGAATGACGACACTTTTGCGTCTTGCTTTTTTATAAAAATCGCTTTGCGATTTTTGTCATTCAGACCTTCGCCGGAATGACAAAGATTTTCTTTCAGAAAGTATTTGTAAAGACGAAATCGGATTTGGATTAATTACTTGGTCTTGTTGTCGACGCCATTCGGCGCCGCGACGGAATGACGAAAGGCATTGCCATTTTTTTTGTTTTTATGGCAGCGCGAGGACGGCGGAGCGCCTGCACGAACTGTTCTCGCCGTCATGAATGCACCCCGCGCATCTGGTCGGACAGGCGCTCGCGCACCAGGCCGAACTCGGAAGGGCGCATGAGAACACCCAGGAACCGCCAAGATTGGGACTTGTCATCCTGCACCAACAGTTTTTATTGTTTCCCGTTACGTCGGTGTCGAAACTGAGGGAATTGAGATATGCGCCGCTGTTGACGTTTGAACAAAATGATTGACCCGAGACCGTATGGTATGCGCCGGAACTTCCATGGTCGGAAATCACAGACCATATTCCCGTTCCTCCGTTGCCTGACGCATCGGAATTACCACGGCTGTATGAATATCTGGAGTTAGACAGTCCTCCGCTCGCATTTTGCCATGCGTTCAGCCAGTCCAATTGGCATAGTTTTGCGGCGGACGCGGTGCCGGCAATTGACGCGAATGCAAAAATTGAAATCAAAAATATGGCTTTTCTCATAGTCATCTCCTTAATTTGTTACAAAAAACCGCCGTGGATTTGGCGGTTGGAGTTTAAGAACAATTGCGTGAATTGCGTGGTTTATTCGATATATTCGCCACACTCCAACCATTTGTTGGAGTTTTTTCGTCGCTCATGACGCACGCATAGAGGTTCTTACGCCCCGAACCCAAATCCCTCTGGATTCAAGCGCCATTCTATGGAATATCGGAATCAAATGCAAGAAGTTTTTATTATTTTAATTTTTTGACCGTCACTCTGAACATGACTTCCTTTCCGGCAAGACCGGGAAGATATTGGTCGGGAAAACGCAGCTTTACTTCGCGAACATCCCCTTTCCTCACGCCAATCAGCTGCTCTTCGAATCCGGGAATAAACTCGCCGCTGCCGAGCTTCAGGTCCGAATCGCCCGTTCCGCCTGGAAACTGCTCGCCGTTGAGAAATCCTTCGAAATGAATCGAGATGGTATCGCCGACATTCGCTTCCTGCTCGCCGCACGCCGCCAGAAATAAAAGCGCGAACATTCCGATAATGATTTTCTTCATGGAAATCTCCTTTCGTCCTATTTTAGAACTTTTCTGTCGCCGAATGCAAGCGCCAATGTTCCGTCGTCTATATAATCCAAATCTCCGCCCATCGGCACGCCGGACGCCAGTTCCGAGAACGCGGCGCAGGAACCGGACAGTTTCGACGCTATGTATTGCTGCGTCGTCTTGCCCTCCATGGTGTTCGGAAGCGCGAAGATGATTTCCGTTACGCCCTCGTTTTTTATGCGCGCGGAAAGGCCGGAAACGCGCAGGTCGTCGGGCGTGATTCCGTTCGCCCCGGACAAAAGCCCGCCGATGATGTGATAACGCCCGTGGAAGATGCCGGCCTTTTCCAGCACCGATACGTCGCCAAAATCCCGCACGACGCACAACTGGCCGTTCGCGCGGCCGCCGTCCCTGCAGTAATCGCACAGTTCGTTTTCCGCCAGACAGCCGCAGACGGGGCACGGCCTGATTTTCTCAACCGCGGCCGCGATGGCGTTCGCGAGCTCCCGCCCGGCGCCGGTTTTGTCCTGAAGCAGCGATACCGCGATGCGCGTCGCCGCCCTTCGCCCGACGCGCGGAAGCCTGGAGAACTGCAAAATCAACTTGTCGAGCAATATCATTTTTCTTACGCGCGCTTTCTAGCGGAACACAAAGCAATCCACGCCGCGCGCCGCGCACTGGGATTTGATTCTCTGCGCCTCGGATTCCGACATTTTCGCGCGCACGCGGAACATGCCCCCGCCTTTTTCCAAATATGTGTTCAATCCGAACAGGGCGTAAACCTTCTCCTGCTGCAGTTTCGCGTTCCTTTCCGAGCTGAACGCGCCGAATTGCACGCCGGCCGAGCCCGCGTAAGCGGATTGATGGGACTGCCGGCCGGGCCTCGGGCTTTCGTATGCCACATCCTCGTCCTCTTCGTACTTTGGCGCGTCCGCGGCGTATTTGACCCTGAACTCTTTCGCGTTTCCGAACCCATAGTCCAGCAGCGCGCGCGACACGGCGTTCCTCGCCGCCTTGCCGTCCGCGCCCAGAACGATGGACACCAGGTGTTTCTTGTTTCTCTTTGCCGTCGCTATCAGCGAATATTTCGATTTGTTCGTGAATCCGGTTTTCATCCCGTCGCAGCCGTCGTATGTCCCGAGCAGGCTGTTGCCGTTCTTGAAACTTTTCCCGGCGTAGGAAAAATAAGGAATCGAGAAGTAATGCCAATATTGCGGATAGTGTTTTTTGACGGCAATCGCAAGCAGCGCCATGTCCTTGGCTGTCGAGATGTGGTCGTCGTCGGACAGTCCGGACGCGTTGGAAAAGTTGGTTTGCCTTAGCCCGACCTCGTTCGCCACGCGCGTCATCATCGCGGCGAAGTCCCCCTCGTCCCCCGTCAGATTTTCGGACAGGACGACCGCCATGTCGTTCGCGGAATAAACCGCGACCGCCTTGATTGCGTTTTCGACCGTGATTTTGCTGCCGGCCGGCAATCCGATTTTGACCGGCCTCGCGTTCGCGGCGTTTTTGGAGACAATCAGATTTTGGTCCGGGCGCAGCCGTCCGCTTTCCAACGCGTTGAACGTCAGATACAGGGTCATTATTTTTGTCAGCGACGCCGGGTAGTTCAGGTCGTCCGCATTCTCGGAATAGATTATCTTTCCGGAATCGACGTCGGCGACCAATACGGCGTTGTAATCCGCGGCCTTCGCCCCCCAAAGACACAGGGCGGAAAACAATAAGCAAAATGCCTTTCTCACAGGTTTTATCCTAGCAGAAAATGAAATTACCGGTCAAGCCAACGATTCGCTTCGATTTTCTCGACTTCGCCGTCGGAATAAATCCTGGCGCCTCCGGAAACGACCTTGTTTTGGCACGCGGGCAATTCCAGCGGCAGATAGGATATTATGAAATCATAATCGCATAATTTTCCCATGTTTGCGGCCAGCGGAAGAAACCTTTGCGCGGAAACCGCCGTCCAGTTTTCTGTCTTGTATTCGCATATTCCCTTCCTGCAGTCGGCGCGCAGCTTGTTTCCGCGCGGAATTATAAACGGATGTTTTTCGGAATAATTGACGTTGAAGCATGTCTTTCCGTTCTTCGAGAACCCGACGACCTCTCCGTCCGATGTCGCGCGCAGAACCGGCGACGGCTGAAAAACCGCGTAGAACAGCGCGCACGCGAACAAAACGCACGCCGATTTCTTTCGCGCCAAAACGAACAGCGTCATTCCGGCGAACGCCAGAAACAACGCGAATCCCGGAATGTCGCCGAACCCGGCCTGCGCGAACGGCAGCGACGCAAGCCGTCCCGCGAAACCAATCGCGGCGTCGTAAAGCCAGTCGGATATGACGAACGGGAATCTCCATCCGAAAACCGACGTTATCGTTCCAATCAAGACAAGCGGCATGATTGCGATTGAAAATACGGGAAGCAGAGCCATGTTCCCAATCAGTCCGTAAATCGGAAAACTGCCGAAATGATAGGCGACGAACGGAAACGTCCAAATTGTCGCGACCAATGTCGACATGCCAAGGAAATAAAAGAACTTGGCCGTCTTGCCGATATTCGGCGTCTTGCGGTTCTCGAAGAAGCACAGCAGTCCGAAAATCGCCGCGAACGACATTTGAAATCCCGCGGAAACCAGCCAGAACGGCTTTGCGGCAATCATGACGCCGAACACGAGCGCGGCGTTTCTGAGCGTCAGAACCCTGCGGTTCAGCATCATCGCGAAAAATCCGGCCGACGCCATGATGAACGAGCGGATTGTCGCGACGCCCGAGCCGGACAAAACAAGATAAAAGCACAATCCCGCGGCGGTCGGCGGCAACGCGACGTTCCGCGCCGGAATCCTTCTGACGACCGCCGGAAAACATTTTGCGAGCGTCAGAAACACAAAAAACAGCCAGCCGCCGACCAATGTCAGATGATATCCGGAAATCGAGAAAACATGCGCGATTCCGGCCGCCTTTATTTTCTCGAAATCGCTTTTCGGAATCGCGTTTTTATAGCCGAGAACCAAACTGTCCGCCAGTTTGTTGTCCGCCTTGCCGCGGACGAACGCGCGAAGGCTTTCGTTGTTTCCGCCCGGGCAGCCGCCGGCCCTGGCCGTTCCGGTCGCGGACAGGCCGTTGAAGAAACTCCACCGCCTGTAATCAAACTTGTTGAACGCGTCCGCGGGCATCGGCGCGTAAAGGTCTGCGCGCAGCGATATTTCCGAGCCAATCGCGCAGCTCTGATTTTTCGGAACGGAAATCCTGAGCAGGAAATCGTCCGGCGTCCGGACGAACACGCGCTGGTTCCTGTCGGTGTAGTCGATATCCTCTATCACGCCGGCGACCTCGGCGTTTCTTTGGCCGTGGCGCAGCAGTTTCGTGTCCGTCAGTCCCGTCCGGAACGACGAATAGAAAAATCCCAAGAGAAAAACGAAAATCAGCCACCTGTATCTTATGAAGCATGCGAGCAGAAGGACGCAGAGCAAAATCGGAAATCTTACGACCGGTTCGGCCGGCAGGGAAAAATACAACGCCGCGCCGGATGCGAACGCGAAGATTGATAGAAACAGAAATCTGTCGGGCATTATGACTTCGACTTGCCTTTCGCTATAATTTTGGCGGCGTTCTCGCCCCACTTCAAGACGTTCTTTCCCACGCCTTGGACAACCCCCGCTATCTGCGAACCGATTTCGTCGTCAATTTTTCCGCCAAGTTTTTCGGCAAGCGCCCCCGTCTTCCCCAGAAGGTAGGCGGTGATGCATCCGCAAATCAGGATTGACATGAAATCTCCCTCCGCGCCGGACATCAGCACCATGCAAATCGCCGATACGAGCGATAGGACGACGAAGTAAATCATGGCCCTGACGAATTTCATTGCCTGCTCGGCTATCCCGGCGTCCTTTACAAATCCGACGAACTCGTTGAACACGGGCGCGAAAATGCCGTTGTATTTCATGTCCTTGTTGGCAAAGCATTCCTTGACCGCGGTGAACGGCAGAAACATCAGGACGAAGAATAGGTCGACGACGACGCCCAGCGCCGAAATTGCGAACTTCCAAATATTATACATGAACAGAAGCACGAATACCAATCCCATAAGGAACATCAGCCCGTTTCTGCCGAGCCCCTGCGCCATCCATCCGAGCCCGGCGGCCACGTTGGTGTAGAAAAATCCCGCCGCGCGAACCGGCATGCACAGCAAATCGGCGGCTTCGGGGCCTGGAATCAGCAGGCTGCTGCCGGCATCCAGCCAATCGTGAATCGCCGCGCACGTGTCGGGCAGTTTTGCGCCGACGATTTTCGCCGTGCCCGAGAAAATCAAATCGGCCATGCCGTTGCCGACGGTTATAATCGGCGACATCAGCCACATGAACAGTTCCGCCGGGTCGTTGTTCAGTATCCACAGCCATACGACAATCAGCGCGCCTTTTTTGACGACGCGCTCCGCCAGGTTCCAATAATTATTGTCGCCTTTCATCATCTGCCACGATTCCATAAAAATCCAAAATGCGAACAGCGCGAGAACCAGGGCGTTCAGGAACGGAACGAATATCTTGTATACCGCGCGCGCGACGGACGACAGCGCCGATATGAAGAATCCTCCGACCCTGGCCTCCACGGGCACGAAGTCCGCCACCAATTGTCCGTCCGTTCCGAAGTTGTCGCGGATAGACGCGCCGAACTTGTCTATGTGGCCGGACATCCGTTCCGTCATCGATTTGTAGGCGTCTTCGCTAATCTTGAACACCTCGTCGTCCGCGGCCGCAATCCGCGCGAATGGGAAAAACAAAATAAGAACCAGCAGCAGTCGCTTCATTTCTTCCCGACCGGTATTTTATTAATGATTTTGGACGGCAGTTTCCAAAGCGTCTGGCCGAACGTTTTCAGATTGCTGCCGAACTCGAAATACATGTCTTTTTCCGAGATGCCCATTCTTTTCTCCAGTTCTTTGTTTATCAGCAGGTAATACACCGCGAAGATGAACAGCATCATGACCAGGAAATCCCAGCCTTTGTCGAGGTATCCGAACGCGGACGGGTTCGCCCTGCGTTCGGCCTCGAAGCACGCCTTGAACGCCGCGGCTTCGATTTCGCCTTTTTCGTTGGCCGACGATTTCTCGCACTTTTCGATAATCGCGTATTCCGCCGCCGTGTCGGACGACATGGTGGACTGCATGCCGTGATTCACCAGCGCGGACACAATCATGACATTCAGCGTGATGCCTATGACGCCGACCGCCGCCTTCGCCAGAATCCCGATTGCGCCGTTCAGAACGCCGGACGCCAGTTTCCATGTCTCGTCGAACGCGGCGGCCGCCAAGAGCAACGGCATGAATATTATCAGAAACACCAGGTTGAAGACGACGTTCAGCACCTTGAACACGACGTTGAATCCGATATATAAGAAAAGCAGCACTATCGCGAGCCCGCCCAGCCACGTGAAAAATCCGCCTCCGAGCCCCATCCACGCGAAGTTCATCATCGCGAATCCGGTATTGGCGCCGTATAAAACCGCCGCGTTCAGGTTTCCTATGACGCACATGAACGAATCGGACACCCCTATCATGGGATTTTGCTCCTCGTTTTCCTGAACCGGGCACGCCGCGCCGCCCGCGCCCGTTTCCGTCGCCGCTATGGACAGCGACGTTCCGATGCTCATCACCGGGTAAATAATCGCGTTCCCCGTCCATTGCAGCGCCCTGCCTCCGCCGAATCCGACCGCGCCAAGCAACGCGCACACGACCATGACGCGGAAAATCTGCTTTCTGACGGCGTCCCACCATTTCGCAAAGTTCAGTTTTTTCTCGCCCGTATTCTCCAGCGCCGCGTTTTCCTTGTTGGATTCCTTTATGACCTCGTATGCCTGCCAGAACATGAAAACGGCCAGCCCTATGACAAGGATAATCCATGTGTGGCCGATAATCGCGTCCCACAGGACGGCCGTCGCCTTGCCGATTACCAGAAACAGTTTCTGGACATACGGGCACAGAAAGCATCCGTTCGCGGACGCGATGTCGCAGACCCCGTTCGCGTCGCACGCGCCGATTGATTGCAGGAATCTCGGCATCGACGCATACGGAATGGATATTCCCCCTATGGACGAATACAAATACCACGTGCCGACGCAGAGCAGAATCAGCCATAGAACGATTTGTATGATGATTTTTATGATTGCCGCTTTCATTTCGTCTTCTTGTCCGTTCCTTCGTCGGTTTTTTTATCGGCCCCTTCGCCCTTTGCCCCGCCGTCCTTTATAACTTTGATTTTCGCCGCGGCGCCGCCGACCGCGTTTTTGAGGACGGTTTCGACATTTTTGCCGATTTCCTCGCCCATTTTCTTCTCGGGACTGACGCCGAACGCCGCGAATATCTCCTTTTCTATGGCCGGTATATGGGATGTCAGATAATTTATGAGAAATCCTATCACGATGCAGCCCATCAGAGTCAGGTTGACCATGTATTCGTCCGAAAAAATATCGGCGCCGATGACGGTTCCGTCCAAAACATGCCTGACTATTTCATTCGACGACACGGCGTCGGACGCGAAGAATTTCGCGACCAGAACCATCGCGACGGTGTATGTCATGACCGCGACCGCAAGGGCGCAAATCGAATTGAAAACATCCTTTATCAATCCCGGCGCGAAGGCGCCGCCCATATTCTGCACCAGTTCCGACGCCTTTGATTTCTCGAACGCCGGCGCGTTCTTGAACACGAACAGAACCATCATTAAAGGGAAGAAAAACGCGAATTTCGCCAGCGCGACTATGACGTCGACGAAGTAAAAGCAGAACCGCATGAACAATTGGAAGAACGTGAACACCAGATACGCGCCCATCATGAACATCAGGATTTGCTTCAAAAGATTTCCCAAAAGATTCACGGACCTGAACAGCGCCTTGAACGAAAACGAATGCTCCATCACCGCAATCCCGAGTTTTATCATGCTCTGAAACTGGGTGATAGTGGTCTTCATCAGGTTTATGGTCTTGTCCCGCAGTTCCGGGCGGAAGAATCCGTCGTCGGACATGCTTTGCGGATGATAATAGACGCGTTCGGCGACCGTCCTGGCGTCCGTTTGCAAAACCGCCTCGGCATAATTGGCGGTCACCGCGGCCACCGGCTCGAAAGTGATTGTCGTTATGAGCTTTGGAAACGCGACGCCCATTCCGAGCATAACGCCGACCAGCAGCGAATTGATGAACACGGGCCTCATCCTTTCCTGATGCATCCAGTCTTTAGTGTCTTTGTCCGCAAGGTTCCGCCAGACGGCCATCAATACATAGAACGCCCAGAATCCGACCAGAACCGCCCACGCCCATAGAATCATCTGCCCGTATATCGCCGCCCCGGCCGTCGAAACCGTCTGGAACAAGCGGTCGAAAATCGGGCAGCCCCAGCACTGGACGAAACTGTTCACAAAATCGTTTGCCATATTGCTCATTTTTCTTTCTTTTTCAATATATCGAACGCTTTCTTTCCCCATTCGGCCGCGTTCTTGGAAACCGTCTTGGCATTGTCCGCAACCTTCTGATACAGTCCCTGCAAATCCGGGTCCACATACGATTCCAGCTTGTCGCGCGTCAGCGCGAACACCCGCTGCATAATCCAGAACGTCATGATTGCCATCGTCCAGGTGATTGAATGGCCGCCGACTCCGTCGAGGTTGTCTATGTCGGAATTGAACAGCGCGCCGAGGATTGAAATGTTGATAAGCAGGATGAATGCCACGGCAATCATCGCAATCACCAGCTTTTTCAGCGAGTCGGCCAAATCGTTGAATGCGCGCCATGGGTTGAACCATGCGGCGCCGTCGTCTTTCACGACGAAAATCAAAACCTTGAACGGATATAGAATCAGCGACAGCCCGAACTTGAAAATCCCCTGCAGAATCAAAAGCGCCATGAACAGATTGTTGGAAAAGAACGTCGCAATCAGAACCGCGCCGGTGATTATGTTCAAAATGCCGCTTTTGACGCCGATAATCGGGATTGTCAGCTCGCCGAGGCCTTTGGATAGAAGGATGCTCCCGCGTTTTATCATTTTGTTGTTAAGCGCCGATATCCCGTCGATGGGCCGCGTCAAAAACTCGCACGAATCCTTGGACAGGTAATCGCCCAGCTCCTCCGGGCATTCCACGGCGGACGCCGGCAGGCTCGCGGGAAGGGCGGTCACAATCGAATTGACGTAAACCGCGCCGAACTCCAAAAACGGATTGATGACGAAGCGCGAGATAGAGTTCGGTTTTATCTGCAGCAAAATCACGATGGCGAACATCGCGCGCAGCATCGGGCGCAGAACCTTGATTCCTATGTCCATGCCGCCCGGGACGCCGCCGTACATCTCGCCGCCTTCGGAAAGCCCGAAAAATTCCAGCCAGCTTTTCGGAAAATACATCTTGACCAAATATAGGCCGATTGAAAACGCCAGCCATCCCCACATCAGCACATAAATTATGCCGTCCCCGGAGCCCACGAAATAGTCATAGACCGCCGTCGCGACCGCCATCATCGAATCCAAAACCAGCGGCACGACCCAGGACAACGAAAAAACGTCAACCCAATCCCACATATGCGCCGATTATATTATAAAAAAGCGGTGTCGGTCTATGATATAATTATCATGTGAAAAAACTTCGCGCGTTTTTGGCGGGGCTGCTGTTTTACGTTCCGTTCGGCGCGTCGGCCATTCCGCCGCTGGTGGTCGCGCTGATTGTGGCGGCGGTCGCCGTCGCGGGATTTTCAATCTACCGCTCGTTCGTGCCGGTCGATTTGTCCGATGGGCTGGCGTTTTTTTCCAGCTGCTGGTCGTGCGACCTGTTTTCCGGCATTCTGAAAAATCTGTCGGACTTCATCCCGAAAATATACGGCGCGATTGGGACGAACATAATTCCGATTGCGGCGGGACTGACGTTCGTATGGTTCGCCTGGAAAATCATCGACGACTACATTCATGTCAGCGGCAATCCGGACGCCTGGCAAATAACCGGGATGTTCGGCATGCAGGTAATCAAGCTGGCCTTTGTCGCGGCGATTCTGGCGTTTCCGCTGCCAAAGTTCATGATGGATACGTTTGTCGCGCCGGTCATGAACGTGGGGCTTTCATACAACCATGTCGCGCGCGACTATATTCAGCCGGAAGACCAAAGTTTCGAGAAATGCCTGATTGCGACCGCCCTGAACGACCCGTCGGACGCCGACGCGCAGGCATACAGCCCGAAACTGCGCCACAACGTGTCGTGCCAGATTGCGGAGTTTCACCAAATCACAGGGCTCGGGATGACGCTTGGCTGGGCGTTCGCGAACATGGCGTTCGACGCGGACTATATGTTTCTTCATTTTTTGCCGAACGTGCTGCTGCTGATTGCGGGACTGACAATCATGATGATGTTTTTCTGGGCGCTGATGCCCGTCCCGCTGTATTTTCTGGAAGTGTTCGTAAAGTTGTCGCTGGATTTGGTGATGCTGCCGCTGATGCTGCTGGGCTGGCTGTTTTCCGGGTGGACGATTTTTCCATCTGGAAAACAAAACATAATGGAAATAATCAACGACGCGGTGAAAAATACGTGCGGAATCGCGCTGGTCGGGTTGTTTTCGGGGTTCGCGGTGCTGTTTTTAAGAGAAGTCGTCGGGGATATGAACGGAACGAACGCGCTGGTTTATGCCCTGCAAACCAACGACAGCAAATACCTGATGGACGCGCTGTCCCTGAACAACGGTTCGATGGTGAACATGATTTTTGCCGGCATATTCGTCGGGATGTTTATGAACGCAATCCCGACCCTGGTCAAAAGATTGTTCAAAGACCTGTCAATCCAGGATAAAATATCGCAGGACGCCGAAAAACTGCGGGACAACATCGCCGCGGTCGTGAAAAACGTGTCCAAGGGGATTCAGGGAAAAATCAAGGCGGCGACGGAAAAATCCGAATAATTAAAGACTTGCGTCTTGTCAAAAACCGCGCTATAATCCGCGGGAACATTCGTTCGTAATAGAGAAATCCATATGTTTTTTACAACCAAAAAGGCATGGTTATGCATGTAAATGAATTAAAGCAGAAGAATCCGCAGCAATTGCTGAAAATGGCGGAGGACAAGGGCATCGAAAACGCCTCGCAGCTGGACGTGAAGCAGCTCAGGTTCGCGATTCTGTCGGTCATCGCGGCGGACAAGAAAACGACGCTGGTCGGCGACGGGGTTTTGGAAAAAATGCAGGACGGATTCGGATTCCTGCGCGCGTCGGAGTCGAATTATCTGGCCGGGCCGGACGACCTGTATGTGTCGCCGTCGCTGATAAAGAAATACGGCCTGAAAACCGGGGACTATGTGGAAGGGCAGATTCAGGCGCCGCAGAACGAGTCGGAGCGTTACTTCGCGCTGGAAACAATCGAGCGGGTCAACGGCGGCGTGCCGGAAGACCTGCGCCACCGCGTGTCGTTCGACGACAAGACGCCCTTATATCCCGACCGCATGATGAAGATGGAGGTCGAAGAGGACAAGGAAAAGGGGCGCTCGTTGTCCGCGCGCGTGATTGACCTGGTGTCGCCGACCGGATTCGGCCAGCGCTCGCTGGTCGTCGCGCCGCCGCGCACCGGAAAGACAATCATGCTGCAAAACATCGCGCATTCCGTCGCGACGAACTTTCCGGACGCGCACCTGATTGTCCTGCTGATTGACGAGCGGCCGGAAGAGGTCACAGACATGAAGCGCAGCGTCAGGGGCGAGGTCGTGTCGTCCACGTTCGACGAGCCGGCGGCGCGCCACATCCAGGTTGCCGAGATGGTCATCGAAAAGGCAAAGCGGCTGGTCGAGGGCGGCAAGGACGTCGTGATTCTCCTGGACTCCATCACCCGCCTGGCCCGCGCATACAATACCATCATGCCGTCCAGCGGCAAGGTTCTGACGGGCGGCGTGGACGCCCAGGCGCTGCAGCGGCCGAAAAAGTTTTTCGGCGCGGCGCGGAATCTGGAAGAAGGCGGGTCGCTGTCCATAATCGCGACCGCGCTGATTGAAACCGGCAGCAAGATGGACGACATTATTTTCGAGGAGTTCAAGGGAACCGGAAACAGCGAAATCATTCTTGACCGCAAGTTGTCCGACAAGCGGGTTTATCCGGCGATTGACATCAACCGCAGCGGCACGCGCAAGGAGGAATTGCTGGTCAGCAAGGAGGCCCTGCAGAAAATGTGGGTTCTGCGTCGCGTGCTGAATCCCATGCAGACGCTGGAGGCGATGGAGTTTTTGCTGGACAAACTGCGCGTCACGAAAACGAACGTCGATTTCTTCGCGGCGATGAACGGATAGGCGACAATCAACAAGAGACAGGCGGTATGTTTTTAATATACGATTGCCGGAAATAATAGGTCATTATGAAACGCCCTTTCAATACTTTGTTTATGCTTATATCTTTGGATGGTAAAATATCTACGGGATTAGGCGACAAAATGGACTTTGATAAAGATATACCCCTAATTGCCGACGCCTGCGAAGGACTGAAGCAATATTACGACTATGAACAGACAACGGACCTTCATTCAATGATTTCTGGCAAAGTCTTGGCCAAGCTTGGCATCAACAAAAAGCAGAAAGTAAATAAACGCCCGTCAGTTTTATTGTCGTGGACAACGAAAACCTAACCAAAACCGGGGTTGAAAACATTGTGGAAAAGAGCGCTCATCTCTATCTTGCGACTACAAACAAAAAACATCCCGCTTTTTCATGTAAGACAAATAACATAACCATCTGTTGTTATGACAAAAAATTGAACTTCGAAGACTTTTTTATGCAACTTCGTGAAACGTTCGGCATTAAACGTATTACCATTCAGACCGGAGGAATGTTGAACGCCAAACTTGTCCGCGAAGGATATATTGACGAGGTGTCCGTTTTCATAGCGCCAATTCTGGTCGGCGGAGCCAGTACGCCGACACTGCTGGACGGCGATTCTTTAAAATCGACAAAAGAATTGGCAAAAATAAAGGCATTGAAGCTTATCTCTGCAAAAGAACTTAAGAATTCATACGTTCATATGAAATATAAGGTGTTATGCAAATAGTGAATTTTTAGCTGACGTTACTATTTTCGCTTACATTGCAGGATTTCACGATAATTCTTGGAAAAACTTAACGGATTTTTGCGGTTCTCATATCCGCGAGAATCCGCTGGCATGGTTAACCTGCAGCGAATGACCTCTTCTCGTCATTCTATTGTCGGCGCCATGCGAAAAAGCAACATAATGATGGATTGCGAGTTACGCATTTCCCGCTGCAAACAATATCGCGTTATTGCATGCCATTGACCGCCTGCTCGGCCGCGTATTTCAATTTCTTCAGATTGTTTTCGTATTTCTTGCAATCCTGGCCGATTGTCGTGCGATACATCGACTTCATGTTTTCGGCCATATAAAAGCATCCGGTCAAGTGCTGCTTGCAATATTCGTCGCCGGCGACGAACGCGTTTTGTCCGCGAACGCTGGATTCGGTTCCGGCCCAGTCTATGTTCAGGGAATTGTCCAAATCGGCCATCGAGTTGCCGCCGGTCGCGCCGAAAATTTCGTTCCAATACTCGTTTATCTCCTCCTGCGTCATGCCGTCCTCAATTTCGCCTCCGTTTTGCAAGATTGCGATTTTCTTGGTCAGTTCGTCGAGAGCCGGCTTGTATTCCGCGTCAATCTGCTGCAATTTCGAGCTGCAATAACAGCGGTCGTATTCGGTGTCCGGCCGGTGGCAGTAATTGTCCATGCATTCCGAATAGTTTGCCAGACATTGCGCCATCGTAATATCGCCGGTCGTCTGCGCCGCCTGCGCGTAAGACGATGTTGCCGCGGAGACCAGGCCGGCCGAGCGACCGGCGGAGGCCGTCCGCCCGCGCGCCACTACGCGCCGCCCGGGCGTTGCCGCCGCCGCCCGCGCCGCATTCGCGGCCGGCTGTTGCCGCGCGTTCGCGGAAACCGCGCCGCGCGCCACCACGCGCCGCGCTTTCGTTGTCCCGGCGTCCGGCCGCGAGTAATTCGACAGCGGCGTCCTCGCGGAATTGGCCATGGTCCGCGCCAACGCCTGGTTGCTGCTGACCGTGTATTCCGAATCTTTCGGCTTCAATTTCTCGCGCATGGTTTTGTTCAGATACGGCTCCATCATATTATACTGATACGGCGACATCATGACGTTCGTATTCGCCGCGGCGAACGCGGCGGACGGCAAAGACGCGGACAAAATCAAAAACAGTTTCCTCAATTCTTTATTTTATCCCGAATGTCGCGCTGACCGCGATTGATATGTCGCCGGCCGCGGATTGAATATAGTCGGCGGACGCGCTTTTCTCGGCCCGCAATAAAACCGGGCGGACGTCATCGTCCGTTTTCTCCGCGCCGAATTGCGCGGAAATCAGGCGCCCCAGTTTTTCCCCGTCCGCCGCCGCAAGCGCCGCGGCCTTTGTCCGCGCGTCAAGAATCGCCGCCTGCAGGCACCTCGAGGTCGCATCCGCAATCACGCCGGGCGACGAAAAGTTCCGCATATTGCTCGGCATAATCCGCGCGTTTTTCACCTCGGGCAAATCAAGGGCGGCGTTTATGGTTTCGCGGCTGTCGGTCGTTATTTCCAAATCGATTTCCGACTCTATTCCCATGGAAACGGAGGTGTTCTTCTCCCATTTTGTCTTTTCATAGCTGGAAATGCGGGTTGTCTGGATTTCAAGCGTCTTGTCATCTATCTTTTTGATTCTGCGCGCGACTTCGTCGGCCGCGTTCTGTGCGCCGCGCAGGGACGCCGCCGCGTTTTTGTTCAAGGAATCGATTCTAAGCGTGACCGCGAGCTTGTCGCGCGCAACCTTCGCGTTGCAAACGCCAGTCGTCGAAATATGGCGCGACAACCGCGCCCACTCGCGCACATAGTCGGACATTATGACCAGTCCGATAAAGATAATCAAGCCGGCGGCATATCTGGCCAATTTTGTTTTCATGATTTTTTCTCCTTTTTAATCAGCGCCATCTGGACGATTCCGACGATGTTCGACACCGTCCAGTATAATACAAGCCCCGAGGGCATCCACGCGCCCACGACGGCGAATGCGAACGGCATGTATTTCATGACGTTCGCGCCCGGCGCGTCGGACATGTCGACGCGCGACAATTTGTTTTGCGCCAGCATCGTAATCGCCATCAGAACGGGCAGGATAAAATAAGGGTCTTTGATGGACAAATCGGTCAGCCACAGGAAATCCGCATGCCTCAGCGGCACCGCTATCAGCAGCGTCTTATAAAGGGCGAAAAGGATTGGAATCTGCAAAAGCAGTATCCCGATGCTGCCCAGCGGGTTCGCCTTGTGCGTCTGATACAGCCGCATTATTTCCTGCTGCATGCGCGCCTTGTCGTTGCTATACAATTTTTGCAAGCGCCGCATTTCCGGCTGGATTTTCTGAATCGCCTGCATAGACTTGTAAGACCTTTTCGTAATGGGCCATATCAGCCCGCGGATAATCAGCGTCAGAATTATAATCGCGACCCCATAGTTCGGGACGACGAAATCATGCAGTTTGTGCAGCGCCCACAAGAATGGACGCGACAAAAATCCGAACGTCCCGTAATCGAGCGTTTCGCCGATGTTCGGTATTTTCGCGCGGGCGGTGTTCAACGCCATCTGCGTTTTCGGGCCCGCAAAAATCTCCGTTTTGATAACCGCCGTCTTTCCGGCCTCGATTTTCATATATTCCGGCGCGATTTCCGACTGAAACAGCTTGTCGGCGCGCTGCTTTAACTTTATCGTTTTGTCGGACGGCTGCCCGGACGCGACAATCACCTGCCAGTATTGGCCGGAGAACCCCGCGAACGAATTCTGATTCTCCTTTGCCTCGTAACTTTTCGATTTGCCTTCAAGGTCGACCCAAGACTCCGTTTCTATTTTGCCGGCAATGCACGCGATGCCCCCGGTCTTTACGGCGAACCTGCTGCTTTTGCCCCTTTTGCGAACTATGCGCGAATACTGCGAGACAAGAATCGGTTTTTTGCCATTATTCTTAATCTCGTCGAATACGGTTATCACATAATCGTTCCCCAGCGACCATACGCGGCGGAACTCCACGCCCGAATCCGATTTCCAAGACATTTCGGCGCGCAACGGAGTATTCGTCGATTTCCACAAAGTCGTCGCCTTTGGCGCGTCCGTCCCGCTGGCGAAAAATCCGATTTCGATAAACTCCTCTTCGGCATACAGCAGTTCTATGTTGTCCGCCTTGCCGTCCTCGGACCTGTAGTTGTCCAGATTCATGTTGGAAACGTGGATTCCCTGAATGGTCGCCCTCATTTTCTCATCCGCCAGCTTTATCTGCGGGACGGACGAAATGTCGATTTGGCTGGCGGTTTCCGCAACCGGACTTTCGACAACCTCGCTCTTCGCGGACATAAAAGCATAATAGGCGCATAAAAACAGCAAAATCCATCCCAGCAACCCCGGGATTTTCTTTTGCCGCTGTTCCTTTTGCATTTGCGAGAATTGCTGAAAACCGTTCGCCTTGTTCATATATTCGACCATTATTTTTTCCTTTTTATCCATTTCAACGCATACAGGCCGACGCCGACGCATATGCAGACATCCGCGACATTGAACGCGGGCCAATGCCATGTTCCGACGTGCCAATCTATAAAGTCAATCACCGCGCCGAACCGCACTCGGTCAATCAGGTTTCCGATTGCCCCGCCGACAATCAGAGACATAGCCCATTTTTCATAGCAATCTTTGATTTTGGCAAACAGGTGGTATGACAGGTACCCGATGATTGCGCCCGTCAGAAATATCATCAGCGCCTGAGGAACCTCGCGCAGCATTGAAAACGATGTGCCGGGATTCCATGTAAAAACGATGTTAAACCAGCTGGCAACCCGCGCCGTCAGATACGGATACGGGACGAGCGTCAGCGCGTCGCCGGACAAACTCCATCCGCCGTCCGCGGCCATCGACAGCAGAACGCCCTTTGAGATTTGGTCTGCGGCGACCACTCCCGACAGAATCAGGATAATTTTTTTCATACCGAACTCCTGCAATCGAAGGTTTTTGCAAAAATCTTCAATCACAGGGCCAGCATACAAAATAAGCGGCCCGATTGCAACCAGATTTAATTCAATATGCCGTCGATGTCGGCATAGTTGTCTCTGCGCATTTTGGACAATATGCCCCTGATGTCTCTCTCGCTGACGCCCATTTCCGCAAGGACGCCGTGCCCGAGCAGAAACGAGGATTCGATTGTTTCCGGCAGGGCCACTCGCGCGCCTTCGCCGAGCAGGATTTTGGATTCGACGAGGTTCCGCGCGCGCGCGAAAATTCTGACCCGCGCCGCGATTCTGCGGACGGCGCGCACGGTTTTCTTCGCGACCGCCGCATTATCCAGCGCGACAATCACCGCGCGGGTTGTCCGCGGCGCGAGCCCGAACTCCGACAAAACGTCGCCGCGCGTCGTGTCGCCATAGACGACGTTGAATCCGGCCTCGCGCCCGCGGACGACGCCGTCGACATTCATGTCGATGGCGATGTATGGAATGCTCTTCGCCGCCAGCATCTTCGCGATGGTCATGCCTACGCGCCCGAATCCGCAGATGACGACGTCCGGCTTTTTCTGGACGGCGCCGCTGTATTTGCGCGCCAGTGTCTGGGAATACAGCAGCCCGCGCTCGCCCATTTTGTCATACAGCCATAAAATTATCGGCGTGAGAATCATGGATACTATTATGGCCGCGGTGACGATTTCCGCATGCGGAATCGGAATCGCCTCTATGCCCGCCTTTCCGACCGTCTGCAAAATCAAAAGGCCGAATTCTCCGCCCTGCGCCAGCAGCAGCGCGATTAAAAACGCCTCGCGCCCGCGAAGTCTCCGAATTCGCGCGACGATATAAATCGCCGAGAACTTCAGCAGCATCAGCCCGCACGCCCCTCCGGCGACAAGCCAGATGTTCCGATAAAGCAGCCGCAAATCCAACCCTATGCCGAGCGCTATGAAAAACAGCGTTATGAACAGCATCTGATACGGCGCTATGTCCGCGCGAACCTGGTGGTTGTAGACCGTTTCGGAAAACAGCATTCCCGCCAAAAACGCGCCGATTGCGCCGGGCATCCCCACGAAATGAAACGCGGCGGCGCAAATGGTTATATTCAGCAGAACCACCAGCAGGAACGCCTCGCGCGATTTTGTCTTCGCGACGATTTTCATAACCGGATTCATGACGACCCTTGCGAAAATCACGACGCCGAGAACCAGTCCTACGGTAAGAACCCCGACATCGATTATTTCCGCGCCCAAGTTGAACGACCTGCCCGCGAAAACCGGCAGCATCGCCAGAATCGGGATTGTCAGCAGGTCCTGGAACAGCAGGATTGAGAACGCCTGACGCCCAAGGCGGGATTGCAATTCGTTTCTGTCCGCCAGCGTCTGCAAATCCGCGCCGCTGTTGGACATCGCGAGCATAAGGCACACCATGGCCGCGCCCATTGCCGTCCAATCAGTGAATCCGAACAGAATCGGAAACATGAACGCCGCCGCCGCCAAAACCTGCGCCGCGCCGAATCCGAAAATATTTTTGCGCATCGACCATAGGCGCTTGAAGTTCAGCTCGAGCCCGAGCGTGAACCATAAAAACATTATTCCCAGTTCGCCGAGGTAATTCCACGCGCCGGACGCATGGAAAAATCCGAGCCCCTGCGGGCCTGCGATAACGCCCGCCAACAGGAATGCGATGATTGAGCCAATCCGCGCTTTTTTCAATAGAACCACCAGGGAAAGCGCGATGCCCAGAAATATTAAAACCGATGAATCCATAATCTTCTCCGTTTCATAATCCGTTTTTCAATTATATCATTTTATGCCGCTTTATCTAACAGTTTTCATTCAAAATCAACCCCGTTTTGCCCGGAAATGGGATTTTCTTCTTACGCGGCGCCGAAATAATTTCTATAACCTGCATTGAATCCGAAGGGATTCGGGTTTGTGGCTGCGATAAGTATTTATTCAAGCGGTGCGGTGACATCGGCATCTAAAAATAGCGGCCGTCTTCTGCATTGGGAATATCCCCCGGCACCGGTCGGGGAGCCGTCGGTTATAAAACACGGGCAACCGGAAAACCGCGGAGTCATTCTTGAATATGATTTATCAACTCTCCCGACCGCCAAAATCCTTGGCGTTTTTTTATAACAGAAACGGCAGGGGCGATGAAAAGAATCCGGAAGAATGTTTCAATTCGAAGAACAATTATAACGATACTGGGGTTTATGACAATTGCACAACAGTTGTCCCGCGAGATATGCTCAATGCGCCGTGACGGCAACCAGCGGCGATACCGCCGGCCAATGCCGCCATAACCTGCAGCGAGTGGCTTCGCGGACATGAGTCGTGAGTGTATGGCCTAGTTTGTCATTCCCGCGCGGGCGGGAATGACGGCCTGCGAATCACGTCCCGCGGGCTGCAAATCTTTCGTCATCATTATTCCGTCGATGCCGGCATAGTATTTCCGGCGGACGCCGGCGCGGGCAAAATCGGATTTTTCATATAATTTTATTGCCGGCCAGTTATCCGCGGAAACTTCCAAAAATATTTTTTTAATGTTTCGTTTGCGCAGTTCGTTTTCCGTAACGGAAAGCAATGCGGCCGCCGCCCCCGTTCGCCGGGCACTGGGACGCACGCCGAGGGTTATGATTTCCGCCTCGTCCGCAACGGCGCGCCAAACAATGAACGCGTTTTCCGACGCGATTATCTCGCAGCCGGCTTTTTGCAGATTCTTAAACTCGCCCGCCGGCCACGGCTTGCTCGGAAAACATTCTTTGTGCAATTCGGATAATAATTCGTAATTATTCAATATTATAGTCGTCCATTATCGCGGAGAATGTCGCCTCGCACACTTTCATTCCGCCAATCATCGCGATTCCGTGGAACTTGTAGAGTTTCAATTTCTGCGCAATCAGTTCCACATGCAATTCCAAAACGTCGCCGGGATGAACCATGTGCGAGAACTTGATTTTTTCCATTGTCGTGAAATATCCCAGTTTCTTTCCTTCGTCGCCGTTTTCTCTCAGATTTTCCAAAACTATAAAGCATGCCGTCTGCGCCAGCGCCTCGACCTGCAGGACGCCGGGCATAATCGGTTTGACCGGAAAATGACCCGCGCACCAGAATTCGTTGTCGCGAACATGATGAATGCCGACGCCGCTGACATCGTTATATTCGCGGATTTCGTCAATCAGCAGCATGCTTCCCCTATGCGGTATGATTTTCTTGATTCCTTCCTGATTCACCATTTTTCGCCCTTTTCTTTGTCTGTTTGCTTAGCCATGCCGTCATTCGCAGGAACTCCATCGCGGGATACGCGGGATAGCCCAGCCATTTCTCGCCCGCCGGAATATTGCGCAGAATCCCGCTTTGCGCGCCGATTTCCGCATCGTCCCCGATTTTGATTCCGTTGGATATGCCGACATGCCCGCCAATCAGCACCCGGTCGCCGATGACGCAGCCGCCCGCGATTCCCACGCCCGCCGCCGCGAAGCATTCTTTGCCGATAATCACGCCGTGCGCGATTTGCACCAGGTTGTCGATTTTCGTCCCGTCGCCTATTTGCGTGTCCGTCAGCGCCCCGCGGTCTATGCATGAATTCGCGCCGACGGATACCCGGTTGCCCAGAATCACCCGGCCGGCGTGCGGAATGAAGACGTTCTTTCCGTTCTGCTTGGTATATCCGAATCCGTCCTTGCCAATCGCCGCGCCGGAATAAATCACGCAATCGTCGCCGATGGTCGCGTTTTCAATGACGGCGTTGGAATGGATTATGGTGTTTTTCCCAATCCGGCAGTTGCGCCCGATGTATGCGCCGGACATGATTTGCACGTTTTCCTCTATCGCGGCGCCGCGCTCAATCACTGCGAACGGCGCGATATAGACGCTCTTCTTCCTGCGGAAAAATACGCCGCGCGCGATGATGGCGTCAAGCGAAATCCCGCGCTTTTTCGGCTCGGCATACAAAAAATCCAGTATTTTCACGACGTCGGCGCGCGGATGGTCGGAAATCAGAAGCGTCGCGCCCTTCGGCGCGTGCTCCGCGTTCTCCGGCTGCAGCAGAATCGTCGTCGCCTTGGTGTTTTTCAGAACGTCGAGCGGCAGAATCTTGAACGCCGTGCTGTTGCGTTCGGTCGAATAGAACGACGCGTCCCCGGTTTTCGCGTCGGCAATCGGCGCGATGCCCTCTATTTTCGTTTTTGCGTCGCCGCGCAATTCCAGCCCAAATCGTTTCGCGATTTCGCCGGCTGTGGTTTTTTTGGCCCGCGGTCCGAACAATTTCATCAATAATTTCTTCATAATCCGATTATAGAATAAAGGATGCGGGTTTTCAACTACCAAATATGGCGGAACTTCATCAGCAGGATTTCCTCGTGCCCGGAGGTATTGTTCGGGTTGATTCTTTCAATCAAGCCGAAAGCGAGTTTCGTTCTGTCAGATATTGTCGGCTGGTATGCGACCGCGAGCCGCGTCTCGCGGCGTTTCGGCGCAAGATTCAGTTCGTGCATTTCGGCGCCGGATTCCAAGCCGTAACCTTCGGGCGTTTCAACCAATTCGTAATTCGTATGCATGTATTTCAGTTTTCCGTCCATGATTGCCAGCGGGCGGGATATGTTGAATGACCATTTTCCAAAATCCGCGCCGAGCGAATACGCGTCGGAATAAAGCTCCGTCATGCTGTCGATGAATCCGAATCCCGGATTCGTCTCCGTGCGCGCCGCCGCGTATCTTGCCGTGAACGCGCCCAGTTTCGCCTCGGCGCTCGCATATGTCGTTTTCCCGCCGCCAAAGTCGAGCAATCCGCCGCTGTATGCGCCAAGCGTGGTTTTGTCCTCGTCCACATATCCCGCGCCGAACCTCAACGCGCCGATTTGGACGGATGAATCGAATCCGTAGATGTTGCCGAGTTTTGCAGGCGTGAACGCGTTCGCAAGCGCCGGGTCATGTTCGAGCAGACCGTCGTTCGTCACGCTGCCGGCGGCGGCAGAGATGCGGAATACAAAGCCCGATATGCTGTTTTCAACGCTTGTCGTCAGGACGTTCCCCGCGAACGCCAGCGGATTGTCGTTCACAAAAGTCCCCGCTCCGCCGTTCTTTTTATATTGAACGGCGAAGTTATTGGACTTCCACTCAAGATTTTTTATTTCCCGTCCGTTGTCATCCAGTTGAAACTTTATTTTTTCATCCGATTCCGGTTCGTCGAACGAAATTTCGCCCAACAGATTGTTCAGATTCAATCCGTGGGTTTCGCCTCCGAAATCGACCGTAAAGTCGAATACGCGCGGCATCGACTCCGTTCCGTCCGCGTTTTCCACAAAATCGAACATCGGCGTGGAGATTGTCGCCGCGCGTCCTCCGAATGCGGCCGACGGCATGAATACGGTCGCCGCGCGGTTCGCCGCCGGCGTCGCGGACCAGTATCCGGCGCTCGTCTTTTTGTCCGAACTGTAAAAATACAATTGCTGCCCGGGCCTGGTCGCGCGCTCGATGTTCGCCATTCCGTATCCGAACACTTTGTTGAATAATTTCTTCCATTCCGTCCAATAGTTTGTGTCGCTTGCGGCGGGCAGATTGGCTTCGGCCAGCAAATCGGCCGGCAATTGATACATGTTGTTCAATTCCTGCGGGTTATAATATTTTCCATCCGCGGTCAGGGCCATCAGCTTGAAAATCTGCTCCAAAGTCATGTAAGAAAACGCGCCTTTGATAAGTCCGGCGGCGCCGGCAAGCGCGGCGACCGCCTGCTCGCCCGTTGTGCCGGCCGCGGCAAAGCACCATGGGTCGACGCCCTCGTAACCCAGGCCGGCCATGCCGCATGCGCGCGCCGCATACTTGTCGTTGCCGGTGCTGTAGCTTGACAGCGTATATTTCTTATTTGTTCCGTATGCCGGCGCGTCGGACGCGTTGTTATAGCTGCCGGTCCCGCCCTGCAAGCTCACCGCCGCGGCCGTCATGAATCTGTGCTCAAGATTTGCGAACGCAATCGGCGCGGCATTGTCGAACGTCGCGAATAAGGTGTTGGTTCCGTATCCGAGGCCGGTTTGGTATTCTCCGGCGCTGAAAATTACAAGCGGGCCGGTCGGGAGGCTGGCCTGGTTGAGAAAGGTCGTCGGGTCGGGGTTTGAAAATGTCGAGCCGTCGGCCGCCGCGTTGTTGTAATAGTAATAATCGATTAGGGTCAGCAGCACGCTTATTTTGCCTGATGCGTTTGTTGGCGATGCCACCATTCCAATTCCTTCGACAGATGCGCCCTTCATATTCTTTGGTATTGCGGCGTTCGCGATTATAGGGCTGCCGCCAAGCGCGAATTTCATCGCCTCGAAGTTTTTATACGCCTGCGCCTCCATTTCCCACAAATTGTTGTTTTGCAATCCGTATGCCGTCGTATCGCCCGATTTGTAATAATAGCCGTCGCCGCCAAGTGTGTATGTTGTTCCGCCTATCTTGACGTTGCTGGCGTCAACCCTTGTGAAAGCCCCGAGGTCAGTTTTGTATTTTTTCCCGCCGCCGGTTCTGTAGAGCGCCAACTGCCCGTTCGGCATGAAGCCTATGAAATCGGGGTCTGTGTGGTCACCTCCGCCGACAACTATCTTGACCAGCAAAGAATCCAGGGACAACGCGCTTGAATTGAACGCGCTGCCGGCGCCGGATAAATCGTAACCCGAGGTCTCCGCGCCGATTTTTCCGTTTTTATATCTGGTCGCCTTTTGAGAACATGTCGTGTCGGCGGTATTCTGACAATACGCTATTTCCCAGTCGTCGTCGGCCGTGCCCGCCGGATTGACCCCGTTTGCGGTAACCAGCGCCACGGAAATCGGCGCAAGATTACTGTTCAGCGGCGCGCTTGGGTTTCTGAACGGGGCGTTGTTGTTAGTTCTGGGCGTAATCTGTCCGTTGTATCCGCGGGCAAGTCCGGCGTATCCGCCCATCAGAAACATGTAATTTTGCGCGATACCCTGCTGTGTTCCGTCGACCACCTTGTTGTTCATATACGCAAAATCTTTTATGTTCGATGCGGCGCCACTGTAAACGTTCATGTTGGTGGCCAGTCGGGCCGCGTAGCCGGGCGTTCCGACATTGTCCTTTTGCTTGCCGGTCGCAAAATCCCACTCGGCCGGACCGTATGGTATCGACATCGACGCGTCGGGCGTCGCCGTGCCGCCGCTTCCCCCTCCGCTCGAGGAACCGGTATTCGGACGGTCGCCGCTGCCTCCGGAACTGTTGGAATCGTTGCCGTCATTTCCACCGCCGAAAAAACTGTCCCCCAGCAGATATACCCCACCGACAACAAGGGCTGCCCCGCCGGCAGCCAATGTCAAGTTTTGCGTATTGCTTAGCCCCGAGAACAAACCGCCGCTGTTTTCTTTGGGCAATTTGTTTTTATATCGTCGGATTTGCGAGTCGCACCGGCTTGCGTCCGCGCCGTAAACCTGCAGGATTTGCGCGGCCTTCATATCATTGTTCATAATTGCCGTGCATACTATGGAAAGTCCCGTTCCGTCGGTGTAATTCACGTCGGCGCCGCCGTTCACAAGGCGCTCCACCATGGGAATATTGCCGTTCCTTGCCGCGCTCAGCAGTTGCGCCGCCAATTGAAAACCCTGGCTGTTTGCGGCATGCGCAACGCCAACGAGCACAAAAAACCCCGCCAAAAGGAATGATTTCAGGAACTTCATCTCTCTCGTCGGCAATTATACCAAAAATCGGCAAAGCATGGCAAGGAGTTTATGCGCGCAAAAATCGCTTGCATTCTTTTTTCAAAGATATTATACTGCCGAACGAATCCACAGGGATGTGGCTTCGGGGTCTTCAAAAACCCACCAAACACGGCGTGAGATTCATGTCGTAATCCGCATAAGAGAAATGGCGCGGAAGCGTCTTTTTTTTTGTGCAAAGCCCCGTCACGGCCGGGGAGCTGCTGGTATAAGACAGGGGTAACCCGAAACCAGCGGGGTCATTTGTTTGGTGACTTTTTGAACTCCCCGGCCGCCAACTCCTTGCAGGTTTATTTTTCATAAAAACCAAAAGGAGCAAAATATGAAAAAATTTTTAACATCTCTGATTGTTATCGAGGGGCTGATTGGGACGGCGGACGCGGCCATATACTCGGCGGACATTTCCGACGATACCAAGTCAAGGGCGGGAGATTACTATGTCGCCGATGATTCATATGGAATCACGCAGTTAAAGGATTTTTATCAAAACACGCTTAACCTGAGCGGCGGCGACTTGACGGATGCCGTCGACGGGACGCTGGATTTTATAAATGATACGATTCTTCATTCCGCCGCCTACACCGATGCGCGAATCAGCGCGTTTGGTGCGGAGATAAGCGGAATCCTTGCGGGATTGGACGGCAGATTGAAAGATATGGATAGGGAATTGTCCGGCGGAGTCGCCGCCGCGAATGCACTTACCGGTCTGGATAATCATTTGGATGCGGGCAAGAATGTATCCGTCGGGGTCGGCGCCGGATATTACAATTCGCAAACAGCCGTCGCGTTCGGCGGAGTTGTAAGGACTGGCGGCTCGCATGCGTTGAACGCTGGCGTTTCCGTCGGAACGCATGGCCGATTCGGGGCGAAAGCAGGTTGGAACCTGCAGTTTTAACAATCGCATGCATAATCGTTGCCAGAAATGAAATGTCCCGGAAACGGGACATTTTTTCCAAACACGAATATTATCGAACTCAACTACCCGTCCAGCATCTTGTCGACATATTCTTCGGGCAGAAACGGTTTCAAGTCCGATATTTTTTCCCCGTATCCTACGTAGACGACCGGAAGAGGCTCCTTTTCGCGCGCGGCGTAGGTGATTAGAAATCCTCCCTTGCCGGTGCCGTCCGTTTTTGTGACGACAAGCCCGGTCAGCGGGACGGCCTGTTTGAAATGCTCTATCTGCGCCAGCGCGTTTTGTCCCGTCATCCCGTCCAACACAAGCCAGGCGTCCGTCGGCGCATTTTCGTCTTTCTTTTTTATCACGCGGACGACTTTTTCCAATTCGTCCATCAGGTCCCTGCGGTTATGCAGGCGGCCCGCCGTGTCGATTATCGCGATGTCCCTGTTTTTTTCAATCGTTTCATATGCGACGGACGACGGGTTCGTCCCGTGGATTATTTCCGCGTCCGCCCGCGCCGCCCAAATATCCAGCTGTTCGTTCGCCGCTGCGCGGAATGTGTCGCCGGCGCCGATAATCACGTCGCGCCCCGCGTCCTTGAATCGCCGCGCCAGTTTCCCAATCGTCGTTGTTTTTCCGGAACCGTTGACGCCGACAATCAGAACCGTCATCGGCGATTTTGCTTCAAATCCTGCGCCCGGGGCACCAAGCCTTTCCGCGTATTTCATCAACGATTCTTTCAATGTTTGTCTCGGATTGTCCGTTCGGCGCAATTTTTGCGCGATTTCGAGCGCCAGTTCCGGCGCGATATCCGCGGAAATCAAAATATCGGACGTCTTCTCCGCGTCGGCCGCGTCGAGTTTTTTCGCGCCGAACAATTTGTCGAAGAGACCCATGTTAGTTGAACATCCGGCGCATCATTTTTTCATTCTGCGTGATGCTGTATTTGCGCGCCAAAAAGTTCGTGTAATCATCCAGAATCTGCCGCGACAGCATATTTTTTATTTCCGCCGCGATTTCCTTCCTTTTGGCCGCGCCCATTTTCGCCGCCGGTATGTCCTCCACCGCCTTCACGATGTGAAACGCATTCGTGCCCGGAACAATCTGCGGTTTGTCCAGCTCGGCTGAAAAGGCGGCGCTCAGGACCTCGAGCGGCGCCCCGTCGGTTCTGCCGACCATCGTCGTGACCGCGAGTTTTTTCCCGGTCGAGAGTATTTCGTTCGCCCGAAGATACGCCTGCTTTTCCTGTTCCGATTTCCGCCACAATGCGGCCAATTCTCCCCGCCGCTCGCCGAATGGAATCGCGTGCGCCGGGTCTATCTTTTCGATTCTGAAAATCACGAACCCGTTTTTCGCCTCGATAATCTCGCTTTCCAGCCCTTGCTCCATCGCGAACAGGTTTTTCATGATTTCATCCGTCAAGACGGGGTCTCCCACCGCGCCGCGGGACGTCCGCTTTTGAATCGTCATCGGCTCGAAAGTCCGGTGCGTCGCCCTCATTTTTTTCGCCGCGTCCTTCATCGTGTCGCCGGCGACAAGCATATCCTCTATACTGCGCGCGGCCTCGTATCCCCGGTCGTATGAATCCGGCTGGTTCATTTTCGCGCCGACGATTATATAGGAAATCGTGCGGTGCTCCGGAACCATTTTCGGATTTTTCGCATATACCTCGCGCAGATTGTCCTCGGTCGGCGAGCCGGATGCGGAAAACGCGTCGAATCTTATCGTGCTGTATTCGATTTTCCGCTTCGCGTATCTTGCGCTGTATAGCGCCCGAACCATAAAGTCCGCCGGCTCGATTTTATTCGCAAGCGAGCCGAGCAGCGTTTCCCTCAGTCCCTGACGCCGCAGCGTTTCGGTGAATTGCTTCTCGCTTATTCCGTTTATGTCCAGCACCGCGCCGAATTTGTCCGTGCTGAACGCGCCGTCTTCCCAGAACTCGGGCGAGTTTTTGATGATGTTCGCGACCGCCGTCGGCGACACGACCAGCCCGATGTTCGCGGCATGCTGTTCGAGCAGAATGCGCGTCGCCATGTTCGTCAGGACCTGCTGGTTGAAATATGTCCGCGTTTGCCTGTCCGAATAAATCTGTTTTTGCATCTCCTTTCCCATCTGCGCAATCTGGCGGTTGCGCTCGGCTTCGAAATCGGACAAACTGACGGTTTCCGAACCGATTTTGACCATGGAGCTGTTCATCGTCGTTTCGCCGAGAATCCAGTTCGCTGCGCCCCAGCCGACAAACGAGAATATCAATATTCCCATCAAAAGTTTCGCCCATAGCTGTTCCGATGTGTTTCTTAGCCCTTGCAATGACATATTGATTTTCCTTTTTTGATATATTATGCTAGTATATAGCAAAAAACAAGGTCGAAAGTCAAATGAAGTATGTGATTGGCAACTGGAAGATGAACGGCGCCGCCGAACTGCTGGAAGGGTTTTTGAAATTGAAAGAGAAGGCGGTTTTATGCGTCCCGTTCCATTTGCTCCGTCCCGGAACGGATATGGTCGGCATAGGCGCCGAAGATTGCTCGGCCCACGAATCCGGCGCCTTCACCGGCGAGGTCAGCGCGAGGATGATTGCGGAAGCCGGCGCGAAATACTGCATAGTCGGGCATTCCGAACGTCGCCAATATTGGAACGAAACAAACGAAATTGTGGCGGCAAAGGCGGCAAGATGCCTGGAATATGGCTTGATTCCCATTATTTGCGTCGGCGAGACAAAGGAGCAAAAGAAAGCCGGCGAAACTTTGAAAGTCATCGAAAGTCAGGTTTGGCAATCAATTCCGAGCGTTGATATCATAAAAAGCGAAATAATTGTCGCCTATGAGCCGGTATGGGCGATTGGAACCGGCTTGATTCCGACAATCGATGACATAACGTCCGTTCATAATCATATTGCGGAAATCCTGAAACAAATGGGGTTGGCGGGCACGGCGGTTCTTTACGGCGGGTCAGTCAAGCCGTCGAACGCGCGGGAAATCATGGGAATCAAAAATGTCGGCGGCGTTCTGGTCGGCGGCGCGTCATTGAAATTGGATGACTTCATACCTATAATAAAGGCAGCGTGAAAAAGGTATGGTGATGAAAATGACAGATAAAAAAGACAAGATTGTTCAGAAAAATCAAGATTCCGATGCCGGAAAAACGCCGGATTCGGAAAAACAGATTGCGGAGCTGAAAGACAAGTATCTTCGCGCGATGGCCGAGTTGGAAAACACGCGCAAGCGCGCCGGCGCGGATATCGAAAGCGCCGCGCGTTCCCGCGCGATGAACATCGCCGAGCAATTTCTGCCCCTGATTGACGCGATTGACGCGGCCGCCGGACATTCTCCGGAGGACGAGGGCATCCAGGCATTGAGAAAGGCGTCCGAAAATGTTTTGGCAAAACTCGGCGTCGTTCGGATTGAAACCGCTGGCCAGATGCTGAATCCGCAGTTTCACAACGCGATTTCGACGGAAGAATCGGAACTTCCGGAAAACGCGATAACAAAGGAAATACAATCGGGATTCATGTTCGGAGACAGCGTTCTCCGCGCGGCCATGGTGGCGGTTTCCAGCGCAAAAGAAAGGACGGACGAAAAGCAGGGCTGATTGGCCTGCGCATTTCGAACGAGCGAGACGTTTTTATAAGAAAAAAGATGAAAAAAAGATGACGCCGCATATTTTCAATTTCAGAATCGCATACGCCGACACGGATGCCGGCGGCATTGTATATCACGCGCGGTATATCGAGATAGCCGAGCGCGCAAGGATGGACATGTTCAAGGACGTGAATGATTCGGACGGAGGGTTCGTCATTCGGAAACTGTCGGTGAAATATCTGAGGCCGCTTCGGCTTGGCGACGCGTTCCAGGTTGAGACGCGGTTCATCGGACATGGCGCGGCGACTTTGGACATAGAGCAAAAGTTTGTGAAGGACGGCGAGGCATATGCCGTAATGACCGGCACGGCCGCATATGTGAACAAGGCTCTCAAACCGGTCCGCATACCGGAAATCTGGCTGAAACTAGGAGAAAAAAATGAATAACAATTTTACTTTGCTGAATCTTTTCATCGGGGGCGATTGGGTCGTCGCCTTTTCGTCAATCGTGCTGGTTGTCGGCAGCGTAATCTCGTGGTATGTGATTATCGAGAAGTTCCGATTGTGGGGCAGGGCGCGGCATAGCGAGATAAACCGCAATCTTCCCGCCGACGAAGTCATAGCGCCGTTCGACAAGAACCTGTGGTTTTTGTCGATGTGCTCGACAGTGGCGCCGTTCATAGGGCTATTCGGAACCGTGTGGGGCGTGATGCATTCGTTCGCGGCGATTGGCGCGGCGAAAAGCGTTTCAATCGCGGTGATTGCGCCGGGACTGGCGGCGGCGCTGGGAACCACGGTTTTGGGACTAATTGTCGCGATTCCGGCGGCAATCGCGTATCAATATTTTTCCAAAAAATCGGATGAATTATACAACGGGCTGGCAAAATGAGCAGACGGAACAGCAGAAACGACGCGATGCAGCTGACGCCGATGATTGACGTGATGGCGACGCTGCTGGCGGTCTTTATGTTCACGACGCCGATGATGACGAACGGAATTGATTTGGATTTGCCCAAGGCGGGCGCGAGCGTCGCGTCTTCGCCGGACCACGCGATGGTTTTGTCGGTTGACAAGGCTGGCAACTATTATCTGGGCGAGGACAAAATGAAACTGGAAAAGATAATCCTGAAACTGGCGTCGATGCGTTCGGAAAATCCGAAATTGTCCGTGATGATTGCCGGCGACGCCGGCGCGGGCTATGGCGCGGTTATTCGCGCCATGGGAGGGCTGAAAGACGCGGGATTCGACAGCGTTTCGCTGGAAACCCGCGCAGAATAGCGATGAGCGGCGGCAAATTATTTTCATTCGAAAACTTTTCATTGTCGGTTCTGGCGCATGCCGTTTTAATATTCGCCGCGGTGGCCATTGCGCTGGTTGCGACGCCCCAGAAAATCATAGCGCCGGACAGAATAAAGATAATGGAAATCGATTTGGAGAACGTGAAAATAGAAGGGTTGGAAACGAAACTGAGGAATCAGGAGGAAAAGGGACAAGGGAAAACGGACAGGGAGCAAGAAAAAAAGTCAGACGCGAAGAAAAACGGCAAGCCTGCGGAAATCAAGACCATAAAGGTTAATCGCGAGGTTCATAATCTTGACCGGACCATGACCATATCCGTCATCGACGCGCTGCGGATTGCAATGACGCGTTGCTGGCAGATTGATTCGGCGCGTTCGGATTTGATAGAAATCCGGGCGGTCGCGCACCTGAAGTTGTTTCCGAACGGCAAGGTGCAGAGTTATTGGTTCGAGCAGCAGTCAAGGGCGGACAACGACCCTTCGTTCGCGTATGTGTTGGAGACAATCCGTCTGGCGGTTGACGCGTGCAATCCGTTCAGCATGCTGCCGCGCGGCGAATATGAAAAATGGAAATCCGTGCAATTGACATTCTTTCCGACGGCGAAAGTCGTGGAATAAATCGCTTGCGACGGCGGGAAAATCAGATACAATAGCCCCGTGGCCTTGTGGCGGAATGGTAGACGCTGAGGACTTAAAATCCTTTGGGCATTGCGCCCGTGCGGGTTCAAGTCCCGCCAAGGCCACCAGGTTTTCTCGCAGATTTCCGTAGGTTTTTCTTGTTTTTATGCGTGTTGAAAAACTGTCACCAATCGTTTATTTGTTATTTTTTATCACAAATAAGCACTGCTTTTGCGCAATTTTTACATAAACATAAATCTCCACGGTTGGCAGGGGTAGGTTTAATGGTCGACTTTTGTCATGCAGTTCAATTTTTATCGAATATAATACAATAGTTATAGTTTGCTTTCCAAATCAGGTTTGATATAATGATAATACCATTTAATCATTCATACTTTTACATCAAATAGTTTTTCTCTTATTCTGGTTGTTTTTTCTTTTTTTTATTTTGCTCGGCGGAATCAATAAGGCGCAGGCTATTACGCGCTTATTCCTTTACAGGCACGCAAACGCAAACAAACGCTTTACAACCCCATTGACACATCTTTGCGAATCTTTTGCGAAAACTTGTCCGGAACTTGCTCGATTTTTCAACAAAGGATAAAAAGTCTAATCACATTTTATTTCTTCTCAAAACCAATTATTGATAGAATATTTTTCTTCACAACAAACTTAAAAATCTCAAAAAAGAGGTCTTTCCCTCAAAATAACCGTAATGTCGAATATATTTTTATATAACGCGCGTGTATTAGAAATAATAACTACGCCAAATAACTATCTACTGCGAGTAATAACTACAAAAAACTGTAAATATCCACATAATAAATATCAATTACTGTACAAATATCTTATTACGATACTATTACTGATATAATAATTATTATATATTATATATAATAATATATATATACTATATACGCGCGCGAAGATTTTTTTTGATTTTTTACTTGATTTAATAACTATATGTGATTACTTTTCTAATTTTTTTATAGTTATTCCTTGGAGTTTTATAACAAAAGGACCATCGGAAGCGTGCCGCATGTCGTGTTCTTTCTCAAGAATAGAAATCGCATCTTTGGATAAACTTAGCTCAAAATCCCGCATAGGATCCAGCCTAGCATCCTTGAAACTTTTTACAAATTGCAAAAATGCCTCTGTTAAAATACTATTATTTGACATGTTTATCATCCTTTTAATTAAAACGCGTACCGGGCGCCGAGGGAGAGTTCGTGGGAATTTTTGTAATAAGCATATGTTCCTACCATTGATTTCATAAAATCGGAATAGCGGTACGAGGCATCAAGCGCGAATCTATCGGTTAGGGAATAAGAAGTTCCGATTGAGATATTCCAAACAAAATAGATCTGAGTACCTTCACTGGGGAGTTCTGAGGCATTGCTACTTGATTCAATTTGATAATGTACGGCGCCGATTCCGATACCGGCATATGGGATAAACTTTGTGCTGGTATTGAAATCATAATAGGCATTCAAAATAAAGAAAGTTGGCTTGACTTTGAATTTCGACTCATTGCTGTACTTAAAACTTGATGTATCGTATATCACGCCCTTACTTTTGGTTTTTGTTGAACTGGCAAGACCCAATTCGATTTCCCCACGGATGGCACCTTGAAGCGATTCAACGGGAAGATTAAAACCACCGGCGAGCCTGTTTATAAACATATTATTGATTTTTGATGTTTCGGATTTTTGAGAATAAGTATCATAAATTATCAGACTTTTATCCAATATATTTAACCTTGAAAATGACAACTTATCCGAAATATACCATGCACGCGCAGCGAATGGCGCGAAGATAAACAGCGAGATTATAGCAAGTTTTTTCATTATTTTGAGGATAGATTATAATTCGTTTTTAGCCACTGTCAAGCAAAAAACATAAAGAAAAAACAGTAAATCTGTTTAAGTTATAGTTTGCTTTCCAAATCAGGTTTGATATAATACGACCCACAATGCGGGCAAGTTATTTCATGTTATAGTTTGCTTTCCAAATCAGGTTTGATATAATTCGTTCGCCAGATTTTATTTTCGTTTTCGAGTTATAGTTTGCTTTCCAAATCAGGTTTGATATAATTTGTCCGTTAAAAGGGATGATTCGACGCAAGTTATAGTTTGCTTTCCAAATCAGGTTTGATATAATGTAGGTATTGACGGCAAGTGAACTTTCTTAGTTATAGTTTGCTTTCCAAATCAGGTTTGATATAATAGAATTCAGCAAATAGCAAAATCAAAAGGCGTTATAGTTTGCTTTCCAAATCAGGTTTGATATAATGAAGTAATCGGCAAGACTACCAATAAGCCAGTTATAGTTTGCTTTCCAAATCAGGTTTGATATAATTTTCTCTTTCTTCTTTTGAATCTGTTAGCCGTTATAGTTTGCTTTCCAAATCAGGTTTGATATAATGATACCTCAGCAAACACGTTTTGACGAAATGTTATAGTTTGCTTTCCAAATCAGGTTTGATATAATGACCATATCGACAAATATCTCAATCAAAAAGTTATAGTTTGCTTTCCAAATCAGGTTTGATATAATTCCTTCTCCTTCAACGCAGTAGCCAGCAGGGTTATAGTTTGCTTTCCAAATCAGGTTTGATATAATTCTCATCGGAAACACGCATAAATATGTTCGGTTATAGTTTGCTTTCCAAATCAGGTTTGATATAATCCCTATCAAATAACCCGCTGATTTCAGCGGGTTTTTGGTTAGAAACTATCAGAAAAATTGTATAAAATCTAAAATAATAATAACTGTTTTGCACCAATTTTTTCCTGTTGCTTTTGTAAGCCAATCAAGATTTCCATACTGGCAAATTGTTTTTCCGTAACTGTTATTAGTCTAACAGACCCAGATAACGGAATCAAGCATTTTAATCTTTGGGTATGTTTTTCTACCTGCGCCAAACCTTTGCATATTCGCGAATATACGGACCATTGCATCATATAATACCCGTCGTTCAACAAATCATTGCGAAACTTTGACGCGTCGTGGCGGTTTTTCTTCGTAGTTGTCGGCAAATCAAAAAATACCATTATTCTCATGAATCTTTCCTTCGTTTCTGACATTCAAACCACCTCGTGCATTATTTGCGGATATCCGTTTATTATAGGCAATTTCAGCAGATGAAAATCTTTTTCGCGAAGTGATTTCGCCATGCTCTCCGCTGTCATTTCGCATGATTTTAATAAAGAGACTTTTTCGCCAGATATGTCGCAATTGCAAAGCAGAATCGAAATAATCTGGTTCTTTAATTGCGGCGTTAGATTTTCTTCGTTTGAGAAATCCGTGGTGGCGACCATAAAGTCGACAAATGGGCGAAATGGTTCTATTAAATCGTCAACAAGGTTAAATTGATTCAATTGATTGTTATGGTGTACGCCAAGGCATGGCATAAGCCCGGCGCCGACAACATTGCGCGCGATGCAGCCACGCATAATGGCGTATCCGTAATTCAGAGCCTTGTTCAAAATGTTTGACTCGTCGCGTCGTGTAAAATTGTCAAACAATGATTTCCAGTATAATTGGGCGGCATATGCCTCCGTATTTTCAGAATCACCGCTTTGAACGCGGTTTGCAATTGCAGATACGACGCCGGCTTCGCTCTTGCCAAGCAGTCTGAGCACATCAGCTTGATTTTTTATTTTTTGAATGACAATAGATTGCCACAACCGTTTTTTCAACGGTTCGCTTGATGCAATCTGAACGTGGGTGATTTCGGCATATCGCGAATGACCGTGAAATGGAAAAAATGCGCCGCAAGGGTTATGCGATGAATCGCATGAAAACAATACCACTCCATTTTCGGCAAATTCCGACAACAAGCTACCTGTTAGTTGTACGAAACCAGTTTCCAGAACAACAACGGATAAATCCTCTATTGGAAACGTTGCGGTTGTTTCATCCGATTCATATAAAAGTTGCTTGTTTTTTACATATAATTTACACGGTTTTGACAGTTGAAGGACACGCCATCCCATTTTTATTCCCTTTGGATTGTCCTTTCTTTCCTTTTATTAAATTTTGCCTCTGCTCCGAATTGACCTTGACATAATTTCCTAGCATATCAACCTGGTATTTCTCAAATATGTCAAGATTTTGGATTCCGACTCCGCGTTTCGTCCATTGCCTGTCTGGAGCGACAATCGAAATCGCCGCCGTTGAACGATCTGCTCCGTCATAATATCCAAAATATTCTGCGTCGCCTTTTTTTGTTCTAATCAAGTCGTTTTTATAAATCGAGAATCTGAATGCAGCTGAATCGTCAATTTCCGGCCATTCTGATTCTAGAATATTCGCAGTGCATACCTTTACGGGCAATTCACGTCCCATCTGCGATAAATAAATCGGTATGAAATAAAACTTGTCCCTGCCGGTTTTATTTTTCTTCGAAAAAACGTCTATGCGCAGCATTTCTCCGTTTGCCGCAAGTCCCCCGCGAATCGGTATGCCGGATTTTATGGCGATTTTTTTCGGCTCTTTGTTTGTCGCCCCGTTTTTGTTATAAATTGTTTCCAAGTGGATTTGGCCGCTTGCTTTCCTGCGAGGGGAACGACTCACAAAGATTTTATTTAATGACTCCGCAATTTCATTTCGGAAACCCGTCCAAGGTTCGGCAAATCTTTTGCGCATCATGTCGTATTCTTTCAGTGTCGTCATGGCCTCTCGCGTTCCCATTATTGCCGACCAATTTGACAGGTATTGCACCATGCCTTGCGTCGCGCATGCAATCACAATCGCATCCTGTGCGTGATGCCTGTCCGATTTATTCCGATTTTTCTCCAATCCCCACTGATGTCGCAAATAGGCGGTCAGCGACCCGGTGCGGACGCAGATCCGCTCGTTTGGCAATCCGGAGCCGTCTTTCAAGTATTGCCCGACAAATCGCGAGATATATGCATTGTCGTTCGCGTTGCGTTCGCGGAACTTCATTTCATTCTCTGTTTCCGAGAACTCCTTGTTCAGTAGATTCGCGCGTTTTTTTGGATTTTGTATAGTTCGGACGCGCTCCTCGAACTCTGTCCAATTATCCTGCATATATTCCCATGGGGTCTTGTTGCCTTTTCTTTGGTTTTCTGTGCGAAGCACCAAAACTTTGTTGTTGAAAGAATCGTCAAGCGAACGTGAAAACGGCAATATATGGTCGATTTCGTAATTGTCAAATTCGCCGAAAGTCATTTGTGTTCCAGAATATACGCATTTGCAGTTTTGCTCCATATATAGTTTGTATTTCAATAAATTGGTTCCTGTCGGCTCGATTCCAAACTGCGACAGATTTTCCCTCGCCGCTTCATTCTTTGCATTATTTTCATTGATTTGTTTTTCAATTTGTTTGCGCTCGTCGTGCGATTTTTTTAATTCACGGCCGATTTCCAAATTGGTTTGGTCCGGCTGGCCGTATTCGCGGGCCATCGCGTTATAAACCTTGCGGAATTGGGCGATTGTGCGGTTTACTGCGGGAACGTTTGTCATTTTGTCGTCCGTGATGACGTCTAGCAATCTGTCTTCGCGCACGGATACCAACTCATCTCCGCCCTTGCGGAAGTCGTAGCCAACGGATTCGCAGGCTTCGTTGTATTTTTTTCCGGAAGTCATCTCGGGGACGATTTTATACAATGCTTTCAGTGATAAATTATTAAATCTGTCCGACGTCAGTTTTTTTATCGCTTCACGCCAGTCATCCGGAATATCGGCCTTTGACAGCGCCGCTTCCATTTTGTCATCGGTTTTTTCAGTTGCGACAATCGTCATAATTCTATCAAGCCGTGCAAAATTTTCCATTGCATCTGGAAAATCTTTTAATGCGTTTTTAAGTTTATGAAATCCTGACATTGAGAAGAATTTCGTCTCTTTTTCGTCTTTGCCGTAAATATCGGGAAAAGCCGCCTTGCCATCGAAAATTTTTTTGTTCAATGAGGAATATTTTACATCTTTTTGTTCTTTCAGCAATCCCAAGGTTTTCATACGCTCTTCTTCTGTAAAGAATCTTGTCTTGCCGTCAATTATAATCTTGGTGTTGTGGATTTTGGTAAGCGCGACGAACAATTCTGCCGTCGGCGCCTCTTTCGGTGCGCGGGATTCGTCAGGTTCAAAGGTGCATGTTCCAATCATTGCATCCAATGTCTTTGCCGGCGTCGCAAACTTTTTTGGGTCCGGTCCCTCATTGAACAATCTATGCCGAAAGGCGATGCCTGCATATTCGTCGTAGAAATTCAAACCTTGTGCTTCAAAGACGATTTTTGCCTCGCGGATGATTTCATCCCTCGGAATGGAGCTTCCATAATAATTTTCTTCGACGGTTTTCTCTATGCCTTTCTTGTTTGCGACTATTTTTGTAATTTTTCCGCGGTTGCGTTTGCGGTCTCTGGTATGGAAAATCATCTGCGCCATAGTTTTGTGATTTCCGAGCATATTTTTATTTTCGGCAATCGCATTCAGGACCTTTCCGCTTTCGATATCGGATTCTTCTCCCGATTTCTTTGCGGACTTATATCCCCGGTGCTTCGCGATATGAATCAGGACGCGCGCAATCTCTGTGTCATCAAGTTTTCTTTCGAATACGTCGACAGCGCGAAGCTTCCAAACGTCGATGTCGCCAGCCCGCGGCAGCGATTGTGCCTGAAATCCGTATTTTTTTAGCAATTCGCGGATTTCCGTCATGCGTCTTGCGCGGCGGCGCAGAATCCGGCGCAATCCGCGCGCCAGGCGGCGCGGCGCGGCAAGCGATTTTCCGTCCTTCGGATTTTCGGCAATATCAAATATGCGGACGCCGCTGGCGATAATTTTCCCATTTGATGCGGGCCCGGATTTCGAATCTTTATTTTCTTTATTTATATCCACGACAGCCCAGCCGATGCTGGCGATTCCAAGGTCGAATCCAAATATCCGCATTACGAATCCTTTTTGGCTTGACATTCTAGTACTTTAATTTATAATTGCAAATATTATATTAGTTGGCCTGATTTGGAAAGCAAACTATAATAAACTAATATAGTGTGGGGCTCTGACGCAGGTCATCCCCTTTTTTTGTTTATATTTCCAACGGAATCATATTCATATACTTATCATTCGTAAACAACCAGCGTCGGGTGCAGTCTCATCAGTTCCATCGCCTTGTCCAGATGTTCGCGCAGTTCCAGAAAATCGGCTTTATCCTTGTTGGCCAGATTATTTATCGCAGGCAGTTTCACTGTCATAGGATTCACGCGCTGCCCATGTTTTATTATTTCATAGTGAAGATGAGGGCCTGTCGAGATGCCCGTGTTTCCGACATATCCGACAATCTGTCCCTGGCGGACTTGCGTTCCGACGCCGATCCCCGTCTGGAATCTGCTCATGTGCGCATACATCGTTTCGTATGTGGCGTTATGGCGGATGCGGATATGGTTTCCATAGCCGTTGTTTGTTCCGCGGGAAACGACGCGTCCGTTTCCGGCCGATGGAATCGGCGTGCCGGTGGCCGCGCGAAAGTCGACGCCGCGGTGCGCCCGCGTGAATCCCAAAACAGGATGCCTTCTGTTTCCGGAAAACGACGACGTCACGCGCGCGTTGTTTATGGGCGTTCGCTTTAAAGATTTGATTGCTCCGCCGCCGTGCTCGTCATAATATCCGCGGCCATAACGGTATATTTTTATGACTCCGCGGCGGCGCCCGGCGGCGAAAATCACGGCCATCACCCGTCCGGTTCCGACGAATTGCCCCTCTGCGAAGTTTTCCTCGTATAGAATAGAAAACTGCTGCCCGGCGCGCATATCGCGCTCAAAGTCCATTTCGAACGCCAGCAGGTCATATGCGTCCGCAAGTATGGATTCCGGAATGCCAGCCTGGATTCCGGACGAATAAAAAGAATCTCCGTATCGGATTTCTCCCTCTTTCAGAACAATCTGAATGTCTTTTTCAATATCGATTGGGTTGCATGACCATCCGGTGTCCGTTTTTTTGAACTCAATGTGACGCCATGGCCCCGATTGGATTGTAATTTTGCCGACGGGCTCGTTTTCCGCCGGACGAGATATTTTGATAACGTCATAATCGGCCTTTAATGACCTAACTTTCGCCTCTTTTTTGAGCAATTTTGCAATTTCTAGAATATCGTATCCCGACAATGAATGCGGCGTTAGAATGCTGGACAGAGTGTCTCCGTTTTTGACGGCAATTTTCTGCTCGGATAAAGCATTTATCGCCGTCGGCGTGAAGGCGATTGTCGCGGCGACCGATAAAACCGCGGCAATTACGGTAAAAAAAAGAATCTTTCTTTGATTTTTCACAGCATGGCCAGTATAATGGAAGAATGACGGATAATCAAGCGTTCGCTTTTCTTAGGCGATTTGCGCCTGCCCATGACGCAAAGGTCGTTCTTGAAAATAAAAAAGTCGGATTTTGGAATATTCTCCGGATTGCGTTCCGGTTGCGCCGCGGCGTTCCGGTTGCGAAAATTATTCATAAAAAATGGTTTTACGGATTGCCCTTTTATACGAACCGGCATACTCTCGACCCGCGTCCGGACAGCGAAACGCTTGTCGAGGCGGTTATCAGGAATGAAAATCCGCGGCGGATTTTGGATTTGGGCACAGGCACGGGGTGCCTATTATGCGCGATAATGAAGAATATCCCGAATGCGGTCGGGGTCGGCATAGATTGCAGCCGCCGCGCATGCCATGTCGCCAGAAGAAACGCGAAAGATTTGGGATTGCGAAACAGGATTAAAATCCTGCGCGGAACGTTTTCCAATGCCAACGCCCGGGATTTTGATATTGTCGTAGCGAACCCTCCGTATATTCCGGACGGCGACCCAAGGGTGAATCGCGGCGCAAGGCGCGACCCGAAAACCGCGCTATACGGCGGGCATGACGGCCTGAGATATTACCGTCAAATCGCGCGGCTGAGAACGAACGCGAAAATTTATATTGAAATCGGCGCGGGGCAGGGCGCCGCCGTCAAAAGGATTTTTTCCGCCGCCGGTTGGAAACCCATGGCGCGTTATAAAGATTTGACGGGATGCATCCGGGTGCTGGCATTCGCCGGATGATTCAATTCTTTTTCTTTCTGAATGCGACCAAAATGAATCCGGACAGCAATATGATGCCCAGCATCGTTTTATTCAGGCCGATTTTTCTATAAACCGTCATTTCGGCCGGCGGAACCTTTGCGTCGATAATTCCTTTTTCATACAATCCCAGGCTTTTAACTATCCGGCCGCGCGAATCGATAACTGCGGAAATGCCGGATTGGTTCGCTCGGATGACCGGCAACCCCGTCTCGATTGCCTGATTCCGCGCCATATCCAGGTGCAGATACGGCCCCCTGGACGCGCCGAACCAATTGTCGTCCGATATGTTCACGATGAATTCCGGCTCGCCCACGACCAGTCTGTCGGAAAATATGATTTCATAACAAATAGACGGGACGAAGTTCTGAATAATTTTCGGCCCGTCGCCGGGCGTCTTTTTCCCCAATGACGGCAGAAACGGAAGGGGCTGGTATTCGCCGAACGGAAGCAGAGTGGATTTTGCGTAACTGTCAGTCAAGTTTCCATTTTTGTCCATCAGCCACATTTTATTATACAAGTCGCCGTATGACGGATTGTATACCCCGTTTTTAAGCATCAATTTTCGATAATTCACCCCGGCAATATACGGGATTCCGAGCGACGGCATTTTCACGACGTCATTCACCACATACGGATATATGGTCTCCGGCCATATTATCAAATCGGGCATGATGCCGTTTTTTTGCACGGATAAATCAATCAATGTTTCAAGATTCCGCTTTCTTTTGGCACTGTCCAACTTTTCGTCCGTGGAAATCGCCGGCTGCACAATCCGAACCGTCATATCGGCGGATTTTATGGATTGCCACGGGACGAAAAAACACATTAGCAAAGGGACGAGGAACAGGAATTGCCATTTTGACTTTGTTCTGATGTATTCCGGAACCGCGCAAATGCATCCGACAAGAACGAACGTCAGCCCCACTGTGCCGAAAACGGAGAGCAACCCGGACAACCGAACGCTCGGCAATGTCAGATTTGCTATCGGATTCATCGGAAACCCGAGTACAAAATATTCTCTGAACCAAAGAACGAGCGTCCATGCCAGCGCGAAGCAGACCGTTCTCCGCCATCCGGCCGCGCTGGTTTTGGCGGTCAGGAAAAACGGCATTCCGAACAAAAGTCCGCAGTATAACCCGAGCGAAATAAAACCAATCGAATAAAGCTGCCACGGATTGTCCACGATGCGGCTGCTGGCGAACAAGAAATGCAGTGCCCAGCTGAAAACCGCGCAGCCATAGCCGGCTCCCCACCAAAAACCGATTCCATACCCCTTGTTTTCAGACAGATAATACGCGGCGGCGATTGATAAAACGGTCAGCGGCCACAAATAATTCGGCGCGAAGCCGAACGACCCGACATATCCGATGGCAACCATTCCGAAACCGGCCGCCAGGCGTGCAAATAAAGAACCCTTTTTTGCCAGCATTCATATCATTCTATGATATAGGAATATTCCGTCGGGTCTGTTGTTACAATTCTAACTTTTTGGAACACGCACTCCGCGCAGCCTTCGTAATTCGCCGGGTTATTAATATAATCCGCGGTGATGGTCCCGTCAAGGTACATAACCCAATAAGTATTCGGCTGCTTGCATTTCGGGCGCCAGCATATATTGCTTTCCGGGAATGAATTTTTCGTCCAATCAAGCGTAATATCGCTGCTGGATTTTCCGGGAACGCAACTCCCTTCCTTCTCGGTCCAGAAATAATGCCAGTCATCACAATTGCCTCTGCATCCGTCATCCCTTGTAGAATCTTGTACGGTAAAACCGCATTCCTTGATAATCCCTTTTTCAGAATATACTTTGCTGCCAGGCGTATAGCTGCCGCTGTTTGCACAAATGGCCCCCGAAGGGTCGGTTGCGGTAAAATATTCATGGGAACATCTGCAGGATTTGGCAATTGCCGCCCCGCTGGTCAAGAATATCATAAAAATTGAAATCAAATACTTTTTCATTTTTGCATCCCCATTGACGATTATTCGGTCTTGGTAAGACTCATGGTGGCTTTGTTTTTGTGCCAGCAAATCCCCAAACTGTCGTCGATATATCCCTTGCCCGGCGCCGTTATCATCATTTCGCGCAGTTGTACTTGAAACTTTTCCGCTTCCGCGTTTAATTGCACGTTATACAGGCTTTTCGCCTTTCTCAATCCGGAATGCAGGATGTTTTCGACCACCGTGTCAAGAAGGTTCGGGAATCTGGCCTCAGACTTGTTGGTTTTCGCCTGCTCGCGCTGCGCCGCATTGCCGGCCACCCTTCCGCGCTTATCGCGCGCCATGATTTGCGACAGGTCGCGTCCCTGCGTGCAGAACTTCAGCGTTTGCCCATCTTTTCCTTCAAGCATGTTGTCAATTCTTGAACGAATCGTTCTGATAATGCCCTTCGCCGCGTCGTTCGATATCTTCGCCGACGCGCCGCTCATTTCAGTAAAGGTGAAATGCGGATAATATTCATCGCTGTCGGCTTCTACGGATTCGCCGGGCTTTGTCAGGTTGAAGTTGGTAAAATCAATCAGGCCGACCAATTTGGTTTTCTGTCCGACCAGCTCGTGAACTTTGGCGGCGTCGCCCGCTCCGAATCCGTTCAAACTATTGATACCGGCGAACGCCGCGTCGCAATCCGCCAGCATTCCGGGACTTGCCGCCTCCAAGTCTTCGTCCGAATATCCTGCGCCATCAACGCTGCAAAGGGTCATGACTTGCTTCGCAGCGGCAACGGTGCAAACATTCAACGCTTCATTATCAGCATTGAGCATGATGCCCATGACCATATTGCCGATTTTTCCTGTTTCTGTCCAATCGTTGGCCGTGATGGTTTCGCCATTTTTCATGCAGGAAACCAACTTTTCCGGCGGGATAATGTCGCGGAAGAACTCGGCGTCCATGGACAGACACCCGATATATCCTTTCCCGCACGCCGTATCGGCCTCCAGGGCGGCTTTAATAGCATTAGTGCAGGCATCGACGCGCATAGCGGCGAGCTTTGCGACGACGAATTTCCAGACCGTATTTGAGGAGCCTGTGTTTTTGACCTCTGAAATCGGGATACCGGCCTGG
>JAITQO010000007.1 GCA_031288835.1 Rickettsiales bacterium | reverse complement strand
CAGATAATCCGGCAGTCGATGTGTCTACGATAGGCAATAACAAGAATTGTCTTTGCAAGATGACATATCCTAACCTTGGCGGGTCGTGGGTGTTCGGGGCCGCGTTTGCGGCGGCGGCTATGTGCGCGAACCACTGCGCGTACTACTGCGCGCAATGCGTTCAGAACGGCACGAAATACTCGTGCTCTCGTTCCGCCGTCCTCGCGCTGCCGTAAAATCTTTATCATTCCATTTTGGCGCCGCGTGGGAAAAATCATAAAAAGTCATTGCTTATTTCATGTGAAATAAGGATTTATGTTCTTTCTTATTTCACGTGAAATAAGAAAAATATGCATAATTTTTGCATTTTTTCTAAAAATCGTGTCAAGTAAAAAATTTTCAAAAATGAAAATAAAATGCTTGACATGTTTTATGGATTTCGTTGCCGGCACCCCTTGGCGCCCACAATATAATCCAGGTTATAAAAACAAACAACGAAGCCGTTTGTCATTCCGGCGCTTTTTGTCACCACGTCGAAGCGGGGACCAGAATGGTGATTTTTCAATACCGTATGCAAAAATTTTGTCCGAATGAAAGTAAAATGTGAAAACAATTAAAATCATTCCGTCGCTATGTGTCTTACCCGTCCATTGTCCCTTTTTTCCCTTGCATTTTTTTCAATATTGGATAAGATATAATATATAGGAACTCAAAGGGATTTGGGTTTTGGGGTGTTAGAAAACCCGTAAAAAAACGATGCGATGAAATCGCATTGAATCCGCACAAAGAACAAGCGCGGATGCGTCTTTTTTTTGTGCAAGCCCCACATGGCCGGGGAGCTGCCGGTTATAAAATAGGGGCAACCCGAAAATCGGCGGGGGTCATTGTTTTTTATGATTTTCTAAACTCCCCGGCCGCCAATTTCCTTGGCGGTTTTTTTATCGGAAAAAAAGCGAGCAAAGGGGACTTGCATGAAAAAAGCTGATAATCGTTTCCTTGGTTCCGGGCTGTTTCGGCGGCGCATTCGCGTCCGGCCGCAAGCGCGATAAAGAACGGTTCGTTTGTTCCTTCGTCGTTTATAAGTGAGCGCCTTGCATAAGAGGGGGCAGATGATTAATTGACCTGTTGAGGGATAATCCCGGCGAGGCGTGCTGGCGCGCGTCGGAATACGGCCGCACCCGATTGGCAATGAAGTGGGCGGCGAATCTTGCGAGCATTTCTGTCCGATAAGATGCAAATAGTGCTGTGCGCGTAACGGTTTCTTTCCGTTTAGTCGGGAAAAACCGTTATTTGTTAAAGAACTTTTTCAGCGTCTGGTAAGCCTGGGATATTTTTATGAACCGGCTTTGTTCCTTGGATTTCCCGGTGTCGGGATGTTCCCGTTTCGCAAGGATGCGGTATATTTTCTGCACCGCCGCCCAATTGTCGACGATTGTCAGCCCGAACGTTTTCAGCGCCGCCAGAACCTCGTCCGGAATCGCCTTTTTCCGCGAGGGCCTTTTCATTCGTCCCGACAGGAAATCCCGAATCAGTTTTTGATAATCCGCGCCGTCGGATTTTTCGCTTGTTCCGAATACGCTCCGCTCCCAATCCTTCTCGATTTCCTCGGCGGTCATCCCCGCGTAGTAATTCCAGTTCTTGTTGTATTCGGCCGCGTGTTTCTGGCAGAAATGCCAATACGACGACAGGGTTCTGTCTTTCGGGCAGCGGCAGGTTCCCGCCTTGTCGCAATTCGGATGTTCGCATTTTTTGACTATCATTTTTTATCTTTTTTTGCAAGCGGATGATGCCCGAACACCTCGTCCTTCAGCTTCTCGGATTGGACGTGGGTGTATATCTGCGTCGTCGAAATATCCTCGTGCCCGAGCATCGTTTGGATTGCGCGCAGGTTCGCCCCGCCGGCCAAAAGATGCGACGCGAACGAATGGCGCAGTTTGTGCGGGCTGACCCGCGCCGGGTCTATGCCCGCGAGAACCGCGCATTTTTTTATCGTCTTGAAGAACGCGTCCCGCGTGATGTGCCCGGTCGCTCCGCCGCCGGGAAACACAAATTTGTTTTCGCCACGGCAGAAATGCCCGCGTATTTCAAGGTATTTTCCAAGCGCCTCCCGGGCCTCCGCGTGCATCGGGACAATCCTCTCCTTGTTTCCCTTTCCGCGAACCAGAAGCCTGCCGTCCAAGAGGGCCGACAGCGGAAGCTCGCACAGTTCCGACACCCTGAGGCCGCTGGCATACATGATTTCGAGCATCGCGCGCAGGCGCGCCGCGTGCCTGAAGTCCTCCGCCTGGGAAATCAACAAATCTATTTCCCCGCGAGAAAGCACGACAGGCAGCTTCTTTTCGCGTTTTGGCGATTCCAAATTCGCCGCGGGGCTTTTCGTTATGATTTTTTCAAGCATTAGAAACTTGTAGAACCCGCGCAGCGCGCTGACCTTCCGCGCCAGCGAGCTCGGCGACAGCCCCTTTTTCGACAAAGACGTCAGGAAATCCTGCAAATCCCTCTCCGTCGCGCCGGCAAGACCTCCGACCGCTTTCTCGGCCTGCTCCAAATCATGCCCGTATGATTCAAGGGTTTTGAGCCCGCGTCCTTTTTCCGCGGACAAAGACTCTAAAAATACGTCAATATAATTCATATTCCAAAACCGGGGCGTTTTCTATGTTCGGGCGCTTCGGGACGTAAATCATCAGGAAAACAGCCGCGGCGACAAGAAGCCAGAATATTATTCGGCCTTTGAGTTTGTTCCTTTTTTTCAGAGGCATTTTGACGCTCCTTTATATGTTTTCCGATTTCGTTATCATCGCGCCGGCGAAAAAAATGACGATTGTCGGAGGAAAAAAAATCGCGAGCAGGGGATGCATAGCGCCGCTGATTCCTATCGCGTTGAATACCTGGACCATGAAGTACGTGATGAAGCACGTTATGATTCCGAATCCGAAATGCTTCGCGAACGAAAACCTGCGCCTCTCTTTCGTCTGGGAAAACATAACCCCGAGAACAGTCATTGAAACCAAGCTGATCGGCAGGAACAGCAGCGACAGGAATTGGAGGATGTGCGCGTTCGCCGGAATGTCCATTTTTTCGAGGGCGCCTATCAGACGCGGCAATTCCCAGAACGACGCCTGGCCGGGCTTCAAATATTGCCGGATAATGCTCTCAGGGTCAAGGCCCGTGCGTTCCGAGAAGTCCCGTTTCTGCTTTCGTCCTTTATAATCAAGGATTAGGGCGTTTTTTGCCGAGATTGTCCCGTTTCGCAGCGTTATGCTCGGCGCGTCAGTTCTTTCGGTAATCTGGTGCCTGTCGTTTTGTCGGATAATCGTCGCGTCCGCGAACCGCAGCTCGTCCGCGCCGGCCGCCGCCATGTTGTTCGCGCGGATTATTATGCTGCCGCCCGCCGTCCTTTCGCGGACAAACACGGCGTTGTCGATTCTCTCGATTTTGGAATCGCGCAGCTCCCTCGCATTGTATCTGGTGGACAGGGGGTTTATGATTGTCGCCGTGATTATCCCGAAAAGCGCCGAAACCGCGAGCATGGGGCGCATAATCTTGAACGTCGACAGTCCGGCCGACTGGACGATGACCAGCTCCGACGACAGAAGCAGCCTGTAAAACGTCAGAAGCGTTCCGATGAATACCGTCAGGGGCAGAAACATCGGGAATAATTCCAGAAAATGCGAGAATGACGAATCCAGCGCCTCTCCTATTGTGGAGCCCGAAATCTCCTGCATGAACGAGGTCGCGAAGATAATGCCGCATATGACGACGAGGGAAAGCAGCAAACTGTTCGCAAAGCGCCTTGCAAGGAACTTTGTAATTATTTTCATAATTTGCAAATTATAAAATATAAATTATAATTTCGCAAATAATAGGGAAATGTTTATGGACAAACATCCGATTTCGGTCGCTGGTTTCGCCGCGTTGCAGAAAAGATTGCGTGAATTGAAGGAGGTCGAGCGTCCCGCGATACTTGCCGCCGTCCAAAGGGCGCGGGATTTGGGCGATTTGTCCGAAAACGCCGACTATAAGACGGCCAGGGACGCCCAGCGGCAGATTGATTCGGAAATCCGGCGCATTGAAGGCGTCGCGAACAACGCGAATGTAATCGACGTGTCCTCGCTTTCCGGCGACAGGATTATGTTCGGGGCGCTTGTCGTGGCGGAGGACGGGGACGGCAGGCAAGTCAGGTATAAAATCCTTGCGGAATGCGAATCCGATTTATCAAGGAACATAATCGCGATTACCAGCCCCTTGGCGAGGGCGCTTGTCGGAAAGGCCGCCGGCGACGTCTGCGTCGTCCGGACGCCGGCCGGGGAAAAGGAATACAAAATCATAAGCGTGTCGTATGGCGATTGACCTGACGTATCTTAAAAAGCGCGCCGAAATGCTGCAGGATTTTTACGACGCGAAGGTGCAGGGCGCCCTTGCCAAAATAAACCCGCCCGCGCTTTCCCTCGATTGCCCGGCGGCCGAAGGCGCCGGATACGAATGCGTCGTGCGCAACAAACTGCTCAGAAACTGGATTGATTTGATTCCTGAAAGCGAGCGGGGTTTCGTCAGGTTCGTTTACGAGGACGGCGGCGATTCCGACGTCGGCAAATACATAAGGGCGGCGATGACGGCGCCGGCGTGGAAAAGCTTCCAATCTCTCGTCGCGCGCACTCCGCGCGATTCGGATTTGTTCCTGATGCGTTATTTGATTTGGCACGGCCCGGTATTGGGGCGCCCTGTGGGGCTGGACTTTGGAAACTATGAGATGAACGTGATTTTCAATTCGCTGCCGATTGACGTTTCCAAGAATAAGAGCAGGGTTGAGACGCCGTCTTTCGTCGACTTTTACCGGCAGATTCGATTCGCCGAATGGGGGCTTGAAAATGTCGGTTAGAATCCTGCCTGATAATTTAATCGACATTATCGCCGCGGGCGAGGTGGTCGAAAGGCCGGCCAGCGTCGTGAAGGAATTGATTGAAAACGCGCTTGACGCCGGCGCGACCGAGATTGAAGTCGATGTGAAAGACGGCGGCCGGACGCTGATTCAGGTATCCGACAACGGCAGGGGCATGGACAGGGAAGACCTAGAAAAATCAGTTCTCCGACATGCGACCAGCAAATTGCCGGACAACGACCTGCTGCATATAAGCTTCATGGGGTTTCGCGGCGAGGCGCTGCCGTCGATAGCGTCCGTTTCCGAGATGACGATAGAGACGAACGGGCTTGCCCTTGACGCGTTGTCGATGAAAATCAAGCCGTCGCGACGTGAGCACGGGACATGCGTCCGCGTCAAGAACCTATTTCAGAGGGTTCCCGCTCGGCTGAAGTTCCTGCGCAGCGACCGCGTCGAGATGATGGCGGTTTCCGACGTCGTGAGCCGCCTTGCGCTGGCGCGGCCGGACGTCGGGTTCTCGTTCAACGACAAAATCCGCCACGCGTCGTCCGAACCTTTGATTTCAAGGTTCAGAGCGATTGCCGGAGGCGACACGGACGGCGGTATGCTGGAAGTCGACGCGCTTGACGGGAATGTTCGTCTCCATGGATTCGTCAGCGTTCCGATTCTTCGCCGCGCGAGCGGAATCAACCAGTATTTGTTCGTGAACCGCCGGCCGGTCAAGGACAAGGTTCTTGTCGGCGCGCTTCGCGCCGCGTATTTCGACGTGATGCACGCGCGGGAGTTCCCGCTTTGCTGCCTGTATCTGGAAATGCCGCCGCATCAGGTCGACGTGAACGTGTCGCCTGCAAAGACGGAGGTTCATTTTTTGGAGCCGGCCAGAATCCGCGATTTCATCGTCCGGACGATTCGCCGCGCGCTGGCCGCGACGGCGCCGCCGCAAGAATCGCCGACCTGGGGCGGAGTATCGGAGATTGCCGATGGCAAACCGGCGCCGTATTCTGGCGCGTGGGCGGATTCTGGAAATGCCGGAATTCCCAATTCCGCGATTGTCGTCTCCGGCTTGAACGGGGCGGCTTTGGAATTTCCTCTCGGCTATGCCAGGGCGCAGATTGGAAACAAGTATATTGTCGCCGAAAATCCCGAGGGACTGATAATCATAGACCAGCATGCCGCGCACGAAAGAATCGTTTATGAAAAACTGCGCAAGGGCGTCGCCGGGCGCCAGCCTCTTCTGATACCGCAAATCGTGAAGATGAAGGCGGAGCAGGCGGCCGCGGTTCTGGAAATAAAAACGGAGCTTGCCGATTCGGGGCTGGCTGTCGAATCGTTTGGAGACGCCGAGATTGCGATTTACGAAAAGCCGGCGGATTTTGACCTCGATTGGGAAAAATGCCTGGCGGACGTTGCGGACGAATTTCTGGCGAACGGGCATTCGTCAATCGCGAAGGAAAGGCTGCACCTTAAACTCGCCAATTACGCGTGCCACCATTCGGTGCGCGCGGGGCAGAAATTGTCGCTTGAGCAGATGAACGCGCTTTTGCGCGAAATCGAGAACACCGAACGCGGCGGCGAATGCAACCACGGCCGCCCCGTGTGGAAAAAGTTTTCGTTCGACGAGCTCGATAACAAGTTCGAGCGCTAGTGAATCGCGCCATTGTTTTAGACAAATTTCCTTCAGGAATTTGTCATTCCGCCGGAAGCCAGTCTTTCACTTTTTTCCATTTTGATTTTTCATTATCGCGCTCATACGCCACATTGTATCCGTTTTTTAACGGTTTCAATAAGATTGGGTCTTTATCTAATAAATAACCCACCTAGAGCATTTTTATATTTTTTGGGTCATTCGCGTAATCGTCATCTTCCAGTCCTGTAAACATTCTCCAACCGCTGTCGTCTTCATTATCGGGCTTTTCCCTATACAAAAATTTTATTACGCCGTTATTTTCACTCACATTCTTTCCGCATGAGGCTCATTTTTGTTGGGTTTTTTGAGAATAAAATGCAATCTGACCTTATCATTAATTTTTTGATTATTCCTTTCCATTTCATTCGGTATAAAAAAAGAATCTTTATATTTAATGATGTTTAAAGGGAAGGCGGTGAAGCATGCTTGACAAGCCCGCCCCGTGCCGCGTTGCTTTTTGCCGGCGGAATCATCGTTCGCTTTGCCCAATCAGATGTTAGTTTTCCTTGCATAATCGCTAAAAACTCGCTATATTTTGACAAAATAAAGGAATTGATATGGAGAATATTGTGAAAATCGACCAGGCCGTGCCGGAGTACAACCCCTTTTCGGGAATACTGCTGGTGGTTCTAATCTTCGCGTTCATGTATTTCATGATGTGGCGCCCGAACAAAAAGCGCATGGAGGAATATAAGAAAATGCTCGCCGACCTTAAAGTCGGAAGCAAAATCGTCTTCGCCGGCGGCATTTACGGCGTCATCAAGTCGATTTCCGAAACCTCGCTGAAAGTTGAAATCGCGGACGGAGTCGTCATCGAAATCCCAAAATCAGCCGTCGCGAATATCGCATAGGTGCCGTCATGTTGAAAAAGATGTCAATAATATTCGTCGCCGTGTTCGGCATATTGCTGGCTTTGCCGACCGTGTGGCTGGGCTCGACCCGGTTTCTGCCCCCGATGTTCCATCCCATATCTCTGGGGCTGGACCTGAAAGGGGGGGCGCAGCTGCTGCTGGCCGTCGATACCGACGCGATGATGAGGGAGCGCGCGAACGGCCTTTATGAAACCGTGCGCGGCGCGATGATGAATCGCGACAAGGGAATCATCAGGTTCCAGGACCTGCGCAACAATAACGGAATGATTTCCCTTTCCGTGCGCGACCCGAACGATGTGTCGAAGGCGAAAGGAAGAATAAAGAACTCCGTTGTCGACGCCGAAGTTTCTTCGGACGGCAGCATGATTACCGTCGGGTATTCCGAACGGGAAAAAGAGCGCATTCTGTCGGACGCCCTTTCGCGCAGCATTGAAATCATACGCCGCCGAATCGACGAATTCGGAACGAGGGAGCCGTCGATTCAAAGCCAGGGCGGAAAATACATCTTGGTGCAGCTGCCCGGCGTCGATAATCCGGAACGCATAAAGGAACTTATCGGGCAGACCGCGAAAATGACGTTTCACCTGGTGAACGAAAATGTCACGAACGAGCAGATTGCATCCGGGCGGCCGCCGCTCGGGACGGAGTTTTTGCCGCTTGCGGACGGCATGGGAGTGGTTCCGGTTTATTCTCGGGTGGAGCTGTCGGGGGAAAATCTGACCGATTCGCAGGCCTCGTTCGACCAGAACAACATGCCCGTCGTGACCCAGGAGTTTGATTCTATGGGCGGCCGCCGCTTCGCAAAGCTTACAACCGAGCACGTGAACGAACGATTCGCGATTGTCCTTGACGGAAAGGTTTTGTCCGCGCCGGTAATCCGCGAGCCGATTTTGGGCGGCCGCGGCCAGATAAGCGGGAACTTTACGACGCGCACCGCTCAGGACCTGGCGGTGATGCTGCGTTCCGGCGCTCTGCCCGCTCCGCTGTCCGTAATTGAGGAGCGCACCGTCGGCGCGGGGCTCGGCGGCGACACGATTGCCGCCGGAAAAATCGCGTGCATTTGGGGCTTTGCGCTGATTATTCTGTTCATGTTCCTGGTTTATGGAAAATTCGGATTGGTTGCGGACGGGGTTCTGATTGTGAACCTGATGATGATTATCGGCATTTCCGCGTTGTTCGGAGCGACCCTGACATTGCCGGGAATCGCGGGAATCATCCTTACGCTCGGCATGGCGGTTGACGCGAACATTCTGCCGTTCGAGCGAATACGAGATGAAATCAAGGCCGGGTCGTCGCCTTTGCGGGCGGTGGACGCGGGATTTTCCAAGGCGTTCAAGGCGGTTCTGGACGGAAATCTCACGACATTGATTTGCGCGCTGATATTGTTCCAGTTCGGCGCGGGGCCGATTCGCGGGTTCGCCGTGACGCTCAGCATCGGGATAATCACGACATTGTTCACATGCATTCCTTTGGCGCACCTGATAATCGACGCCTGCATGAATGGCAAAAACAAGAAAATCGGATTTGTGAAAGAGGTGAAATAATGCGGTTCAGGTTCATGAGATATAGAAAGTTGTCATATATAATCAGCGGCGCGCTGGTATTGGCGACAATCCTGTCGCTGTGCTTCAAGGGATTGAATTACGGAATCGACTTTGCCGGCGGAATCGTCATGGATGTGAAACCGGCGGCCGCCGGGTACGACATTGCGCAAATGCGGTCGGATTTGGGCGCATGGAAGCCGGAAATGCAGCAGGATGACAGGGGAAGCGTCATGATTCGCATAGGACTTGCAAAAGACGCGACGGACGAACAGCAGAACCAGGTTGTGCGCGAAATCAAATCCGTTCTTGGGAACAGGGTGTCGTATGAGCAGATTCAGGTCGTGGGGCCGAAAATCGGCGGGGAGCTTATTCGCGGCGGCATCTTCGCCGTCATATTCGCATTCATCATGATGAGCGTTTATGTCTGGATACGATACCGGGGCGGGTATGCCATCGGCTCGCTGATTTCGTTGTCGCTGGACTTTATGCTGATGTTCGGATTCTTCTCGGTTGTCGGGCTTGAGTTTTCCCAGACCGCGATTGCGGTGATTCTGACGGGAGTCGGGTATTCAATCAACGACAAGATTGTGAATTATGACAGGATTATGGAGAACTCCAAGAGATATATAAGGATGCCGACGGGCGAGCTGATAGACCTGTCCGTGAACGAGATGCTGTCCAGAACGCTGATGACGTCGGTCTCGACGGCACTCGGAATGCTCGCGCTGCTGGTTTTCGCGGGCAATGTTCTGGGCGAGTTTGCAATCGCGATGCTATTCTGCATATTCATGGGAACGCTGACCAGCATATTCGTGTCGAACGCGTGTCTTCTTTACTTTAATATAAGAGACAAGTGACAAGAAAAGAAGAGACGGGAAATGGGAGAAGATTTATGAGAAAGATTTTTCTTGCATGCCTCTTGTCGCTTTCCGCTTTCCGCTTGTCGCTTGCCACATGCCTTGCGGCCGAGATTTTCGCCGCGGACGAACCGGTGGTCGGCGGGCTGCCCGTGCTGGAAATGTCCGATGTGTTCGCCGATATTTATGAAAAACTGGACGGCGTGAAATGGGGCGGCAAGGACATCAGGATTGCCATAGAGGCGATTGAAAACGTCGCGCCCGATTGCAAAATCGCCGCGACCGATAATCGCGTGGTGGTTTTGCACAAGGATACGATTGTCGGAAACTGGCCGCGTCCAACGGACGGAAATTGGAAGGAGTTCGGACAGGTTACGACGGCGATTATATTGAAATTGCGCGAGGTCCGGCCAAATCTCGCGAAGATGGACGTTCCGGCGCTTTATAAGGCGACCGTCTCCGCGCTGATGCGGGGGATTGACGAAAACGGAAGATACATTTACTCCAAAAAGGAAATGGGCGCCAACGACCCGCATGTCCTGACGTCGCTTGGCATTGCCGGCGTTCGCACAAGCTCGGGCGATTACGTGCTGAACACCATATTCAAGGGCTCGCCAGCGGATTCGGCCGGACTGGTTGACGGAGACATTCTGATTTCCGCAAACGGAACGCCTCTGCGCGATTTGTCGGATATGGAGGTTCTGGGCCTGTTCAACGGATTCTCCAGCGGGACAATCAAGGTAAAGGCCGTCGGCGCGGACAGAAAGGAAAAATCGGCGACTCTGCGCCGCGCGTCTATCGTGATTGCGGACGCGGATATAGTCCTGTTGGGCCCGAAGGGCGCCGACAAAGCGATTTTGGAAATCATAATTCACAAGATATCGGACAATTCCGTCGAGATTGTCGTCGAGGCTCTGAACAAACACAAGAAACAAATCGGCGGCGTTTATCTCGACATGCGCGGCGCGACAGGCGAGGACGAATTGTCCATGGCGAAAATGGCGGGATTGTTTCTTGGGCAGGTTCCGGTCGCGCGCATAGCGGCCGAAGCGTCCGAAGAGGTCGAGGTTATTCCGGGCGGCGACGCGGTTGTCGGCGTTCCGGTTGTCGTCGCGGTGTCAAACGCGACAAACGGGACGGCGGAGGGGCTGGCGTTCGCGTTTTATGAAAACTACGGAGGCGTGATTATCGGAATGCCGACCGCGGGACGCGCGAGACTGATGACCAAAATCGACCTGGAAAACGGCGGCTCTTTGGAACTCTTGAACCGTGTCATGAAGTCCGGCAAAAACAGGACAATCGACGGCCGCGGCTTTTTCCCGCCGGTATGCCTTTCCAATATCAGGACAAGCGCGCAGAAAGACGTGTTTCTTGTCGCCGTGAAAAACCATGAATGGAACAACCGCGATTTTAACGAGGACGAGTCGGTTGCCCCGAAGGCAATCAGGAAAGGGTGCCCGAACATCAAAAGCGGCGCGGACGAGGATAACGCCGCCATGGCCGTCGCGATGGATATCCTGATGCAGAGCGAAGTCTATAAAAAGTTGAAAAAAAATGTTTCTGAATAAAAACAACACCATGAATTGGAAAAAACTGGCTGTGGCGGCGGCCGTCTCGCTGGCCGCCGTCGTCATTGGATTTTTCGGGGGGGATGTTTTTATTCAGCCGTGGTTCCGCGGGTTCGATTGGGCTGTTTGGCGATGGTTCGATATTTTGGGCGAATGGAAAATAATTGCCGGGGCCGCGCTGGTTGTTTTTATAATCGCGAGGGTTTTCAAACTGAAATCCCAAATCCAGAAATTGTCGGCGAACGTTTTTTGCTCGATTATTCTTGCCGAATTCGCCGTCGGAATTATAAAGGTGTGCGTCGGGCGGATGAGGCCGGTGATGTTCGACGCGCTGGGGCAGACCGGGTTCAATCCGTTCTCTTTCTCGGACACGTGGCATTCGTTTCCTTCGGGTCATGCGGCCGCGGCGTTCGCGGCGCTTGTGTCGATAGGGCTCGTATATCCGAAAATCAAGCCGCTGACGTGGACAATTGCGGTTTCCGCGGGCATTTCCCGCGTCTGCATCGGCGCGCATTTTCCGAGCGACGTGATTTTCGCCGCGTTCGCCGGAATGGCCGCTGCCGACCTGATTGTCTATTTCAGACAGAACTTGTTTACAAAACGCTAGTTTGTAAATTGTGGTTTTTTGTGGTATAATTCTGAAAAATAAGAAAGGAATCACATTATGAAAAAATTATTGGCGGCCGTTTTTTTAGCGCTGTTCGCCGCGCCCGCGTTCGCGGCGTCCAGCACGGCAGACCTGTCGTCCGGCCCGGCGAAAAGGGAAAACTTGAAAATGGAGCAATTCAAGCAGGAAGCCGCCAGCCGGCGCATAAAGTCCGACGCGAATCTCTATTATGTCGCAAAGGGCAAAAGGGATTCAAGCATTTACAGGGACTTTGCCGGATGCAACTCCGAAGGGTGCGAAAAAAACACGCGCTCTGTCCGGGCAGAGGAGAAAAAGTCCGAAAACGCCCGGAAGTATAATCTGAACAATCCGTTTTTCCAGCCGCGTCGGGGCGAATTAGGCAGCGTGACGGATTTGTCCTATAATTACGGCGCGCTGGATATCAAGGTGTCGCCGGCGACGACAGGCAATTGGGCGGGTCAGACTGGAAAATATTCAGCGAAAGAATTGCAGTTGACCGAAAACTTGTCATTTGGAATCACGGACGACATTACGATTATCGGTTCCGTAAGGTTCAACAGCACGAATCTGAATATTCATTGGCCGAATCTGGCCGCGCCGCAGGATAATGACAGCCAGACTAAAAAAAAGGTCGATTTATGGGGCGCCGGATTGCAATGGCGCGTCTTGAATGACAACGATTGGATTGCGAATATTTCGGGCTCGTATCAGAATCTGATTGATTCCGTGTCAGTGTTCTCAATCGAATCCAAGGTCGGGTACAAAAATGACGATACAACGATTTACGGATTCGGCCGCGTTCAATACCGGGACTGGAACAGTGAGGGCTATGGAATCGGAATAAAGAATCAGTTTAACCAGACCGTGTATTTCACAATGAAGGAAAAAGCGTCGTCATCGTTCTATTATGAAGTCGGCGCGGGCCTGTTCGTCGCAATGAACGGCGATTGGTCGGCCGACCTGTCGGCGTCGTTCGCGGACGCGGAATGGCATCAGCAGATTGCCGCCAGGGCGTCATTGTCATACCAGCCTTGGAAAAACGCGGCGCTGAATGTTTATGGAAGAATCGCCCTGTGGGACAACGCGGATGGTTTTAAGAAGTCGCAGATTATTTATCATCACGCCGTCGATAACGGTGGCGTTCCGATAAATATAGGAACCGCGGCGTTTGAAAATTATTCCGAAATGGCCGCCGGGCTTCAACTTGTCTTGTTGTTCTAAAAGGTAGAAGTTATGGGAATAAATCGGCATAATTTGTTTTCTGTTTTTGGCGCGTTTCGCGCGGCGTTCGTCATTCTTGCTTCTTCCTGCCTTGTTGTTCCGGCACGGGCGGCCGATATGGCGAATGACGCGGAAGACCCGCTGTTCATCGCGAAACTGGGCGACTTTGTATCCAAATCGTCATTCGACATAGGAAATTATTTTCAGGCGCGCGAAGTCGCGACCTATGGATTTTCCAACCGCTTTTCGCTTGCGGCCGATGTCCGCTGGCGCGACGGCGCGCCGCGCGGCACGAACGGGTTTTCCAGCATCGGCGTCTTGGGAATATACCGGGCGGGGCAGGGCAGCACGGGCGCGACAGACGTTTTGGTCGGATTCGGATTCGGCGGGCAGGGCGTGGTGCCGAACTATTCGGACGAAGTTTACAGCGTCGGGGTCAGAACCGGAAAGCAATGGAACGGAATCACATTGTCCGCCACAGTCATGACCAATTGGATTTTTGACACACGTGGAATGGCCTATATAGATTTGTCGCCCGAGGCGTATTTCCGACTGCATGGCGACTGGTCGGTGGGACTTGGCGTGACGTTGCGCAAATCCACGACAACCAGTTTCGACCAAGAATGGCTGAATGCGAAGTTGGGTTCCACAATCGGGCGGACAGGATGGTTCGTTAATGTCGGATACGAAATCGAGTCCGAAGATATTAGAATCGGCGGTTCCATGAACATGTTGTTCTAGGTATTTTCCATATTTTTGTCATGAAAATGAAATTGACGAAATTGCTTTTTGCATAGATGGTACTTCTGGTGTTTAACAAAGGGGTTACAAAATGGGGACAGAGCAATCGGTCGGCGAAATCAGACAGGTTTGGAGCAACGCCCAGTGGGGCGAACCTCTCGGTGTTAAGCCGGAAGAGATTCCTGAATTAAAAGAACTTGTCGAAAATGCTTACAATCCGTTTGTCACCAAATATAAGAAAGCGGGCAGCGGCTGGCATTTCGAGCTTTGGCGCCGTCACGACGCGCCATCTGGATACGAGCGCTGGGTTCCGGTGGGGAGCCATAACAAAAGCTTCCCAACCTCTACTGAAGCCGCAATATATGCGAACAATGTCATCATGCCCAAATTGGAAATGAATGAGTTTGTGGCAGAAATGAACAAAGTCCCGACCAAGGTTTTGCAATTGCTGCGGGTGAAAATAAAATAAAAGCATCGCGCGAAAATGTCGCGGTCGCGGTATTCGCGCCGTTTATAAATACAAATTCGTTTCGTGTTTGTTAGTAATAAATGTCATTTGAAATAAGGCATATTTTACAGATATTATTGTCAAAAATATTTTTTGGAAAAAAATTGACTTGTTAAAAAGAGTTGATAAAATACGGGCGGTTTTATCAGTTATGAAAGGATTATCGATTATGCCTAAGAATACAACAGTTGGTTTTAAGCGGCTGCCCATTATATTGGCAATGGTATTGGTTTTGGCGGCTGCCGGCTGCAACACAACTCCGTCCGGGAACGATTTTACGGTGACCTCAAAGATTGCGAAAACTCAGAATTATGACATAAGGATAATTCATGGCTTGGAGGATGCGGCCGCAGCCGATGATTTAAAGCATGTGATTGAGGATTTGACGGCGCAGGTTCCGTGGGCGGCGGATACGCTGGCGAAATACAAGATGTCGTTCGCTTTTTCCATGGGCGACAGTTTTGGCGAGAGTCTGGCCTGTTATAACCAAAATGAGCCCGATGTGATAAAAGTCAATCCGCATTTCCGCAAATTGTTGGTTGGCTTCGAATGCGATTTTTATGCCTCTTTGTCCGGCGACAAAAATTATCCCATAAAGAAAACTATTTTGCACGAATTGATTCACAAGGAGCAGGACGCGCGCGGATTGATGAAATTGATTGAGAATCTGAAGCCGTCGGATTACTGCGTCGCCGCCAATTTCATGGAGATAGACCCGAATCTGAAGGCGAATTTCATCCTGCTGGGCCAGACTTCGCAGGAATGGTGTGATTTGTCTTTGAAATTTGAATGCGAAAATTGGAAAGAACACGAGTCCTATACAACCAGAAACCTGTTGCGTTCCTTGTTTAATAAACCGAGCGGACGGATAACGTCAGTTGACGAATGCGTCCGAATAGCGGCGCAATGCGGCCCGTCGAATATCGTATATAGCGAATCTGCGCTGATGGACGCTCTCGGCGCGATATACAAACTCACGTGGGGAGATTCGTCCGATTTTCGGGCAGCTCGTCTTCAAGTGGAGCATCATGATAAAAAATTTCTAAGCAAGCAATTGGCCGTCGGTGTTAGGGGTAACGGTTTTGGAAGGTAATTTTTAACAGAAAGGCGGCATTTCCTGGTTTGCGCCGTTTCATGCCCGCGATTGCCCGCATACGAATGGATGTCGCGGCCAATTGCTTGCTTAGAAATTCTTTTTATTTGCAAGAAAATTATATGTTATGAGATGCTTTTTGTTAATTAGTTTTAATCGCTGATTCGAAGTTGTCCGCACGCGGATGCTATATCGGCGCCGCGCTCTTTCCTGATTCGCGTGTGAATTCCGTTTTTTAAAAGAATATCCTGAAAGCGGTGAACGACATTTCCGCTTGGAATCGTCCAATCGCGTTCGGCGACGGCATTCCACGGAATCAAGTTCACCATAACCAATTTGTTTTTTAGAAGGCGCGAAAGCTCTTCGGCGTGTTCCGGCGAATCATTGAAGCCTCCCAAAAGAACATACTCTATCATCAGCTGCCTATTGTGAATCGCGGAAAACCCAAAGGCGGCGTCCAATATTTCCGCTATTTTATATTTTCCGGCTATCGGCATAATTTGCCTGCGTAATTCGTCCGTCGGCGCGTGAAGGGAAATTGCCAGGTTGATAGGCTCGCCGAACTTTTTCAATTCCATGATTTCCGGAACTATCCCGCAGGTTGAAAGGGTGATTTTCCGCCAGCCTATGCCGAGCTCCGCGTTGGCGCGCCGCAAAAATCCGATGGTATTTTCGCGGTTCATCAGCGGCTCGCCCGTTCCCATTACGACAATGTGCGTGATGTCGTTTTGATTGACGTCTCCGTTCGGCATTGTGCCGTTTCCTTGGCGCAACTCCCATTGGCAGCGCAGAACCTCCGCATACATTTCGTCCGCGGTCAGATTGCGTTTTAGTCCGAACAGGGCGCTGGCGCAGAACCTGCATCCCATCGCGCATCCGGCCTGGCTGGACACGCACACGCTGTTTCCGTAACTCGTGCGCATCAGGACGGTTTCGATTTTTTCTCTGTCCGAAAGCGCGAAAAGAAACTTTGCCGTCGCGCCGTCCGCGGAATGCAAAACTCTCTCATCCTTTATAGGCAAGGATTGGAACGATTCGGACAATTTTTGTCTCAATGCGGCCGGCATATTTTTCATATGTGAAAAATCCGGGATTCCCTTGTCCAGCCAGTCGCGGATTTGCCGCGCTCGGAACCCCGGCTCGCCCATGTCTGCGACAATTTTTTCAATCTCCGGCAATGATTTTGAGAAAAGATTTTCCATATTCGTATTTACCGCATGTTGTTGAGAATTATTCCAAGCGCGCCGTGTTTCTTTATATCGTCTTTGGAATAATATTGCTCCATATCGGAATTGTATTTGTCGGCGGCGTATTCCTTATCCCATCCGCATTTGACCGCACCAAGGGTTTTGGCCAGTTGCGCGAAGTCTTCGAACCAGCAGAGCCCGACGACCCTGCGAAGCGCCGTTTCGCCGTTTTCGCGGCTGATGAAGAGAATATCGTCCCCGATTTTGATTTTTTTCCGTTTTTCGTCGCGCATCCGCACTTCTATGTTCTTTTCGCCGCTTTTTATTTTCGCGAACGGCCCCGAATGCAGATGCATTTCATGAAGGTTGCTTGTTGGCATTCTTTCCGCTCCTCAATTTATTCCAGTAATCCAGCCGTTTTTTTATTTCGCGCTCGAAGCCGCGCTCGACCGGCTCGTAAAACGTCTGCCGATTCATGGATTCCGGGAAGCAGTTCTGGCCGCTGAAACCGGACTCCGTATTCGGCTCGTAAACATAATCCCTGCCGTATCCCATTTCCTTCATCATTCTGGTCGGCGCGTTCAGGATGTTTTTCGGCGGCATCAGCGAGCCGTATTTTTCGGCCGCCGCCCATGCGCGTATTTTCGCCGCGTCGTTCCTGTTGCTTTTCGGCGCGGTGCCGAGATAAATCACCAGTTCGGTCAGCGCGATGTCGCCCTCGGGGCTTCCCATTCTTTCATACGCCTGCCAGCATGCGAGGGCAAGCTGCACGGCGTTCGGGTCGGCCAGCCCGACATCCTCCATCGCGAACCGCGTGAGGCGCCGGAAGAGATACATCGGGTCCTGTCCGCCGAGCATCATCCGAGCGACCCAATAAAGCGCGGCGTCCGTGTCAGAAGCGCGCAGAGATTTGTGCACCGCGCTGATTAGATTATAATGCTCGTCGCCGGTTTTATCCGACAGCATCGGTTTCTTCTGAATCGCGGAATCCAAGGATTCCGGCGTCAAAGGTTTGTCAAACTTCGCGTTCGCGACATATTCGATTGTGTTTAGCAAAAAGCGCGCGTCGCCGTCCGACATTTCGGCGAGATGTTTTTTCGCCGCGTCGTCCACGGGCAATTTTATACCCAGAAACTTTTCCGCTCTTTTTGTCAATTCCAGCAAATCCGATGTTCCGAGCGGCTGCAACACCGCGACATGGCATCGCGACAACAGCGCGTTGTTCAGCGAGAAGCTCGGGTTTTCGGTCGTCGCGCCGACAAACACGACGGTTCCGTTTTCAAGGTATGGCAGCAGCGTGTCCTGCTGGGTTTTGTTGAACCGGTGGATTTCGTCGATGAACAGTAGCGTTCCGCGTCCGATTGCGCTTTCCATTTTTGCCGATTCCATTACTTTTTTTATATCCGCCGTTCCGGAGAATACCGCGGACATCGCGATAAAGGTCATGTCGACGCTGTTTGCCAGCGCGCGCGCTATAGTGGTCTTGCCGCACCCGGGAGGCCCCCACAGAATCATATTGGATAATTTGCCGGCGTTCACCATTTGGCGGACTATGCCGTTTTCGCCAAGCAGATGCGGTTGTCCGGCAATCTCGTCAATGCTCTTTGGACGCATTTGGTCCGCCAGCGGCTGCGTCGCGGAAAACGGTTCTTTTTTTGCAATCATTTTCATTGGATTATAAATCAAGAAAGTTGACTTTACAATGATTCAATTTTTACGGCTGATTTAGCCGAGCAAAAGATATGTTTGTAATTTTACTTGCATTTGATTCGGGTTTTATTTGTGTTATAATCACAACATGGCGAAAAACAATGATTTTACGATTGCCGTGGCAGGTCTGGCGGCGGCGGCGGTAAAGGCGAATCCGAACCTGACCATAGACGAGGCGGTGAGGCAGGCGACAGAGTCTCTGCGGCGGACAGAATCCGTCCAATTGACCGCGAAGCAGGTTGCCGATTCGATAAATACGTCATATATCGTTTGTTTTGAGGATGGAACACGGCACGTGATGCTGCGCCGATATATCAAAAGACGTTTCAATCTGACGCCAGAACAATACCGCGTGAAATGGGGGTTGCCCGACGATTATCCGTTCGTCGCGCCGTCGTATTCCGAAAAACGGACGAATATAGCTAAAAAATCAGGCCTTGGCAAACGTTGCGTGAAAACCGAAAAATGAGACGCATATCTTGGAGAAAAATTGCCAGCGCCTGAAAAAACGAGATTTTGTTTTGTAAAAATAATTGTTCGAATACTTGACATATCATATTTCTGTCCTATAATTGCGAAAATAACAGAGGTAGAAGCATGGAAAAAGTAAAAACGCCATTCGGAAAGCGTCAGGAAAATATATGGAGGTTGGAAGACCTTGTGTTTCATTTGCAGGAAAAAAATAAAACGCTGGAAGAGGAGAATCAAAAGCTGAAATCCGATTTAAGCGATTTTAATCGTTTTTGGACGCAGGCGAAGAACGAAAAAGACAAATGGCGTGAATCGATTGCGGAGAGGCTGCAGGAAAACGACGAAGAGTTTGCAAGAAATCAAGGCATCAATGTATATGCGGACAAGTATATTGCGCTTGAGGTGTGTTTGAAATTTATTGCCGAAAAATTGTTCAAAAGAGATGAAATATGCAAGTTGACGGAAATAAAAAGCGGTTTTGTAAGTCCGAATGATGGCAAAACGGTGGTTTTTTTCAAGGGAAGCACCCTTGATAGCATATGGAATAACGAATACTATTATCACCACGAGACCACATTCAAAATGCTTAAATTCGAGGAGAATTACATCTTGCCTTCAAAACATCTCAAATGCGGAGAGGTTTTGGACGATGTTCAGTTCATGATTCAGCGATTTAATAATAGTTGCAATTGCGACCATATTTTTTATGACGGAGCGCATTATTTCGTTCTGTATTTGGAAAATACCAACGATATTTGTATCGAAAATGCAATGCGTTCATGTTTGCAAGAATACGGATTGAATATAAAAGAAAATAGAAACCTGCCATATTTTGACTATCGCAAAATAAATCCGGAACATAATAAGATGGACGCTTTCATTGCCAAGGAAAATGAAAGAATCGCAAAAGTTATGGGGCGCGACGGCGTTAACGCTCGCTAGGATTGGAAGTCTCCATTGATTGGGAACAGATTTTTTGTCCGCGTTTGCGCGTTCCATCCGGGAAAATTCCGGATTTTCAAAAAAGTTCCGATGATTGAATATTATGAAGAAATCGTCATTGCTTGGCGCCATATGCCCCAGATAACGCAATATACATTGTTCCGCCGCCGAACATATTTTTTTCTTGATACCTAGTTTTTATGGTGTCGACATCCGTGGTTTTGATTTCAAGGTTTGTTCGCGAGATTTGCTCCAAAACCCAGTCGTAATAATCCATATGGTCCGTTCCGATAATAATGCTCCCATCCTTGGAAATAAAGGATGAGAGCGTTTCTAAGAAATCGGCGTTGAGCAGCCGCCGCTTTTCGTGCCGCGCCTTCGGCCAAGGGTCGGGATGAAGTATATATGCCTGTGATATATGAAATGCGATACGCGGCATGAGTTTTTGGATGTCGTCCGGCCATATCCGGATGTTTTTATATTGCGGCTTTACGGCGTTGTTTTCGTCCGTTATTTTTGACAGCAACGACGCGACGCCGTTTATAAACGGCTCGGCCCCGATTATTGTTTTATCCGTATTTTGCCCCGCAAGCTCGACTATATGCTCGCCCGTTCCGAATCCTATTTCAAGAATTGCGCCGTCCGCGTCTTTTTCGGTCGGCGCCAGTTTCGGCAGCAGGTTGTCGACCAGCCATTGCTGTCGCGCGGACAATTTTCGCCTTCGCGTCCGCCCGAATGTCCGGATTAAATCGCGCCGGCGCATTTGCGCGGACATAAAAGAGTTTTTTGCTTTTTCCATGGTTTTAGTGTAAAATTAAAAGACTAAAAAGGCAAATATTATGGCGGAATTTCCAAAGCAATTAAAAAGAGGCGACATAGTCCTTAAAAAGCTGAAGCCTACGTTTGATAATTGCAAAATAGTATTTGATTTGATGGATAAAAACCGTAAGTTTTTGCGCAGGTGGTTGCGATGGATTGACGCGATAAAGTGCAAAGAAGACGAACTTGGCTTTCTGCAAAAAACATCGAAATCCGATAATGGAGAATATACGATTCTTTTCAGGGGTAAAATTGTCGGCATGTGCGGTTTTCATAGTTTTAGCGATAAGAATAAGAACGGCGAAATCGGATACTGGCTGTCGCGGGAATATAATGGCATGGGAATCATGACAAAATCCATTAAAATTCTGGAAAGTTTTGTTTTTGGGAAGCTGGACTGGGAGCGCGTGGAAATCAGAAACGACACAAAAAATGAAAAATCTGCGGCGATTCCGAAACGATTGGGTTATCGACTTGATGGCGTTCTCCGGCATTTCGGGTACGGCACTGGCTCGGATAAAAATAAATTTCGCGATATGAATATATGGTCAAAATTGAAATCGGAATGGGAAAGAGAAAAAGGGCAAATGAAATGACCGATTTCCCGGAAATCATCAAGGATGGCGACTTGGAATTGCGGCGGATGCCGCGGACGTTCGAATCCGCGAAGGTCTTTTTCGATGGCATGGAAAAAGACAGAATCAAATGGGTCGGAATATGGCTGTTTGAAAACTTGAATACGCCGGAGGATGTCCTGGACTGGATGAAGCCGTTTAACGAGATTGGAGACGACGACACCCATTGGCGGTTGGGACGGTTTTACGGGATATTCTCGGGCGGCGAATATGCCGGGTTTGCAGCATTAACGAATGTGAACTCCGTTGCGAAAAAGGCCGAGTTGATATATTATCTGCGGCAGAGGTTCGAGGGGCGCGGACTGATGTCCCGCGCGTTGTCGCTGATTGAAAACGAGCTGTTCGGCAGGTTCGATTGGAATAAATTGGTCATAAGTTTGGACGATAGGAACGAAAAATCCAAACAACTGGCGGCGCGGCTCGGATATAGGCAGGAAGGCTTGTTTCGTGACCATTTCGTGAAAGAGGGCAGGCTGGTCAATCAGCTTTATATGGCGAGGTTCAGGTCTGATTGGGCAAAGGAAAATGAAAATGCGTAGCGGGTTGTCAGAGAATTTGATTGCCCGAGTTCTGGGCGGCGCGCCGAAATGGACTATTGCGGAATTGGAGAAAAGGTTTCCTTTGCGCGATTTGCCCGATGGGGCGATGGTGACGCGGTTCGCGCCGTCGCCGACCGGATTCATGCACATCGGAAATCTTTACGGCATGATGATTGATAAAAAGCTGGCTCAGCAATCAGGCGGGATTTTTATGCTGCGGATTGAGGATACCGACACAAAACGCGAAGTGAAGGGCGCCATTGATGTCATATTAAAGGCGGCGGAACGATTTGGTTTGATTCCGGACGAAGGGCCAGGATTTGACAGAGCGTTCCATATGCAGGATAAGGGTGATTATGGTCCCTATTGCCAATCCGAGCGCAAGGAAATATATCATGCGGTTGCCGCCGAATTGCTTGTCCGGGGCATGGCGTATCCTTGTTTTTTGACCGAGGAAGAAATGGATGAAATCAGAGGGCGACAGAGTGCCGCCGGATTCGCGACAGGAATATATGGGGAATGGGCGAAATGGCGCGACGCGGCGGAAGAGGAAATTATTGAAAAACTGGATGCGGGCGCGGTGCCGTCAATCAGGCTCTATTCCTTTGGAAGCAAGGAGCAGAGGATTTTCTGCAAAGACGCCGCGCGCGGTTCGGTGGCGTTTCCTGAAAACGACGAAGATATTGTTTTAATCAAATCGAATGACAGGCTGCCTACGTATCATTTCGCGCATTTGGTCGACGACCGTTTCATGCGGACGACGCATGTGGTTCGCGGCGACGAATGGCTGCCGTCGCTGCCGCTGCATGTCCAGATGTTCAATATGATGGAATGGGCGCCGCCCGTATATATTCACACCAGCACATTGGATACGATTGATTCTGAAACCGGAAAGCAGAGGAAATTGTCCAAGCGCAAGGACCGCGAGGCCGCGGTTGATAATCTTCTGGAGGATGGCTATCCCGAAGAGGCGGCGCTGGAATACCTGTTTAATATAGCGAACTCCGCCTATGAGGAAGACAAGGCAAAAAGAAAGGTTGCGTCGATTTGGGACGCGGAATTAAAAATCAAAAAAATACCGTCCTCCGGCGCCCTGTTCGACAGGAAAAAGTTGGAATGGTGGGCGAAGGAGTTTGTCGCGACGCTGTCTGTGGACGAATTGGCGGCGCGGGTCTGGCGTTATTCTGAATATTACAATAAATATTGGGGGGCTGTTTCCGGAAAAAAAGATTATCTGAAATCCATTTTGGCGATAGAGCGCGACGACCCGAAGCACATACGGAAGGACTTTATAACGTGGAAACAAACTTTGGAAGAAATCGCATACTTTTTTGACGATTTGTTCCAAAGCGTCGGCGGGCAGGAAATAAATAAGGACGTTTTGATGAATTTCTTCTCATTCTTCGATTTCAAGGATGAGAAGGATTTATGGTGGGAAAAAATCGAAAAAATTGCGGCCGGTTTGGGAATCAAAAACGGAGATACGGCGATGGCGCTTCGCTTCGCCTTGACTGGACGCACGCAGACGCCGGATTTGTATTCGATTATGCAGGTCATGGGCGAAGAACGTGTCCGACAGCGCATAGAGGCGGCCGCGAGATGAAAGTATCATATCGGCATTTTAACGCGGAAGAAGCGTGGCAAAACATGATTTGTATGTATGATTGGTATTGGAAAGAAAATGCGTCGCGGTTCGGGTATAAGAACGTTTCCATATGGACTCCTGATTGGAAGGAATGTATAGACGCCTTTGCCGACCCGGACCGCCAAAGAATTAAATTGTTGAGGCATGATTTTATTTCCAAGATTTACAATGAAAAAGATTTGTCGAAACATGACGAATACATCGAATCGACAATGGTTCCTGATTTGGAATTATTTGCCGATTTTTTTGGTGCGATTATGAAAAGGCAGGGGTTTGGTATTCCGGGTTCTTGTGGGATTTGGTCCACATACGGCAGGGGCGGGTCATATAATTACGAAACTCCCAGAATAATTCTTCGTATTTCCCAAATTGATGATTCGGCGCGAATTGGTCTCATCGCAAAGCATGAATTTGTTCACATTATGATTGAAAAGCCAATAATACAAAGATATAATATTCCTCAGGATGTGAAGGAATCTATTGTCGATATAATCTGCGAGCAGTATTTCGACAAGCAAACGCAAAACTTTCCGATTCTGCCGTTTGTAAGAAAGTATACAGATAAAGATGCGATATAAAACAATCTCTCCGGCGCGGCGCGAAAAATGATGCTCGATTGCAACGCGATGCAAAATGAGAATAAAAATGATAAAATTACAAAGAGGCGCGAATACATCGGCGCCTCGCAATAAAAAATGGGAAAAAAATAACATAACAGAGACGGAAAGCGATAAGGGAATTATCATGGAAAAACTGGTGCGCGATAAATTGCCGGAAATTGTGTGCGCGAAGGGCGAGGATTATCCGACCCGTGTCGCCGAATCCGACACGGAATACGCGGATTTTCTGCGTGCGAAGCTTGGCGAGGAAATCGATGAGTTTTATTCCGCGTCCGGTGCCGCTTGTAAAATAGAGGAAATTGCGGATATTATGGAGGTAATCCGTGCAATCAGGAAGTTTTACGGCATTGATGAAAAAGACGTCGAACTTGTTCGCGCGGAAAAATTCTTATCTCGCGGCGGTTTCGAAAAACGGATTATTTGGAAGGATGTCGACGACTATTATGAAAATAAAAAGGAGAAATAAAATGACAAAAACTATAAGACGGATAAAAACTATAAAGAAGCATCCGCGCTGCGGACAGTTGTTGAAGGCGCTGCGGGCGGGCGGATTGTTCCGTTGGGAAAAACCGGTGACAAAATCCGAAGCGGCGCTGAATATTCTGACGCATGGAATAGGAATAGGCCTGGCGATTGCGGCGATTTGCATTTTGGAATGCTTCGCCGTTTTATACGGCAACGTGTGGGCGATGGTTTCCTGCGCGGTTTTCGGGCTCACCATGTTCACGCTTTATTTCGGCTCAACCATGTGCCACGCGATGATTGGGCAGAAATACGATTCGTTTTTCGAGGTTTGGGATTCGATTGCCATTTACGCGCTGATTGCGGGCACATACACGCCGTTTTTGCTGGTCAATATGCGGAACGCCGTCGGTTGGACGGTGTTCGGAATCCTGTGGGCGATTGTCGTTTTCGGGGCGTTCATAAAAATCAGGTCTCCGAACAGGCAGCCGAAATGGGTGGTCGGATTGTATTTGTTGATGGGCTGGACGCTGGTATTCATACTGCCGGCAATGTTGAAGGCGATTCCCGAGCGGGGGTTATGGTTCATACTCGCCGGCGGATTGTCATACACAATCGGCGTCGTATTCTACCTGTGGCGGCGCATAAAGTTTTCGCATGCGATTTGGCACCTGTTCGTCATAGGCGGAACGGTGTCGTTTTTCTTCGCCGTTTTGTTCGGCAGCATTATTGACTACGCGGGGTGATGAAAATGATTTTGTATCACGGAACGGATAAAAAGTTTAATATCGGGGATATTCTGAATCCGAAATCAAATTGGGTGAATGGAAAAGAAGAACGGGAAAAAGTGGGCACCGTGTTTGCGACGCCGTCGTTTGATTGGGCGGAATATTTTGCCGTCCGTTTGTTATATTCCCATGGCATGAATAAGATTTGTGGAACAGAAGGTGTTTTTTCCATAGTTTCCTCTGATAAGAATTCAGAGCCATTTTCCGTAGCGAAAGATAGAAAATATTATGTTTACCGCGTCAAGGCGGATGGGTTCAGATTATCCAATCCTGATAAGAGAGGTAATATACAAGAGCATGTGTCGGAGTCTCCGGTTGAGATATTGGAAATCGCTCGCGTAGGAACTCTGGCCGAATGGCTGGACCGCGGGAATAAGATTTATGTCGTCCCGGATTCCATTATGAACGCCGCTTGGCCGCAGAAAAAATCATTCGTCGAGATTTTACCACATGCCGTCCCATATCTGGATTGGAGCGGCGGAGTAAAAAATCTGTGCAATGCGAAAATCGGCGGGCGTGATTGATTTATGAAACGAAAAACGGTTTCTAATCTTATTTGTTTCATCATTGCCGCGGCGGCAATAGTTTTTATGCTGAAAGGAAGAAAAATGAGCGACGGAATCGACAGGAATAATTTGGATTTGGGCGTCCGCCCGGCGGACAATTTTTATGATTTCGCAAGCGCCGGATGGCGTCGAGCGAACCCTTTGAAGCCCGAGTTTTCAAGATTCGGGGTTTTTGACAAACTTGGCGAACAGGTTCTGGTTCAGACGCAGGATTTGATAACCGAAATCGCGTCAGGCAGCCATAGGCATGGAAGTTTGGAGCAAAAAATAGGGACGATTTACAACCAAGCGATGGATTATAAAAAACGGAACGCGGATGGCGTCGAGCCGGTTGCGGCGGAGTTTGCCGAGATAGACGGGATAAAAAATATGGCGGAATATCTGGGCATCGCACACAAAACCGATTCTCCGTTTTGGGGCGACGGAGTTGATGTCGACGCCAAGGACAGCGAGCATTATATTTTCGGAATCGGACAGGGGGGAATCGGGCTTTCGCGCGACTATCTTTTGGACGACGATGAAAAATCGAAAGAGATTCGGAAAAAATACCAAAAATATATGGCGGACGTCTTCAAGATGTTCGGAATAAAGGACGCGCCGGCTAGCAAGGTTTACGAGTTGGAATTGGAAATGGCGAAATCGTTTTATCCAAAGGAAAAACTGCGCGAGCCGCATGCGAATTATCACAAGTTTTCATATTCGGATTTCAAGAAAAAGTTCGCCGGATTCGATTGGGACAAATATTTTTCCGCGCGCGGAATCACACCGGATTTTATCGACATCGGCCAGCCGGAGCCTTTGCTGAAATCGCTTTCATCCTTGAAAACAAAGAACCAGAGCGTTTTGCGCGCGTATCTGAAATGGCGCGTCGCGAACGGCGGTATGACGGTGTTCGGCGACGCGCAATATGATTTGTCGTTCGATTTTTACGGCAAAGCATTGTCCGGAAAGGAAGGGCGCCGGCCGAAATGGAAGGACGCCGTGAACCTGACCGAAGGTGTTTTGGGCGAGGCTGTCGGCGAGATTTATGTCAAGAAATATTTTCCGGAAGGCGCGAAAAAAAGAATGCTCGCGCTGGTCGAAAACCTGCGCCGCGCGTATGCGGATAGAATTCGCGCGCTTGACTGGATGAGTGATGATACCAAGAAAAAGGCGCTCGACAAACTGGCGGCGTTTGGGGTAAAAATCGGATATCCGGACAAATGGATGGATTATTCCAGACTGGAAATCAAGGGCGATTCGCTTTACGCGGACCTAGAACGCGCGGCTGTTTTCATGGATGATTTCTGGCTGGAAAAACTGCGCGGAAAGAAAGTCGACAAGACTTTGTGGCATATGAATCCGCAGACCGTGAACGCCTATTATGACCCGACGCAGAACGAGATTTGCTTTCCGGCGGGCATTTTGCAGCCTCCGTTTTTTGACATGAATGCCGACGACGCGTTCAATTATGGCGCGATTGGCAGCGTGATAGGGCACGAAATGACGCACGGGTTCGACGATTCGGGGCGGCATTTTGACAAAGACGGCAATATGAACAATTGGTGGACGGAAAAGGATGCCGAGGCGTTTCTTTCTCGCGCGGCGGTCATGAAAGGGTTTTTCAACAATATAGAGGTTGCGCCCGGCGTCAAAGCTAACGGCGAATTCACGCTTGGCGAGAACCTTGCGGATTACGGCGGAATCACGATTGCGTTCGACGCGTATAAGAAGTATGGCGCACCGGCGAAACCGTCGGATGATTTTACGCCGGAACAAAGATTCTTTATCGCATACGTCGGGTGCGAAACCGGAAACATCCGCCCGGAGGAAGTCATAAAACGCACGAAAACGGACGAGCATTCTTTATCCGAGTGGCGGGTCAACGGGATTCTGCCGCATATCGGCGCATGGTATGACGCGTTCGACGTGAAGTCCGGAGACAATATGTTTATTCCGCCGGACAAGCGATGCCGGCTATGGTGAAATGAATCTTTACGTTCATGTTCCGTTTTGCGCGAAGAAGTGCAATTATTGCGCTTTTTATTCGACTTGCCCGGACACGATTGATTGGGACGGATACGTGCGCGGGCTCGAGACGCAGCTTGATTGGTTCCGCGCATCCGACTATAAGATTGAAACATTGTTTTTCGGCGGCGGAACGCCGTCGCTGATGCCGGTGGAATATGCGGAGAAAATTATCGGAAAATTGAACCTCGCTCCGGATTGCGAATGGACTCTCGAGGCGAATCCGAAAACGCTCTCATCCTTGGAGTTAAAGGATTGGAAGGATTTGGGACTGAACCGTCTCTCAATCGGAATGCAGAGTTTCGATAATTCCGAACTGCGGTTTTTGGGACGTATTCACGCAGTCTCCGATTCAATGGATTTATTGGACGCGGCGAACGGTTTAGACCTGCGAGTCAGCGGGGATTTTATTTATGGCATTCCGAATCATAATGTCGCCAGCATTATCAAACTATGCGGGCAGATAAATGATGTCGGATTGGAGCATGCGTCGCTTTACGAATTGACGTCCGAACCCGGCACGAAGTTCCAAAACCTGCCTCCTGTTTCCGAGCAGCTTGCCGCCGAAATGTATCAGGCGATACAAAGCGCATTGCGGTTGCCGCGATACGAGGTTTCGAACTATGGCAATCCGTGCCGGCACAATATGAATGTCTGGATGGGCAAGCCGTATATCGGCGTCGGCGAATCGGCGTCGGGGCGGATTATCCGCGATGGAAAATGGTATGAAACGAAAATTGCAGGCGGACGCGTTGTTGAAAATGAGTTGACAAGCCGCGAGCGGGCGATGGAAATCGCAATAACCGGTCTTCGGACAATGCGAGGCGTTGAAATCGCTAAGGTTTCTGATGCCGCAGATTGGGGGTTTATTCATCAAAGTCCGCAATATTTTTTATTTGATGACAGATTTCTTCGAATGACCGACGAAGGCTTGATGCTTTTGGACGGGCTGATAAAAAAAGTATTATAAAGATTCGGAAAATTATGATATAATCATCGCAAAGTTTCTATAAAAGAGGGAAAAATGAAAAAGTTTTTAATTGTCGCGATTTTTTTATTGGCGCCTTTTGTTTCGGTTGCCAATGGCAATATTTTCGTTACGGAATCCAAAACACAATGTCAAGATTTTAAAGTAAAGTATCCGGATGTTAGAATCGATTGCAACAATATTTCATTATCCAGCATGATAGGAATGCTGGAAACGAAAATAAAGGATTTGGGTGAGAATAAAACTTCGAATGAGGTGCAGCCTGCGAACGACGCAGGGGCCGCCGAAGCAGAGAAAAATGCCGCGCAGACAAATAAAGACATTATAGAACGATTGCAAAAAATCACGACAAATCTGGCATTTGATGAGTTGTTGAAAATTGTAATTAGCTCGTCGTATGAAGAGCACGATGCGGTCAAAGGATTAAATCAATTTGTATCCAAGGCCACGTCATCCGAACAGGCGAAGCAAGAATTGGTAAAGATTATTTCTGATATAAGCAAACAACAACCCGTCGCAGGTGACAGTCAGCCAGGGAGTTAAAAAAATGAAAAAGATTTCGACTTTTATATTTATGCTGCTTGCCGGGGTTTCGGCAAATGGTGCGCCGTTTGTAAGTAGTCCTCGCGCGCCGCAGAATAAGATAGGTGTGACGGCTGTGAGAGCAACGGAGACGGGGGTAACAGCGACGGGCGTTAATGCTTCATCGTCGACAGGCGAATCAGGAGAGTCAGCGGCAACAGCTGCGGATGACGGCACGCAGGCGGCCGTCGATGAGATTATAGCAAGATACAATCCCGCTCGCCAGAGAGCGGCTGATACCTGTCCGCTTATTTCAGGCGGGCTTGATAAAATCAAAACATTTGCCGGGATTTCAACCGGCGCGAGCGCCGGCGGAACAGTTGCCGGAGGCGCCGCCGCGGTGACGGGATTCATGAAGGCGGGAAATGACGAAACAATTTCCGCAAAAAGTCAGAATATCGCCGGATATTATGGATACTCCGAATATATAGATACGGTTAAAAAAGTAAGCGAGTTCTCGAAAAAGACTCCTGAAGAAAAGGGAGCTGCAATAGGTAAGGGAGAAATGTTGAATATTGCGAATAATTTGAATAAGCAGGCCGTTCCTCAATCCGATATAGACACCATGAACCGCGAAATGGATTCCATGAAAAATGATTCCAAATTCTACGGCGATATCCGGACAGGCGGCTCGTTTGTGGCCGGCGGCACGGGCGCCGTCTCTGCGGCGACATCATTCATAGGAGTGGGACAGTTTGACGACGTGATAAAGAATATGAATTCGTGCACCTCCGCGGTTCAGGAAATAGACAGAATCAGGACAGAGTTGCAGTTTGCGGATTCGACTAATGCGGCAATCTCCGAAATGACGAAAATCGTCGATTCATGCTCTGGCATGAAATCGAATAACATATCGAACATCAAAGGCAAGCTGATGGCGACGGGTGTGATTTCTTCGGTCGGCGGCGTATTGGGAATCGTCGGCGGAATAACGTCGCTGATAGCCGGCAACAGGGAAGAACAAGAACCCGGCGCACTTGGCGGTCTCAGTGTCAAAGACGGAGGGACAAGCGAGCTGAATACGGCTTCTAATTACCTGGCGGCCGGCGCGTCAGCCGCGTCGCTGGCGTCCATGATTTTCGGGGCCGTCGCGGTGGACGGCCTTGTCAAGAACGGCGCCATCGTTGACAAATGCAAGGGCGCGTTTTAATTTCCATGGCGGGCGCCTTGCGTCTGCGCGGTTTTTCCAAGTTTGACTTTTGCGAATATTTCGGTTAGAATTATTCTGTTATGAAAAAGTTGTTTTTCGTCTTCGCGGCAACGATAACCCCGTTCGGGGTATAATTTCCGCAATTCGCGCTTTTTAGTGCTTTACAATAATCATTAAATCACATAAAATTACAACAAAGGTTTTTATTATGCCATACGATATTGAAATAATCCGCCATTCCCTGGCGCATGTGCTTGCGGCGGCGGCGCGAAAATTGTGGCCGGACGTCAAGTTTGCCGGCGGGCCAGCGATAGAAAACGGATTCTATTACGACTTTGATTTGGAACACCGCATAACCGAAAATGATTTTGCCGCGATTGAAAAGGAAATGCGCGAGCTGATTAAATCAAACGGCAGGTTCGAACGGCGCGAGGTTTCTATTGCCGAAGCAAAAAAGATTTTCACGGGTCAGCCGTATAAAATGGAATGGCTGGACGAATACGGCGGGAAGGGCGAAAAATTATCCGTTTATTCGTTCCGCGATTTCGTGGATTTATGCAAAGGGCCGCATGTGGAATCGTCCAAGGAGCTTCCGCGCGACGCCTTTAAAATCCGTTCGGTCGCCGGCGCATATTGGAAAGGGGATTCGAAAAACAAAATGCTTCAGCGCGTTTACGTCTCCGCGTTCGCAACCAAGGAGGAACTGGACAAGTTTCTGGAAATGCAGGTCGAGGCCGAAAAGCGCGACAACCGAAGGCTCGGTCGCGATATGGATTTGTTTCATTTGGAACCGGAATACGCGCCGGGCGCAATTTTCTGGCATGACAAGGGATACAGGATTTACCGCAGGCTGATTGAATACATCCGCATGCGGCAGGAACGCGAGGGGTATATCGAGATTTCGACGCCATCCGTCATGGATAGGTCTCTGTGGGAGACGTCCGGCCATTGGTCGAAATACGGCGAACATAACTATTCGGGCAAAACCCAGGACGGCAGGACGTTCTGCGTAAAGCCCATGTCTTGTCCCGGTGGAATGCTGGTGTTTGGAAACATGCAGGTGTCTTATAGGGACCTCCCGATGTATGTCGCGGAATTCGGTCATGTCAACAGGTACGAGGCGGCGGGCGGTCTGCAGGGGCTGATGCGGGTGCGCGAATTTACGCAGGACGACGCGCATATTTTCTGCACGCCCGAGCAGTTGGAATCCGAGGTTGTAAAGATAATATCGTTCATCAAGGATGTTTATTCTAAGTTCGGATTCAACAAAATCACGATGAAGCTCGCGACCCGCAAGAATTCGGAATTTCGAATCGGCGACGACGCTACTTGGGACAAGGCCGAGAGCGCTCTGCGGCATGCGCTGGATGCGAACGGCATTCCATATGAAGTCGCGCCGGAAGACGCCGCGTTCTATGGGCCGAAAATCGATAATTATCTGAAAGATTCCATGGGGCGCGTCTGGCAGTGCGGAACCATTCAACTGGATATGAACCTGCCCGAGAGATTCGACCTGTCGTATGTCGGCGAAGATGGCGAAAGGCACCGTCCGGTCATGCTGCACCGCGCGTTGCTGGGCAGCATCGAAAGGTTTATGGGGATATTGCTGGAATCGACGGGCGGAAACCTGCCTCTGTGGCTGTCTCCGGAGCCGGTCGTTATCGTGCCCGTGTCGGAACGGTTCGACGATGCGGCGAACGCTCTGGTCCTTGATTTGAAAGGGCTTGGCGTTCACGCGCGCGCGGATTTGCGTTCCGAAACCGTGCCGCATAAGATTCGCGATTTGTCGTTGTCAAAAACCCCCATCATAGCGGTTGTCGGAGAAAAGGAGGTTGCGGATGAAACCGTCTCAATCCGCCGCCTTGGGGTCGACAGGCAGGAAATCATGAAAAAAGGCGATTTTTTGAAATACATGGCCGAACAGGTGAAAATGCCGGAATAAAAAAAGGAAAATGAAATGAACAAAACAATCATTCTTGCCACTTGCTTCTTGTCGCTCGTCTCTCTCTGGGCATGCTGCAAATGTGAGACCGAGCCGATTGTGGAGCAGAACCACAAGCTGGTGGTTCCGCCGAACTTTGGCAAAATGCCGGAATAATGCCATGTTGTGGGCATGGATTGTCTTTGTCGTATCCGTTATTATCGCCATTGCGTGCTATTTGTATCTGTTCGAGGTTTTTTTCGCCATGATTACCGGATTTCCGCCAAAAGTGAACAGCGTCCGCAAGATGCGCGATGCGGTCATCCGCGAACTGAAAAGAATGGATTTTTATTCGGTGTGCGACGCCGGTTCGTGCTTTGGCGGAATGTGCGGGCGGATTGCCCGCGCATTTCCGTCGTCGCAGGTTTTGGGAATTGAAATAATGCCGATACCGTTCGTCATGTCGAAAATCGCGCAACTCATCGGATTGATTCCGCGCCGCGTCCGGTTTCAATTGGGGGATTTTTTTGCATGCGTGAAGAAATCGGATGGATTCGACGTGGGGATTTTTTATCAGTTTCCGCGCACGATGGAGCGCGTTGAGTCCGAAATTATTGATAAGTTTAAGGTTATGCTGGTTCTTGATTTTCCGCTGCCAAATATCAAGCCGATAAGGAAAATCAAACTGCATCGCGATTTTCTTAAAATGCAGCACTATCTGTATGTTTACGGCAAATGATATTTTCGCGCTTCACATTGCTCGTTTTTTTTGATATAATTAGAAGGAAGGAAAGGAGTTTTTTATGAAAACGGTGAAATTATTTGCATTGATCGCACTGGCCGTGCTGTTTGGCGCGAATACTGCGAACGCCACGAATGTTGGCGATGTATGCACGCTTATCACAAATCTAGGAGATGTTTTCAAGGCGTTGCGCACATTATGCTTTGCCGGCGCCGCCTTCATGATAATGAAGTGGGCGTGGGAATTTATTACCAAAGGCGAAGTGCCATTGGAAGATGCTAAGAAAAAAAGCATTGCTTTGCTTGTGGGATTCGCGCTCTTGTTTGGAATAGCGATTATTATGAACTTCTTGCCGAACCTAGGCGGATGCCTTCCTGATTGGTAAAAAATCCGGCGATGCCGGATTTTTTAAAGTGACAAGAGACAAGAAAAGATAACATACGATTTCATCATTGTTCCTTGCCGCGCATTTGTTTTTCTCTATTGTTTCTGATATAATGCATTAAAGCGAAGGAGATACCCAATGGCTGAAAAAGACCTGTTGGAGCAAGAAGAGGTTTTGGATTTTGACGACGACACCCTGCCGGAACTGCCGGACGACAATCCGTTCGATTCGGGCGCATCAAAACGTCCATGGATTCTGGCCGGCATAGGGCTTGTCGCCGTTACGCTGGTCGTTGTCGTGGTTCTAAAGTTGACAACGGGCGGGAAGGATTCTGGTTTGATTGAATTGCCGATAGAGCAAGTTGTCACCGAGGATGTCCCGACCAATGATTTCGTAGAGGACGCCAAAAAACTGGTCGCGGTCGATGCCGACGCGGACAAGCCGGTCGGCATGCCCGAGCGCATTGTCGATAATCGCAAGGATGTCACGTTTGATCCGGATAAGCCGGTTGTCCAAAAACCGAGGCCGAGGCCGATAGACCGGCCGGCAAAACCGGTCGCATCCAAACCGTCGGGAACGGCGCAAAAGCCTGTCGCAGGCGGGTTCGCCGTGCAGGTCGGCTCATACGCCACCCGCACCGCGGCGGAATCGGGGCAAAGAAAATTGCAGGCGGCGCACAGGTCTTTGTTCGAAGGGCACAATTTCGTGATTCTGTCGGCCGTGCTTCCGAACGGACAGACGACTTACCGGCTGCGCGTCGTGGGATTCGGCGACAGCCATTCGGCAAGCGGATTCTGCCGCAACGCGCAGTCTGACGGAGTTTCCTGCTATGTTACAAAATAAATACAGAGGTGGATTATGAGATTCGGATTTTGGGAAATATTTTTAATCGTGGCGCTTGTGTTTTTGCTGTTCGGCGCGAATAAGTTCCCGGCTATGATGAAAAACCTCGCCGAAGGGCTGAAAATATTCAAGAAAGAGATTAAAGAAACGCCCAAGCGCAAGCCTGCGGCAAAAAAGCCCGCGAAGAAAACGGCGAAGAAAAAATAACGGCTGGCCGATGGCGGTAATTTGGCGAAATGTGCCCGCGCCGGATTGCCGTCGAACAGGTATTATTCACGGGGAATCATGTTCGGACAAGAATTGCCGATTTTTCCAGAGACAGTCCGTAATGCAATTTGGAAGATATTTGCAAGAGTTTTTGGCATAGTATTGTCGATTTTTCTTGTTTTTTCAGTTTGGACAATCGCTGCGGGCGTTGAAAATTTGCAAACATGGACGAATTTCTCGACATACCCGGAGGCTGGATTCTTCACTAATGTAATCGATTTGTGCGTTTACGCGATTGGAAAAGTCCCGTTTCTGCTTGTAATCTTGTTTTTGTTTCGTCCCGCTATCCTGCTGATTTTAGGGAAAAGGAGAGCCCATCCGGAAATGACCGCGATGCAGGTGTTCATCGCCGTGATGTCGCTTTCCGCAGCCCTCGCGTTTTTGTTTCCGGTTACGGCGCGCGGCGGCATTTTCGGAATGTTTTTATCGCGCGACCTGCGCGGTTTGTTTGGCACGCAGACAGACGTCGTTTTCGGCGCAACATTTCTCGGCGTCTTTTTGATGCTGTTTGGAATCGTGCTTCGAATTACAGTCGGAAGGATTCTGAACTTCTTTTATAAAATTGGGCACGCGCTGGAATGGCCGATTGAGAAAATCTTCGGCGGAAAGGAAGAAGATTATGAGGAGGCCAGTTTTATCCGGCCTGCAAGAAGAAAAAGAGTAGTGAAGAAAAGAACCGTGAAAAAACACCGCGTGCGCCGTCGAAAAGTCGACTACAAAGAAGATGAAGATGAGAATGAATACGAATTGCCTCCGCCCGAGTTATTAGAGAGGTCCAGTTTTGCGGGCAACGTCGTCACGCGCGAGCACAGGGAAATCGCCGCCAGCATGGAGGTGAACTTCGCCAAATACGGAATCCTCGGCAATGTCCGGGAAATACATCCTGGCCCCATTGTGACCCGCTATGACTTCGAGCCCGAAGACGGCCAGAAAATCAACAAGATTATGGAAACCGCGACGGACATGCGGCGCGCGATGGCGACCGAGCAAATCCGAATCGCCTTGGTTCCGCGAACGCGCTATATAGGCGTCGAAATGGTCAACCCGAACCGTCAGTTCGTGTATTACCAGACGCTGATGTCGAACCCGGAGTTTATGGAATCCAAAATGCAAATCCCGCTGGCCCTGGGCGTCGAAATCAGCGGCCGTCCGTTTTACGCAGACCTTGCGAAGATGCCTCATATTCTGATTGCCGGCCGCACGGGCAGCGGAAAATCCGTCTTCATGCAGTCAATTATCATGTCAATTGTTTACCGTAATCGCCCGGACGAAGTGAAGATGGTCGTCGTGGACCCGAAGGGCGTGGACTTCAACAAGTGGCGCGACATCCCGCATCTGATTACGCCGATTGTGACGGATGCGTCGTCCGCGGTTAATGTCTTGAAATGGGCGGTGCGCGAGATGGAGGACAGATACAAGGTTTTGCAGTCCGTCGACGCCCAAAAGATTTCGGACTATAACGACATTGCGGATAAAATGAACGCGCGCGGAAAAACATTGAAGAAGAAGGTTCCTGTGGGAACGGACAAGAACGGCGTTATTGAATACGAGATTCGGGAAACGGAGCTTGAAAGAATGCCTCATATCGTTTTGATTATGGATGAAATCGCCGATTTGATGCAGCAAGCGCGCAAGGATGTCGAGGCGTGCGTGCAGCGCATTACGCAAAAGGCGCGCGCCGCCGGAATCCATCTTGTCGCCGCGACGCAGCGCCCGGATACTTCGGTCATCACCGGCGTCATAAAGTCCAATCTGCCGACGCGGATTTCCTTTCAGGCGCGCAGCTATATCGATTCGATGACAACGCTGGGCGAGCGCGGCGCCGAGATGCTGCTGGCGCAGGGCGACATGCTTTACAGCGAATCTGGAAAACAGCCGATTCGGATTCACGGCGCGTTCATCCAGGACAAGGAAATCGACAGGGTGGCGAAGTTCCTGCGCGCGCAAAGCGGGCCGGATTACGTTGACGGGATAACCGAATCGGCGGATGACTCCGATAACTCGCTCTTCGGTCTGCCGCCTGGCAAGGACGCCGCGGACGGGGACCTGTACAATCAGGCGATGGAAATCGTCCTACGCGACAAGAGGCCGACGATTTCATATCTGCAGATGCGGCTTGGCATCGGGTATATGAAGGCCGCGAAATTGATTGAAAGAATGCATGAAAGCGGAATCATCCGAAAAAAGCCCGACGGCAAGTATGAAATCGCCTGAAATAGAAAGGTAGGAAAAATGGAACTCGCATATTTGAGATGGCAAAAGCGTAAGGATGAATTGAAAAATAAAATAGCATTGAAAACTATGACCGAACACGATTGGCGCGAATTTGGTGATATAAATCTTGCGTTGTTTGAGCTTAAAAAGGCAGCAGAGGAAAGAAGAAATTCAAAGTCATAGATTGAAAAGACGTCTGTTTGTGATTTTTGCCCTGATTACGTCGCCGGCCCTTTCCGACTGCAATATCCGCGGGGTTGAATCTGACGCGCCGGTTCTTTGCGGGAATGCGATTCAAGGTGGATTCTTATACGGCGAAACCGATTGGGCGATTACGGTTCCATGTCGCGGTGGTTTTCTTAGCGTTGCGCAGAATGGAGGATTTCCAGTGTGCCGCTCCGTGGTTGCCGAAGATATGGCGCCCGAAATAGATAAAAATATGAAAAATGGCTGGGATGGGCTATTCATAATTGACCTTGGCATGGACGCGCCGGAAAAAATAACGCTGGATTTTTATAAGAACGGAAAATGGCGCTCGTTCGATTATATGATAAAACGGCGGAAATATCCGGAACAACATATCAAGGTCTCCAAAAAATTCATAGAATATCCGCCTGAAATCCAGGCCAGAATTGATGGGGAGAATGATAGTATCATTGGTGTGCGCGAACGAATCGATTATTCATTCGCCGAGTTTATGGATTGGAAATATCCGTTTTCGAAGAAATATCCGACCAGCGGAGTTTACGGCGCAAGGCGGATTTTCAACGGCGAACCAAGGTCTCCGCACAAGGGTTGGGATATAGCCGCTCCCAAAGGAACGCCGGTTCGTTCAATCGGGCAAGGCATAGTCGTACTGACAATCAACGCCTATATGTCTGGCAAGACAGTGCTTGTATCGCACGGATATGGTCTTTTTTCCCTGTACGCGCATTTGGATAGAATCAACGTGAAATTTGGCGATATCGTGTCGTTTGATTCGATAGTCGGAACAGTCGGCGCGACGGGCAGAGCCAGCGGTCCGCATCTGCATCTTGGTTTATATTTCAAACAAACGCCGATTGACCCGGAACTGTTGTTTTGATAAAATCGCAAAAAAGAGAACATTGTGAGAATAATTTGCGAAAAGTCCATGTCGGGAAAGACCTGGATATCGGATGGTGGTTCAAGAACGGATATAGTTGATGGCATTTTGGAAAGACGAGGCATGGGAGAATCGGAAAGCCGACGTATTTTCCTGAATCCGAGTTTGCGCGAACAGATGCCGGACCCGTTTGTTCTGAAGGGGATGGAATCCGCCGCCAAGATAATCGCCGGCGCCGTCCGCTCCAAAAAAAAGATTTCTGTCTTCGGCGACTATGATGTCGACGGAATCACCGGTACCGCGATTCTCATCCAGTTTTTCCGCGCCCTCGGAATCGAAGTCCTGTGGCACCTGCCAGACCGCGAATCCGAAGGATATGGGTTGAACGAGAAGGCGATTCGGGGTTTCGCGGCCCGGGGCGCGGAAGTTCTGATAACCGTCGATTGCGGCATTTCAGCCGTAAAGGAGGTCGCGGTCGCAAAAGAACTGGGCATGACGGTCGTCGTAACGGACCATCACGAGCCGACCGCCAGCGTGCCGCTGGCCGACGCGATTGTAAATCCGAAACAGGGTGGCGATGAATCGGGGCTGACGTATCTTGCGGGCGTCGGCGTCGCGTTCATGTTTTTGATTGCGTTGAATCGCGAGCTTGGGCATCCCGTTTCCGATTTTATGCGGTTTCTTGATTTGGTTTCTCTTGGAACCATTTGCGACACCATGCCGCTTGTCGGCCTGAACCGCGCGATTGTGGCGTCGGGGCTCAAAGTTTTGGACAAAAGGCAAAATATAGGGCTTAGGGTTTTAATGGACAAGGCGGGAGTCAGGGGCGCCGACGTTTACGCGGCGGGATTCATTCTCGGCCCGCGTCTGAATGCGGCGGGACGAATAACGGACGCTACGCTCGCGCTTGATTTGATTTTGACGGATAACGAGCTGGTTGCCGACTCTCTGGCCGGCAAACTGAACGATATGAACGCAAAGCGGCAGTCGATTCAGAACGCGATTTTGCTGGATGCGGATGAGCGGGCGAAGAAGCAGGCCGAGTCCGGCGCGTATTGCCTGTATGTATCCGGAAACGATTGGCACGGCGGGGTCGTCGGGATTGTCGCGGGCCGCCTGAAGGAAAAATACGGCCGCCCGTGCTGTATAGCGACAAAATCGGGCGGTATCGTGAACGGCAGCGGTCGAAGCATAGAGAACGTCGACCTTGGGAAAATAATCCATGCCGCGCTGGCGGAAAAAATTATAGCCGGCGGCGGCGGTCATGCCGCCGCCGCCGGTTTCGAATTGGATGAAGGAAATGAAACCGGATTTATAAGGTTTTTGAACGAAAATGTCTGCGCGGCGCTCGGCGGCTCGCACCCGGTTCCAAAAATAAATATTGACGCTGAAATGGATGCGGGCGGAGCCAATTGGGACCTGGCAGAAAATCTGTCGAAACTGGCACCGTTCGGCATGGGAAATAGCGAGCCGGTTTTATGTCTTTCCGGCAGCATGTGGATATATGGGCGGACGATGGGAACCGGGGCGCATTTGTCCGGAACATTGAAAACCAGCGCCGGCACTTTGCCGGTTGTCGGGTTCAATATGTCCGATTCCGCCATAGGACGATTTTTATTGGACGAATCTAATTTTGGCAGTATTATAAGAGTGGTCGGAAAATTGAAGAAAAACGATTATCACGGCCATGGCGTTCAGTTGTTTTTAGAGGATGTTTCTTTATGAGAATAATTGTTTGCTTTTTGCTGTCGGCTTTTTGCTGTTCGCCGGTTTTCGCCGCGGTGGACGGCAAAATTGTTAGCGCGGCGGAAAAATATCTGAATGGCATCACCGGTTTTTCCGGTGGGTTCACGCAGACCGCGAATGGTAGAAAGGACGGCGGGACGTTTTCGATGCTGCGTCCGGGCAGGATTCGGCTGGACTATGATTCCGTTCCCGTCCAGTTGATTTCCAACGGCAAGGATTTGTATTTTTACGACAAGTCGCTTGACCAAATAACAACCGTGCCCCTAACGTCGACACCCGCCGGCATTCTGGTTCGAAGGAATATAAACCTGACGACCGCCGACATAGTCGTGTCGGAAACCGATTCGACCCCTGATTCCTTTTCTTTAAAGATGCATATCCGCGGGAACGAAGGCGCCGGATTCATGAAGGTTGATTTTCATTCAAGTCCCGTCAAACTGAAATCCTGGGTCGTGCATGACGCGACGGGAATGGATACGAAAGTTGTCTTCGGCAACATGAAGACAAAAACGGATTTTCCGAAGAATTACTTCCAATTGCAGCGGCACAAGGCGACGTCCAATTCCGGCGGGGATATTTTTTACGAATAATGTTAGGCATTAGCGGCTTGGAGTTTTTGGTGATTTTGATTATAGCGGTTGCGGTCGTGCCGGCGAACCGTTGGCCGGAGGTGGCGCGGTGGCTTGGAAAGATAGTCCGCCATATCCGCAATATCATAGGCAGGATTCAGGACGGCATCGACGATTTGGAAAACGAAATCGCAAAGGAAGTGCCGATTGACAAACTGTCTCAGAGGACGATGGACGACATGATTGAGACGTTTTCGACCCGAATAAAACCAAGGACTGGAAGAAAATGCAAAAAATGACGATAATGCAGCATTTTCTGGAATTAAAGAGTCGCGTCGTATGGTCAATGCTCTTTTTTGCCGCCGCGTTTGGGATTGGATTTTATTTCGTTCAGGATTTGCAGGACGTCATAATGTATCCGCTGCTGGATGTTTGGGAGAATCCGAGGATGATTTACACCGGAATCGCGGACGGCATTGGAATAGAGTTTTCGTTGGCCGGATTGTTCGCTCTAATTTTATCCATTCCCTTCTGGCTGTGGCAGTTATGGAAGTATGTTTCGCCCGCACTTAAAAAGGGTGAAAGAAGAATCGCGGTTCCGATTTTGATTCTGTCCCCGGTGCTTTTCGCCGCTGGGGCGGCATTTGCTTATTATGCTTTGCTGCCGCTGATGTTTCGATTTTTTCTTGAAATAGGAAATTCCGACATCATGATGATGCCGAATATGAAAAACTACCTGTCGTTTTCCATCGAGATTCTGGAGGCGTTCGGCATTGCGTTCCAATTGCCGCTGATTTTGATTTTGCTGAATCGCGCACAGGTATTTTCAAGAAAACAAATCCTGTCAGCCGGCCGATATATTGTGGTCGCTATTTTCGCGCTTGCCGCGATTCTGACTCCGCCGGATGTAATCTCGCAGATTGCGCTGGCGCTGCCGCTGTGCGCTTTATTTGGGCTTTCCTTCTTGTTTATGATATAATTATTGCGTGAAAAAATACCTGGTTCTCGTTCCTTGTCTCTTGTCTCTTTCCGCATGCGATTTGCGGCAGAAGATTGTCGACATGCCAGGCAACATAGGGGATTTCATCGCGTCGCGCTATCCAGCGCTGTTGGCCGACCCGGATACGGAGATATACGAATATGCGTCGGTTTTGGATTATGGAAACAGCAATACGGCGGATATGTACGGAACCGAGGATGTCGAATACGGCAGGATATCCGACTATGTATCGTATGCGGATTCCGACGATTATGTCATGCCGACGCAAACACAGACGATTTCCGACGTGTCGAAAGACTATGGGACGCTGGTCGTTGCGGAAAAGAAATCGTTCGTATTAAGCGCCAGGGAAATAGACGTAGAAAAGGGCGACACGGCGTATTCCATTGCGAAGAAATACAATATGCCCATTGCGCGTCTTGCGGTTCTGAACGGCCTGTCCGAACCGTATCAACTGAAAGCCGGACAGCGGCTGAAAGTCGAAACCGCGGAAATCATAACGACAAAAACGGAAATAACAAAGACGGAAATGTCTCAGGCCGCCGCGCCGAAAGTCGCAGAAAGCACCCCGATTATAACATCCAATTCGGCGATAAGACTGCCAAAACTCAGCCCGCGTTCGGGGAGCAAATTCGCATGGCCAGCACGAGGCAAGATTATTTCCGATTTTGGCCCGAAGCGGAATGGCCTAACGAACGAGGGCATAAATATAGGCGCGGCGCTCGGCACGACGGTTTCGTCCGCGGACAACGGCGTTGTCGCCTATGCCGGCAACGAATTGAAGGGTATGGGGAATCTTTTGATTATACAGCATACGGGCGGATGGATGACGGTATATGCGCATTTGGATAATTTCATCGTCCGCCGCGGGGACAAGGTTTCCGTCGGCCAGAAGGTCGGGACGGTCGGGCAGACGGGCAAAGTGTCCGAGCCGCAATTGCATTTCGAGATTCGGAAGGGGGCAAAATCATACGACCCGAAGAAGCAATTGAAATGAAAGGGCATCCCGAAACATTGCTCGGATATTACCGCAGGAACTTTTTCGCGAGGTTCTGCGGATGGCTTTTTATAATATGCGCGATTCTTTGCGTTATAACGCAGGCCGGACTGGATTTGATAGGGCCAATGAGCATGAAATATTTCATTCGCATTTTCGAAACCGGCGGGCCGGATATTTTTTCGCGCAGTCTGAGTCTTGCCGTTCTTTTGTTTTTGATAAGCATCGGATTGCGTGCCGTGGTGTTCGTGCAGGAATATTTGTATGATTACGTTAAAGGCAAATCTACGCAAAATATATCTGCGGATTTGCACGATTATGTCTATGGCCAGTCGTTTCATTATTATTCTGACAGAATGCCCGGAACTGTTGCGAGTCAAATCGGGACGATTTCGGGCGGTCTAGTCAAAATATTTATTGAATTTTTTGGAGATTTTTTGGGTTTTCTATTGGGAATGCTGGCGAGTTTCGGACTAATTTTTGCGATTGACAGCCGTGTCGCAATATTGGTTATAATCGGAACGGTTTTGCGGATGATATGGTCTATTGCGATTTTAAGGCCGCAATTTCGGGCATCCAAGGAAACTTCGCGCCAAAGTTCGATTTTGGCGGGTAAGCTGCTGGATTCTCTTTCCAATTTTTCAATTGTGAAATTATTTGCGGGGAAAAGGAAAGAAATTGCAGCCGCCGCGCCGGAGCGCGAAAAATTGATTGAAAAGCAGATGAAGGAAAGCAAGTGGAATAATTTATCTTGGGCGATTCCGCGATTCGTTGAAACGATAGTTTTGTATTCTGCATTTTTGTTGTGCGCGTATCTGTTCGTCCTCGGTGAAATCAGGATTAGCGACATTGCATTTGCTGTTTCATCCTTGGATGTGATAAACGAAAATATCAATCAGTTATTTTGGAAATCCCAGGATGTATTGGACGCCTATGCGGCGGCCAGCGAGGCGTATAACAGATTAATGGCGCCGGTTGAAATCAAGGATGACGAAAACGCGCCCGATTTGATTGTCAAAAAAGGTGAAATAAAAATAAAGAACGTGTCATTTAATTACGGTAATGATGACGTTCTGAAAAACTTTTCATTAGATATAAAGCCTGGCGAGCACGTCGGTCTGGTCGGATTGTCAGGCGGCGGAAAGACGACCCTCGCAAGTCTTTTAATGCGACTGTATGAGCCGCAAAGCGGGAGAATCGAAATCGATAGGCAGGATATCCGCCATGTCACTCAGGAATCCCTGCGCAGGCAGATTTCTTTCATTCCGCAGGATGCGGTGTTGTTTCATCGGTCGCTGAAAGATAATATCGCGTATGGAAAAGACAACGCGGTAATGGCGGAAATAACAGACGCCGCGAAAAAGGCGGATGCCCACGATTTTATAATGCGAACGCCCAAGAAATATAATTCTCTTGTAGGCGACCGAGGGATAAAATTGTCCGGCGGGCAAAGGCAGAGAATCGCCATCGCGCGCGCGATTCTGAAAAACGCCCCGATTCTGATTATGGACGAGGCGACAAGCTCGCTGGATTCCGAGACCGAGGCGGTCGTTCAGAAGTCTTTCGACATGGCAAGCAAAGAAAGAACGACGATGGTGATAGCTCACAGGCTGTCGACATTGCGTCATATGAATAGAATAGTCGTCTTTCGCGACGGCAGGATATATGAAATCGGAACGCATGCCGAATTGCTGAAAAAAGGCGACGAATACGCGCGGCTGTGGAAAATCCAAAGCGACGGATTCATAGCCTAGCTGAGGCATGAAAAAATCCCTTGTGTAAAAGTTATATGATTTAATCGGTAATGTGTGTTCCGTTATCAGGTTTTAAAAACCGCCCCGGAATTATACTGCCATGATGCATGTGCGGTCGGTTTTTTGATTTATCTCAGATTATTTTATTTGCTTATTTTGTTCGCCGCCTTGACCAAACGGGAAACCTTGCGGCTGGCGCGCTTTTTCGGCATGACTTTCTTCGCCGCTTTCATCAGTCTGCTTTCGGCTTTTTTCACGGCTTCCATGGCCGCGGCTTTGTCTCCGCTTGCGATTGCATTCGCGGCCTTTTTCACCTCGGTGCGCGTGGCGTTCTTGCGCACAATATTCACCTTGCGCCTTTTCTCGGTTACCAGAATCCGTTTTTTCGACGATTTATGATTTGCCAATTTACAACCTTTTTATTATTGTGCCAATTCTATATGGATTTTCTGCCATTGTCAAGATTCTTGAAGAAATCGGCGGTGACGAACAAATGCAGATTCGGCAGCAAATCCGGGCGGACTTTTTCCACAAGTCTTCGCGCGTTTTCCAGTATTTCAATATCATTCGTTCCGGCGCAGTAGTGGAGTTCGCCCGCGAAGGATGTTTCGGCAAGGTTCAGAAAGTCGTAAAACTTGTGCAGAAACCTTCCTTTTTCATCGATGAATAAGAAACCGCGCATGCTGTGTCCGCAAGATATGATTTGTTCCAAATCCAAGTGACTTATGTCTTTCAAAGTGAAAGACAGTATGGCACCGGTGTCGGCGCCCGTGTTCGGTTTTGACACGAATAGTTGGGCTGTAATCTTTTTTTCCGACAATGAGGGCAGCATGTCCGGTTTGTCCGTGAATGCCAGCACCCGGGTATTCGTGTCCGCCAAGCTGCTCATGACCGGCAGCACAGCAGGTAGGACGCTGATTGCGGGCAGCTTGTTTTCCACCGCAATCATGATGTCGTGCAGAATGTCTTCGGTGTCGGCGTCACCCCATTCGCATAGGCACAGGTGCGGCTTTATTTTTTCCAAAATCGCAGATTTTTCCATCATGGTTTCGCATTATATCACTTTTGTGGTATAATCAAGCAGATGAGAAAGCGCGAAAGGTTTTTGATTTCCGTTCTATGGGCGAATGCGGCTGTTATAGCGGCGTTGTGGTTTTTCAACACGATATTCGGCTTTAATCTGTTTTCCGCGACGCATTGGCGTTATTTGGCGGAATTGCAGGTTGCGGGCGGGGTGGCTGTTGGTTTTTACATTTCCGCCGTATCGTTTGTCGTAGTCGGGCTGGCCGGCCTGTATATGCTGATTGTCCCGTGGCACAGAAAAATCACAATGATGCCGTCTGTTTACGCGCCTGTTTCGGCAACCGCGACCACGGATAAGCCGGCTGAGACAGCAGGAAGAATCCAACTCCCAGAAAGACCTCCGAAGCTGAACCTGAACAATATCTTCATTCCGACAAAACATGACGAAATTATCAAGAGAGAAGTTCCTGCTAGGGTTGTTCAGGTATCCGAGACGGCCGAAAACATAAAAAGCATGCTGTCGAGGATAGGTTTTGTGGTCAAAGAATCGCCCTCTATCGGCGGCGTCAAACCGGATTTTCTTGCGATAGGAACGGACGAGGCTTTGGTTGTCGGATTGCTTTGCGGCGAGAGGGGGGAGATAGTCGCATCCGAGGGCGGTGATTCGTTATGGCGCGCGAACAACCAGACGTTCAAGTCACCCGCTTGGCAGATTACGACGATTGTCCAGAAACTTTCGGCGTTGTTTCTGGAAGTGCTGGATCCGGAACTGAAGGTGAGCATTCTTCCGTTTGTCTTTTCCGACGGCAGAATCTCGAACCGCGATTCTGTCCAAAACATCTGGGATGCACTGGGAGTGAAAGTGTTTGACGATATGAATATATTTGCGGATTTCTTGGAAGAATACAGGCCGCGCCGTTTGGATGATGCGGAAAAAGAAGATTTCGGCGCGTTTTCGGATTTCGTGGACAACGTGCTCGGATATTTTAACAAAAATGTTTAATACGAAGCGCGACGCCGAAGTGCGGCTCGCCCAGTTTTTGATGGATGATTTGCCGCTGGAGGCTTGTCCGGCCGTTCCAGCTCCGCTGCCGGGCGACTGGTTTGCGAGATTTCGAGCCGCGAGAATGGATTTTATGGGCTCGCTCAGCGAATCAGTCCAGGAACTGGCGCTTCTGAATCTGTCCAGGGAAGATTTTATGAGTCTGCTCTCGGGACAAAGGATTCCTGAGAATCTGACAGTCAAGTTTCGCCGTCCGATTTTATACGGCGGCAGCATTCATCCGGAAAATATGTTTTTAATGCCGCTTTTTCCGGCAGGATTCAATCTTGATATTTTCATGTCCGAGCAATTCGGCCAGGGGCAATGTTTTTATCCGAATCCGGCAAAGAAGGTGTATGTGTCCGTCCAGATGCTTTCCGGCGGGGACGGAGGAAACGCGACGGCGGACCGTCTGTCGCAGGGATTTGCCGCGCATGCGAACCAGGGGCGCGAATGATGGATGAAAAAATAAAGTATCTTTCGGAATCCGGTGCGCTTTTTCTCCCAGGTGGCAGCCGGCGCGCCTTGGAACTGGCGAACGCCGCACTTCAGAATATGAGGGCGGCGGTTTTGCCAGGTGTCTTGTCGGACTTTTATCTGGCGCATGGCGGCGCGGTTCTGGGCGACGCGTGCATTTTTCCGCTTGAGGACACAGACCGTCCGAATCGGAATTACGTGATTCCTGGGGTTGTCAAAATCAACCGCGATTTGTCGCACATCGCCGCTTTGCGCGGCAAGACGGCGTGGGGGCGGAATCAATTATATTTGTTTTCATGCGACATTGGCAGAATATTGTATATGCACGATGTATTGACATTACAGATATTGAGGAAATATAACGATTTCGGCGCGGCTTTGGCAGACTGTCTGTTGGTGGGAAAAATTTGATGGAGGAAAGAAATAGGGATGAAAAAATGTCTGCATGCGCTGGTTGTTTTGACTGCTTGTTCCGCAAGCGAGGAAGCTAAGATTAGAATCGCCGTCAGAACCGATTGCCAGTATAGAGAAACTGGGCGGCAAGAGTATGGTGTCGCCAAAACATACCTGCTATATAACCCCAATGGGTCGATAGACAAAGAGTTGGAAGTTCGGAATTTTGTCGGGGCGGCATCGCCGGAATATATTTGCTCTGACGATTTTGCTGTTAAACAGTCGTGCTCTGAGCGGACGATGAGAGAAATATCTGAAAAGCACGGGGGAATGGAGACATTCTGCGTTCGTGGCGAAGAGTTCGAGTTATGAAAAAAATCAGCGTTTCTATTTCCAAGCATCTGACCTCGTTCTCGGTCGAGCAGGAGTTCATAGACGAATTGAAGTTCATCGCAAGAATGCGGAAAAAAACATTGGCCGCGCTTGTACGCGAGATTGACGAGAATCGGGAACCGGGCCAAAACCTGTCGTCCTCGATACGGACATTCGTCTTGAAAAACAAGATTTGATAAAGGTTTAGCGGCCGCCGATTATTACGAAGTTCTGGACATTTTCGACTGTCTTTATTTGCTTCCAGTCTTTCATATCCCATATCTCTAACTTATTGTTCTGCTTGTCCGCCCAAAAAAGAAAATCTCCGTGCGCGTCGAATGAAATGCCGCCGTACCGCCAGTCGGCCTTTAATTGATGAACCGCGCCGGTTTTTTTGTTCACGACGAACATATCGCTGTCTCCTTCCGTGCCGTTGAATACGAATGCGTATCTGTCGTTACTGCGCATCACGAAAAAACCATATTGGAAAACCCCGTAATCTACTCCGTCGAATGTCCGGCATTTTTTGCCGTCACCGTTGTAGCAATACTCGTATTTTTCTATATTTTTTCTGAGATAATGTTTCTGGTTGTAAAAGTCGCCGTCCAACTCCACGGCCATGTCCATCCTGTTGCATCCGACCGTATCGCACGCCTCTGATGTGCTGGCGTATCGCGTTATCTCGCGCCAATTCTTTCCATCGTCCGATTCGGATACGACGCATACGACCGGCGTGCCGAAATTCGTGACAAACGTGCCTTTCGCGGCGCGAAGTTCCGCCCATTCTTGTTCTGTCGGGAACATCGTTCTGAACCGCGGATTCTGATAGTCGCGCATTCTTTCGTCCGAGAAATACATCTCCGCCCTGGCTATGTTTCCGTTTTTCATCAATGCGATGCGGTCTCCATCTTTCGCGTCTGGCAAATGCGCGAGGACTTTTTTGTCCCCGTTTTTCACGTTTATTCTTATCAATTGATTGCCGGTGTCAATCAGCATGTCGAAAGGGTTGCTTTTATTGGATTGAGTTCTGTATAGCCAAATATCGGAATCCGTCACCAGAATATTCTTTATTTTCATATTCCGAATATTCAGAACATCAAGCGTCTTTGCATCGTTGCGATAAATCAACGCCATCGGAGAATCGTTGGAATATCTGAAAATTGGAAAATACAACCCAATCAGTGCCGTGACGGCCGCGCCGAGGAAAAGCCGGAGCCTCGATTTTTTGACGGTTGTTTTTGTCTTTTTATTTGTCATACAGATATTATATCAGAAAATGCGCCATAGTTGAATGTTATTCCGTTTATTGTTATAATTTACCGAAAAATCAAAAGGCATATGAAATGAGCGACGACAAAATCAAACAGCGCGAGGCGAAATGGCAGAAAAAATGGGCGGATGCGAAATGCTGGACGCCCAGAAACGACGGCGCGAAGCCGCGGTATTACAGTCTGGGGGAATTTCCGTTTCCCTCCGGCGACGGCCTCCATGGCGGGCATATGCTGATGTTCACCGGTGTGGACGTCCAGGCCAGATACCGCCGCAAAAAGGGATTTGACGTCTTGTTTCCGGTAGGGTTCGACGCGCTCGGGATATCGGCCGAGCACTATGCGACGAAAATTGGCAAGCATCCTTCGGCCGCCGTGCGCGAACTGATAGAAAAATTCACCAAAAACATGAACGAAATCGGATGGTCCATCGACCCGGAATCTCATATCGCGACAAGCGACCCGGATTTCGTCAAATGGACGCAGTGGATGTTCATCCAGTTTTTCAAGGCGGGCCTGGCATACAAATCCGAGCTGCCGATAAACTGGTGCCCGAACTGCAAAACGACCCTCACGAACGAGGAGCTTGAAGACGGCAAGTGCGAGCGCTGCCACGGCCCAGTCGAACAAAAAATGAAGGAGCAATGGAATCTTCGTATCACGAAATATGCCGATAGTCTGATAGACGATTTGGCGCTGGTTGATTATCCCGAGCGTGTCAGGGCCGAGCAGATAAACTGGATAGGAAAATCGACTGGCGCCGACATAGACTTTCAGGTCGGCGAAGACACGATGACCGTTTACACGACGCGTGTGGACACGATATATGGCGCGACCTTTTGCGTCATCGCGCCCGAGCACAAACTGGTTGAAAAATGGCTGACAGATGGTCGCGTTGGAAATGCGGACGAAGTCCGCGCCTATATCGCCGAGGCCAAAGCTAAATCGGAAATAGACCGCACCGACGCCACGAAGGAAAAAACCGGCGTGCGGCTTGACGGCATTATGGCGAAGAATCCCTTCGCTGGCACGGAAATCCCGATTTTCGCGGCCGACTATGTGCTGGCGAACTATGGAACGGGGGCGATTATGGCGGTTCCGGCGCATGACCGGAGGGATTGGGATTTTGCGAAAAAATACAATTTGCCGATAATTCCGGTTCTAGCCGGCGGCGATACGGACAAAGAACCGTGGGAACAGGACGGATTGCATATCAATTCCGGCCCGCTAGACGGTTTGGACAAGGACGCCGCCATAAAAAAGGCGATTGAAATCGGCGCTGGTTTCGCCCGCCCGCAGACGCGCTATAGAATGATTGACTGGGCTTTTTCGCGTCAGATGTATTGGGGTGAGCCGATACCGATGGTATATTGTCCGATATGCGGCTGGCAACCGATTCCGGAATCGGAACTGCCGCTGATGCAGCCATTCATGGAGGACTATCGCCCAACGGAGGACGGCGAATCCCCATTGGCACGCGCGACCGACTGGATTCATGTGAAATGTCCGAAATGCGGCGCCGCCGCGCGGCGGGAAACCGACACAATGCCGCAATGGGCTGGCAGTAGCTGGTATTACCTGCGTTATCTGGACCAGCACAACGACAAGACATTCTGTTCCAAAGAACAAATGGCGAACTGGATGCCGGTCAACCATTACGACGGAGGAAACGAGCACAATACCCGCCATATGATTTATTCCCGCTTCTGGTACAAGGCTTTATTCGATTTAGGATTGGTACCGGGGTCGGAGCCGTACGGGCGCCGCGTGACGCACGGCCTTCTGATGGGTTCGGATGGCAAAAAGATGTCCAAGTCCAGCGGCAACGGATTTATATTGTCGGAAATGGTGGGTCGTGTCGGCGCAGACGCGGCGCGCATGACGGTTCTGTCGCTGGGGCCGTGGGCGGACAACGTGAATTGGTCCGATGGCGCGTTGCTCGGCGCGCAAAGATTTTTGAAACGCGTCGAGAGCCTCGCGGACAATCTGTCCGATTCGGAAACGGCCGAGCATGTCCGTTTGCGCAACCAGTTGGCGAAGGATGTGGGCGAGAGGATTGAGAACATGCAGTTCAATACGGCGATTGCCGCGATGATGGAATATATAAATGCGTTTTCGGGCGGGGTGATGCCACGCGAGTGCTATGAAACGCTGCTTCATTGCCTGAATCCGTTTGCGCCGCATCTGGCCGAAGAAATGTGGGAAAAAACCGGGCATTCGGAAATGCTGGTTTTTGCGCCATTTCCGGTTGCGAACGAATCCAAACTGGCGAAAAAGGAAATGACGATAGTCGTGTCGGTGAATGGGAAGAAAAGGGCCGAGATTTCCGTCGATGTCAATGAATCCAAGGAAAAAATTGAATCACTGGCAAAGAGTGCAGCGGCGAAATACATCGCGGGCGGCGTCAAGAAAGCGATTCATGTTCCGAATAAAATGGTGAACTTTGTCGTGTGAAATCAAAGTTCCGCATCCGGCGAACTTTGTTCGGTCAGATGCGACCCAGAGTGATGGAATCTTTGTCGACTATTACCGCATGTCCGGAATTGATGCCCGCGCATGCCGCGGCGCCGTCATAGTCTTTCTCACGAAATAGTTTTTTGTCGGCCAGCGGAATCACCCCCCGATATAGGCACAGCTGATTCGCGACAATCTCGTCCTGGCATACCGCGACGATTGGGATGTCCGGCCTCCGCGACGAAATTGTCCGCGCGTTTTCGCCAGTGTGCGTGAAAATCACAATCGCCGCCGCATCATTCAGCCGCGCCAGCTCGACAACCGACTTTGACCACGCATTCTCGCCGTCGTTCGCCGGAATCCAGTCATAATGATGGCAAATCTCGTCATTGTCTGCATTTTTAAGAATCGCCGCCATCGTCTCGATTACAAGCGCCGGATGTTTCCCAACGGTCGTCTCTTCGCTGGTCATCACCGAATCGGAGCGGAGATACGCCGCCGTCGCGACGTCCGATATTTCCGCGCGCGTCGGGAATGCCGATTCAATCATGCTGGCAAGCATTTGCGTTGCCATGATGATGGGCTTATTCAGGGCGCGGCAGAGTTTTATTAGTCGGCGCGAGATTTCCGGAACTTTGTAATACGGAATCTCGACCGCTAGGTCGCCGCGCGCAACCATAATCCCGTCGCTGTTTTTGATTATGTCTTCGATTCTCGCCAACGCCTGCGGGCGCTCTATTTTTGCAATGATTTTAATCGGCCTGCCCGTGCGCTCGGTTATGAAATCGCGAACCTCAGATATATCCTCGGGTTTCTGCACGAACGATACCGCGATATAATCGACGTCCCGCGCGATTGCATATTCCAAATCGCCCTTGTCCTTTTCGGTCAAAATCGGGCGGTTTATTTCCGTGTCGGGCAAATTGAATCCGCGCCGCGATTTAATTTCCCCGCCGCGGACGACAACGGCCTGGACATTGCTCTTTCCGGATTTGAGGACTTTGAATTCCTGTTTCCCATCATTCAATAAAATCGTGTCGCCATCTTTCAATGCCGCCAGAACGTCTTTGTCCGGCAAATATACGCGCGTGTTGTCGCCATCTTTTGGATTATTATCAAATGTAAAGTTATCGCCGTCTTTCAGTGTCGCGCCGCCGCCAGCGAAATCTCCGATTCGGAGCTTTGGTCCCTGCAAATCGGCGATGACTGCCACCGGCGCCTTCAGCTGCCTGATTCTTTTTATTCTTGCGCCTTGAATATCTCCCGAATCGTGCGAAAAGTTCAGACGGAACGCATTCGCCCCCGAATCCATAAGCGCGCGCAGCATTTTCGGCGATTCGGTTTCGGGGCCGACTGAGGCGGTGATTTTTGTGAATCTCATCCTTGCAATTCCTTTTTTTAATGATACCATAAAATCCTGTCAAAAAGGAGAAAAAATGAAAGCAGAAAACCATGGCGCGATTGACAACAAGCAGCTGATTACAATCATCGAGCGCATTGAGAAAGTCAACGAAGAGGTTAACGCGTTGGGCGCGGACCTGAAAGAGATTTACACCGAGGCAAAGTCCGCGGGGTTTGACCCCAGATATATCCGCCAAATGGTTCGCCTGCGGAAAATGGACCCGGACGAGTTGTCCGAGTCGGACGAATTGACCAAGATTTATCGGAATGCGCTCGGGCTCTAAAAAGTTCTTCCTCGAAACTTTCGGCTGCCAGATGAATGTTTATGACGGGCTGCGCATTGCCGGAATGTTAGAGGCGTCCGGGTTTCAGAGGACGGATTCCATTTCTGATGCGGATGTTGTCATATTGAATACCTGCAGCGTTAGGGAAAAGGCGACGAACAAGGTCTTTTCCGCACTCGGGCGCATTCGGAACTCGAAGAAACCGGGCGCGATTTTTGGAATAGTCGGATGCGTCGCCCGCGAGTCGGGCGCGGATGCGTTCCGCCGTATTCCGGAATTGAACTTTGTTCTTGGACCCCAGTCGTATCACAAACTGCCGCTGGTTTTGGAAAATCCGGACGCCAGGCACTTGTATGTCGATTTATCGGGGCTTGAGAAATTCGACGCACTGCCGGAAATGCTCGAAAGCGAACTCTCGGCATACATCCCAATTCAGGAAGGCTGCTCACATTGCTGCACGTATTGCATCGTGCCGTTCACGCGCGGCCCGGAATTGTCGCGGACTTTCGATGACGTGATCGCGGATGCGCGTGCGGCGGCGGAGCATGGCGCGATTGAAATTTGCTTCCTTGGCCAGAATGTAAACGGGTATAAATACAATCTGGCGGCGCTGATTCGCGGTACCGCCGGATTGCCAGAGATTAAACGCATCCGCTATACTTCGTCTTATCCGGCGGAAATGACCGATGAGTTGATTGGACTGCATGGAAGCGAGCCGAAGTTGCTGCCGTTCCTGAATCTTCCTCTGCAATCCGGCTCGCCGGATATATTGAAGGCCATGAATCGCCCGCATGACGTGAACGAGTATTTAGGGATTATAGAAAAATTGCGCCGCGCCCGTCCCGACATACAAATCAGCTCCGATTTCATTGTCGGCTTTCCTGGCGAAACCGATTCGGATTTCGAGAAAACCTGCGATGTCGCGCATCGCGTCGGATACATCAATTCCTATTCGTTCAAGTATTCTAGGCGCCCCCATACGGCCGCCGCGGCAATGCCGAATCAGGTTCCTGATTCCGTGAAGCGCGAGCGGCTGAAAATCCTTGATGGAATAATAAATGAGAGCATGCGTGCGTTCAATGAATCGTGCGTGGGAAGAACTTTCGATTGCCTGTTGGAAAATGCGGACAAAAATGGAAATATGATTTACAGAACTCCGTTTATGCAGCAGGTTGTCGTCAGAGGGACGGGCGGCAGTTTTTGCAGGATACGGATAACCGACGGGAACAAATGCAGTCTGAGGGGAGAAATATGCCTGTAATCGTAAATATTAAAGACAGGCGGTGGAATGCGTATAAAATTAATTGCACTGCGATTGCGGAAAAAGCTCTTGTTCATGAAAACAGGGGGGCGGAAGTCTCCATAACTTTGACCAATGACGCCGAACTGCAAAAATTAAACAAAAAATATCGCAGGATTGACGCGCCGACGAATGTGCTGTCGTTCGAGACGGGCGACGAGGAACTTCTTGGCGACGTTTTTATTTCGTTCGATGCGGTCGCGCGCGAGGCTAGATGTGACGGTTTTGCCAAGCATGCTACGCATCTGCTTGTTCACGGCATTCTGCATTTGCAGGGATTCGACCATATCGATGAAAGGGATGCGAAGATTATGGAACGGAAAGAAGTAAAAATCCTGCGCGAGATGAAAATAAAAAATCCATACAAAGAACCGTTTGCCGTCATGAAAAAAGTCGGGCTGTTCCTGCTGGGCGTTATCGGAGTATTCGGGCTCGCGCCGCATTATTTGTGGTGGGCGACCGCCTTATCAATTGGTGCGGCGTATTATTTGTCCAAGGACAGAGGATACGGGTTCGGATTCTGGTGGGGCGCGGGCTATGGTGCGGCGAGTTTTCATTGGAGTTTGGAATCTATTTTCGCCAATACGGAAATCGCGCGGCAGATGTGGTATTTTTATCCCATCGGCTTGGTTGGCTTGGCGTTGGCGTCCGGAATTGTTTTCGGCCTGCCGTTTTTCATGACTGCGAAAACCGAATCGTCCGGATGGCGGCGGACTGTTTACTTCGCGCTGGCATGGACATTCATCCTGTGGCTGCGCGAATGGTTTCTGACTGGGTGTCCGCTGAACCCGGTTGCGAACATAACGCTGCCGTTTCCGGCAATATCCGGCTCGATGTCCGTCATAGGCGCGCTCGGCCTGACATTTGTCCTTGTCGGCGCGATTTGTTCGATTCCTGAATTCCTAAGGACGAAAAACAAATGGCAATTTTTGTTTTTCTTCCCGTTGCTGATGGCGCCGTTTATTGGCCGGATTGTTTTGACGGCACCCGTCAGCAATAATCTGATGACGGTTCGTATTGTCCAGCCGTCGTTTGATATGAACCGAAAATTCGATGGGCAACGCGAAGATAGGATGAATCTGCTGGTTGATATGTCAAAGGGCGCAAAGGCGGATTTAATTATTTGGCCTGAAACTTCGTATCCGTATATCGCGTATCCGGGAAAGAAACTTCCGGCGCTTGGCGTTCCTTTGGCCGCCGGCGCGGTTTACAGCGATTACACGGGGACGTTCAACGCGATGCTGCTTGCGGACAAGGATGGAAATGTCGCCGATGTTTACCTAAAGGCCCATCTAGTTCCATTCGGCGAATATCGTGTGTTATGGAAGCTTGTCCCGGCGATTGCAAACCTTACGCCGGGTCCGGGCCCGAAACTGATGGGCGGTTTCGCGCCGGCGATTTGTTATGAGATTATTTTTTCGGATTCTCTGCTTCCAGCGGGCGCGTTGCCAAGATTTATATTGAATATTTCCAATGACGGATGGTTCGGCAATTCGTCAGGGCCGCACCAGCACCTCGACATGGCGCGCCGGCAGGCGATTGAAACAGGATTGCCGATAGTTCGCGCGAATCATAGCGGGATTTCCGCAATAATCGACGCCAGCGGGCGTATCGTCAAAAGCTTGCCTTTGGATATGGTCGGCGTTTTGGACGGAGAAGTTCCGCCCGCGAGTCTGACGGTTTATCGGCGCATCGGATTGAATGGCACGATGTTGATAATAGTGCTGGTATGCGGATTGTTGCTGTTGCCACGCCCAAGATTTTGCAGGCGTCAAGATGATAGATGATGATGAAATCCCTCACTCCCCGCCGTTCGGGGGGCGGGGGAAATGTTACCGATATTCCTGATTGTATTCCTTGCGCAGGGCGGCTATGATTTTATTTTCCTGCCTGGTCAGAAGTTCATAGCATGAAAGGTATTTGTCAATCGTTTTTATGACTATATCATTCGGCAATTCCGGAGCTGGCAGCGTTTTCCTGTCCCATTTGCCGGCCTTTTCCAATTCTTCCAGATAGTTTCTAACAAACTGCTTATCGAAACTTTCCGGCTCTTCTCCTTTAGCGAATGCATGCTCGAATTGCTGCTTGTCCCAGAATCTGGACGAATCCGGAGTCAGAACTTCGTCCCCGAGTCTTACGGCCTTACTGGAATCCAAACCGAATTCGAACTTTGTATCAACCAAAATCAATCCGTTCTTTTCCGCCATTTCCCGCGCGGCATTGAACAGGTTCAGTGCATATTCTTCGCATTTGTGATAGATATAATCTCCGTATCCGAGTTTTTGCAGCATTTTCTTTGCCTCGGCGCAAGTGATGTTTTCGTCGTGCAGCCCTTGTTTCGCCTTTGTGGACGGAGTCAGGAGCGATTCGGGCAGACGTTGGGATTTTTTCATATTCGCCGGCAATTTGTGTCCGCCGACGTGCCCGGTATTCAAATAGTCTTTCCATCCGCTACCCGTCAGGTTTCCGCGCACAATCCATTCAATCGGCAACATGTCAAGTTTTATCGCGATGGTCGTGCGTCCTTTCAGTTCCGCCATATGGGGCTTTAATTTCGGAAACTTGTCAAAATCTGAATCCATGTCCAGCGACGTTATGAAATGCGTCGGCGCGATTTGTTTCAATTTACCCAGCCAATAGTTGGTAATCTGCGTCAAAATTACTCCCTTTTCAGGAATGCCGTTCGGCAAAACGACGTCGAAGGCTGAAATGCGATCGGACGTCACAATCGCGAGCTGATTATACGGAAGTTCCATCGTATCCCTGACCTTGCCGTGGTAGATGTATGGAAATGGCGTCGGTGGGAAAATTATTTGCTCTTTCATGGAATAATCCTTTTGGTTTATTCTCTCTGTCCCTTATTTTTACACAAGTTTTCGCTAATTGCAATGGTTATTATTTCGCCTTGTCCTTTCGCGCGGCCAGCATGAACATCCGCGCGGTGTCGAGGGAGATTTCTTCTTTTAGTCCGCATTCCGCGGCGAAATCCCGCAGAACGCCAATTGGCGGCAATAGGTCGTCTTTAACCGCCCCGATGCGGCCGTGCATCGCGTTGATGTCATTTCTGCTGGAGGAATGCATGATGGCGATTTTCCCGCCTTGCCTTATCAGTCCCGCAAGATGCCGGAACGCGTTCCTGTGATTTTCGAAATGCGGAAATATCGAATAGCATATGACGAAATCGAACGACTCCGCCGCGAACGGATAGGTCAGAACGTCGCCCTCTATGAATCTGGTTGCGCTTGTTGGAAAATTGTCCCGCGCGGCCGCAATCATGTTCGGAGACAGGTCAATCGCCGTGATGCCGGCTTCGTCGGTAAATCGCGCAAGCAATGGGATAAGTATTCCGGTTCCCGTTCCGACGTCCAGAACGACGTTTCCGTGTTTAATGTCGAGAAGATGCAGCTGCAATTCCGCTTTTTCCAGGTCGGCAGCTCTGGATGCCTCGTTCCATTTTTTCGCCTTGTTGTTGAAAAAGCATGTTTTGTCCTGCCGGGCGTGTTCCATAAATAATCCTTTCGTTCTTGTTTCTTTACTATCCTGATTGTCGGGAGTGTATCTTTTTGGACATATTTTTATTCTGTTTCGTCAAACAATTTATTCCTATAAAGCTTGATATTTTCCATTATATGGCCGATATTTCCTTCGCCTGCAAATTTTTGCATATCAAAGAAATTATCGTTTATTGAGCGCTAGGCCAGTTTGTTTTTTTCTTCTTGCAATTCGACAGTTTTGTTTAGTTTTCCAACGTAAACTTGCAGTTCGTTGCCGCTCATCAAATAGTTAATGTTCATAAAATGAGTCAATTTTATATCGTCTTTTGAAATACCGGTTTCTTCAAGCAATTCTCTGTATGCCGACTCTAAATCATCTTCATTATGCTCTATTTTTCCGCCATTGAGATTATATAACCCCTTGTAAGGCTCTTTCGAGCGCAAACACATCAAAATGTTTTTTCGTCTTTGTCAAAAACGACGGATATATTCATTCTCACTTTTTATTCCTTTTTCTGATTTCTGAATTTTAATGGATATTTATAAAAAAATAGTAGCAGGTCTAGAAGACATGTTCCAGGCAATTAATTATGCTTTTTTAACCGTATCGCGAATCATAGCGCATTTTTGCGTATTTCACGGAACGCATATTGTCCGACAGGCGCCATCACAAGCGTGTTTGCGCAAGTCATCACATTTGTATTGACAATTGTGTTTGCGGCGGTATACTCTTTTGTAGCGGCGGATATATTTGCGCGTGCGCTGCTGTGAAAAAGGCGGTGGAAAATGAAAGGCATAGCAGAGAATATTTTGGAAAGTTGCAGTGTGAAAGATTTGCAAAGATATGTGAAATCCCAGGAAAAAAAGATTAAAAAAGCATTCGATTGGGGCGATTCCCTAGTGGTTAGGAAATTTGTTGAAGATTACAAAATTTTGAAAAATAATCGCGAATCAATGCGCGGCATAATCGGGAAAAAAACGTGCGCAAACATATTCGCGAGAAAAATTGCCCATCAAAATCTTAGCATGAAAATCAAGTCGTTTTTCGCAACTTACAGTGTTGACGACCTGAAGGGCTTGGTTGAATCGCAAAGCCGGGCGATTTTGCGAAGGTTCAATCCCGATAATATTGAAAAGTTATCCCGCATTCTGACTGAAAGCAATGTTCTGACCAAGGTTCTCGGCGCGGGGCGCCGCATAGGTCGCAGAAGATAAAGTCAGGGAATAAAATCGGACAAGGAGAACGAAAATGGAAGACAAAACCTCGCAAAAGACTGTGTTCAGCGTATATCATCCGAATGGAAATATAGATGTCAAATCGTCCGGCGACAAGTGCGGGGCATCTGTGGCTTTCGGGCTTCCAGGGTGTCCGGCCCGCGGAATGGTCGAAGGGTTTTGGAAGTGGGATTATACCGACGTCTATGATGTTAAGACGGACACTTACAAAATGTCCGACCTTGGAAATGCCTGCAGGGAGCAGTTAAAAAATATCATAACTTGCATTTGCGCCATGTGCAGAATGACAAACGGGCAGATGAAATAAAATGCCAGAAACTATGCTTGATGTTTTTCATGTTTTATCGGGCCGCGGGCATATGTGGTATTTGTGCGCGAACAGTGGTTTGAAAATGAAAAAATCGGTGTTCGCGTGCCCTTCGCGGCAAAGTGGAGAAGGATGGTGCCGGTTGAGGGACTTGAACCCCCGACCCTCTGATTACAAATCAGATGCTCTACCAACTGGGCTAAACCGGCATTGCAAGGGATAATAATATACAAATTGCGCATTTTCAAGGAGAAAACAATGATAATGATGCCAAAAATAAATGAATTGACCGCGTTTCTGAAGCAGGCGAACCTTTACGGTTATGGCTCCGGCAAAGGCGTCGCCCAATCGTCCCGCCCGGCCTCAAAGGATTTGGAATATCAAGACGGTGATTTTGTTTTTCACGATTCTTATTTCGGAGGCGAGCGATTTATCGGAACCGAGATTATTTATTACAAGGGCAATCCGGCGTGGGGAATGAGTTACTACGGCTGGACACCGAAATCGGAAAAATCGCCCGAAGAAGTTTTTGCATTTCTTCGCAAAGTTCTTCTGACGGACACCGGTGCGCTTATCCCCGTCCGCGGCCCGGCGAGGGCGGAAGAGGGTGGTTTTTTATACCATAATTCCATTGATGGCGATATGGCCAATTTCAGCGGGCAAGAGAAAATCCTGTTCAATGGAAAAGACGCGCACGTTTGTCGGTTTGTCGGCGGATTGGTGAGATGAGCGTTGCGGCGGGAAACGGCGTATGAACGTAATGCAGCAGCTTTTGATGATGAATGTGGAATCCTTGCTGAAGGATTTCGCCGCATACCGCACGTTCCATAAATCCGATTCTGTCATCAATATGCGCATTCCGCACGAGGTGCTGGACAAAATCAAGGAGATTGCCGAAGGGCAGGGCGTGCCGTATCAGTCGCTGATTTCAAGCGTCCTGTATGCGCTGACCAATTCGGACGATTTGAAAAACACTTCCGTCCAACAGCAAATGTGATGTTGCGCGAAAAGAGGGAAAATAAATAAAGATTTGTCGCATCTTTATTGATATTGCCTCGGTCTCAAAATCGCAATGCACGACGGATGAGAATCCTATCTTTTGGCGTGATGCCGCTGATTTTCGTAAAATGTGAGCTTTTTTTTTTGACAATCCAAAGTTGTTCCGCGCTCATACCCGGACTGATGTTCCAGCGATATACTAATTCACTTAAGTCCGGCGGCATTTTGTCCGTAAGTGTTTTTATAATCGTCATGCTGTGCTTGATATCATAATATGTTTAAAGAACGCATAAAAAACGCCCGCAGTCCGGCGGGCGTTTTTTATGCGTATTGAACTTTGGTTCTATATTCGGTCAGAATATCGTTCAGTAATTTGACGCCGTCCCATCCCATGGAGGCCAATTCTTCAAAGTCCTTGTGCTTGAGCCTGTATCCGGTCATCAGTTTTGCCAGAAGCTGCTCATATGCGTATACATCGCGTCCGGATTGACCGAACGACAATACATGCTCCGCCCGTGCTACGAAATTCATATTTTATCCCTTTATTACGATTGGTTGATTATATTACTTTAAAGAATGCGCAAGACGCGCATGCGGAAAATCAGTCGGCTTGGCGCCGACAAAGTTTGCAGAAAAAATGAATCGCGTTCGAAATCATCGCATTGGATTTTATCATAAATCGGAAGCTTATGTCAAGATGGTGCGCCCGGCAGGACTCGAACCCGCAATCTTTTGGTTCGTAGCCAAACGCATTATCCAGTTGTGCTACGGGCGCATTCGAACCATTTTACACAATTTATTACAGAATGCAAATGGCTGATGGGCGTAATTCATGCCCCTTGAATCTGTTGTCCTGATTTTTGCGTTTTTTTCAGCTTGTTTCCGCGGCATTTGCTTTCATATATAAAATATATGGCCTAGAACATCCCTGCGCACTTATCTGCAAGCTCGGCGTTATTGATAAGCCCTGACAACGCCGCGCCGCTGATTATCGCGCCGCCAAGCCCGCCCGCGGCCGCAATGCCGGACGATATGTTCGCCGCCATATTCAATCCCTTGGTGCTGTCTTTTCCAGCCGCGCCGGCCGCGCTCGCGCCTTGCCTTTCATTCGATGTAGCAATGGCGGAGGTTATTCCCCCGGCAACACCGGCCGCCGCCCCCACCGCGGATATAACGCCCGCCGCTTTAATCTTGCTTTTGATGTCGGCGATGTTTTTGGAACTCATGCCCTTGCAGTTTTTCACAATCGCGCTCATTTTCGCGAGCGACGGCTCGTCCGGCGCGGCAAAGCGGAGTTCCATCGCCTGTTTTTCAATCTCTCGGACATACGAATCGCAGGCGTTCATGTCTACAATCAGAGCGTCCAGCGTTTTAAGGCCGCCGAATGACGACGCCGCGCCGACAATGCCCCCGGCACCAGAAACAAACGCCCCAGCCGTGCGGACGTTGCCCATGTTTTTGGATTTTTGTGCCAAGTTGCTTCTTTCCATTTCCAAGGCGCCGGCGTCTTTTTCAAGCCGTCTTGCGTATTCCAGCAATTGTTCTGCGGTCATGTTTTCAAGCTTGTCGATTTTGCTTTTGATTATTCCCGCGACAAGCGCCGTTCCTCCTGCAATCGTTCCGGTGGCGCCGGCGCCAATCCCTATACCGGCTAGGATTTTGATTTTATCGATATCTGCGGGCAAAGTTGAACAAAAACTTTTGGCTTTTTCATATGAAGCGCTGAAACGGATTTTTATTTCATTTATTTCCGAATTTTCGTTGGCAGCGGTTGCGCCATAGGCAAGTACAAAAAACACAACCTGCAAAATCACATTGATTGCTCTCATTCCGTCAACCTTGCGCTGCTTTCAATCGCATAGTGAATCCCTGGGCAATAATCATCTGGCGGCGGGCTCGCAAAGTCGGAATACCTGCCGTCTATTATTTCCTGTTCTCGTGCCCTATACATGCTTCTGGTTGTCACACAGTCAAAAATGAGAAGGTCGAAAGACACTCGTTCCACTATGGAATCATTAACGCTTCTGTATTTGTTTGCAGGCGCCGACAAGGTTATAGTCTTTCTTTCCCGTTTGTCAGTCGCCGCGTTTTCTTTTACAAATGCAAGATGTGCCTGTGCTTCTTGAATTATCGGGCTTGAAGAAAGCTCCATACTTCCCCAAGTCATAACAGTAACAGACCAGTCTTCTAAATCTGCTGTTAGCAAACATTTGTCCGAAACATAACAATCATTCAATTGCCCCGCGTCAAGCCATGCGAGTTCAACTTTGTTTGGAGTGCCATGGAGTTCGTATTCGTCGCGCTTTGAAATAACCCGTCGGTTGATTTTTCCTGATTGCTCTTCAAGTTCTTGCCTGTATTTCTCCCTAAGTTCTTCAAATGCAAGCGCCGCCGCCATAGATCTAAGCACCACAATTTTTGAATCAAGCGTCAAGGACTTGTATTCCTTCATGCTAACGGGCGACAATTTTGCAGCGCCCCGGCGGTCTAATTCCTTATAAAGCAGTTCTTCGTTTGATTTCAATATTTTTTCAGCGGCGTCCATCTGTTCGGAAAATTCTTGAATCAACGCGGAATCCGAGGCCGCATCACCAAATACCGAAAGAATTGCAACGATAAAAATAAATATAAACCGCATTTTTTCCACTTTAACGACCATCAATAGGAATTGGTGGCAGGCGGTTAGCAACAATTTGTGTAAAATTGTGTGATTTATTCAGTTTGCACCTTATTTAATCACCCACCTGCCATAAACAGGTGGCTTTTTTTCGTCAAGCCTGACGTACACAAAGGGTTGCTACACCCAACACGGACAAGTATGCCCATGTCGCAAACATTATATCATAAATCATGCGGCGAAACAATAACAAAATAATTAAATATTCGAAAAGACCGTTTTTTGATGGAAATCAAGAAAATGGCGGAGCGTATAGGAGTCGAACCTATTCACAGGTTTCCCCGTGTACGGTTTAGCAAACCGCTGCCTTACCGTTCGGCCAACGCTCCGTGCCGCCCATTATAATGGCGGATTTCCTACTTTGCAAGGATTTTCAGCGTTGCTCGGTGCGTGATGAATGCCGTCATGAGCGTCATTATTATCGCCAGAATCAGTATTAAAATCCAGTCGTGCGGATTCATACCCATATTCGCAAGCAGGCCGACGTGCGTCGTTCGCGATAGCCCATTTACCAGAAGCAGCAACAGAATTCCGGCAAGCAGCCCGCCCGCGCCCGCGCCCGCGGAGATTCCAAGCATCGCCCGCTGGATTTGCCGCGCAGTGTATCTTGTCGTCGCGCCGACTTGGTTTAGAATTTCGATTTCTCTCTTGTGCAGCATAATTATGTTTTTAACGGAATGGATTATGCAAATGGCGAGCGCACCCAGAACCGCTGCGAATATAATTCCCGCAATCAGCATGATTCTTATCCCGACGCCGCGGTCCGGCGACGCGTTTTTCCCGTAAACAAACCGCAGTTTGCTTGCTTCTGCGCGTTTGGCAAGCATATCCAGGTCGTCCGTCGTCTTGGCCTGAATCTGAAACATCTCGGGAATATAGTTGGAAAGCGCGTCTGTCGAACGAAGCCAGTTTTTCAATAATTTCGCGGATTCGCCTTTGTCTATCTCCTTGACGTCTGCGATGTGGGCTTTGTTTTCATTTATTATTTTCTTTGCTGCGTCGAGGCTCATTCCTTGCATGACCTGTATGATTCCCGTGCGCTCAAGATTCGCGTTGAAACGGCTGATTGCGTTTGATATCGACAGGATGATTCCCAATGATGCGATTGCGAGAAATGTCAGAAATCCCATCAGCAGGAATAAAAATCTCCGCTGTTCGCTTACGAATGAAAATACCGGCGGTCTACGCATTCCCTATAGTTATGAAGCTCGTAAGGTCGGGGATTAGGTAAATCCCGACCGCGATTATCGCGATGTTCATCGCCACCGCCGCCCATGACAGTTTTGGCAGATTCGCAAGCATCCACGTCTTTCCTTTCCAGAAATACAATCCCCCGAAGAACACAATCAAGAATGCCTCCCACGGTGATGGGTTTATTGCAAACATTGCCAGAAAAATGAACGCCAGCAGCATCTGCCCGTTCCTTGTGTTCAATCCGAAGTCAATCAGCCGCCGATACCAGTTGTATTTTATTTCAAGAGTTTGCTCTTTGTCTTTTGCCGGCAAAAAGTGTCCCGAGTAGATATGCAGCGCGAACCCGAACGGAAACGACAAAAAGGTCGCCAATTTGGACACGCCGTGTTTGCGCGCGTAACAAACTATGCCCGCGGTGCACGCGACGCTCGTAATCAAGACAAGAATCGTGGGGATGATCTCCAAATTGCTGCCGTTCATATATTTGTCCGCCAGCAACATTGCTCCGAATGTTGCAAAAAACCATGCGGATGAAGTCCAGGTCACCGCGATGAAGCCGGTTTTATCCAGAAATTTTCTCGGCATAAATATAAACATTCCGATTGAGTAAATGACCAAAAGCGAAAGAATCGTCCTCAGCGGGCTTTCGCCGGCCGCCCTTGCCAATTCCGACATGACTTTTTCAATCGCCGCGAACAGCGACGGCACGGGCAGTCCGGCGGATGCGAATTGGGTTCTGAATCCCATTGCGCCGAACAAAATCATGACGGCGACGCATCCCAAGACAAACAATCCGGCGCGCAGCGCCCATTTGCCCCATCCCTGTTCCATATCCGGAATGAAGAACCATTTCAGCACGGAGGTTCGCGCCCCATGGTTAGCGGTTTGTTTTTCCGGCGATAATTTTCCGACAGTTTTTTTCGTTGGCATTGCGTGTTTCCTTTTTTGGTTTATTTTGTTTTGGTTCATTCTATCATTATTTTTCCGTTTTGTAAATTATTTAGAGCGGACGACGATTATTTTTAGATAAACCTTGTCGAAGGCGTGTTTTTTAAGCCTTATTATGTCCCCCGGCCCGGGTATTTTTTTGTTTCCCCATTCCGGGAACATGCACACGTATGAATCCGCGTTTGCATAGTGCGGTATGCTTTTGTATTTCAATTTTCCGCGTTCGATGGAAAACTCGGCTCCCCAAACATGGATTACTCCTTTGTCAAATTGCTTGGTTTCTATCACGCGGCAGTAATTTTTCATTTTATTTCTCCTTTTTCTAAAACGGTCGTCTCCGTCGGCTCGAAGAACACATTCTGGTGGCTGATTATTAGAAATGTAGTTTTTGGCATTTCATTTATGATTTTTCCGAACAGAGTGCGGCTGGATTCGTCGGCGCCGGAATCCGGCTCGTCCAAAATCGCCATTTTCGGCTCTATCATCAGCAGGCGCAGGAACATCAGCCGTTTTTTTTCGCCGCCGGAAAATCCGACGTTGACGCTGCGCGCAAGCCACGAATCCGGAATATCCAGCCTTTCCTGCGCCTGTTTTAACCTCGCGATGAATTCTCCCATCGGGACCGCTCCGACACGGGACATGTATGAATGTTTCAGAAACGTCATGACGGATAGCCCCTGAATCTCCGGCACACTCTGCGAGCCGACGAACAGCCCCATCCGCGCGCGCGATGCCGGCATTGCTTTCGAGATGTCGACGCCGTCGAAGATAATCGAGCCGCTTTCAATCTTGTAATCCGGATTTCCGATAATCGCCTGGACTAGGGTCGTCTTTCCGCTGCCGTTCGCGCCGCGCAGAAGATGCCGCGCGCCGGTCGCGACGACGAGGCTCACGTTTTTCAAGACACCCGCGGAAAGATTTTTTATTTCCAGCATTTTATTTCTCCATGGCCATTTGGATTAGTTGCCTCGATTCCGCCAGGAACTCCATCGGCAGCCGCGACAGAACTGGCGCCGCCATTCCCGCAACCAGCAGCGCGGCCGCCTCTTCTTCGTTTATTCCGGCCGACGCGAGATAGTGCATGGCGTATTTGTCGAGCGCGCCCGTCTTCGCCTCGTGCGAATAATTTCCGTCCGCGTTCGACACGAATGCCGGAATGGTGTTCGCGGATGCCGAATCTCCGATAATTTTGCTGTCGCAGACGCTTGCGTTCGCGCAGTTGTTCGCGGCGAACCGGACAAGGGAGCGGAAAGTCTGCCGCGAATTGCCCGCCGCCACGCCGAAATTGACAATATTTGATTTTGTCCCGTCCGCCATATGAATCATTTTCGTTCCGGTGTCCGCCTGCTGCGTTCCGCGCGTGATTGAAAGGGAATAAAAGTCGCTGAACGCGTTTTCTCCGGCAAGTATGGACGACGGATATTTCCATGTCTTCGCGCTTCCTATTTCCATCTGCGTCCAATACATTTTCGCGTTTTTCCCGACGGTTGCCCGCTTGGTCACAAAGTTGTAGATGTTTGTCGCCCAGTTTTGCACGGTGGCGTATTTGACAAGGGCTCCGTCTTTCGCTATTACCTCGACGACGCCGCCGTGCAGCTGGTGATTCGGGCGGCGCGGCGCGCTGCATCCTTCCATATACGACAGTTCCGCCCCTTCGTCCGCGATAATCAGGGTTCTTTCGAACTGGCCTATGTTCGCGGTTTCGATTCTGAAATACGACGCTAGGTCAATCGGGCATTTCACGCCCCTTGGGACATAGACGAAGGTTCCGTCCGAAAACGCCGCCGTGTTCAACGACGCGAAGAAGTTATCATCCGGCGACACGACGGTTCCCATGTATTTTTTGAGCAAATCGGAATGCTTTCGCGCCGCTTCGGAAAACGGCAGGAATATTATGCCGAGTTTGTTCAATTCTTCGGTATAAGACGTGTGAACCGATTTGCTGTCGATAACAGTGTCGGTGGCCATGCCGAGGAGCGCCTTTTGCTCCGATTCCGGCAGTCCCATCTTTTTATATGCATCCGCCAAATCGCTGTTGTCAATCATGGCCGGGCTGTTGAAATAATTGAGCGAGTCGTAGTCGATAGGTTCATAATCGACATCCGACCAGTGCGGTTCGGACATTTTCCGCCATTTGGCAAGCGCGTCGAGACGAATATCCAGCAGCCATTCGGGTTCGCACCGTCGCCGGCTGATTTCTCTGACAAGATTTTCATCAGGTTTTCGCATGGGGTGAATGATAGCATAAAAAATTGGAATTGCTAATATCCGCCCTTTATTTATTGCTTGCGCGAAAATTGAAAACTTGTTAAAATGAAAAGCATACAAAGGAAGGGATATGTTGTTTCGCAGGTTTCTTGCGGTTTTGTCTGTTTGTCTCGGATTCGCCCCTTTGTTTGCGGACGGAGAAATGCCAGCGCCGGTCCCGGTTTGGCCGATGGTCGGAACGGACGCCGATGTTCAGATAGCGCCCAATTCCGCGCGAAGCCGCGGCGGCGCCGGGGACGAAAATATCAGAATCATCTCGAAAATCGGGGCGGATTTAGAGGTCGAGAACAATGTGAATGTCGGCGGCAGTTTTTCCGGCGATTCATTTTCTGGCGGGGCGGACACGACGCATCCTTATTACGCGCCGGCCGGATTCAATCCGTATGCCAACCAGGCGGAAATGTCGTTCATGCTGACGGAAATGCCCGAGGACGACGGGGCCTCAGTATTGTCCGTGTCGAAAACGAACAGAAAGCCGGTGCTGGAGAAAAGGAAATACGCCGCGCCGGACAGAAACGCGCTCCTGACCGATATCGCGGTTGACGAGGAGGTTCCGGACAAAAGCGTGAAAGACCAGGTTCGCAGCTGGGTTGTGGCGTCCGGGCAAAACCTGCGCGATGTGCTGCAGACATGGTGCGACAGGGAGGGATGGGATTTGATTTGGAACACTCCGCGCGAATATCCGATTGCGGCGTCTGCGGTATTCAAGGGAAGATTTTTGGACGTGGCGAGCGCTTTGGTCCGCAATTTCAGCCGCGCCGCGCCGATACCGTATGCGAAGTTCTATAAGGGCAATCGCGTTTTGGTGATTAGCACAACCGAAGATGACTGAATTGAAAGTAAAGAGACTATTGATTTTTGCCGTTTTGCCGCTGGTTTTGTCATGCGCGAAAAAGGAATCTCAGCAGGTGGCGAGCGTTGTCGACAACGACTTCATCAATGCGTATAATGCGTTCGAAATGGCAAAGAACCCGCGCGCGAAGGTATCGAACGACACGGTGTCCACCAGCGAGGGCATATGGCTCGGAAACCAATCGACAATGCTTGACCACAAGAACAATCTCCCCAAGGATTTCGAGAACGACGCCGGAATAACGATTCTGCTGAACGAGCCGGTGTCCCTGCAGGTGTTGGCGAACAACATTCATTCGATTACCGGCATCCCGGTGAAAATAGATTCGAAAATAACGGGCGACAAATTGAAAAAGACGATGAATATCGGCTTTACTGGAAAGTTGTCGCAGTTATTGTCCCAGGTCGCGACGGATTTGGATTTGCTGTGGTATTACGACAAGCAGTCGATAGTTTTCTACGAAACGGAAACAAAGACGTTCTCGTTGTATGCCCTCGGGACGGACATATCGTATCAGTCGTCGATTCAGTCGAATGACGGCAACCAAGTTTCGATGGAATCGAACCTGAAGGAATGGGAGGAGATTGAAAAGGCAATCGGCGGAATTATGGAGGGCAACGACAACGCGAAGTTCACGGTGTCCAAGTCTCTCGGGACGATAACCGTCACCGCGCCGCCGTCGATATTGACGCGCATCGGAGACTATATCGACAAGCAGAACAAGCGCCTGTCCCAGTTGGTGACCATCGACGTAAAGGTGCTGCAGGTTTCCATTTCCAACAATTCCGCGTTCGGACTGAATCTGGCGGCGGCGATTAATTCAGCGTCCGGATTGAATATAGTCGCGAATCCAACCGGGCAAATATCGGGCCTTGGCGCAAGCAGCCTGAATATCGCCGTCCTGGGGGCGACGACGAAGAACGCCGACGGGACTGTTACGACTAACAATGTCAACGGCTCCTTGTCCGCGCTCGGCGGGACGACCGCGCTGATTCAGTCGCTGGCAAAGCAGGGCAAGGTTTCCTTGGTCACCAATGTCGGCGTGACCACGCGCAACAACAGAATTGCGCCGGTATCGAACACAAGAATGCAGGGATATATAAAGCGTTTGGAATCCCGGAACTTTACGACAGTCGAAAGCTCGACCGTGGACCAGGATACTTTGGAAACCGGGTTTTCGATGCAGTTGCTGCCGAATGTTTTGGACAACGGAAAGATTTTGCTCATGTTCAGGATGTCCGTGAAGGAATTGGTGAATATGAAAACGGAAACGATTGGGAAGGTCGGCGAGGGCGGAATCACTCTGCAACTGCCGGAGGTCGAGGAAAGGTCGTTCATGCAGGAAGTTATCATGGAATCCGGTCAAATGCTTGTTTTGTCCGGATTCGAGAAGCAAACGAACAACGACACGCGGTATGGCATTGGAAAGCCCGATTTCATGGCGTTATCCGGGTCCCGCGACACTCAGTCCCAAAGGGACGTGCTGGTGGTGATTCTGACGCCGCAGGTTTTGGTAAGCCCCTTGGATGCCGAGCATAACATACAGCAGCATTGGGGTGCGCCGCTGAATTAATCCATTTTTTGGAATTGAATATGGCGTTGGCCGGGATTCCGGACACGGTGTTGATTTATGAAAAACGCCGTGGTATTCTTGTGGTAAGTGCTTAAATATTTCAGGTTTTTTAAGACGGTTATGAAGCATAAATATTATGTGTTTCGCGAAATGTGCGGATATGGCTTGATTTGGCAGGGATTGGTTCACGACTTGTCGAAGCTTCTTCCGCCGGAAATCCGGCAGGCGAAATATTACACGGGAAAAGAGTCTCCGATAGAGCTTGAAATACAAGACAAGGGCTACTCGCCGTCTTACCTGCATCATATTCATATGAATAAGCACCACTGGGAATATTGGTATAATCCGAGGGATAAGACAATCTCCCCGATTCCGGAAAAATATATCAATGAAATGGTGTGCGACCATAATAGGCGCCGGCAAGGCGTATCGAGGCGGGGAGTTCGACGCGTCGGAACCGATAAGATTTGTCGAAACATACGCTCCGTATCCCGATTGGCTTAAAAAGATTTTAATAGAAAAACTGAGGGCAAAGCTGTATTGCTGATTTTTGATTGCGCAATCGACATGTTTCCATTATTATGCCGGAATGTCGGAGCGTATCAATGATTTAAGGGACGGGGTGTTGCGGTTTGCCGCGCGCATGTGGCGCCGTCCGGATATGCCGGGCGATTGGATTGTTTCGGATTATTCTGATTTGGTAAACCGCGCGTTCGCCGATGTGACGGCGAATGTTCGCGGCGATGGAGAGTATGTGCGGCTTTCGGGACAATCAGGAAGCGGGAAAACAACCCAGCTTCTGCCCGCGGCGCTTGCCGGCTTTCGCGCCGCCGGACTGAATCCAGCGCATGTGTCCGTGGGTTTTTTCGCGCGCTATCATCCGTTTTATAATGAAATCCGCGCCCGTTTCGGAGATATGATGCTGAGGGAAAGCACGAATGAATTCGCGCTGATTCTGATGTTTCTGACGCTGGAGAAAATGCTTCGCTCCGGCTGCCCGATGGTGTTGGAGGTCGCGCTGTTGGATGCAGTGTTTGAGGAGTTCATTGCGCTGCTTCTTCTTAGCGCCGGCTATCGTTGCGAACATCATGTGCTTGCGGTTGGAAAGCCGGTTTCCGACGAGTTTATAAAAAAGCGCGCGGAATGCGAGGGGCGCGTCGTCACGAAAAAGTCCGCGGATTATTTTTATGACGCGCAGCGCCGCGGCCTTGTGTTTCTGGGAACCGTGTGCCCGCTTGTTCCGTGTGTGCTATGGAATGCGTTCGACGCCAATCCGACGTTTGTCGGACGGATGTCGGACGCCGAGATGCTCGCCGCGTTTAACCGGTGCCGCGCCATGGCTCCGTCCGCTGTTGCCGACGAGGCGGCTTTGCTGGCGGCGAAAACGGATTGGTTTATAAATCGCCGCCTGGAATCTCTATCTCCGGCTGGCATTTCCTCATGAACCGGATGTATTCCGTCCCTATGAATCTCCACGCCTTTGAGAAATCCTCAAATGTGTCCGGGTTTATGCGCATTCCGGACATATTCTCGAAAGACGCCAGCATTGTTTTTCGAAACGCCGGCGGCATGCGGTTGCAAAGCCACGGCAGGTCTGAATAGGCGTATGGCCCCGGGCCGGCGAAGCAAAAGTCGATAATCCCTCCTACGCGTCCGTTCCGTATGATAATGTTTCCGGGGTTCAAGTCCCCGTGAACGACGCGGATATCTTTTTCGTGATTTGCGAATGTATGGAAATATTTCATGCTTTTGTCCTCGAAATGCAGTTCGCCGAGCCGGCGCAGGAACTCGGCCAAACCCATGCGGCATTTTTCCGGAATCTCCGATACCGGAATTGCGCCGATTTCAATCATGAAGCGCGATATGTCGTCGGCGATGACCTTGGCCTCGCTTTCTGACAAAGAGCCGGCGACGCATGACAAAGCATTGCCCGGTATTTTTTTATGCATGGAGAAAATCCGGCCGCTGTCACGGAACAGCGATAAAAGGTTTGTCGAAAACGAGGTGCGTCCGTGAACGAATTGAGAAAACTCGCAATCTTTTTCCAGCATTTCCGCCCAGAACCCATCGCGCGGAAAACGGAAGAAATATTCGCCGCAGTCGGTCTCGGCTTCGGCCACTATGTTCGTCCATCCCGTCGGCACGATGCGGATTGCCCTTATGCCTATGTCGGGCGCTGCGCGGCGAATCATTCCCCCTATGTCGTCGTCCACCGTGAAAAAGTTTCGTTTGTTCGGCATTACGCAATCATTAAATTTTTCGCTCGTTTTATCAAGCCGATATTTGCACTGCGTTTTGTTTCCTAATTTATTATAGTTTTCGGCGAATCTAAAATGCGTCCATACGTTTGCGAATAATGGCGGGCGCAAAGACTTTGCGCTGGACGGATTGTCTCTTTTTTTGTATAATTCACGTGATAATTGGAATACGGAGCGAGCGTGGCTGGCGGGGTTATAACGATTTCTCGGCGAAAATATGCCGCCGGTCTCTTTTGGCAGCCGGCGGACGGGCGCGGCAATATGCGCGACAACGCCGCGAAAATCTCGCATTCGGCAAATGTCCGCGCGTCGCTTTTCGTGTCGTTCAAAGGAATGATTGGGCTTTCCAGCCGCCGCGCCGGAGGGCGCGCCGGCATGCCTGTCGCCGCGGCCGAGGTCATTGAATCGTTCGGAGAAAACACTTTTTTGTCGGCGTTTTCGGTGCGCGAGGGCTGGTGGCTTTTGGCCGTCCGCGGCGGAATCGTCATCCGGGACAAAGTTTTCACGGACGGCGCACCGGCGAAAAATGAGTATCTCGAGCTCGGCGTCATGCCTGACTGGTCGGTCTTGGTCGCGCCCGCGGATTGGAGCGCGCCGGGCGCGGTGGAGAGAAATCTCGCCGACGTCGTTTCCGGAAACAGAAAATACCGTCTGGCGAGCATATCGCACCTGCCGGGATATATAGTCAGTCTCGCCGTTTTGGGCGGCGCGGTTTTCGCCGGATATAATTTTTTTCAAGAGCCGCTGAAAAAAATGCTTGCCCCGCGTCCGCAGAAATTAAGGATAGACCCGAAAATCGCCGAAGAATACAAAAAGAAATTGGAATTGATTGACGCGCCCGCGCCGAAGGAGCCGCCGAAGAAAATACATGTCCCGGTTCCGTATGAATCTCTGCCCTCGCTTGCGGACAAGGCCGACCAATGCTGGCGCGCGATTGCGTTTCTGTCCCAGCAAATCACGGGATGGGTTGTCGAATCGATTGCATGCAAGGACGGCGAGGCGAACGCGCACCTTTTGCGCAATCACGGGACAATCGGCGATTTGTATTCGGAGGTGGGGAAAAAAATGCCGAAGGTTTCCGTTGACGAAACCGGCGGCAACGATGTGATTCTGACGGCGAAACTAAGGCCGTTGAAGACCTCGGCGCGCGAGCCGGAGTTCACGTCGGACGAAATCATGACGGCGGTGCAGTCTGTATTCCAGCGCATAGACGAAGATGTCGATTTCAGGCGAGATTTTGTGGAGCTATCGCTGCCGGAAGCGGGAGAGAACGAGATTCTGGACACAAGCCTCGCCGATGTTCCGGTCGTAAAAATCGACGCGGTGTCAAAGTTGCAGCCGTCCGAGTTTATAAAAATCATGAGCGACGTCGGCAGTGTGGAGATGCCTTCCGTCAAATGGGACAACCAGAACAGGAATTGGATTTACGAGGTTATAATTTACGTAAAATAAAAAGGAAAACGAAATGAAAAAAATAATTCTCTTGATTTTTGCGATATTTCCGATCGCGGCGTTCGCCGACGACACGGTCGATGTCGAATCGTATGACGCCGAAGGTTCCGTGTTCCAAAAGATTGCCGACCTCGAGCAGGAAAAAGTGCTGATGCAGCTTGAGAAGGAAAAGGCGCAGCTGCAGCTTGACCTCGACCGCATGGCCGCCGAACAGGCGCGTCTGGCGCGCGAGCAGGAAAGCGCCAGCGCCCGCGCGGAAGAGCAGGCGGCTGAGATTGAAAAGCAGAAGCTCTCGATAGAGCAGGAGCGCCAGAAATTGGAAGAACAGAAAAAGAAAATTGCCGAGGAGGCCGCGAAGCGCGCGGCCACCGCCGATGCCGACGAAGACCCTCCGGCGCCAGTAAAGAAGCAGATGAAAGAAACCGCGCCGGACGACGAGCGGGCGGGCGGGGAAATGACGCTCGCCGACAGGTATTCGCTTGTTGAAATAATCGGCGCCGGGAACCAGCTGGTCGCGACTGTCGAAAATGTCGGCAACGGAAAGCAGAAAAAAATATCCGTCGGAAAAAAACTGGACGGATACGCAGTGCGCTCCATTTCCATCGATGACGGCGTGGAGTTCGAGAAAGACGGCGAAGTGCTCACAATAGGCATCGGCAGTTTCGGAAAGAGCGCCGCGGGCGAATAAAATATGGCCGGAGAGAGAGACAATCTTAAAAGCGTTCCCGGCGGATTGGAAAACGCGGACCAGAAGTCCGTCGTCGATTATCTGTTTGGAAATAACAACAGGCTTATCACCGCGACGGGCGGGACGATGGAGCTGCCGCGCGAAACTCAGAACCTTCTGGCCTTCTTTTCGGACGGCAGCATGATTGTGTCGCGCACCCACCGGTATGACGGGCGCGTTTTGGCGTTCAAGGAACTGCTCGCGCGCGAGGGCATTTCCCACAAGGAGCCGTTTTATTCGGACCTTGCGCTGGTCGCGGCGATTTACAATAGAAACGCCGAACGGCAGGGCCGTCGCAATATTCTTGATTACGACAATCAGATGCAGAAGGATTTCGTGGACATAATATCTCGCGCCGCGTCGATGAAGGTATCGGACGTCCATATAGAGGTGGCGGACCAAACGTCGGTTTATTTCCGCTTTGACGGCAGCATGCAGCTGATTAGCGAAAACAACGCGTCATGGGGCGAATCGTTCATCCGCGCCGCGTTCGCTTCGGCGGACATATCCAATTCCAACTATGCCCAGAACGAATACCAGTCGGCGCAGAAAGACGGGCGCACGCCGCTCCGCGGGACGAAGGACTTGTATCTGCCGACCGGAGTCCTCGGCGTCCGCATGCAGTTCAATCCGATTGCGTTCGGCTCGCGGTATGTCGTAATGCGGATTCTGTATGACAATCCGAGCGAGGGAATAAAGACCGAGCAGGAGTTCGGCGAATATGAGCAGCAGCTGTTGTTCAGGATGCGCGCGTTTCCGACCGGACTTGTCGTTGTCGCCGGCCCGACAAGTTCCGGAAAGTCGACGACTCTGTTTCAGAATATGTCGCTGATGCTGAAGGAACATAACTATGAAATCAACCTGATAACGGTCGAGGACCCTGCGGAGAGGAAGATTTTCGGCGCGCACCAGATTCCGGTGACAAACGCGAGCAACGAGGAGCAGCGCGAGGAAAAGTTCACCGAGGCGCTGGCGTCCGCGCTGCGCAGCGACCCCGACGCCCTGATGGTCGGCGAAATCCGCACGCTTGCGGCGGCGCAATTGACGGTGAAGGGGGCATTGTCGGGTCATAATGTTTGGACGACGCTGCATGCTAACAGCGCGCTTGCGGCGCTGACCCGGCTTTTGGACATGGGCGTCGAGGCGTTCAAGTTGAAGGACGAGACGATGATGCGCGGGCTTGTATCCATGCGCCTATTCAGAAAACTCTGCCCCAAGTGCCGCGAGCGACTGATAGACCATCCGGAGAATCCGGCATACAAGCGCGTTCAGGAGGCATTCGGCGAAATCGGGCTGCGCCAGTCCTATATCCGGGGCATGGGTTGCGACAATTGCGGAAACAAGGGCGTCGTAGGGCGGACGAAAGCGGGGGAAATAATAATCGCGGACAACAGATTCCTGTCGCTTGCGCTGGACGGGAAGACCAGCGAGGCGGTGAAGTATTGGCTGGAGGAGCTTGGCGGGCGCACATTGAAAGAATCTGCGATTGAACTGATGCTGAAGGGAATTATCGGCGTGGACGAGCTGGAGCGCTGGGTCGGCCTGCTGGACCAGATGGAGAGTTATTGACTATGAATCGCAAATCGCCAATGATTTTTTTAGCGATGTTTCTTTTTGCGTGCGGACGTGGCGAAACAGTCGTATTGAAATGCGGCGGGCACGATGTTTCGGGCGTTGTTGCTGAAGAGGCCGCGGAACTGGAGATTGACGGCAATTCGCGCATACTGCCCCTGCAGGGAATGTTCTCGGACGAATACGCGGCAAAACACGCGCCGCAATACCTGTCGAACCCGGCGTTTGCGATGACCATAAGAACCTACGTCGGACTGTCGCTGCTCGATGAGAAAATAGAGTTCGCCGTTTATTCGCGCGCGGGAAAAACGGAATACTATGAATTGGAAATAGAGGACGAAAAATGGCGGTGTCATTGAACGCCCTTTACGCGAGAGTGATGTTCCGCTGGGATTTCGACAAGCGGATGGGCCTGTATCGCAAAATCGCGTCCCTGCTTCGGAACAATTTCACGATAATGGACGCGCTGGAACGGTGCTGGCGAATTGAATCCAAAGACGGCCGAAAAAGGAACGAGCCGTTCGCGATTGTCTTGCGCGCATGGCAGGACGGATTGGAGCGCGGATTATCGTTCGGCGAAACGGTGGCGAGGTGGGCCCCGCAGAACGAGGAGCTTATGCTGTCAGTCGGCGACGTGTCGAAGTTGTCCTCGGCCTTGGAAAATCTTACGGCGGTGTCCCAGGGCATCCGGAGGATAAAAAAGGCGCTGTTCGACGCGTTGTCGTATCCCGCGTTTCTTTTTGCGATGACATTCGTGATTGTGATAATGGTCGGCCTCTATCTCGTCCCGCCGCTCAGCGAGGCGGCCGGAGGCGACATCGTATGGCGCGGAGCGGCGCGAAGTCTGGTCATGCTGGCAGAATTCGCGGAGCATTACTGGCTGACCGCGCTGGTTATCGCGGTGTCGGCGGGGCTTTTCGTCTGGTGGTCTCTGCCCAGGCTTTCGGGGAAACTTCGGGTTTTTTTGGACAATCTGCCTCCGTGGAGTATGTATAAGGTTTCTGTTTCAGTATCATGGCTGATGTCCCTGGCCGCGATGACCGCCAGCGGGACCAGCCTGCCCGTAGCCATGAAAATGCTGTCCGAATCGGGCGGCAGATACCTTCGCTCCAATTTGGAGCCGGCCGAACATCTGATTGAAAACGGGTATAATCTCGGCCAGGCGTTGAACAATACCGGCAGGCATTTTCCGAACGACGAAATTATCGGAGACCTGGAAGTATACGCGGATATGGCTGATTTTGGAAAAAATCTGTCCCAAATAGCAAACGATTATATGGAATCAAGCGTGCGCAGGATGGAAAGCTTGTCGTCGATTTTGAACAGCGTCGGGATATTGCTTGTGTCGGCCGTAATCGCGTGGGTCGTGTTAGGAACGTTCGAAATGCAGGAACAGATCACGAACGCGTTGTCTTGAAGCGCGGCTGATTCCCCTTGTGGACGTGGAATTCGCTTGAAATTTTCACTTGTTTTAGGTTGTTTAAATGATTAATATCAGGGATGAATCCACAGGGATGTGGCTTTCATGGACGTAAGAAATCCATCAGCATATCGGTGCGGGCGCTCCGCATCTGATCCTTCGGATGAATACGGTGCAAGAATGTCGTTTTTCATCCGCCCTGACAAGGTCGGGGAGCCGCCGGTTATAAAACAGGGTTCGCCCGAAGACCGCCGGGATCATGATATGCTGTGATTTTCTTAACTCCCTGACCGCCATCATCTGGCGGTTTTTAAATCGCGCGCCGGTTTTTATCGGCCGTGCCGCGCAAATATTGCAAGGGAGAACCAAATGAGGTCATTTATTATTGCGATGTTGCTTTTTGCCATTTCCACGCCGCCGGCCGCGGCGGTGGCCGAACAGGTGTGCGCGCCCGCCCATCGGGTCGCCCCTCCCTATTCCTGGCCTATCGATGATTTCGGCTTGATACAAGGCGATTACGATACCGAATATTGTTTTTACTTTTGTGATTATGAGAATCAGATTCATGTGTGCGATGGCGATGATTTTGATAATGGTACCTGCGATGATTACGGGACTATGTGTTATTATTATATTGCAAGTCGCGGCGGCGTGAATAATAGATGCCGTAATGATTTGATGTCCATCCAAGGCTTTCTTAGGAATTATGGCATCGACCCCAAAGCGTTCAACAGCACTTTCACTATGGAGAGCGATCAGCCGGTCGTATGCACAGCGTACAGCACCGCAGTATCCGTCAAAACCATCGTTGACGTTCCGTCCCAGGTAGTTTGCGATAACGGCTGCATGGTTTGCGAAAAAATCAAATGCGTCTATGATAATCAGTCTCCCCATCCGATGTACAATTATTATCGGTGCAATAACAACGAGAATATTACGGGAGGTTACGAGTATAGCTCGTTAGTGGCCGAACTTGTCGACGAACTCGAGAGTCCAAGCTGCTATAGCTCTACGACGATCGCGGTCGCGTTTGACGGCTACGGCAATGCTTCCTGCCCGGCCGGATATTTTGAAGCTCCCGGCTGCACGACGATTCCGGCGCCTAGCACGGATGCCGGCGGATTCAAGTATGCCGTTTGCGATAATTACGATATGTGACGCGGCGATCGTTAAATGCTGCGGGCGCCGGCGAGTTCCAGCAATCCGACCTGGCATGATTTCCACAGCACCACGTCGATGTATCCGCGGGGCAGCCCGGTTGCGCTTTCAAGTTCCGCAAACATCTCGTCGCATCGCTTTTTGACTTCCGGGCGCAAGTTGCCGTTGTCAATCAGCGGCCCGTCTTCCGTTCCGGCGGCCGCAAGACGTTGAATCCAAATATCGTATTTGACGATATTCTCGCCGAGGTTTCTGGCCAGGTGATTCGCCGTGATTTTCCCGATATGGGGCAGCGACGATAAATATTTCAACTTCTCATCCAGCGGCGCGCCCGCCAATTCGTAGTATCCGTCGCGATATCGCGCGCGATTTTCCCATAACTTCGCTATCGCGTTGATTTTATTTTTGTTGTTGAAAAGTTTCAGCAAATCGTCCGCCGTTCCTCCCGCGCGCAGAGCATCCATAATCCCCGCGTGGATTTTTTTCGCCGTCTTTTGCGAGAATCCGCCGGCAAGGACGACATACGCCGCCTGCCGCGCGAACTCGTCCGCGTCGAAACGCGTTCCGGTTTTCAGCCTCTCGCGGATTGTGGCGAACGAATCCAGGTCCGCGTCGTGCCCGCCGCCAATCAGCCTGCGCTCCAAATCGAAAAATTGCTCTGCGCCCAGTTTCATTTTATATTCCCATGAGAGTTTTATAATTCCTTGTAACTGGGAGTTTTCTTAATATCCTCCACAGATACTTTCCTGACGCTGACGTTGGTTTTGCCAAGCAAATATAATCTGGCCAGACGATGCAGTCCGTCCAGCAAAGTCCAGCGTCCTGTTTTAGGATTGTTTAGAATATCCAACGGATATGAAATGTCAGATTTTTCGATTCTTTCTTTGTGATGTTGATACTTGTCAGGATTGTTTAAGACTTCCGATGGCTTCAGGTCATATCTGCCGCCGTCCGTTTGCCAGAACGGAATGTCGAAATGCCATACCAGTTCATTTATATCCATTTGTTCGACGGGGATATCCAGTTCCCATACTTCTTTTTCCTCCCAGTTGAACGGAAATCCGACTTTCTCGATAATTGGCGGCAATTTGTTCATAATTTTATCCTTTTTGTTCGTGATGGAGCCGGTATCAAACCATAAACGGCAGGTTTTCCAACGTTCCTTCTGCGACACGGACATTCACGTCAATCATGGCGAACAGTTGCTCGTCCGCGCCGCCGGCATCCTTGAATATTTTGTCCGAAAGCAGGTGCGACGTATTGACGGACATCTTCGTCACCAAATGGTCGTCGTCCAGCAGAGTGTAAATCGGGCCTATGTCCGACGGCGTGTTCTCGCCGATTTCATGCTCGTTCTGCGGGCAGCGCAGGCCGTCCAGCAGCGTTTTGACCCGGTTGTCTATGTCCGTCCTGGCGACGCCGACGATTTCCGGGTGCAATAGTTGTATTTCCAATTCCGCCAGCAGTTTCAGGCTCGGCGTTATGACGGGATTCCAGTCGATTCCCCCTATGTGTCTTGTCGAAACCGGCGATTTTGTCGGATTCGGCATCAGGTATTTCTGCAGATTGTTCCAGGGACTGTGCTCCATCAGTTTTTTCAACTGCGGATGGAACTGCATCCTAATATTTGCGATATGTTGCGAGCGTTTTTTCGGGTTTGTCAACAATTCCCCAAAGTATAGCAATTTGAACTTCATCATAATCCTTTTTTATACTAAAACTATATCAAAATCAAGGGAAAAAAGCATTAAAAAAATATGTGAAAAAAGGCTGATTTTTGCTTGCTTGACGGGCGAAAAATTGCTATATTTTCTGGGCAAAATAAAGGTGTTTTTCATGGCGGTTGAAAATGCGTATACGGGCGATTCGATAAAGGTGCTGAAAGGCTTGGAAGCGGTAAAAAAGCGCCCCGGAATGTATATCGGCGACGTCGGGAACCGCGACGGCCTGCACCATATGGTTTACGAGGTGGTGAACAACTCCATAGACGAGGCGATGGCGGGATACGCCGATACGATTTACGTGTCGCTGAACCCTGACGGTAGCGCCACAATCCGCGACAACGGCCGCGGAATCCCGTTCGACATCAATCACGAGACGGGGCGCAGCGCGGCTGAGCTGATTATGTGCGAGCTGCACGCGGGCGGCAAGTTCGACAACGAGACAAACGGCGCCTACAAGGTTTCCGGCGGACTGCACGGCGTGGGCGTTTCCGTCGTGAACGCGCTGTCCACGTGGCTGGAACTGCGCATCTGGCGCGACGGGAAGGAGGTCATGATGACGTTCGGCGACGGCGCCCCGACATCCGGATTGAAAATACTTTCCGAAAACGCGGGCGACAGGCATGGAACCGAGGTCACGTTCATGCCGTCGCCGACAACGTTCACATTCACGGATTTCGAGGCGGACACTTTGGAAACCTGGTTGCGCGAGCAGTCGTATCTGAACGCGAACGTGAAGATTGTTTTCGAGGATTTGCGCGGCCTGACGCCGAAAAAAGCCGAGTTTCATTCGACGGACGGCCTGAAGGGCTTCGCGGCGTATCTGGACAAGTCGAAAGAATTGCTGACGCTTGAACCTATCCATATGGTCAGGCAAATCGACGACACGTATGTCGAGATTGTCTTGGAGTGGACGACGGCCTACAGCGAGACGTCGCTGTGCTTTACGAACAATATTCCGAACAAGGACGGCGGGACGCACTTGGCGGGATTCCGCGCGGGGCTTACGCGCGCCCTCAACAAGTATATTTCCGGGCAGAACATGAGGAAGGATATGGAGTTGTCCGGCGAGGACTTCCGCGAAGGTTTGACCAATATAATTTCCGTCAAAATCCCGGACCCAAAGTTCGGCTCGCAGACCAAGGATAAATTGGTGTCGAGCGAAATCCGCCCGGTTGTGGAGAATGCTACAAGCGAACTGTTGTATCAATATTTGGATGAGCATCCGGCGGTCGGAAAACTGATTGTCGATAAAATCATGGAGGCGGCCGCGGCCAGGGAGGCCGCGCGCAAGGCGCGCGACTTGTCGCGCAAGAAAAACGGTCCCGATTTGGGCGGCCTGCCGGGAAAACTTGCGAACTGCTCGGAAAAGGACCCGGCGAAGTGCGAGCTGTTCATAGTCGAAGGCGATTCCGCAGGCGGCACGGCGAAGCAGGGGCGCGACCGCAAAATCCAGGCGATTCTGCCGCTGCGCGGAAAAATATTGAATGTGGAGCGCGTGCGGTTCGACAAGATGCTCGGCTCGGACACAATAGGGCAGCTGATTACCACGCTTGGCGCCGGAATCGGAATCGAGGATTTCGACGTGGATAAAATCCGCTATCACAAAATCATAATCATGACCGACGCGGACGTCGACGGAAACCATATACAGACGCTGCTGCTTACGTTCTTTTACCGGCACATGCCCCAGGCGATTGAAAAGGGATACGTCTATATAGCCAAGCCGCCGCTTTACAGGGTGGTGAAGGGCAAGCAGGAGAGATACTTGCAGAACGAGCGCGAAATGGACGATTATCTGATGGACGCTCTCTCCGTCGACGGAATGCTTGCGACGGGCGAAGGAACGCAGATTGCGGGCGCGGATTTCAAGCGAATCCTCGGCCTGTGTTTGGATGCGAAAAACATATTGCAGCCGCTCGGAAACGTCATGCCTGTGAGATTTGTGGAGGCATTGGCGCTGTCCGGCGTATTCTCCGGCGTGCCGGACTATGAATTGGCGGGCAGAATGCTTGACAGCGGCGAGCATGAGTCCGAACGCGGCTGGAAAGTTCACCAGATGGTGGACGGCATTCTGATTGAGCGCACGGTCAGAAGCGTTGTCGAGAGGCATATTTTCCCGTCTGGCAAACTGGATTCGGGCGAGGTTCGCGCATTCAACAGAATGGCCGGCAGAGGCGAGATTATCGCGATGTTCGGTCATCCGCTGACGTTGACCGTGAAAAACAAAATACAAAAAATATCAACGGCGTTCGGACTGCTGGACACGGCGTTCGAATACGCGCGGGCGGGCCTTTCAATCAACCGCTATAAAGGTTTGGGAGAAATGTCCGAAGACCAATTGTGGGAAACGACGATGGACCCGAATCATCGCACGTTGTTCCAGGTCAAAATCACGGACGCGACCAAGGCGGACGAGGTCGTGTCGATGCTGATGGGCGACATTGTGGAGCCCCGGCGCGATTTCATCGTCGACAACGCCCTGAACGCAAACATAGACACATGAGATGATAGAAACATTTACAAAACCCGAAACGAGGTTTTTGTCAAATTTTTATCCATATAAGAATGTGAAAGGGGACAAATATCCAATCTCGGTTTCCGTGTCATACGACGGATTGGCATTTGATTGCGTTGCATGCGGCGAAGGCAATCGAGCCGGCCGACATGGCTCGGTTCGTTCATTGGACGCCGTTTCAATCAAAAAAGTTCGCGCAGGACGGCGGATTGAAGATAAGGGGCGATTGGGACGACGTAAAGATTGACGTGATGACCGATTTGGTCCGTCAGAAATTTTTTAACAGTATGGAACTGGGAAACATGCTGCTGGGTACGGGAAGACAAAAATTGGTGGAGGGAAACGACCTGGGTGATGTATTCTGGGGCGTCTGCGACGGAATCGGACAGAACAACCTCGGCGTTATATTGATGGGAATCAGAGATGAATTAAGGAGACGGAAATGAATGTGAAAATCGGGGAATCTTGGAAAAACGCGCTGGCGCGAGAGTTCGACAAGCCATATTTTGTCGCCCTTACCGATTTTGTCCGCGGGGAGTATGTGTCGGGCAAGCGAGTCTATCCCGCGGCGAAGAATATTTTCGCGGCCTTCGATTTGTGCCCGCTGGACGCGGTGAAGGTCGTGATTATCGGCCAGGACCCGTATCACGAGCCGGGGCAGGCGCACGGCCTTTGTTTTTCCGTCCAGTCGCCGACAACGCCGCCTCCGTCCTTGCTGAATATTTACAAAGAAATAGAAAACGATTTGGGACGCAGGTCGAAAACCAACGGCGATTTGACGGATTGGGCAAGGCAGGGCGTTTTGCTTCTGAACAGCACGCTGACGGTTCAGGCTCACGTTGCGGCGTCGCATGCCGGCAAGGGGTGGGAGCAGTTCACGGACTCCGTGATTGACGTGCTGTCGAGAACACGCAAAAACATCGCGTATATCCTATGGGGAAGTTACGCGCAGAAAAAGGCGATGTTCGTGAATCCGGACGACAACCTGATTCTGAAATCGGTCCATCCGTCGCCGTTGTCTGCCGAGCGCGGATTTTTCGGCAACCACCACTTTTCCAAGGCGAATGACTATCTCGCCGCCAACGGCAAGGAACCGATAGAGTGGTGATTTTTGTTTTTGTCCGGTTCCGCGCCGGATGGCGGGAATCGGGGATGGGTTCGCGGTAATTTTTCATTGATTTTTTTGCGACTTTTCCATCCGGCGGGGTTTGGCTGGAGAATTATTTCGCCAATTCCGCGATTTCCGATTCTAACAGCATGTCCGTCTGCTTCGCTTTCTCAATCTGCGCGATTGCATACAGCACGGACGCGTGGTCGCGCCCGACAAGCCTCCCTATTTCCGATAGGGTCAGATTCGTCGATGTTTTGAGCGCGCACATTATTTTTTGGCGCGCGAACACAATTGCGCGCGTCCTCGTCGCGGACGCGACGTCGTCAAATGCGACGCCGAGTTTCGCGCACATGTTTTTTACGACGCAGAGGGGCGTCTTTTGTTTTTCCAAAACGTTGCCCAGCAGTTTTTCCAGCACCGATTCGGACAGGTCTCCGCAGTCCAGCTCCTTCCATGCGGCGATTTTCTTGCAAATGCCGGCCAGGATGTGCCCGTTCGCGGGCGTCCGCGCGGCGATTGCCTTCGCGGCCTGCTCGCAGACTCCGGATTTAATCATGAACTTTTCGCGCGATTCCTCGTCCGGCGCCGCCAGGTCTACGGACAGCCCCGACGCCATCAGCGACGCCAGCCGCCTGTCGAATCCGGCGATTTGCGACGGCGCGATGTTCGACGTCAGAACCACGGTTTTTTTCATGCGAATCAAATCGTCCAGCAGCGACAAGAATTCGTCCGCGGACGCGCGCTTTCCGGCCAGACCTTGCACGTCGTCCATAACGAGCATGTCGCATCCGCGGAGCGCGTCTTTCCACGCGAAAACGCCGCCGTCTTTCATTCCGCGGACGAAATCGGAAACAAACCGCGCGCCGGTCGTCGAAACGACCTTCATTCGCGCGTTTTGTTTCAGCAGTTCCAGCAGCAATGATTTTCCCGAGCCGGTCGGGCCGTAAATCACGAGCGGCGAGAACGTCGCCGTCCCAGCCGCGCATTTTTTCACTGCGGACAACGCGAACTGGTTCGCGTTCGAGCAGATGAAGCCGTCGAAGTTCGATTCCGCGGCCACGGCGCCCTTTTTATTGTCGTTCGCCGGGTTTTCAATCAGTTTGAGGTTCGGCCGCCGGAAGTCCAGTTTTATCGCGACGTTGTTTTCCGCCTCGACGTCGAGCAAAATATTTCCGAATGCCTTCCGGATGAAGTCCGCGTTGAATCGGCTGGAGGCCGTCAGGATTATTTTGCCGTTTTCTTCTGAAACCGCCAGAGGTTCTATCCATGCATCGTACGCGCCGCAATCCATTTTCGATTTGATGACATTTTTTACATTCATCGCGTCTTTTTGAAGCGCCAGCGCCATCATGCATGCCTCCTTTTTTTTCCAACCTTATGCACAAGAATCTAAACGAAAAAAATCCGTTTTCAAGTTTTCGAAGGGAAAAATTTTTTAATAAAATTCATTTGCCATCCGAATCGGTTTTTATCGATTTTTATGCGGATTTCCGCTGTGTATAGACAGACGCGTGTCTATACACGGACGTATCCCCCGTTGACTTTTTTAATAAGTCCAGAGAGTTCCAGCGACACCAATTCGGACATGATTTCCGATATATTTTTTTTGACAAGTGATGTCAATACACTTTCGGAAACAGGAACGCTTCCGATGAAATCCGCGAGCGCCGAATCTGGAAGATTTTTTTTATTTTTTCCCGCGCCCGATGCATCATGGAAGAAGTCGTCCGCGCCCGAGCATAGTTTCGCGAGGCCTTCTTTTATGAACCGATTCGGCCCCTGGCTTCGCTCGTCGGACGGATGCGACGGAATCGCCCAGAGCTCCCGCCCGATTTCAAGCGCCATTTTCGCGGTCGCTACGCTGCCGGATTTCTCGTCCGCCTCGCCTAGAATCAAGAGTTCGGACAATCCGGCGACCACCCGGTTTCGCGCGATGAAGTTGTTCGCGACCGGAATGAATCCGACGCCCATGTCGGATACGACGCATCCTCGCTCGACCATCCGCCAATAAAGCGATTCGTTTTCCGGCGGCCATATGTAATCGGCGCCGCCCGCCAAAACCGCGATTGTCTGCGCGCCGCCGGCGGCCGACAGGGCTCCTTCGTGCGCCGCTCCGTCCGTTCCAATCGCCATTCCCGACACGACGGCGAAGTCATGCCTTGCGAATTCTCGCGCCAATTCGGACATGAACTTTATTCCCGCGGCCGTTGCGTGCCGCGTTCCGACCATGCCGGCGGTTTTCTTCCGCAGTGTTTTCATGTTTCCGCGAACCGACAATATCGGCGAATGGTTGCGGGCTTTTTTATAGACCTCCGGAAACTCGGGCGAATCGTCGGCGACGTACGCGATGCCCATGGATTCGGCGAGCTCCATCTCGCGCCGCACTTTGTCCATCAGCTCCCCGGAAACTTGCAGCGATTCAACCGCCGCCTCCGCGCCTCCGCAATCTCTTATAAGTTCGTGATATTTGACCGCGCCTATTCCCTTGGTTCGAAACACCAGCAGCTTGTAGAACAATTCGTCGTTCATTGCCTGCGCCACTTGATTTTCGATTCCGCGCCGGCAAGCAGCCGCTGTATGTTTCCCCTGTGCCGCCAGAGTCCGAGCAGCGACACCGCCAGCAGCGCCAGTCCTTCTTCGAACCCGATTGCGAATCCCAATATCGGCGCGAACAGCATGGCGACGATTGCGCCCAGGGACGAATATCCGAACGCCAGCGCGACGACCAGCCAGATTGCAAAGCATGTCGCGAACGCAATCGGCGACAGAACCAGCAGGAAGCCGCCCGACGACGAAACGCCTTTGCCGCCCTTGAACTTCAGCCAAACCGGATAGTTGTGTCCGATTATCGCGGCGAGGCCGCCCCAAACGCCGAACAAAAAGAATGCAACCGCGGCCTTCGCCGCGTCCAGCAGAAAAACCGAAACGGCCAATTTTATGCCCCCCGCCCGCAGGACGTTCGTCGCGCCGATGTTTCCGCTGCCGATTTTGCGAATGTCGCCGAGCCCCGCGATTTTTGTCAGAATCAGCCCGAACGGAACGGAACCCAATAGATATCCGCCCAATATGGGAATCAGATACAAAACGACGGCATAGATTGGAAAACTGTTTAAGGAACCTGTCATTTTTTCTCCTCTTCGTTCTGCGGGCACCACGGCGCCCGCCTGCCGCCATTATACCTGCGCGCAAGTTTTTCCGCAATCATAATTTCGCCGATGTCTTTTCCATCAAGAGAAACCAGCGCGTCAATCCGCCCAAGATATTTGTCGTCTTTGATTTTGGACAGATAAACAGCCGTCCCCTCCGGCAGCAGCGCGGACAGGCGATGTCTCGCCTGATTGGCCAGCTCCTTTTCCTCTCCACATTCGCCGCTAAGTTCCGGCGCGTCGATGTTCGCTATTCTGACGCGCGCAAATACCGCGCCGTTTTCCAAATGAATCTTCGCGGAGAACGTGTCGCCGTCGAGCACGTATCCGGCCGTCGCCCGCAAGTCGCCTCCCGCGTTCGCCGCGGGGCAAAACAGGCATAATAGAATCGCCGGGAATCTCATGGCAGCAGCGGAGACCAAGTCGGGTCCATTCCGTTCACGCCGTCGGGCAGGCGTATTTCATGATTGAAGTGCCCCAGAATATCGACGCTTCGAATCGAGCTCTGCCTCTCTTCGCCGTCGTTGATTTTCTCGGTCTCGTAATAAACCAGCCTGCGGCTGTTCGGCGCCCACGACGGCGATTCCATATACCATCCGCCGGCTAGGATTCGCTCGTTCTTTCCATTCGGCGACATCACGCCGATGAAAAACGTGTCGTCCGCGATTTTTGTGAACGCCAGATATTTTCCATCCGGCGAAAAGGCCGGCGTTGCGTAGCGCCCGTCGCCGTATGAAATTCTCCGCGACTTCAGCGTCGCCAAATCCATGGCGTGCAGCTGCTGCGAGCCCGAGGAATTGGAGTTATACGCGAGGATTTTGCCGTCCGGAGAATATGACGGCGACGTGTTGATTCCGTCCGTGTTCGTCAATCTTCGCAGTTTCTTCGTTTCGATTTCGTATTCGTGGATATTGGACGCGCCGCGCCCGTCGACCAGCGAGAACGCTATCTTTCTTCCGTCCGGAGACCATCGCGGCGCAAAGTTCATGCCGTTGAAGTTTCCGAGTTTCTTCTGCGTTCCGTCGTTCATGTCGAGCGTCCAGACATTCGGCTCGCCCCCGCGGTATGACAGAAAAACCAGCGCGTGCATGTTCGGCGAGAAATGCGGGTTCAGGACATACGTCTTCTCGTCCGAAACATATCTGAAATTGGCGCCGTCGGAATCCATAATCGCAAGCCGCTTTTTCGGATTCATGTATCCGCCGGTTTCGGCGGTCAGGACAATCTGAGAATCGAAATACCCTCCCTCGCCGGTCAGTCGCGAATAAATCGCGTCCGCCATTATGTGCGCCAGGCGCCGCGCCTGCCCGGCGGACGTGACCAATGACTGCGCCTCTATCTGCTCCTTTCCCGATATGTCCCAGACGTAGAATTGCAGGCGGAGTTTTTTGTCCTTCGTCTTGGTCAGCTTCGATTGTATCAGGACGCTTGCCTTGACCGCCTCCCAGCTCGCGAACTTCGGCATGACGTCGAATTTTAACTTCTCCGGGTGCGCGGTCGTTGCGACGATGTGAAACAGGCCGCTCGTCTTCAGGTCGTTTTCCACGATTCCGCGAATTTCTTCCGAGATTTTTTCATTCGCGGGCAGGGCGTCGAACTTCGCAATCGCGATTGGAACCGGCTCGGCGTTTCCGGCGACTATATCGACCTTTAATTCCGCCGCAGCCGCGAAGGAGACAAGCGGCAAGAGACAAATGGCAAGAAGTTTTTTCATAATGGAAACGCTACACGAAAAACGCCGGATTTGCAAGCAGGAATACATACCTGTTCACAATCCTTCGGGCGCTGATTTATCATCCTGGCATGAAGGCGGACATTGATTTTTTGACCAGGCGGTTCGACCTGTCGCCGTATCAGATATACGTTCTGACGCGGAACGGATACAAATACAATCTGGCGGGAATCAAAAAGTTCGGCGCCGCGATATACGCGCCGTATCATTGCGAGATACCCCGCGGATTCCGCGACATGATAGAAAAACTGCTGTTCGGGCCGCGCGCGGATTTAATCGGCAGCGACCGGATGATAATCTCGGACCGGCGCGGAATCAACATCAGGAAAATGATTTACGAATTGTGATTTTGCCGCGCATAGGGAATCTCGTCGGGCATTTTCTGCCCGTAAAGCGCGTCCGGCATTTTGTCTGCGTATGCCCATTCCTTGTCGCCGTATGAAAAATGCCACCATTCGCCGTCGTTCGCCATTTTTACCAATTCCGACTGTTTTTTTCTCTTGACTGCCGCGCCCGATTTATTTATAATTTCATTACTTCTGGCCCCCGACGAGGCAGTCCGTTCGTTTGACGTTAGTGATGGTCCGGCTACAAGTGCGCCATCAGAGCCAGATTTGATTTTTTCTTCCGCATTTGACACGGACGCCACGCGCAATTCGGTACTATTTATCAGGTTAATGGCAAAAATCCCTGCGTCGGCATTATTTCCCGCAACAGCCTGTGGTTGGATTTCGCCGCGTCGCTTGCGAATGGGGACGCGTAAAACATGTCCGGCGATCGAAATCGCCGCACGGCGTTCCAAAGTCCGAATATTCGCGCGCTTCCATGTCGAAAATCGTCACGTCCTCGGCGCCTCCTGTCGGATGTCCGGCGATTATGGGGTTGGCGGCATTTATGCTGGCGGCCTCCATCGGCTCGTCTTCGGTCTTGAACTTTCCTCGCAGTAATTCCATCTGTTCGGCGAATCCGCGCCGCTGGATTTCGGGGTTGCGATATCCGTATGCGGCGACAATCTGCCAATTCGGATTCCGCGATTTCAGCGCGGCATCCGCGCGCGACAATTTCCCGGCGACTGTTTTTCGCACGGTTATATACGGCAGGAACGGCGGAACCCCCGACGCCTCGGCCCGCCCGACAAGGCCGGTTCCGTCTTTTGGCAGGATTACCTAGGGCTCGTTGTCGGTTTCGGGGCGGGCGTCTTTTATCGTCATCGCTTGTTTGCATGTAATGACGTTCCCGAGCAATCCTGCATAGATTTTATCTTTGTCCGACATCTTCCAGCGCCTCCTTTATGCGCCTGAAAATCGCGGCCTGATACGCTTCCAGCCGGCGCGATACCAGCACGCCCTGTGTGTCCATAATCTTGTCGAATTCGGCCAGCCCGTTTTCCGCAAGCGTGCCGCCGCTTTCCACGATGTCGATAATGTAATCGGCCATGCCGAGCTCTGGCGCCGCCTCGACCGCGCCCGAAAGGAAAATTACATTCACGAACGGTCTGGTTGTCCGGCGGTTGCGCGACAGACCGATTATTCCGCTCCGCAACAGATATTCCCTTGCGATGTTCGGATAGGACGTTGCAATCGCCTTGGCATCGGACAAATCGTAATCGGTCTTTCTTTTCAGCGGGCCGGCTAGGGATATTCTGGCGGGACTTATTCCCAACGGGATATTGTCGAGCAGGTATTTCCGTCGCGCCGGATTTTCAAGATATGCCTCCTCTATCTCGTTGCTGCCGATAATCGCCGCGTCGACGACGCCTTCGTCCAGCAGGCACGGAATATCCGGCCCGCGCAGAAAGGCCAGTTTGATGTCGCCTTTTTCCGCGACCAGCCGACGCGGGGATTTTTCTATTTTGATTCCGGCCCTGCCGAGCATGCCGACGGCCGGTTCGCTCATTCTTTCGCCTTTTTGTATGGCGATTGTTAATCTGTTTTTCATTTTTTTATTCCTTATGATTTGCAAAAATGCTGACTGTGTCATAAAAATGACACGAATTGTTTATGCCGATTGGCAGAATATATGGGAAATACACGCCTCAGGCGTGATGGGCGCGTGGGGCGGCAAAACAGAGCACGCGGAAATTATTTTTGTTCCGCGCAATCGTCATGGCTGAAAACGTTTTGTTCAGGTTTTTCATTTTTTTTGCGCATTCGTATAATAGCATTGCGAATACGCCAATGTCAAGAACCCGCCATATTTCCTAGATTGCGCCCGATTTTTATTTCAGCACGTTTTTGATTCGCGCGGCCGCGTCCCTGTTGTATTTGAACAAGTCGCGGAAATCCTCCTCTTTCGCCCACCTCTGGCGAAGTTCCCCGATGATTTCCTGATTGTCCGCGCTCTCTTCCAGCAAATCCGCGAACTTGGCGCCGGCGACGTAGCAGTTGGAATTGTTCGCCGGCCTGCATGCGTCCGCGACGTCGGCGTAAATCTGAACCGCGTCGCCAAGTCGTCCGACCCGGACGAATATCTCGGCCTTTTTCACCAGCGAATATACGTCGCGGCTGCGGCCGGGAATCGCCAGGTATTTCTCGTAAATATCCAATTCGTTGTCCGTCATCTGATGCATGCGAAAGAACTCCGCGCGCTCTTTCCAGTAAAAGCCCATCTTCTGGCTTGCGTCGCTTGCCTGCGCGCCCAGCATGCGCAGCGCCTCCGCCACCTGAAGTTCCGCGAGCGCGCGCGAAAAATACCTTCGTCTGGCCTCTTCGTCGCACGCTTCGAGAGACAGGCGGTTCAATATTTTCGCGCGGTCTAAATAATCCGGCGCCTCTCCGTCCTCGCCTATTTTTCTCAGGTGATTTTCAAGGACCGAAACGACGCGCCGGCACAGCGATACTTCGTGTCCGGCATTCGCGGCGTCCTTGTTTTTGTTGATAAAAAACGGCGCGACCAGAAAAAATTCAGCCGTCGCTATCAGAACCGCGAACAGCAGCCACTGCGCCAATTTCACCGTTTTCGATGTTTTCTTCATTCTCTCTTCCTTATTGTTTGCGGTTGGTTTTATCCTTTCTTCCTTACCTGAATGTGAACCTCGCGCAGCTGCCGCTCGTCCGCCTCGCGCGGGGCGCCCAGCATCAGGTCTTGCCCGCGCTGGTTCGTCGGAAACGCCACGACCTCGCGCAGATTCTGTTCCTTCAGGATTATCCTGACTATGCGGTCCAGCCCGAACGCGCACCCCCCGTGCGGCGGCGCGCCGTATTGGAACGCGCCCCACATCCCGCCGAACTTTGTCTTGACGTCGTCCTCGTCGTACCCTGCGAGCGCGAACGCCTTTATCATCGTTTCGGGATTGTAGTTTCGAAGCCCGCCGGAACAGATTTCCTCTCCGTTCAGCACCATGTCGAACTGATTGGCCAGGATTTTCAGCGGCTCTCCGTCAAGCGGGTTTTTCGGCAATGAGAACGGATTGTGGCCAAAGTCGATTTTTCCGGTTTCATCGTTCAATTCATACATCGGAAAATCCTCGACCCAGCACATGCGGTATTCGTTTTCGTCGAGCAGTTCCAGGTCGTTTCCGAATCTGGCGCGCAGTTTTCCGGCGGCCTTTGACGCGGCGTCCTCAGATTCGCAGATGAAGAATACCGAATCGCCGTCCGACAATCCGCATATTTCCCTTATTTTCGCGATGCGGTCGGCGTCCAGCTTTTTTGCGACGGGCCCTTTCGCGCCGTCGGCGGCGAACACGATGTATCCTAGCCCCGCAAGCCCGAGCTCCTCCGTTGCGAACGATTCCGTCTTGTCGAACCACGAGCGCGGTTTCGCGGCCGTATTCGGCGCCGGAACCGCGCGGACGACCGCGCCCGCTGCGACCGCGTCCGCGAAAATCCCAAAGTCCGAATCCGCGAAGACGTCGCCGACGTCGCCGATTATGATTGGATTGCGCAGGTCCGGCTTGTCCGTTCCGTATTTCAGCATGGCGTTCGCGAACGAAATATGCGGAATGTCGGCCGCGACCTTTGCGTCAGGAATGAATGCCTTCAATAATTCGGGCATCAGGGAATCACCGATTGCCTGAATGTCCGCCAGTTCCGCGAACGACATTTCCAAATCCAACTGATAGAACTCGAGCAGTCTGTCGGCGCGCAAATCTTCGTCGCGGAAGCACGGCGCGATTTGGAAGTATCTGTCGAAGCCCGCGATTTGCAGCAGCTGCTTGAATTGCTGCGGCGCCTGGGGCAGGGCGTAGAACATTCCGTGATGCAGCCGCGACGGCACCAGATAGTCGCGCGCGCCTTCGGGCGACGACACCGTAAGAATGGGCGTCTGAAACTCCGAGAACCCGAGTTCCCACATCTTGTCTCTGATGAACTTCATGATTTTGTTCCGCGTCAAAATGTTTTTGTGAAGGGATTCGCGCCGCAAATCGATATATCGGTATTTCAGGCGCAATTCCTCGGCCGTCTCCTCGTCGCCGAAAACCTGCAGCGGCAGGACGTCCGCGTGCGTCAGAACGTCGAATTTTTCCGCCTTTATCTCTATTTCTCCGGTCGGGATTTTCGAATTGATTTGGTCATGCGTCCTTTTCACGACGTCTCCGCGAACGCGAATGACCGATTCTGGGCGAATCTTTTCGATGTCCGCCAGCTGTTTGTTGGCCAAGTCGAATACGCATTGCGTGATTCCATAGTTGTCGCGCAGGTCTACGAACAAAAGGCCTCCGTGGTCGCGTTTTCTGTGCACCCATCCGGACAGCGTCGCCGTCGCGCCGACATTCTTTGCCGACAGTTCTCCGCAGGTATGTGTTCTGTAAATGTTTGGCATAATCCGCGCTCTTTTTATTTTTGTTTGCGCATTATAGCGAACGGCGCCCGAATTGCAAGCGGTAATCGAATGGCGCTGGATGCTGTGAGCATTATCGAACCATCCCCCGGACATTTTTGCAGCGTGGTCAGAAAAAATCTAATTTTTAATGAAAATATAATATATATGATTTAAAGTTGAAAAGTGTTACAATGAACCATACCAAAGAAAAGGAGTATCAAAATGGCAAAAGAAGAACAATCAGTAATAGAAAAAATGTATAATTCCTTGACTGATGACGAAAATCCAAAAATTATAGAAAATATGAGCAAAAAAGAAATGTTTGTGAGGGGTATTTTGGCTGTGTTGGCAAACCCTCTATCAGATACAACTTTGGCCGAGGAAGCGGAAGGGGTGCTAAAGCTTTTAAATAAAATGAAAGAACGTGGGACTAGCTAATGGATAAATCAAACGGTGGCCGGAAACGCGAGAAAACCACTTGATAGTCCGATAATTTCTGAGATGCGGGCGATTTTAGGCCTATTGTTATCGGACTCGGAAGTTTCCGGGAAAAACCTTAGGTTTTCAATGCTTCCGCCGTTTAATAGGCTGTTAAAATCGCCTGCTTGTAATACGTGGTGCGGGACGCCGTGAGATTATCGGACCTGCAATTCCAACGCTTTTGTGATGTTGTCAAAGAAAATTATGGTTTTCAAGAAAAGATTGGTATAGTGCGGATTAAAAGAGAATACGATGAAAAAAGAAATCCGATTTTGTTTGCCGGTTGGTGAATATTGGTTTTTAAGCCCGCATTCACAAATTCCCATCGAGATGGAAGTTGATGGAAAAATGTATAAATTCCCCAGCGCGGAACATTATTACCAGGCAATGAAGTTTGAAACGACGGACAAACGATTTAATGATATATTGGAAATGAAAGATTCAAACGAAGCCAGATTATTAACCAAGAAGCCCGAATATCGAGAGAATCGCAGGCCTGGCTTTGATAAAAATAAATTTGAAATAATGAAGAAAGCACAAGTTGCAAAATTTCAACAAAACCCCGATGCCAAAGAACTATTGTTATCCACCGGTGATGCAATTTTATTAAAGTCTTGCGACGTGTGCATCAGATGCGGTTTCGGCGAAGGTAGCGGCAGAAATATCCTGGGCAAAATCCTGATGCAAATTAGGGATGAGCCCGATACTCCATAAAAAACTATATTTTTTGAACCGTCGGCAATCGGGCTTGGCAAAACGGCGCCGCCATAATTCAAAAGGGTCTTGCAATACGTGGTGCCCCCAGCAAGAATCGGACTTGCGCCTGGTCCTTACCAAGGACCTGTTCTGCCATTATACTATGGGGGCGAACACGGCAATTATAAACATAAAAATCGGAAAGGCAATCAGAACTTCCTGTGCGTCCGGACGAACTCGCGCAGGTAATCCAGGTCGATGTCCGGCAGGATGTCGGACAGGGAGTATTCGCGCGCGCCGTTTTCAATGGTCAGGGCAAGCGGCCTCGGTATCGGCGAGGTTCCGCGCAATACTATGTTCGCGCGAATCAAGACGGAATCGTTTTTGATTGACAGGTTCCCGGTGATGTCCGTGTGCCGCGCGGTCAAAAGGAACGGTTTCGTCGTTCTGAAGTCCCCGCCGGAATATTCGCCGGTAATCTGCATTTCCTTCACCTCGGTCAAGCCGGACGAAAGCGCCCCGTGCAGCGCGTTTTCCGTGTCCGTTTTCCCATACCTGTTCGCGTTGCTATAAAAATCGTCCGTCCCGAATCCCGACAATATCCCGCCGTCGAGCGAGGCGTCCACGATTCCCGTCATGTTTCTTCTGATGTCGTATGCCGTCAGTCCCGTCGATTCCAGCTCCGCCTGCGCCGTGACGGTCGTCTTTTCCAAATTAATCGGCAAATCTCCGTCGAACAGCCTGCCCGGAACGAAAAACCTGTTCATCTGAATCAGATATTTATATTTCGATTTGTCTTTGGAAACGGATAGCAGAAGCTTCCCGTGCTCGGAATCTGAAATGGACATCTTCTGGCCGGCGCCGTCCAGCGAGTATATGAACCCCTTGTATTCCGCGCCGTTCAGTTTCACTGCGTCGGCGGATATGGACAGATTCGTTCCGAAGTCAAACGGCGCCAGCAGCGGGTCGCCGGACAAATACTGGTTGTCGATGAAATCGGCGAACCATTTTTCATCCAGCGCCTTGTCCAAATCCAACACGTCCGTCCTAAGGGTGATTCCGTTGTATCCCATCAGCCCGGCGAACCGCATTCCCGCAATCTGGACGCGCAGGTCGGTTATGAACGGCCTGCTGTATTTTCCCGCGATGATGACGGGAATGCCGTTTTTTACGAACGGCAGTTCCGGTTTTCCGGTCAGCGCCGCCAGCAGTTTTTTCCCGTCCTTGTGATTGATTGAAAAACCGTCGCCGTCGTCGACGGACAGCGACCAGTCCGGCGCCTGGAAACTGAACGACATCTTGTCGTCGCGAATTTCCGCCGCGAGATTCCCGCGCGCTTTTTTCATGGATTCGGGCAGCGGCAGGTCTACCGGCAGCGCGCCGACGTCGGTATTTTTGTGAACGTATTCTATCCGCCTGTGCCCGTTTTGGATTTGCGCGACTCCGGAGACGTCTCCCGCGTCGAACTCCACGACGCCGCTGCGGCCGGCGGCGTATTTTTCAAGCGCGCCGAGCGATTCCAAATCCATTTTCGCGTTTTCGGAATTAAACGTCATCTGAAAGTTATCTTTGAAAACCGACAAAGCGCCGGTGGCCGTCATATCCTTGCTGACGACAGACCATACGCTGCATCTCCAGTCGTCGTTATTGCCGGATAAGACGCAGCGAACCGACCGCCCGGGCCGGGTTTGATGGAACGCGATGTCAAGATTGCTCGGGTTGTCGCGGATTATTTTTCCGGACGCCGAAACGGAAATATTATCGTCGGCCGCTTTCAGCGCCTTGATGTCGATTTCCGAAAAATTGGAGCTCATTTTCAACGACAGATTTTTTGCGTTCTTCATTTGCTGGAAAGGCGTTTTTATGTCGCCGTTCGCATCGATTGCGATGTCGGAATTATATAAAAATCCCGAATGGTCGCGCAAAAACGACAAGTCCAAATCGGCGTTATCCACGCGCATGCGGATGGACTTTTTGATTTGTTTGCCGTTTTCGTGCCATAATTTGATTTCTCCGTTGAACGAGGCCTTGCCGTTCGTTCCCGAAATTTTGAACAGGCGGAAGAAGCCCTTGCCGTCCCAATTGAAATCCATGGACAGCTTCGTCCTGCCCCTGATTTCCGGAAATGGGAAATCGAACCATTCGTTCATATCCTTCGTGTCAATCTGCAGCGTCCCCGAGGCCGAGATTTCCCCGCTTTCGTCGGCGGCCAGCCGTCCCGATATGACCAGCCCCTCGTTCGGATTCCTCACGATAAAATCGCCGCTCGAAACATCCAGGCGGTATTTGTGCCGGTTCGTCCGGACATATGCGGACAATTTTCCGGAATCAAGGACGCCGTCGATGACCTCGTATTCCTTTCCTCCGAACCGGACGAGCGAATCGGCAAGTATTATTTTTTTGCCAAAGTTCGGAACGGTCAGGTTTTTCGCGTCCATTTCCAGGCCGGATACCTTTATTCCGCTGATGATTCGCGCGTTCGAAAGATTGAATATGCTCGCCCATGAAACCCGGAACCGGACGGTTTTCGCGCCCGCGCCGCCGAATCGGACGCCCTCCGCGCTCATCATCGGATATCCCAGCAGGGATAACTTCACGTTTCCGTCGATTTCGACCGGCGTCCCGATTTCGTTCGAAAGCGCCTCGGCGAAGCTTCCCCGGAACCGCGACATCGGAATCATCGGCGGAATTATCAGGTATGCCAGCGCCAGAATCGCCGCGATAATCGCCGACAGCCAGAAGAACCTGTATCTTTTGCTTGCTTTCATTCTCTCTTGTTTTTCATATTATAGACACTATAATCATCCCATGCAAAACAAATTATTCGACCTGGTTTCCGAGTACAGCCCGACCGGCGACCAGCCGGACGCGATTCGCGCGCTGGTTCGCGGACTGGAGCGGGGCGAGAGAAACCAAGTTCTTCTGGGCGTCACCGGCAGCGGCAAGACGTTCACCATGGCGAACGTGATTGCCGAAACGAACCGTCCGGCGCTGATTATGGCGCCGAACAAGACGCTGGCGGCGCAGCTTTATACGGAGATGAAGGGTTTCTTTCCGAACAATCATGTCGAATACTTCGTGTCGTATTACGATTATTATCAGCCCGAGGCGTATGTGCCCGCGTCCGACACCTATATCGACAAGGACGCCAGCATAAACGAGCAGCTGGACAGAATGCGGCACTCCGCGACGCGCAGCATGCTGGAGGAGCCGGATACAATCGTCGTCTCCAGCGTGTCGGCGATATACGGGCTCGGCAGCCCCGAGGAATACAGCGAGATGAAGGCCGTGTTCTGGACCGGAAAGGCAATCGGCATGGGCGATGCGATCCGGCGGCTGGTGGAACTGCAATATAAAAGGAACGAGGCCGACTTCAACCGCGGCGATTTCCGCGTGCGCGGCGACACCCTCGACGTGTTTCCCAGCCATTCGCCGGACATGGGATACCGGCTCGAGTTCTTCGGCGACGAGGTCGAGAACATTTGCGAGTTCGACGCGCTGACCGGCGAGAAAAGGCAAACGCTTGCGCGCGCGTCGGTTTATCCGAACACGCACTATGCGACGCCGATGAAAACGATGCTTTCGGCGGTGGGCGAAATCAAGGCGGACCTTGCGGCGCGGCTGGATTATTTCAGAGACAATATGAAGCTGGTGGAGGAGCAGCGGCTGCGCGAGCGAACTAACTTTGACCTTGAGATGCTGGAATCGACGGGAATGTGCCGCGGAATCGAAAACTATTCCCGGTATCTCTCGGGGCGCGCTTCGGGCGAGCCGCCGCCGACATTGTTCGAGTATCTTCCGAAAAACGCGCTCCTTTTCATCGACGAATCGCACATCACGGTTCCGCAAATCGGCGCTATGTATGTCGGCGACCGCAACCGCAAGACCGTTCTTTCCGAACACGGATTCCGCCTGCCGAGCGCGCTGGACAACCGCCCGCTGAAGTTCGAGGAATGGGACGCGCTGCGGCCGCAGACGATTTTCGTTTCCGCGACCCCCAACGATTGGGAAATCGGGCAGAGCAGCGGGGTGGCGATTGACCAGGTCATCCGCCCGACTGGATTATTGGACCCCGTCTGCGAAATCAGGCCGACGGAAAGCCAGGTGCGGGACGCCCTTGCGGAGATTAGGAAGACGGAAGGGCGCGTTCTGATTACCACCCTCACGAAAAAAATGTCCGAATCGCTGACGGATTATTTGTGCGAAAACGGCGTGAAGGCGAAATATATGCATTCGGACATAGAGACGCTCGAGCGCATCGAAATATTGCGCGCCCTGCGCCTAGGCAGGTTTCAGGTTTTGGTCGGAATCAATCTGCTGCGCGAGGGGCTGGACATTCCGGAGTGCGAGCTGGTCGCCATCATGGACGCGGACAAGGAGGGATTCCTGCGCAGCGCCCGCTCGCTGATACAGACAATCGGGCGCGCCGCCCGGAATGCGGACGGTCGCGTGATTCTGTATGCGGATTCCGTGACGCCGTCGATGAGGGAGGCGCTGGACGAGACGGCGCGCCGCCGGGAAAAGCAAACCGCATACAACGCTTCGCACGGAATCGTCCCCCGGACAGTCCAAAAATCCGTCTTTTCGGAAATAGCGAACGAGAACCCCAAAACGGCCGGCGGCCGGAAATACATATACACGAAGGACGGCGTTCAGGACGCCCCGGGCATCAGGAAAGAAATCGCCAGGCTGACGCGACAAATGAAGGCCTTTGCGAACAGGCTGGACTTTGAGAAGGCCGCGGCCGTCCGCGACCGGATTCGCAAACTTGAGGACGATTTGCTGCTGCTGGAATAAAGTTATAAGTTATAAGTCGGAATTGATTGGCGGCAGTGCGTTTTTTATAAGAACGTGCCCGCGCGCCGCGCCGACTTATAGCTTATAACTATTTTTCTGTTCCTTCGCGCTCTTCAATGGTCATGATTGCGACGGGACGAACCATCAGCCGCCTCAGTCCTATTTCTTCCCCGGAAACCACGCTGTATCCATAGGTGTCGTCTTCCAGCCGCTGCAGCGACTCTTCGATTCTTTTCAACTGGCTCAGGCTGCGTTCGCGTATTTTTATGTTCAGGTCGGCGTCCATCGCCAGCGTCGCGGCGTCGCCCTCGTCCATCGCGCCGACGGAATCCAGTTTCTGCGCCAGATTCACATCTTCGCTGGATTCCAGCATTTCCTTTTCTATTTCGTCTTTCTGATTTGTCAGCATCTGATAAAAGAACGCCTTCTGTTCCGGCGACATGTATTTTTCCGTTTTTTTCGGAACGTATTTCGTCGGCAGAACAATTGTTTTATAATCTTTTCTTGTCGTCATGACAACTCCTTCAGCCATTCCTCGAACATTCCCCCGTCCATCAAACCGATTTTCGTGCCGACAACCTCGCCGTTCCTGAACGCCAGAATCGCCGGGATAGAGCGTATGTCGTGTTTCGCCGCGGCCGCGCGGTTCGCGTCGGTAATCTCGTATTTTCCGAAACGGATGCCCGGATATTTCCCGCTTGCCTCCTCGAACACGGGACCGAACGCGCGGCACGGCCCGCACCACGACGCCCAGAAATCCACGACGGACACGCCGTCTTTCGCGAATGAATCAAAATCCGAATCTGTCAAATGCGCAACTGCCATTCTTTATTTCCCTGTTTGAAATATCCAAGGATTATATTATAATAATCCGAAATTGCAAATAAAAATAAGGAGAAGAAATTGATATATGTCGACGCGGCCGCAAGCGCATTGAAGCCGAAAAGCGTGATTGATGCGGAAATTGATTTTTTGTCAAACCGCTATGCGAACGCCGGGCGCGGCGTTTGCGCGCGCGCGTCGGCGGTCGACGCCCTTGTCGCGGACACGCGCGAGACAGTCGCCGGATTTGTCGGCGCGGATAGCGCCGAGCAAATCGTGTTCACAAGCAACGCCACGGACGGATTGAACAGAATCGCGCGGACATTGGCCGGCAAGACCGTCATCGTCAGCGACCTGGACCATCATTCCGCGCGCCTGCCGTTCGAGAAACACTGCGAGACTCTTGTCGCGCCGCTGACAGGCGGGATGGATTATGATTGGGATAAAATCAGGGAAATGAAAGCCGACGCGATTGTAATCACGGCCATGTCCAACGTTCTGGGCGTTCCGCAGAAAATACCGAATCTGGATTTGATTACAATTGTCGACGCCAGCCAGTATGTCGTTCATGAGAAAATCAGCGTGTCCGAATCGAACGTCGATTACATGGTGTTTTCCGGACATAAAATCGGCGCGGACACCGGCGTCGGCGTTCTCTTTCAGAAAACGGAGTCCGAGCCGGTGATGCTCGGCGGCGGAATGTATCAGGCGTCCGGCGCGGCGCGGTTCGAGGCCGGGACGCTGCCGCTGACCCAAATCGCGGGGCTTGGGCACGCGATTCGCGAGCTGAGGGCTCCGAATCCGGAATTGGAGAAACTGAACGGGCGCCTGCGCGCGGAATTGGCGGAAAATCCGCGCGTCAATTTCGTATCGCCCGCGGGCGCGCATATCCTGACGTTCACGGTGGACGGCATGCATCATCTGGATTTCGGCGCGCTTGTCGGCGCGCGCGGCGTGTGCCTGCGCGTCGGCCATATGTGCGCGACGTGGCTGCACAAACTCCTCGGCATTCCCGGCAGCATACGAATCAGCTTGGGTTGGTGGAACACGGAAGAGGAAATCGGGGAATTGGCGAGGATAATAAACGGGGCGATAGGTGGGGTGTGAAACGTTAAGATGCCACATATGACGGTTATGATGAAAGACAAGGTGATTGCGGCGTTGAAGAATGTTTACGACCCCGAGATTCCCGTGAATATCTGGGATTTGGGGCTTGTGTATGACATAGGCGTGACCGAGGACAAAACCGCCGCGCCCGATATCGCGTATCGCGTGTCGCTTGAAATGACAATGACGTCGCCGACGTGCCCGATGTCGGACGAGATTATGGAGATGGCGCGCGCGGAAATCGCGAAAATCCCCGGCGTCGGAGAAATCAAAATCGATTTGGTGTGGCAGCCGCAGTGGGAGCTGTCAAGGATGTCCGAAGCCGCGAAACTGGAATTGGATTTGACGGAGGCCGGATGGTGAGAAGAGTTATAAGTTGCAACTTATAACCGAAAGAAAATGAACTATGGCGAGATGAAATCTTTGCTGCTTGGAACAAGCGACCCTGTGCTGAGGCTGGAGCTGCTGATGGACATCGGGCGGGGATTGCCGCCGCTCCCGGACGGCGTTTCCGGCGCGGAAATCAAGGGCTGCGCCAGCCGCGTGGAAATCTGGCGCGGCGGCGACGGCAAATTTTACGGCTCCGCCGACTCTCTGCTCGTGCGGGGAATGGTCGCTGTTTTGCTGGCGATGAAGGAAGAAAATGTCGATTTCGGCGAGTTTTCGAAACTTGGGCTGAATCTCGGCGCGGCGCGCCTGAACGGCGCGGGGGCGATGATTGCATACTTGAGAAATCTGTGATAAAATCGCCGCATGAGGGACGACGAACGGGTGTTCTCCTTTGGATTTCAATTTTTTATAATCGCGCTGATTGCCGTCGCGCTGTTCCATGCGGCGTTTAGTGCGGACGAAAAGAAACTGGCGCAAAAGAACAAGTCGATAATGTCGCTGGAACAGGATTTGGCGAACGCCAGAGTCCGCTTTGCGACGCTGGTTCAGCCGGAAATCCTGCGTCCGATTGTCATGCAGCTGTATCCCGATTACAGGCCTATCGGCACCGGAAGATTTATCAGCGCAAGGAATATGGAATAGCATGATAACGCTTGGCGACGACATTTTGACGCTCGTTCGGGAAAACAGGCCGCTCTCGAACGGCAGGCAGCTTATCGTATTTCTGGTCGTGTTATCGGTTTTCCTGTTTTTGTGCGCGTATACCCTGACGCTCGGGATGTCCGGGCGCGGCCGGACGCGCAGCGTGCAGCCGGACGCCGCGGAAACGGCCCGCGCGGACATTATAGACAGAAACGGGGAAATCCTTGCGAAGAACGTCTATACGTATGATTTGGTCGCGAACGCGCGGCAGATTGCGGACGCGGACGCGGCGGCGGCGTTCGTTCACGGCCTGTTTCCGGAAATATCGGCGAACGCCGTTCTGCGGAAGATAAAGACGGGCGGCGGGTACGTCGAGTTGAAAAAGAACATAGGCAAGGATGCGGCGGCCGTTCTCCGCGCGGAAAAAATCCCCGGAGTTTCCGCGGTTCTTAGGCAGGTCAGGGAGTATCCGAAGCATAATTCGATGTCGCACATCGTCGGATTCGTATATGGCGACGGCAGCGGCGCCGACGGCGCGGAACGCATGATGGACGCGCGGCTGAGAACGGACGGGGCGCCGCTGCGATTGTCGATAGATTCGCGAATACAGTCGCTGATGTGGACGGAGCTTTCCGCGGCCGCGCGCGATTACAAGGCGCGCGCGGCGATGGGCGTGCTGATGAACGCGCGGACGGGGGAAATCCTGGCGGCGGTCAGCCTGCCGGACTTTGACCCCGAGGACTTGGGCGCGTATCCGGACGGCAACCGGCGCTTCCGGCTGATGCGCGACAATTATGAAATCGGCAGCATATTCAAGATTTTCAACACGGCCCTCGCGCTCGCGAACGGAATCCCGGTTTCTAAAAAATACAACATAATCGACCCGTTCATGGTCGGCGGCAAGAAAATAGAAGAGGCGCGCGGATTCCGGCCGCCGGCGAAATACCTGTCCGTCGCGCAAATCATGCAGTATTCGTGCAATTCGGGCTCGGCCCAAATCGCGCTGTCGCTGCCGGAAAACGCGCAGTCGGGCTTTTTCCGCGAACTGCGTTTCGACGCGCCTATTGAAACCAATTTCGGAAAAACCGCGCGTCCGCTGTTTCCGCAGAGCAATACCGCGACGGATCGCAGCCGGTGGTCGTTCGGGCACGGCATAGCGGTGACCCCGCTGCATGTTTTGCTGGCCTCGAACGCGATTGCGAACGACGGAAAATACATAATGCCGACGATTCTGCGCCGCGACTTTGTTCCGGAAACGACGCAAATTGTGTCCAAAGAAATATCTAGACAACTCCGGCAGATTCTGTTCGCCGTCGGCGATACCTCGGCGAAACTGGCGAAAATGCAGATTCAGGGTGTGAATATCGGCGGTAAAACGTCGACCGCGCAGAAATTGGTGAACGGGAAATACAGCAACGATAAGAATATCTCGGCGTTTTATGTCGCGTTCCCGATAGAGGCGCCGAAATGGTCTATGCTGATTCTGCTGGACGAACCTGGAACCTATCCGCGCACCGCCGCATACAACGCCGTCCCGCTGGCCGGGAAGCTTTTGGACGCCGTGATTCCGTTATTGTGAATGGAAATAATTTCTCTTATTTCACATGAAATAAGGATATATAGTATTTTTTATTTCACATGAAATAAGAAAGCATACCATGATATTGGCGATTTTTTAAAATGATGTCAAGTAAAATATTTTTAAAAATGAAAATAAATCCCTTGACACGGTTTTTGAAAAAGAGGAAAAGGGATGAGGGAGAAAGGGACGGAGAAGTGACAGGAGACAAGAAACAAGAGACAGGGGATT
>JAITQO010000001.1 GCA_031288835.1 Rickettsiales bacterium | reverse complement strand
CGGCATTGCAATACGCGCTTATCGCCGTTCCGGTTTTCGTCTCGTTGCAAGACCCAAAGGCCGTCCATCCGGCTCCGGTATTCCTTGTCCATCCGGTGGTTTGCGCGGGGCATTCGGTTTGAACGCCGCCAGAACACCAATACGCGCCGCTGCACTGCGATTGGCCCGTTCTGGTGGTATCGGTTCCGCCGGTGGAATAGTATCCGCTGCTGACCGCGGCCTTCGAGTTATAGGCGGCGCCGCTGCAATAATAGTTATTCCCGCCGCACGCCGCCCATTGCGCGTAAATCGTGCCTGCGGCGGCAGTCGTCCATTTGTTTTCCGTCGCGGCGCCCCCGGCGTATATATACTGAGTGCCGCCGCTCTGTGCGCTCCAATACCCGTTGAAGGTATATCCCGCGCGCTTTGGCAGTCCGGCAACCGCGACGGCGGGCAGAACGGCGTAGTATGTGGCCGTGACGGAGGTTGTCGTCCCAGCCGTCCCACCGTTCGCGTCCAATGTTACGGCGTAGGCGCCCAGAGTGCAGGTCGCCGCGCTGGTATTGTTATTGGATACGCTGTATCCGGTATTGCAGGCGGTGATGTTTACGGCGCATCCCGTCGCCGAGGTCGACGCTCCGGTTCGAGACCATGTCGCAGCGTTGCTCGGCGAATTGGTGCATGCGGTGCAACCGGCTGTGTTGGTGGTGATATTCTTGCCGTGCGAACTGCCGTAATAGCCGGCGCCGCAGCTCAGTGCATAGGAGCATGCGCCGGACGGATAGTAGACTTTTTCAGCGACGCGCGACAAAGTGCAATTAGTGCAAGTTCCCGCGGCAGCGCATGTTTTATAGCATGACCCGCTGCCGTTGGTGTTGGCTCCGTCCTTCAGCGCATATGACCCTGTAAGAGAAGAGCACGCGGTGCAAGTTCCGCTGGAATAATAATAATTCGCATTACATGAGGTATAGGTTATCGGGCAGTTGTATGCCGCCCGCGCCGAATCGAGCGGCGCCCCCGCCGTCGCCAACAACGCGAATAAGCATATTGAAAATCTGCATAGATTCGTCATGACAGTCGTATCTCTCATTGCCAGGCTCCAATTACAAAAATAACCACCAATGTTTTAAATTGGTGGCAGGAGGTTTGCAACAATTCATAAGATATTGTGTGATGTATTCGGTTTATTTCACCACCCTCCTGCCATTAACAGGAGTTTTTCGTCAGGTTTATGACGCTTATGATAGAGTTGCAACACTCCGATACGGGCAACACACCCGCATCAGGAGAATTATATAATAATGGTGAAAAAAATCAAAGCACATAATCGCGATGTTTTCGAGCGGCGCCAAGTTTTTCGCCGAGGGCTAAGAAATCTTCGAATCGATTATGTCTCGGCGGAAATTTCTTATTTCATCCTGGTTATTTCAAGGATATCGAATCTGAGTTCGCCGGACGGTATCGAGGCGACCCGCGTTTCGCCGATTTTGGCGCCCATCAATGCGCCGGCAATCGGCGCGCGATAGCTGTAAATCAGTTTTGAAAAATCCTCGCCTCCGACCGGAACGATTCCGATAATTTTTTCGTTCGTGACGGACGCATCGATATTTGTTTCTGCGACTTTTGCAAACGTCCATAATTCCACCGCCCGCGGCGCGTCATCGCTCGTTTTCGGACAGATGACCATCGCCTTCAACGATTCGTCGAGCTCGTTCGCTTCGCATTTCAGCAAGGCCTCTATCCTTGCCGCGTTTTCATAGGCGAAATTGTCGTGCCAGGTGTTCGTGTCGGATTGATACGCGCCGATTTTTTCGGTATTGGCCGCGGCAAGTTCCGTCCGTTTGGCCAGCAGTTTCTTTTGCGTCAAGTCAAAAAACTCTTTGGTTACGAAGATTTTTTCGGTATTTGCAGCCTGCTTCATTTTCGTCATTCGTCACCTTGGCGGTGCGCTTGTTTTTTTATTGTAATCATGTTATTGCGAAGAAATGCTTTATCAGGTTTTTTTATTCTTTTTTCGCGAAATCGGGTCCAGGTCGCGCTTGCGCAGACGGATTTCTTTCGGCGTGACCTCCACCAATTCGTCATCCTGTATGTATGCCAGCGCCTCTTCCAGCGACATTTTCCGCGGCGGCGCCAGAAAGATTTTCTCATCCGCCATGGTCGTCCGCATGTTGGTCAGTTCCTTCCCCTTCACCGGATTTACCTCCAAATCGTTTTCCTTCGAATGCTCTCCGATAATCATGCCGTTGTAAACCTGCGTCTGCGGGCCAATGAACAGAACCCCGCGCGGCTCAAGGTTATGCAGCGCGTATGACGCGGCGGCTCCGTTTTCCATGCTGACCAGGACGCCCGGCCGATAGGTTTCTATGTCTCCGCGGTAATCCCCGTATTCCGCGAACACGCGGTTCATTATTCCGGTTCCGCGCGTGTCGGTGCGGAACTCGGAAAGATACCCGATAAGCCCTCGGGACGGCGCGGAAAACACGATTCGCGTTTTGCCGGCGCCGGATGGCCTCATTTCCGTAATGGCCGCCTTCCTTTTCGTCATCTTTTCAATCACGACGCCGGAGTATTCGTCATCGACATCAATCATGACGTCCTCTATCGGCTCTTTTCCGTCGACCATCACGACGCGCGGACGGCTGACGGACAGTTCGAATCCTTCGCGCCGCATCGTTTCAATCAGAATCCCGAGCTGCAGTTCCCCGCGTCCCGACACCTCGAACGATTCGTTCGACGGCGATTGGACGACCCTGAGCGCGATGTTTGTCTCCGCTTCTTTGAGCAGCCTTTCGCCTATCATCCGCGAAGTCAGTTTTTTCCCGCCGGATTTCCCGGCCAGCGGGCTTGTGTTCACGCCGAACGTCATCGTCAGCGTCGGCGGGTCGAGCGGCAGGGCCGGAATCGGCTCGGTCACCGACGGGTCGCACAGCGTGTCCGCCACGGTCGCCTTGGAAAATCCCGCGACGACCACGATGTCGCCGGCGGACGCCTGTTCCAGCGATATTTTCTCGATTCCGCGATGCTCTATTATTTTGGTGACTTTCGTTTGTTCCACCAATTCTCCGTTTGTGTTTATCGCTTTGACGGTTTGCCCGACCTTGATTACGCCGCTCGCGATTCGCCCGGTAAGAATCCGCCCGACATACGGGTCCGCCTCCAGCGTCGTCGCCAGCATCTGAAACGGGCCGTTCGCGTCATGGCGCCCCTCCACGCAGTCCGGGGCCGGCACATGGTCGACAATCAGCTGGAAGAGGGGTGTCAGGTCTTTGCGCTCGTCGTTCAGGTTACGCGCGGCCCATCCGTCCCGCCCGACGGCATAAACATACGGAAAGTCCAATTGCGAATCGTTCGCGCCTAGTTTGTCGAACAAATCGAACGTTTCGGTCAAAACCTCGTCCGGCCTGGCGTCCTGCCGGTCTACCTTGTTTATGCATACGATGGGGTTGAGGCCAAGTTTCAGCGCCTTTGACAAAACGAACTTTGTTTGGGGCAGGGGACCCTCGGCCGAATCGACCAAAAGGACCACGCCGTCGACCATTGACAAAATGCGCTCCACTTCGCCGCCGAAATCCGCATGTCCGGGCGTGTCCACGATGTTGATTTTGTAATCGTTCCATAGAATCGAGGTCGGTTTTGCGGAAATCGTGATTCCGCGCTCGCGCTCCAAATCGCCCGAATCCATCACGCGGTCTGCGATTTTCTCGTTCTCGCGGAAAGTTCCGGCCTGTTTCAGCATATTGTCGACCAATGTCGTTTTGCCATGGTCAACATGCGCGATAATCGCAATATTCCGTATTTTCATTCTAACCTGATTTTTGCGACACATAGAATATCATTTCCGGTTTGAAATGTCAACCCGCCGATTTTTCAACCGCATTTTATTATTGCCGCAATTTTTTTGACGCCAATGTTATTTTTGTCAAAAAATTCGATGCAAAAGATTGTAAGAAAAGCAAAAAACATGCGCTTTGAAAAAATCAAGAAAAAAATTATAGAATCATAAAGTTTTTTTATTCCTACTTTTTACATAAATACTATATATTGTGTTAAAAATCAGGAAAATACACTATATGTTGATTTTTTTTAGCGAAACAAGAAAAATTACGATGACGCAAAAAGAACATAAAATATCTTTCAAGGAAGTAAAGAAAAGAAGCGGGGGTATTGCTCCGTTTGACGTCACGCGAATAGAAGACGCCATAAGAAAAGCGGCCGCCGCAACCGGAAAAATTTCCGATTCGAATGCCATTGAAATAACGAACAGTGTTTTATCCGCGCTGGAATCAAAATTTGCCGGTTCCATTCCCGATGTCGAAAGCATTCAGGATATCGTCATTCAAAAACTGATGGGCGCGCATGCCTACAAGACGGCGGAATCGTATATCATTTATCGTCACCAAAGGGCCGAGATACGAAACCGGAAAATCGACGTGGTCGACGTTATCGACGGATATGTCGGCGCGGCGGACTGGCGCGTCAAGGAAAACGCCAATGTCGGATATTCAATCGGCGGGCTGATTCTGCGCACGACCGAGCGCGCCGTCGCCGAATATTGGCTGAACCTCTATCCGAAGGAAGTGGCCGAGGCGCACGAATCGGCGGCGATTCACATTCACGATTTGGGATGGCTGACCGGATATTGCGCCGGCTGGTCTCTGCGGGAATTGCTTTACGAGGGATTCAACGGCGTCGACGGGTATCTTCAATGCGCGCCGGCGAAGCATATGGCCACGGCGGTATCCCATATGGTGAACTTTCTCGGGACGCTGCAGAACGAATTCGCGGGCGCTCAGGCATTTTCGAGCGTCGACACGTATCTCGCGCCATATATCCGCGTCGACAACCTGTCATACGCGGATGTCAAGAACATGATGCAGACCTTGGTGTTCAACTGCGCCGTTCCGTGCCGCTGGGGAACGCAAACGCCGTTCATAAACTTTACGTTCGACTGGGTTTGCCCCGAAGACCTGAAAAATCAAAAGCCGATGATTGGAGGAAAATTCGCCGATTTCACATACGGGGATTTGCAGGAGGAAATGGACACGTTGAACCGCGCCTTCCTGGATGTCATGAACGAGGGCGATTCGCACGGCCGTCCGTTCACGTTCCCGATTCCCACATACAACATCACCAAGGATTTCCCGTGGGGGCATCCGAATGTGAAGCCATTGTTCGATTTGGCGGCGAAATACGGGATTCCGAACTTTCAGAACTTTCTTAATTCCGACCTGAATCCGACGGACGTCCGCTCCATGTGCTGCCGGCTGCAGCTGGACGTCCGCGAATTGTTGAAGCGCGGCGGCGGGCTTTTCGGTTCGGCGGAGAAAACCGGCAGCGTCGGGGTGGTCACAATCAATCTTCCGCGGCTTGGCTATACCCGCAAGGGCGACAGGGAGGGATTGCTCGCGGAACTGCAGCGGCTGCTGAATCTCGGGCGCGATTCTTTGGAGATAAAGCGGAGAATCATTTCCAAAAATCTGGAGCGCGGGCTGTATCCGTTCACCAAAAGATACCTCGGCCGGTGGAACAATCATTTCTCGACAATCGGCATAAACGGCGCGAACGAGATGGTTCTTAACTTTACCGGCGGCAGGGAAAGCATAGCGACTCCGTTCGGAAAGAAACTTGTTTTGGAAATCATGGACTTCATACGCGAAAATCTGGTCAGGTTCCAGAAAGAAACGGGAAACCTTTATAATTTGGAGGCGACGCCCGCCGAAGGGTGCGCATACAGGTTCGCGAAGACGGATATGAAGAACTTTCCGGATATCATCACGGCGGGGACGAAGGACGCGCCTTATTACACGAACTCGACCCAATTGCCCGTGAATTACACCGACGACCCGTTCGTCGCGCTGGAACACCAGGAGGATTTTCAGCGGAAATACACCGGCGGAACCATGCTGCATCTATATCTTGGCGAGCCCGTGTCGTCCGGCGAGGCGGCGAAGAACATAATAAAGACGGTGTTTGAAAATTACAAGCTGCCGTATATGACGCTGACGCCGACGTTCTCGACATGCCCGAAGCACGGATATATTCCAGGCAGGCACGAATTCTGCCCGATGTGCGACGCGGAATTGAAATTAAAACAACAAACCGAAGGAGAAAAAAATGAAAAGACAACCGTGTGAGGTGTTTTCGCGCTCTATGGGATATATCCGCCCAATCCAGCATTACAATGTCGGGAAGCGCGCGGAGTTCGAGGAAAGGAACACGTTCAAGGAATCGTTCGCCTTGTCCGCCGGAACGCGCCACTCCGAACTGTTGAAAATAGCGGCATGAATGTTCAAATCGGCGGCCTGACCTCGTTCACGACGATTGATTATCCGGGAAAACTGGCCGTCGTTATTTTTCTCGCCGGCTGCCCGCTCGGGTGCGCGTATTGCTCGAATCCGTATTTGATTATCCGGAAGGAAGGCGAATATTCCCCGGAAAAGATTCTTGATTTTTTGCGCGGCCGCGCGGGAAAGTTGCAGGCGGCGGTTTTCTCCGGCGGCGAGGCGCTGATGCAGGGCGATGCCGCGCTGGACTATATGCGGCGCGTCAAAGAACTCGGGTTTTTAATCGGATTGCATACCAACGGGTTTTATCCGAATGTTCTGCGCCGCGCGCTGGATATAATCGATTGGGTTGGATTGGATATAAAGGCGGACGCGAAAAATTATCAAAGGCTGACGGGCAGCGCGGCGGCGCGAAAACTCGCGTTCGAATCGCTGGACATTTTGCTTGAAAGCGGCATGGCGTTCGAATGCAGAACGACCGCAGACCCGAGGTTCGTTTCCAAGGAATCCTTGGCGGGCATAGCTCGCTATTTGGCCGCTCGCGGCGTCAAAAACTTTGCCGTTCAGAAATATGTTCCCCATTACGAGGCGGATTTCGCAAGGACGACGGAATCGGAAAGAATGCAGTTTTTCATAGACCCGGAACTCAAGAAAAAAATAAACGGAATGTTCTATGGCGTCGTTTGGAGGGAATGAGCGGAACCGCGGTTATGCTTGTATTGTCTTGACGAGGGGTTAAAAAGATGAACAAAGAAAAAATCACCTAAGATTATTTTAAGGAGGGGGTGTTTTCGACTCTGCCACACCCTTGTGATTATAAAAAAACGCCAGAGCGTTTTTTTACAATTATGGTAGCGGAGGAGGGATTTGAACCCCCGACCAAAGGATTATGATTCCTGTGCTCTACCCCTGAGCTACTCCGCCAAGGCGGATGGATTATATATCATTTTTTGAAAATGTCAAAATCCGTATTTTTATGAAATTTCTTGCCTCAATTTTATTCTATTCCTAATAATGGAGCCGAATTCGGGCGTCTGGCGGCGGGATTCGCATTCCGGCGGAGACGCGGACGGCAAAAAAAGCGATAAGTTGCATATCGGCAACGACTGGAAATCCGGAATCGCGGTTGGATACAGATTTAATTTGTAAACATCAGCGCATTTTAAAATAAAAACCCGCAATGCCGATGCGCGCGCGGTTTTTTATTTTTCGGGCAATTTGTAATGTTTGCCGATGAAAGCATTAAAAATTGTCCGAAAAACTCTCAAAGCTAACCTTCCGCGATAACTGGCATTTTTTCAAAATTCTTTGATATTTTTTTCAAATCGGAATCAACTTCAATATATTCTATTTTGTCCGCAACCGCATCAAATTGCGTCTTGGATAAGATATTTTGATGATTCCCGCTCAATACGCCGGTTCCAGTCCAAAAATCTGTCAAGCTGCTTGAAGTGGACATAAGGCGCAATGCAGCTTCCGTCGGGCCGGCCGACGGCATTATTCCCCAAGTCCCGAAAAACAATATCCTGTTTTCTTGCTCGAACAAATCAGTGCGCAGCGAATAATCGGCATCAAGAAACGCAGATTATCGCGCATTTTCACAAGTTCGTCGGAAGTCGCGCCATTAACGGCCGGGACAGAATTTGTTTTTCCTGTTAAGAATTTTGACAATGGCGACATGCTGTTCGTAAAATTGTCGGATGACAAATTATCAAGTCGCAAAATTTCAGAAATTTCAGCCAATTTTTTCAACTCTTTCGCATTACGACCTATAACCGGCTGCTTCCAATTTTCTGCGCGCGTTGCCGGCGATTGCATAATCGCGGCAACGCAGGAACTTGTCCACTGGCGGGAATAGATTGTCCGGCAGTTTTTCGATGTCGAACCATTGCCATTTTTCGCATGCCTCCGGCTCCATCAGCGTCGGATTTCCTGAATATTTGCGGCAAACAAGATGCATGGTCACATAATGTTTTCCGGTTCCCGAGAAGTAATCGTTTGTCATGCCGGAAAGTTTTATGTCCTTTGCGCCGACGATGAGCCCGGTTTCCTCTTTTGTTTCCCGAATGGCCGCGTCCTCGAAACTTTCGCCAATCTCCATATGCCCGCCGGGCGGCGCCCATGTTCCGTCGCCGAGATGGTTTCTACGAAGTCCCAGCAGCACAAAGCCGCCGGTATTATAAATGTATAGTCCGACGCCGACTTTGACATAATCCATAATTATATTCTCCTATTATTTATCCGGCTTTATTTCCGCGCATTATGCATGTCCGCCGATTTTCGTCCGGCCGCCCATCAGCGGACGCAGTTTTTCCGGAACGTTCACGCTGCCGTCCGCGTTCTGGTGGTTTTCTATAACCGGCACCAATGCGCGGGGCAGGGCAATGCCCGTGTTGTTCAGCGTTGCGCAAAAACGAGCCTCGCCGTCCGCGCCGCGATAGCGCGTGTTAGTGCGCCGCGCCTGAAATTCGCCTATTGACGAGCACGACCCGAGCTCCCGGTATTTGTTTTCGTTAGGAAACCACGCCTCCACGTCGTCCTGTTTGACTTTGTTGAATCCCAAATCGCCGGTTGAAATGGAAAGAACATGATACGGGATTTCCAAATCGTCCATGATTTCGCATAGGTTGTTCAAAAGGAATCGGTGCATTTCCTCCATTTGTTCCGGTTTGCAGAAAATATACTGCTCGACTTTGTGAAATTGGTAAAAGCGCACCAATCCGCGCGTGTCGCGCCCGGCCGCGCCCGCCTCCTTCCTGAAGCATGGAGAATATCCGGCATACATTATTGGCAGCTCTTTTTCATCCAGGATTTCGTCCTTGTGGAACGAATTCAGGGCGATTTCCGCCGTGCCCGCAAGGCATCTGTCGGTATCCGTCAGCATAAAGACGTCGTTTTTCATAATATCCGGGTTGCTGCCGCGAAAATGCCCGGCGTCAAATATCGTCTGCGGCCTTGTGACAGCCGGGACATTGGCGAATAGAAAACCCTTATTTATCAGTTTTTGAAGCACGAACGTTTGCACGGCCAGGTCCAGTTCGGCCGCTTCGCCCACAAGGGCGTAGACGCGGGAACCGGAAATTTCCGCGATTTTTTCCGGGCGCCACCATTTGTTCATGTCCAGGATTTCCCAGTGCGGGCGCGGCGCGAAATCAAACGTTCGCGGCGCGCCGACCTTTTTGGTCACGACATTTTCCGATTCGTCCGCGCCGATTGGCGTATCCTTCGACGGAATCTGCGGAACGTTCAGCAAGAGTTCGCGCAGCGCCTTTTCCTTGTCGTCCAATTCCGCCAATTCGGACGCGATTTCGTCTCCGATTTTCTTCGATTCTTCAATCAGCGCCTTTTTGTCCGCGGCGGACGGGATTTGTTTCGTTATTTTGTTCTTTTCCGCGGTTTTCGTTTCCGTCAGCGTTTTCAGTTCGCGAACGCGTTTGTCCAGCGCGATTACCTCGTCCGTATGGTCGTCGAAGCCCTTTGCTTTGCACGCCCATTTCACGATGTCCGGATTTTCCCTGATAAACTTTATGTCAAGCATGATATGCTCCTTTGCTTAATAGTATATTTTATTGGCTGAAAAATAGAAAGCGTCAAAATTATTCCCCCACAGGGGACGAGAATGCGCAGAAAAAAGAAAGGCTTGCAAAAAACACGGGATAATTATACATCGTTTGTTTTTGGTTTTCAATCATTATTTTGGGAATTATGTATTTATTGGCAATCTGAAGCTTGTTGAATTTCTGGTCCGCTGTATACATAATTCCCATTATTTTTAGAGGCAAGTTGTCGTAAGCTGGCGGGAATGCTTCCGCGAAATCCGAGCTGTTTGCCTTTTATTTCTTGTTTCTTATCTCTGTTTAATGCGAATACGTAAACAGACGCCTCGAACGCATCTTATAAAAATCTTTCACGTTGCCGCACGTTGACAAAGTTTCGCTTGGAATCTTGATTGTGATTTTTTCCCTAAGCATTTTCGATACGCCCGCAAGGCAGCGCTTCAAATATTTGGAATGACCGTCCGCCAATTTCTCGAAGGTCTTTATTTGGATTGTTTCAGATTTGCCGACATTGAATGCGCGCGCCAAAATCCCAGCCGCTTTTGATAAGATTCTGCCATAATCCGCATATTCATAATGACATTCGCTATTCCTTTCCCCGATATAATTTCTCAAATATATTTTTTCCATAATATGAAACAGATTCCATGCGTCTTTTTCATCAAGCGTTTGTCCGTTCCACTCCCCGCCTGCATGGGAGGGCGCGCCCGGATAAGAATCGAGAACCTTGCGGGCTTTCGCCATATTATTGTCGGCTTTATATTCTATAAGAGTCAGCTGTCCGGCATAAAGGTCGCGCGTCGCGCACTTAACTTTTGCATTCAGCAGGGCCGCGGCCGGAGTTCCCTGTTTTATAACCAATCTTTTGTTCGCGCCATAAATCGGTTCTGTTATTTTGATTTCTTTATTTTGCATTTTTGGATATCCTTTGAGCCATAAATGAACAGTCCTATAATATGGCGGTAATTTTAATTTGTCAATATATGGATACAAGAAACAAAAAATAAGAAGCAAGTGATGAGAGTCTGCGGATTTTTAGGCAATCCCGGCGAACAGAAACATGCCGGCCTGTCTCTTTTCTATTATTTCTTGTCTCTATTTTAATTTGTTCAAATACGCTATGGCGTCCATCGCCGCCTCGCAGCCCCAGCCCGTGGCCACGCAAATTTGCATCTTTCCGGTATGGCGGACGTCGCCAGCCGCGAACAATCCGTCCTCTATTCTTGCCGTGTTCGGGTCGGTCAGCAGGCGCCCCAGGTGGTCGCGGTCGTAAACTTCGGGCAGAAAATCAGTGTTCGCCTCGTGCCCGATTGCGATGAACAAACCGTCGATGCCGATTCGCGTTCCATGATTCGTATCGACGCGCGTCACGCCCGATTCGTTTCCGATAACCTCCGTTATTTCCGTATCGAAAACGCATTCTATGTTTTTCGCTTCCTCCACGCGCCTGACCAGAATCGCCTCTGCGCGGGTGAACGAGGACTTTCTATATATGATGTATACCTTTTCCGCCAGATTCGCGAGATACAAAGCGTCGTTGAGGGCGCTGTTTCCGCCGCCGTAAACCGCGACCGTCTTGCCGCTGTAAAAAAATCCGTCGCATGTCGCGCAATACGACACGCCTTTTCCGGCGAACTCCTTCGCGCCGGCGATTTCAAGTTTCCGCGGACTGGCCCCCGTGGCTATTATAACCGATTTCGCCTCGTAAGATTTTTTGTCGGTTCGAATCGAGAATATGGAGTCTTTCGACTCTATATTCTTGCAATGCTCCATGACAAAAGACGCGCCGAATGATTCGGCCTGCTTTTTCATGAACTCCGCCAATTCCATGCCGGAACCGTCCCATCCTGGATAGTTTTCCAGTTTCGCAATCTTGCCCATCTGTCCGCCGAGCGAATCGCCGCCGACTACCAAAATGCTTTTGTTCGCCCGCGCGCCGTATATCGCGGCCGTCAATCCGGCGGGCCCGCTGCCCAATATTATAATGTCGTAAATCATAAGGTTTCCTTTTGTTGGCGTAAAAAATATCATTTTTTTTTCTTTTTTGCAAGGTTGGTTTCTTATTGCCGCAATTTCTCTCGCACAACTGCGTTTTGCGTCAAGTTTTTCCCTGTCAACTTGCGAAAAATTGCCAAAAATCTGCGTATTATGGATTTTGCAAGAAAAAAATTACAAAAATGTAAAAAAATTGTATCTGACTTTCATGCCGAAAATACTATATATTGTGCAAGAAATCGAAAAAAACACTATACGTTGATTAAATGCACAGAATCGGGTATAATTAAAAGCGGAGGAAAATAGGATGAACGAATCTTTGCGTCTGTTGTCTGATTTGACATTCTATATGAAGTATTCCAAATACGACCCCTTGAAAAAGCGTCGCGAAACGTGGGCTGAAACAATTGAGCGCAACAAAGGCATGCATCTCGAAAACTTTCCCCAATGCAAGGAAGAGATAGACAGGGCGTATGAGCTGGTTATTGAGAAAAAAATCCTGCCGTCGATGCGCAGCATGCAGTTCGGCGGCCCTGGCGTGAAACAAAACAACGCCAGGATGTATAACTGTTCCGCAATCGGGCTGGACACCCTTGCGGCGTTCGCGGATTTGTTCTATTTGTTGCTGTGCGGTTGCGGCGTCGGATTTTCGGTTCGCCGCAATTTTATTTCCAAGCTGCCGCAGTTGAAGCCGAGAACGGGAAAAAAGACGGTTTTCACGCCCGAGGATTCTATAGAAGGATGGGCGGATTGCATACGCGCCTTGACAAAAGCGTATTTTGAAGATGGAAACGACATAGAATATGATTTTTCAACGATTCGCCCGAAGGGCGCCCTGATTCATTCTTCAATGTGCGCGGCGCCGGGGCCGGAGCCCCTGAAGGCGACGTGCGAGAATATAAAGGTGCTTCTGGATAAAAAGGCGGCCGCTGATGATTTGTCCTTGACCTCGTTGGATTGCTATGACATCTGCTGTTTCATTTCCGAGGCGGTTTTGGCGGGCGGAGTTCGCCGTTCGTCAATGATTTGCCTGTTCGACAAGGACGACGAGCTGATGCTGCATGCGAAGGAGGGCGAATGGTGGAAGGATAATCCGCAGCGCGCCCTGTCCAACAACTCGGTTCAGTTCGACCGCAAGACGACCACGCGCGGGGATTTCGACAAGGTGTTCACGCAATGCGAAAAATCCGGATGCGGCGAGCCGGGATTCGTGTGGACGAACTCGGACGAATGGCTGGTAAACCCGTGCTGCGAGATTTCCATGCCGTCGATGGGGTTCTGCAATCTGACGTCCATCAATCTTGGAAATGTTGAGTCGCAGGAGGATTTTGACGAACGGGCGTATTATGCGTCGGTTCTCGGCACTTTGCAGGCGGCATACACAAACTTCAAATACGTAGATACGAAGTGGAAGACGAACGCCGAGGATATGGCGCTGATTGGCGTTTCTCTGACGGGAATCGCGTCCCATCCCGATTTGGCCAAACTGGATTTCAAGCGCGCCGTCAGTCAGGTCAAGAAGGCGAACGAAAATATTGCGAAGAAAATCGGAATAAATACGGCCGACAGGCTGACAACCATAAAGCCGGACGGCACGGGCTCGCTGGTTTTGGGCACGAGCAGCGGAATCCATCCGTGGCACGCGAAGCACTATATCCGCCGCCTGCGCGTGAACAAACTGGAGCCGTTATACGGATACATGGTCAAGAATTTTCCCGAATTGATTGAAGACGAGCAGATGAATACGAATAAGAACGGGGTTTTGTCCTTGGTCATAAAGGCGCCGGACGGAGCGGTCACCCGGCGCGGCGAAACCGCGCTGGAGTTTCTCGAACGCGTCAAATACATGTTCGAAAATTGGGTGAAGCCGGGGCATGTTTCTGGCGTCAACACGAACAACGTGTCCTGCACCTGCAACGTGAAGAACCACGAATGGGCAGAGGTTCGCGAATGGATGTGGGAGAACCGCGAGAACTATACCGGCATTTCGCTGCTGCCGTATTCGGACAACTCGTATATTCAGGCGCCTTTCGAAGACACGAACGAGGATGTATACAGGGAGTTTTCCGAAAAACACCGCGAGTTTCATTTGGACGAGATAGAAGAGGAGAAGAACTTTGTGAACTTTACGGCCGAGGCGGCGTGCGCCGGCGGCGCGTGCGAGGTTGTATGAAGGAGAGGATGACAATATGGCGAAAGTTACGACGAAGCTTGGTGACAACGGAATGACGCAGGTTGCGCCGGACGCGATGGCGCCGAAGTCGGCGACGGTTTTGGACGTCATGGGCAATATCGACGAATTGTCGTGCGTTCTGGGGCTCTGCGGGGACAAGTTCGACGCGATACAGTCATTTCTGTCCGAAATCATGGGATATCTTTATTATAAAAATAACAACGAGGCGCGCATATCGGGGCAGGTGATGCTGATGGAGGAGTATGTTTCGTCGCACAACAATTCGATTCCGACATGGTTTGTGAATCCGCGCGGATTCGTGTCTTTGGCGCGTGCGGTCTGCCGCCGGGCCGAGCGCAGCGTCGTCAGAATGAACAACGAGCTGCGCGAATCGAGCGAAACGGAGTATAACCTGTATCCAATCATGAAGTATCTGAACCGCTTGTCGGACTATCTGTTTGTGAAGTCGTTCGAACGCGAAGTGAATATGCCGGAATTATTCCCGGACGAGTTGGCCGCGCAGACGGATAAAAAGATGCGGATGTTTATGTAAAAAGGGATGAGAAAATGAAGAAGATTCTTGCGATTGTCATTGTCGGATTGCTGGCGGCTTGCGGCGACAGGGGCGAATCGCCCTTGGAATTGGTGAAAACCGCGACAATCCGCGACACCCGTGATTTTTGCATGAAAGTGAACGGCAGCCGCGCGTATTGCGACTGCGAGGTGAAAGATTTGGAAAATACGTTTCTGTGGGCCGATTATATGGAGGCGGTCGACATTCTTGCCGGCGAAAAAAATCATATACAGAAGGTCATCGACAAGCACAAAGGCGACCGCGGGAAGATTTTGGCCGAGTTGAATTGCGACACGTGCTATTTCTCCGTGGCCATGAGCGTCGTGAATGTGAGCCCGTCGCCAAGGTGCGCCGAGTTGCTGAAATAATTGCGGCGATTTTTCAAAAAAATACCGCCGGACTGATAATGGCGCCTATCTTGCGCCTGAGCGCGTCTTCGCGTGTTTCAACAGTTCGGGCGGAAGCTCCGGCACGGCTTTCATGGTGACGCCGCAAAGGCCGCGAGTATACATTACATCCTCTATCTCGATGGCACATTTGTCGTCGCTTACGAAAAACATTTCCAAAAATTCGGGAACCTTGTCTATGGCTCGCATTCCTGCAAAGTTTCCGTTTTTCATAATCGTCGTTATTATCTGCTTGTTCGGCGGAAGATTGATGTCGACCCAAAGGTTTTCTGCGAACAGGTAATCTGCGTTTTTTTTTGGTTCTGCGAAAGTTTTGGCAAACATCGGGATCGCGGTCGAATCCGCCTATTTTCGTATCTATATTGATAATAATCGCCATGCTTGTCAGATGTCTGGCGCCGGAAGATGTACCGAGCGCCGCAAGGCATTTCGCCGTTGCGCTCATGATATTGGCATAGCTTTGCGTTGCCATATCTTCGGGGAGTTTGAGTTCCGGGGCAAGTCTGTTGGCGGTCTTGATATATCCGATTTTCCATTCGCGGATTATATTATTCATTTGTTTAACAGTCTGCTTTTTCATAACGGATAAATCCTTTAGTTACGGGAATGAAACCGGTTTCGGTGTAACATTTGTTTTTGTTATTTTCAAGGGAAAAATTGCCATAATTTTCCTTTACAAATGCATGCGTTTTTTTTATAATGCCGTTGCCGCTGGGTGTTCCTGCGGTGGGCTTTACAACCCATACAGGTGTCCGAAGGGACAGAAAAAGCTCCAACTTAGGGTTGGAGTGTGCAGAATATATTGAATAAAGCATGCAATTCCTGTAATTGTTGTAAAACTCCAACCACCAATTTTTTGGTGGTTTTTATGCAAATGGAGGATATATGAGAAAAATAATACTTATTTTTGGCATAATGGCAATATTCATGTCGGGCGCCCCTGCGGCAAAACTGTGCCAGCTTGACTGGCTGACGGCGTGGAAGAACAAGAGCGGGACGTTGTCTAACTCCGGGTATGCGTGGACAAGAAACACGTATACCGAAGGCGGCGCTGGCGGGGGGACATGGGCAGTGACGTCCGACGAGGGAAGTTCTGGGGTAAAGCATA
>JAITQO010000013.1 GCA_031288835.1 Rickettsiales bacterium | reverse complement strand
TAAACGGCGGCCGTAACTCTAACGGTCCTAAGGTAGCGAAATTCCTTGTCAGGTAAGTTCTGACCCGCATGAATGGCGTAACGATCTCCCCACTGTCTCCAACATAGACTCAGCGAAATTGAATTGTCAGTGAAAATGCTGACTACCCGCGGCTAGACGGAAAGACCCTATGAAGCTTTACTACAGCTTTGTACTGGCATTAGGGCATGACTGCGTAGGATAGGCGGGACGCTTTGAAGTCGGAATTTTGGTTCCGACGGAGCGGACGGTGAAATACCGCCCTGTCATGTTTTAATGTCTAACTTGCCCCCGTGAACCCGGGGGAAGGACAGTGCATGGTGGGTAGTTTGACTGGGGTGGTCGCCTCCCAAATTGTACCGGAGGCGCGCGATGGTTTGCTCAGGTTGGTCGGAAATCAACCGGTGAGTGCAATGGCATAAGCAGGCCTGACTGCGAGGAGGACACTCCGAGCAGAGACGAAAGTCGGTCATAGTGACCCGGTAACTTCCGCATGGAAGGGTTATCGAACACGGATAAAAGCTACTCTAGGGATAACAGGCTGATGCTGCCCAAGCGTCCATAGCGACGGCAGTGTTTGGCACCTCGATGTCGACTCATCACATCCTGGGGCTGGAGCAGGTCCCAAGGGTATGGCTGTTCGCCATTTAAAGTGGTACGTGAGTTGGGTTAATAACGTCGCGAGACAGTTAGGTCCCTATCTACCGCGGGCGCTGGAAATTTGAGCAGACTTGTTCTTAGTACGAGAGGACCGGAACGAACGAACCACTGGTGTTCCTGTTGTCGCGCCCGCGGCACCGCAGGTTAGCTATGTTCGGAACGGATAACCGCTGAATGCATCTAAGCGGGAAGCCGGCTGCAAGATTAGATTTCCCCACGAATCCTCCGGAAGACCACCGGGTTGATAGGCGGCAGGTGTAAGCATGGCGACATGTTCAGCCCAGCCGTACTAATCGGATGATTGACTTTTTTCCTTATCGTTTGATTTTTATACAAAACCCGTGCATTCGGGCGTATAAATCTCGGGCGGTATGCTTGAAAAGCAGGCAGGCAAAAATCGCGTTGCGATTTTTGCGATTATAAATTATGAAATATTAATTTATAATTTTGATTCTTCGGATTGCGATGTCGGCAGGTTTTGTTCTGGTGATTATCGAGCAGGTGTCACTCGCTGTTCCATCCCGAACCAGACCGAGAAACCCTGTATCGCCGATGGTACTTCGGCTTAAGCCGCGGAAGAGTAGGTCGTCGCCAGAACAAAACCTGTCAAAACATTAAAAAACGAACCAATTCGCGCATGAGAGACACGAAAAATCAGTCAATCGTAGGAGAATGAAAGGAGTGATATAATGTTTTATAATCAATTCGAAAAGATAGCGGAAAAATCTCTTGAAGGCGGACATTTTTCAGGATGTCCGTTGTCATTAATAAATAGCAATCGCTACGATATTATGTTGTCAAGCGAACAAATACAAATGCTTAAAGAATTTACCAAATCTTGTCCAGGAATAAAGATGAATGTTGATATGTGGAAGCAAGAGCATCTGCAGCGGGTTAAAAGAGATGTCCAGTGTGGCCTAGGAGCCAAATATTGCAAGGAAGGATTTACGGAGGCCGATATTCTCGCTCTCATTAATAAAAATGATGTGGCTAACGTGTCTTTTGATTTGAACGACTGCGGTATAGCCGATATGGAATATCATAAGAATGAAAATCGGCTTTGCTGGTTTAAATTCGGACAATATCTTGCGCGCCAGAAAATACGAGAGTCAATATAAATAATCAGTTTCTAATTCCCGCCTTAGGCGGGATTTTTTGTTGTGTCACCGTTTCTGGCAAAGTGTTCTTGATATATCAGCCAAACGCGTTGTTCCAGATGCTATGGGCGCAAAGAACGTGCGATTATTCCTATATTTCTGAACACCGGTTATACTTTTCGTATTGGTATTCCACGCATTCGCATTGAACCTTTTCGCATGTCTTGCGAATCGCCGCCGGCTCGCGCCCATGAGCGGCCGCATCATTTTTTGCGACTTGCTTGATTTGCGGTTTCGGCTGAATGGTTTCGTTGCACTGCTCTTTGATTGTAAAGCATTTTTTCTTCACGCACATCTGCCGCGTGGATTCAACATAGCCGCCGCTGGTCTGGCACAATTCAAGCAAGGCCTTGTTGGTGCAAGCCGAAAGCAGAACCAATGCGGGTAAAATACACTTTTTCATGCCCATGCTGTTTTAACGTTGCTTAATTTATCACACGAGCGAAAAGAATGCAAGAAATTTTCTGGAATCGCGCGTTCTTTTGCCCGCATTGTGAAAATATCTCCGATTCCTTTTAATTTGCCATTTGACAAAAAACGGCAAGAAAATTTAATTAGTTGAAAATCATACAAAAATATTATTGGTCTTGACTTTTAGATATTTAAGCTAGATATTGGCCCACCAATCGGTTCGTCGTGAATTATTCGCGGTTATGCAAGGCCACGGATGGATTAAGGATGGTAATGAATTGGATAAATCCGTGTGGGAAAAGGCTCTTCATGGCAGGATTGCGAATCCTGATAAACGGCGGCTTACGTTTGGCGGAATCAGGAAATATGTCGCGCAAGGCCGGGCTGCCGGCCGTCGCTAGGCATAATCGCCGAAATCAAAAATCCCGCATTTTGCGGGATTTTTGATTTGACTTTGCATATTTCTTAACTATACAATGGTTATAATAAAAGGAGTAGTTGTGTTTGCATTGAATCAATTTCCGCTGCCGTTCGCCAATGATGGGCTCAAGCCGTTTATGTCCGAAAAAACCGTTGATTTTCATCACGGCAAGCACTTGGACACGTATATAAAAAATCTGAACGGGCTGGCGGAGGGGACGGAGTTTGCCGATATGCCGCTCGCGGAAATCGTCAAAACATCTTCGGGAAAGACTTTTAACAACGCGGCGCAGGTTTTCAATCATGGTTTTTTCTTTGCTGGCCTGGCGCGCGATAATGGTGCGAAATTTCCCGCTGTCTTGGCGGACGCGTTCGGCGGAATGGAACAGTTTGTTTCCCAGTTCCGCGCCGCCGCGAACGGCGTTTTCGGCAGCGGATGGGCGTGGCTGTCGCGCGATGCCGGCGGCAAGTTTCTGATAGAAACCGCGGCGAACGCGGATAATCCGCTGGCGCATGGGCGGACTCCGTTGCTGGCGCTGGACGTGTGGGAACACGCGTATTATCTGGATTATCAGAACCGCAGGGCGGACTTTGTCGACGCGTTTCTGGAACATCTGGTAAATTGGGATGTCGTGTCAAAGCGCATGCGGGGTTAAACCGAAGCATATATGACTGCAAGGAATGATTGTTCCGCGGGATTTTTATTTGGAAAATCCATTCGATTCCGCGCGCGGGCTTGTCGGCGCGTATCTGTGCGACGGCGTCCGACGCGCCCGGATTTGCGAATTGGAGCTGTATCTTGAAAACGACCGCGCGTGCCACGCGTTCGGCGGCCGCCGAACGGCTCGCAACGACGCGATGTTTCTTTCCGGCGGGCATGCGTATGTTTATCTGTGCTATGGGCTGCATAATTTGTTCAATATCGTTTTGGGCGGCGAGAATATTCCTGCGGCGGTTCTAATCCGCGCGCTGGAAATGGACGGGTGCGACGGCCCGGCGAAACTGACCAAAACGCTCGGCATTACGCGCGGGCATAATAAATTGGATTTGACGGCGGGCCGCCGCCTGTGGTTGGAGCCGCGGGATTTCGTGCCGGAAATCGCGGCCGGCAGGCGGATAGGCGTTGATTATGCCGGCGCGGACGCCGACTTGCCGCATCGTTTCGCAATCGCCGGCAGTTCGTTTCTCAGCCGTCCGATTTGATTTTATTTCGCGCGAAAAGGCGCAGGCCGGTAATTTGAATGCTGGTATGCGGCCGTTTTTAGTGCTATGATTGTTGGCGCATGAGTTATATTTCTGAGACCTTGGAAAACGCGATGCGGGAAACGCTGGCGGCCGGCCGGCAGATAATGCTGTTCATCAACCGCCGCGGCCATTCGCCGATTGTGCAGTGCAGGAAATGCGGCTGGGTCGCGTCGTGCCCCGATTGCTCGTGCGGATTGAATTATCATAAGAAGATGGGCGGATTGCTGTGCCACGTTTGCGGGCGAACGACAAGGCTGCCCGCGAAGTGCCCGGATTGCGGCAACGATGTCTTCTTCATGGGCGCGGGAATCGAGAGAATCGAGGAAGAGGTGATGGAAAAGTTTCCGGGCGCGCGCACCGCGCTGGTGTCCAGCGATACGGTCCAGCATGCCGGCGCGCTGGAGCGGCTGATTGCCGGAATGGAAGCGGGGGAAATCGACATAGTAATCGGCACGCAGATTCTGGCAAAGGGGCATCATTTTCCGAACCTGACCCTGGTGGGCGTGATTGATTCGGACATGGGGCTGTATGGAACGGACTTTCGCGCGGCGGAGAGAACTTTCCAGCAATTGTTCCAGGTGGCTGGCCGGGCCGGGCGCGGCAGGGACGCCGGGCGCGTGATGCTGCAGACATACCAGCCGGAGCATCCTGTGATAAGGGCGCTGGCGGAAGGCAAACGCGACGATTTCGTTGCCTTGGATTTGGAAAACCGACGCGCCGCGAAAATGCCTCCGTTCGGACAATTGATTGCGATTATCGTCGAACATCAGCGCGAGCAGGCGCTGATTGACTTTTGCAAGGAGCTTGCCGCCGCGGCGCCGAAAATCGCGGGCGGGCGGATTTTCGGGCCGATTCCGGCGGAAATGTATCAGGTCAGGAATTGGTTCCGCATGCGGTTCTTGGTTTCCGGCGGCGAGAACGACGCGCTGCAGCCGGTGGTGCGCGGCTGGCTGGAAAAAGTAAGGCAGCCGTCCGGCATGCGGCTGAAAATCGATGTGGGTCCGCAAAGTTTTATGTAGGACGTGCTCCAAAAATATGATATAATTACCCCAGTTAAATTAAGACGAAGAAATCTGTGAATAAAACAAGCGCGTCGGAATACTGAATGCAAATCCTTGGCTTTCGCCATAGGATTTTGTTCCGATACCGCGACGTCCATAGAGGCGATATTATTGTAATAGGGGGGATATGTGGGTAAAATGAATAATTCCGGATTTTGCAGACATGCGAAGTTTCTTATGGCGTGCGTCGCCGTCGTCGGATTTTGCTCCAGCACCGCGGCGGCCGCGGAAAAAGTATACCGCAATGTTTATAGCGAGCCGAAAAAGATGATATTGGACGACGGCGCCCCGGCCGCGGCGGAAAATTATTTCGGCGTCGGTTTTTCTTGGACGTTCGCGGGATTCGAACAGAGGCATCTGATGGACGGAGTGCAGGACGGGTCCGAAAAATATCTGACGGCCGTGCCGTCGCTCGGATTGCTTTTGGGAACCGGGATGGAAAAAGACTGGCGCGGGGAAATCGAGGCGGGCTTTATTTCCAAATACAGCAAGACGGACGCCGATAATGTGGAATTTTCAATCCGGACGTATTATATTTTGGCCGGCGGGGCGTGGGATTTTTACAGGGGTTTTTATTTGGGCGGCGGATTCGGGCTGGCGGCGTCCGATATTAAGATAAACGATAAATCCGGGTCTTTGCTTTCGCCGGCGTCCGTCGCGAATACGGGCGTCTCGCCGATGCTCGCCCTTAGGTTCGGATACCGCATTCCGTTCGCGGAAAAATGGACGGCCGATTTTTCATACAGGTTTGCCGGTTTTTGGGGCGCGGAGCAGACGCTCGTGATGAAGGGAACGGGCTCCGACTATACCAGCGACATCGGGTTTATTGCGAGTCATCAGATTGGGGCCGGCATAACGCGCAAATTCTAGAGGGAATATGAAAAGATTTTGTTTTTTCATGGTTGCGTTTTTTGGCGCGGTTCCCGCGGCGCAATCCCTTCCGACTTCGGGCGTCAAGGTTTCGTCCGCCGGGTCTGCGGCGCGTTCGCCGACGTCCGTCGTGAAGGTTTCCGCCGCCAGAACCGCCGCCACGCCGGCAAGGATGTCAATCGGCAGTTTTGTGAAAAAACAGATTTCAAGCGGGGTGACGAAGCCGATTGTCGTGAATACTCCGTCCGCGCCCGCGAACAACGCGACGCTGGAAAAACTAGAAGACGATTTGGACGATTTGAAGGCGCGGGTCGAGGATATAATCAGCCAGGGCGCGCCGGTCGATTTGTCCGGTTATTATACGGCCGCGGAGGTGGACGCCGCGCTGGATGACAAGCAGGATTCGTTGCCCGATACGGCGGGCAATGCAGGCAAGGTTCTTTCGGTCGGCGCGGGCGGGCTCGAATGGGTTACTCCCGCCGGCGGGGGCACGTTGACTTTCACAAGCGACGTATGGACGGAATAACAAACAAAAAACAAGGAGAGAAGAATGAAAAAACTAGCAATACCAGTGTTGGCGTCAATGCTGGCCTCTGTCGGGGCGGCGAACGCCGCCAATCCGGTCATTGCGACCGAGGGATTCGTGCGCGGCGGAGTCCAGAGCGCGAAGGAGTACGCAGATTCCGTGGCCGGGGGAAAGCAGGATAAAATCGGCGGCGGAACGGCCGGCACGGTCATAACGAACACCGGAACCTCCGGCACTGTCGGTTCGGTCGCGATTGATACGGCGGTGACCGACGGTTCGAGCAACCTTGTCACATCCGACGCGGTTTACGAGGCGGTCACCACGATGGCGGGCGGCTCGCAGGGGGTTCTGTCCGGAACCTCCGGCAGCGTCGCGACATACACCGGCGCCGACGGAGCGCTTGGCGAAAAGGCGGTTGACACAAGCGCGGCGTCCGGCTCGACAAACTTGATTACCTCCGGCGCGGTTTACAACGGGCTGGCCGCGAAAGAGGACGCGATTGCCGGCGGAACAACGAACGCGGGCAAGGTCATTATCGGAACGCAAACGGGATACGAGTGGGGCGAGCTGACGCCGGACACGTATACCGAAACACAAACGCCGTAATTGAAAATGAAAAAGGTTTTATTATCAGCGATTATCGCATTTATGGCTGGCGGGGCCGGAGCGGCCGCTCCGGCCATCGCGACCGAGAACTTTGTGCGAAGCGGACTGGCGACGAAGGCGAACATATCGTCCCTCGCGGCCGTGGCCACCAGCGGTTCGTATAACGACCTGTCGGACAGTCCGACAATACCGGATGTCAGCGGAAAACTTGACAAATCCGGCGGGACGATGACCGGGGCGTTGGCGCTGTCGGGCGCGCCGACGGCGGATGCGCACGCCGCGACCAAGGCATACGTCGATTCCCAGGTCGGAAGCATTCTTTCGGCCTTGAACGCAATCAATGGAAATTAAAATGAAGGCGGCCTGGCTTGCGATGATAATAACTTTCGCGGCTGTTCCGTGCTTTGCGGCCGACACGAATGTCGCGGCCGCGCTTCTGCGCGTCGACGCGCAGAAAAAGGCGATAAAGGATGCCATAAACCTGCGGCGGAGCGGCCTGATTACAACGCAGTCGTTTCGAACATACGCGGATGCGATTGCGAAAGTCTGCGGCAGCGATTCCATAACGAACGTGGCGAATTCGTCCAAAGGTTCCGTGGCGTCCGCCCTTGCGCTGTTGTCCGGAACGAAGGACGCTCTCCGCGCGGCGATAAACGATATGGGCGTGGACGTTTCGACGGCCGAGCCGCTTTCCGCATACGCTACGAAGATAAAGGCGATCAACTGTCCCAGCTCGCCCGGATACGTGGACAGCGGCATTCTGACAACCAACCAGAATCCCGAGGACGACGTTGATTTCCAATGCGCGAACGAAACGGTTTGCGACGTGCTGGCGGACGCGACGTCATGCCAGGCGAATACGATGTATGTCGATATTCCGGCATGCGTCGGCTCCGCCCGGGCGTCCGATTGGAAATTACTGTATTCATGCGACGGTGGTTGCGGCAGCATATCATCCTATCCGCTTACTGTCGGGAATGTATACCGTTTCGACATGCGGGGGCAAACATGCGCAAGGAACTGGGTGTATATACCCGGACACGCCACAGGATTGTATTCCTTTCAGGTTAATTGCAACAGCAAGGCCGATTGCCCGTGCGTTGGAATGGTGACGGCGAAGAACCCGGGAGACCCGGGCTATGATTATACCACGAATTCGCATAGCCAGTGGATTACGGTTGGAAAATGCGCCACTGATAGCTGTTATAACTTGATAACCGTGCCGGGGACGACATATGAGATGATTATGGCCGCGCAGCCGGCCGCCTCTCTCCGAATATACAAATTGGGGGATTGACCCCCCCGCCCATTTCCGGCGGAATGGCGGAGAATTATCAGACGACTTCCGTGACGGCGCGCTCCGACCCTTCTCGCGACAGCTGCACGACATGGACTTTCGATTTCATTTCTTCGATTAAATCCGTGCGATTATACGCCGGCTGCGTATGCAGGATGCGGTCTGCGAACGCGCCGTATGCCGCGTCGGCGGATTCGGCATGAATCGTGGTGTAGAAATGGTTGTGCCCCGTCTCCATCATTTCCCACAGGACGCCGGCGTTGTCGGTCGAGATTTCTCCGCCTATTATGACGTCCGGCGTCATTCTGACCACCAGGTCCAAAAGGCGCGCGTAATTCATCTCGTTCGTCTGCTCGGTTCGCGACAAAACGAAATGCACGCGGTTTTTTTGCGGAACCTTCAGTTCCCGCGCGTCTTCGACCGTAATCACGCGCGCCTGCCGGTCGATTTGTTTCAGAATGTGGTTCAGGAAGGTCGTTTTCCCGGTCGCGGTTGCGCCGGAAAACAGTATCGGCGCGCCGGAATCAATGATTGTCATCAGGCGGTCGTAAGGGTCTTTTGGAATCTCCTTACCGCGCCTGCTGATTTTGAGCAGCGGCGCGCCCTTTACCAGATGATAGTTTTCGAACGTCGTGTCCGGCGACGAGTTTCCGCGGATGTTCAGCGCCACCCCCCCCGTCAGGTCGTTGTCGTCATACATCACGTTGGGGCCGGATATGCCGGTGAAGCGGTGGTTGCCGGGCAGCGTCGCGTAGACGACCGGCATTCCGCGGATGGGCTCGAACGGGCGCTCGTAGACGTTGGCGACGGTGTGAATCAGGTCAATCAAATATTGCCGCGATAATTTTTCCGAATTATAGGCGACCCACGGAACCTTGGCCCCGTGCAGGCGCATCCATACCTCGCCCGCGCGGTTGACGGCGATTTCCTCGACAAAGTCCGGTTTGTAGAACTCTTCCAGCGGCTTCAGCAAAGTATCAAGAACAACATCCGGCATGATTCAATTTTATCATAAAACACCTTGAATGGAAATCGATTTGTTGGTATATTTTTCTTGGAAATAAGGGGATTGCCATGTCGCAATCGGCGCAGCTTCGCGAGACCAGAAAGGGCACCGCCATCAACGGAACCAGCAAACGGCAGGAGCGGGAGCTCGCGCGGGCGCTGGAGATTGTGGAGCAAAGGCTGGCGGTCGATTTTCCAGATTTGCGATTTGTTTGGAGCAAGCAAATCTTTCTGAAGGATATTGTCGCGGACTTGCGGAAAAGGTTTCCGGACGTTGAGTTCTTTTATAACTTTGATTCAAGTTTTATGACCCCGGACGGCGGTATCTTGTCAATTGTCGGCAAGGACGGCGCCGCGCGCCCGATTTTGATTTCCGAGGCGAAAAATCAGGGGACGAACGATGCGCGGCTGGCGGAAGGGTTGTGCAGGCAGGCCCAGGGAAATGCAATCGAGCGGCTGGGCAAAAACGTAATCGGATTCCGCGCTTCGCTGCTGCACGAGGCGATATTCCCCTTTGTGTGTTTCGGATACGGCTGCGATTTTGCAGAAGATTCCTCCATTTTGGACAGGGCCGTCACGGTCGCCATGTTCGGAAAGTTAAATAAAACGCATCTATACAACGAAGGCCCGTTCAATCGCGGAAGTTTTTATTTTCAGAGGGATAAATGGGGCGCGGAGGAAATGTCCGCGATTATGCATGATATCGCGGAACGCAGCATTCAATACTATTTTTCCAAATACGGGAAGGAAAATTTCTAGTGCGGGCGAATCTTGCGTTTTCGGATTTATCTGCAAAGGCTGATGAATGCATAAATTTGTCGGCGCCGTTTTTCGTGGAAAATTTGATAACATACATCGGAAACAAGCGGGCTTTGCTGGGATTCCTGAACAGGGGAATAGAAAAAGTAAAGAAATCGCTGAATAAAAGCAAACTTGTCTGTCTGGACGGATTCGCCGGAAGCGGGGCGGTGTCCAGATTGATGAAATACCATTCCGTCGATTTGACCAGCAACGATTTGGAGTTGTATTCCTATATCGTGAATAAATGTTATCTGGCAAATAAATCGTCCCTGGACCTGCCCCGGATTGAACGGATTATAAACGGGCTGAACAATCGGTTGAACGGCGGATTGGAAGAGGGGTTCATCGCAAAAAATTACGCCCCGGCTGACGACGGCGACATACGGCCTGGCGAACGCGTCTTTTATACGCGCCGCAACGCGATGGCGTTGGATACGCTGAAAACGTTCATATATAAAAATATCGACGGGGCGGAAAGGCATTTTTACCTGGCGCCGCTGCTAGTCGCCGCGTCCGTTCACAATAATACCAGCGGGGTGTTCAAAGGTTTTCATAAGAAGGACGGAATCGGTCATTTCGGCGGGCGCGGGGAAAACGCCCTGGCCAGAATATTGAGGCCGATAACTTTGCGGATGCCGATATTCGGCGACTGTGAATGCGGGGTGAATGTTTTGCAGAAAAACGTGAACGATTTGGTCAAAGAGTCGAAAGAATATGACTTGGCCTATTACGACCCTCCGTATAATCAGCATCCGTATGGCTCCAACTATTTTATGCTGAACATACTGGCGGCGCCGGAAAAAGAAATACCGATACAAAACGGCGTCAGCGGAATTGCCAAAAATTGGAACAGGTCCGATTACAACAAGAGGGGGCCGGCGGTTGAGGCAATGGACGATTTGATAAAGAATACCAAATCGAAATATATTCTGATTTCTTATAATAACGAGGGAATTATTCCATTTGATACGTTCCGGCGGATTCTTGAAAAATACGGGGCCGCGGAAATCATGACGATGGACTACAATACGTACCGAGGCTGCCGGAATCTCCGCGGCCGAAGTAAAAAAGTCAAGGAATTGCTGTGGATACTAAAAAGAAGCCGGATATGATTTGTCTTGAATCGGAACGGAATAATTGATAGAATGAATGGCATGAGAATGAAGTTTTTGCTGCCATTATTGCTCTTGACCGCCTGTCTGCAGCAGCCGCAGGACGACGTTCCGTATAACAGCGAGGACTTCCAAAACGGGGGGCCGGACGCGCCCGAATTGAACGAGCGGACGATGGCCTTCATGCAGCCCGGAAACCAGTATTCCAATGTCGAGGCGTATCGCCCGAAAACCGAGCAGGAAAAGAAGGAATCCACCGACAAATGGGGCACCAGCAAGATGACGACCCGCTGGCAGGAATACAAGGGCGCGATGGTTCGCGTCGAGATTTTGCTGGGCGATACGGATTTGCGCGAAATGCGCCTGAAACTGGTTCAGAACGCGAACGGCGGGGATGTCGACGGCGATATGCGCGATATTCTCGGCAAGGTCGCGGATTTCGAGATGAAAAAGGTTTGCGGCCGCCGCGCGGAATCGGTCGCCATGGTTTATGACAAGGCCTCGTTCGAGGCAATCCGGCCGACTCCGTTTTTCGACTACAAGGTCGATGCCGAGGGCGCAAGCATGCGCGAATACGGGTTCAGATGCATATACGGCAAGTGACGCAGTGACCTGTTCGCGCCATTTGTTTAATCAACTTCGTCATTGCGCCGCTTCGTCATTTATAAAATGGTCTCTGAAATAACCTCTTTTCCTCCTGTCGGCGAAATGATGCGTTCGGCCGGCTTGGCGCCGAAAAAATCTTTGGGGCAGAACTTTCTGTTCGACCTGAACATTACGCGGAAAATCGCGCGCGCCGTTCCGGATTTGGAAAACAGCGTCGTTGTCGAGGTCGGGCCTGGGCCCGGAGGATTGACGCGGGCGCTGCTCGAATGCGGGGCGAAGCGCGTTATCGCGATTGAAAAGGACGTTGCCGCAAAACCGATTCTGGACAAAATCGCGAATGCGTCCGGCGGGCGATTGAAGGTGATTTACGGCGATGCGCTGGACGTTTCTATCAACGAGAGGGAATATGCCGTCTGCGCGAACCTTCCGTATAATGTCGGAACGGAAATGCTGGCCGGATGGCTGCGTTTTCCTGATAAAATAAAATCGATGACGCTGATGTTCCAGCGCGAAGTGGCGGAGCGCATAGTCGCCGTGCCCGGAACAAAGCGCTATGGGCGCCTGTCCGTTCTGGCGGCGTTGAATTGGAAATCGAAAATACTTTTTAATGTTCCGAATACCGCGTTCGTTCCGCCGCCAAAGGTTCGGTCGGCGGTCGTTCAATTGACGCCACTTGAGAATCGAATCCGGGCTGAGAAAGTCGAAAAACTAACGGCCGTTCTTTTCGGACAGCGCCGCAAAATGCTTCGTTCCATAATTCCGAATGTTGACTGGTCGCGATTTTGTCTAACTGGCGCCGAACGCGCCGAGCAACTTTTCCCCGAAACATTTGTGCAAATCGCAAATGCCGGAATAATATAAAAAATAGTGCCGCCGTCGTTCTACACGCGGCGTTATGGAAGTAATATTTCTTATTTCACATGAAATAAGGATATATAGTATTTTTTATTTCACATGAAATAAGAAAGCATACCATGATATTGGCGATTTTTTAAAATGATGTCAAATAAAATATTTTTAAAAATGAAAATAAATCCCTTGACACGGTTTTTGAAAAAGAGGAAAAGGGATGAGGGAGAAAGGGACGGAGAAGTGACAGGAGACAAGAAACAAGAGACAGGGGATT
>JAITQO010000003.1 GCA_031288835.1 Rickettsiales bacterium | reverse complement strand
GCCCTCGTCCAAGCATATCGACAGGAACACGTCGTCCACGATGTGCCTTATTAGATGTTTGTTCAATACCTTTCTTACGAAGTTGTCCGTGTCTTGCGCCATGTTTCCACCTTTTGGTTGTTTGTTATGTGCCCCAAAAGGTGGCGGGATTATAAGAAAATCGTGACTAGACGACCGCGCTGGCCTTCGATATATAACCTGCGCAATCCCGCCGTTGGCGGGATATTTATTTTTTGTGCCTATCCGAGGCACACTAGCCACGAGATTTCTTATGTCTCGGTTCCTTTCGGATACGGGGGTAATAATAACACGGAACAAAGCGAAAGTGAAATGAAAAATTAGAGACAGAGAAGTGACAATAGACAGGGGATAAGAGAAAAGTGACAAAGCGAACGTCATTCCGTTGTGGCGCCGCAACGGAGTGACGGGCGGCCGCCCCATAGCGTCACTCTTGTCACCTCGGCGATATCCGGCGACGTCCGGCCAAAAATCAAAAATTAGGACTTTGCTGTTTGTATAATCTCAACTGATGCTCGGCCAGAAACTTGCCGTTCGCATCGTAAAATCGACAATAGTCCGCCTTGCCGACTTTTTTGCTTCCTTTCTCAACCTCGTTTTTCTTCCAATCCTCATAATCGTCTTCCATAATCCTGGCGTTTGCATTCGGGATGTCGCCAACGACCTTCATTATATACTCGTATCCTTCCCTGCTGAAATAATCCACCATGGTTTTTTCAACTTTTTTGCGATGGGCCGAGAACAAATTGCCGTATGCTTTCTTATATTTTGTCAGCGGATGGTATTTTTTGCAAAAAATAAACGGCGTTTCGTCATCGATGAAAACCGCCGCCGCCATCGCCTCCATCATCAAATCGGTATTAAAGATTTTCTTGTTTATCTTGATGACGCCCGACTTCATTCCTCCCCTGATTTTATCCTGGTATTTCTCCATTCGTTCTTGTTCAAAAGGGATGTCGTATTGTCTGCCGCCGACGTGAATGCGCGCCACCTTGCCGTCAAACTCGGATTTAATCCGGGTTCCGTCCGCCTCTATGGTAAAGTTCATCTTGTCCGCAATCAGCCGCTCCACCCTCTTTTTCCGCCCCATGACGCCCAGCGTCCAGAATAATTCGACCAGGACGACAACCAAAATCAAATAAAATATCCACCGCCCGCTTTTGTTTCCCGGCATGAAGTTACCGCCCGATGTTTCTTTCATGGATGCGCCGACCTTTTTCATTCTCTTCATTTTTAACAAAATCGATTTTCATGTCAAGCGATTTATTTTCATTTTTAATAATTTTCCACTTGACATCATTTTATAAAACCGCTAAATATCGCCATGCGTTTCTTATTTCATGTGAAATAAGGAATCAGCTATATTTTTATTTCACATGAAATAAGAAAAAAATTGCGCCAAAAGAAATTAAAATCCCTTGCCCGTGTTCCTTTTCTTTGATATAATAACGAAACGAGAGGGAGTTCATTGAAGAAATTGCTTGCCACAATTCTATCGGTCATCATAATGCCGGCGCTGGCTACAACATCCAATACGCGCGGATATCAGGCGGCCGCAAATACTTATCGCCAGAATCAGCGGAATACATACTATATAATAACGCAGCCGGATATCGATTCCGAATGCCGCGACCGTATTTTTAAGTGCCTGGCCGAATACTGCGGCGACACGACCATCATTCCCGGACAGCGCAGCGGGCGCTGCATGTATGCGACGGAAAGCGATTTATACAACTATGCCCTGCTTTGCATACAGAAAGACCGAACGCCGCTGCTGCCGCAATACGGGGCGAACACGGCCGCGGCCGTGAACGGCATGAACACGGCGGCGCGCCTGTGCCCGTCGTATGTCCAATCCGAACTGATGTCGTATCTGTCCATGGCGAACCTGGCGGAAAAACTGACTCTTTCGCGGTCGGACGAATGCATATCCCGACGCATGGAACTGTCGGCCGCCATATCGTGCCACCAGGTCGCCCTTACCTACGGAAACGGAACGCAGAACAGATTGGTGTCGCAATTGACCGATACGTGCGGCGCGGACATGCCGGGCGGCTCGAGCGCGATGGTGCAAAAGTTCGCGATTGCCGGAAACCTCGGCGCCAGCGTTCTGGGATGGGCGGAAAAAATGGTGTCCATAGACCTGTCCAACAAAGGGCCGGAATGGCAATCGGCGATGGACCAGGTTCTGGCGTATTATACGAACCGGATGAATCTGGCATGCGGCGACGATATGAAAATAAACACGCCCGCGCGCGGAAACAGCGGAACGGACGGGACGGCGAACAGCCTGCCGACATTGACGACCATCGCGAACCTGGCGCTGGACACATACAATACCAAGGAATTGGAGGCAATCCACAGAGGCTCGGTGCTCAACGCGCCGGCAGAAACCATTTGGGCCGAGGTTTATTCGCTATCGGAAGTTTACGATTTCTCGACGGCAAAGTCCGTCGTGAACGCCGGGCTGACCAATTCGCCGCTGACACAAAACGCATTTTTGTCATCCGCGCAGATGTCGGCGATGCAGGAAAAATACAAAACCGGCGCGAAAGTCTTTATCCTGAAAGATTCGGCGCGGTGTTTCATAGTTCCCGTCGGCGCGCTGACGACGCAGGAGCAATCGGCAATAGCGCAGGTATTCGCATCGTGCGCCGCGCGGTAAAAAAATCCTTTCCTTGCTTTGATTTTGCATTTATAATGTATCCCGAATCCACTGGAAAGTGGCTTCGGGGCTGTAAGAAGCCTTATCAGTTCGGCGCGAACCGCGCCGTTATATTCCTGACGAAACGGTCGGGGAACCGCGCGCTATATAACAGGGGTAACTCAAAGGCCGTGGAATCATTTAACTGATATGATTTCTTACCTCCCTGACCGCCATCTTCTGGCGGTCTTTTTATATGGAGAAAAAAAATATGAAACACGACACAACGGGCATGCGGCGCGGAGGCGCCGCGACCCGCCGCGCCCGGGCGATTTTCGCATTTCTTGCGGCGGCTCTGGCGCCCGCGCCGGCATCCGCCGCCATCGACTGCAGCGCGAACGGCGGATGCAAGGCCTGCGAAAAATTGATTTGCGGCGAGCCCAGCCGCTCATCCACCACCTATGCGGGGCGAACGCAAACCACGAAAACCTATTACACGTGCAACGACGGAACGGAAAGAACCATCGACGTGTTTTGTTCGGCCGCCTGCGTCACCAACAACAACCTTCCGCCCGGCTCTCCGGTATCGTATGCCGTCGGGAACGCGTTGTCCGGATGCAACCCCGGACAGAACGCAATCGCGATAGGCGGCAATTCCGCATGTCCGGCCAACCACTTTGAAATACCGGCGTGCGCGAAGCCGGCCGGCACGCATTCGGACGAGAAAGGCACATTCTCATACACTTGCATGTAAAATTCACGGCATGCCGGAACAGGCATTCCGAATCGAAAGCAAACGCAAGTAAAAAATCATGATTGGAGGGCGCGGTTCGCGCCGCGCCAGCCCGGCGCGGAGAGATTTCTTTACGAGATTTCTTTTATACGGCGGATGCGGCGCTCGGTCGCGTCGAACGGAGAATCCAAAAAACTTTTCGCGGTCAAAAAAGCCTGCTCTATGTCAATCTCGTCCGCGGCCAGCGCAAGAACGTTCACGTCGTCGTGAAACCTGTCCGCCTCGGCCTGCTCCGGCCGCTCGCACCGCGTGGCGCGGATATGGCGGAAACGATTCGCCGCGATGACTACGCCGGCGCCCGTTCCGCAAATCACGATTCCGCGGGCGTCCTTGTCGTCCAGCAGCTTGTCGGTCACCAGTTTCGCAATTTCCGGAAAGTCGACGGGAACATCGGGATTATCGCAGCCGAGGTTTTCGACGTCGTATCCGTCCGCAACCAGCATGTTCTGCAAATATATTTTCAGGCCGACGCCGCGATGGTCGTTGGAAATGTATGCCTTCATCTTTCACTCCTTTCGCGGCGCCGCTTCGCGGATGCCGGAATCATTTGTTTCCCTTGTGGATTAGCTTGCATTCCAGGCGGTCGTTGCTGGTTATGTTCAGCCGCGAATAATAAAGGTTCCCGGACATGGTGGCGTTGCCGAATATGTTCGCCATGTCGCATTCTATCGGGCCGTCCATGTTTCCGTGCAGAAAGACGATGTTGGCGATGACGCGGCCGTTGACGCTGCCCCCCTTGCCGATAATCACGACGTCCGCCTGCACCTTGCCCAGCACGTCGCCGTGAATCTGGACGGTGTGGTCCGTCTTTATATCGCCGTTCAGTTTGCAGCCCGCGCCGATAATCGTCGGGCTTTGCTTGTTTTCAGAGTTGGTGAATGCGAACATGGCTTATTCCTTTGCTTTGATGAATGTGTATGGATTGAACGGGGTTCCGTTATAGCGGATTTCATAGTGCAGGTGCGGCCCCGTGCTGCGCCCGCTCGACCCGCCGAGCCCTATCACGTCGCCCACCTTTATCCAATCGCCGCGGCGGACAAGCACCTTGGACAAATGCGCGTAAAGCGTCGTGAACCCGAGGCCGTTGTCGATTTCGACCGCCTCTCCGTATCCGAACCTGTTGCCCGCCTGGATGACCTTGCCCGGCGCGACGGCATACAGCGGCGTCCCGACCTGTCCCGAAAAGTCAATCCCCTTGTGCATCGTCGGTATGCCGTCGAGCGGGTCGCTGCGAATGCCGTAATGCGAAGTCACGCGCGTCTTCGTTTTCAGCGGCACGCCCAGCGGCAGCATGGTTTTCGTCCGCTCCAGACCCTGCCACAACTGCACCTCGCGCGCCAATTGCTCATACTTCGGGTCGATGTCTTTCGCAAGGTTGAAATCCTTCACCGGCTCGCCAATCGCGGGGCTTTCCGACTTGTTCGCCTTTTCCGCCAGTTTCTGATTGTCAAGACCCAGCGAGGCCAAGGTGTTGCCGATTTTGCGCAAATCCTTGTTTATCGCCTCTATGCCGTCCGCGGTAAGGGACGACACGCGCTCGACAATCTGGAAATCCGCGGATTTTATGGCGACCATGGAATCCTCCAGCTCCTTGTTCCATTTCCGAACCTGACGGTTTTCCTCCTTGACCAATTCGTAATCCAACTGCAATTCCGAGAACTTTTTGACCTCCGGGGCATAGTTGCCCTTTGTGTAAATCTCGTCCAACCTCTGCTGCAGAAAGTCAATCTGCACCCACGTGTTCAGGCGGCGCTTCAGCAAATCCGCGGACGCCGCCTCGCCCACCTTTTTCGCCTCCAGAATCTGGTTGTCTATGGACGTCATGTCGCGGTGCAGCTCCACGAATTTCTTGTGATACGACACCAGGTCGCTCATCTGCGTGGCGTGCTGGGCGCGCATCGCCTCCAATTCCGCCGTCCGCTGCTGCAGCATCGGACGGTGATATACATAAATATACGTCGACCAGAACGCCCACAGAGACAACCCCATCCAAAAGCAGGCCCGCGAAAACCGCCAGAACGACGTTTGGTGGAAAGACCGGACAACGCCGGACGGCGTGGTCATGACAGTGAAATCCCGTTCCGGAAATATGCGGCAAATCTGCCGCCAAACCCATCGGAACGGCGCGGTAAGCATTGACAAAAACGATGAAAACTTCGCGAATAAAAACATCGGCTATACCTTACAACTTTTGGCCGGTATTGTCAACAATCGCATCCAGCACCTTTTTGAGGGTTTTCGCGCGCGGCTCGTCCGCGGTTTCGATGACAATGTTCGCCTTGGCGTAAATCGGATAGCGCTCGTCTATCAGTTTCGAAAGGATTTTCGACGGCTCGCCCGTCAGCAGCTGCGGGCGCGTCAGCCGCAGGCTTGTCCTTTTTTCAAGCAGATGCAAACCGGCCCTCAGCCAAATCGTCAATGCGCGCGACAGCGCCAGGTCGCGGATTTTCTTCGTTATGAACGCGCCCTCGCCCGTGGAAATCACCTTTACGGCCGGCGGCGAATTCAGGATTCGCTCGAACACCCGTTCTTCTATGCGCCGGAACTCCGGCTCGCCATACATCGAGAAAATGTCGATGACCGAACAGCCGGATATCGACTCTATTTCCTGGTCCAAATCAACGAACGGGATTTTCAATTTTCGCGCCAGCGCGCGCCCTATGCTGGTTTTTCCAGCCCCCATAAGACCCACCAAGACAATCGGCTTGCCGTCCATTTTTCCCCTGTGGAAAACAAAGTTAGCATGGGAAAGAAAAAAAAGCAAAAATAAAAGCTCGGCTGGCGGGAACCTACCCGATTCGGATTTACTTTGCAAAGAATGTTTATATGTCCAAAGGGATAAATGCCCGGCAAATGGTTCGGCAGTTCCGGCGGCGAAGTTTTGCCTGTTTGACAATTCTTTTATCGACGTCTTTGCCTTGGCTTATGCAATGCATAAAGAAAAAATAACTTTTTTATGCGGCAAGTTCGGAAAAAAACGCAATCTCCTCACTCATCCGCGAATCCCTTGTAATCAAAGCCCAAGCCGCGCGCGGCGTTCGCGTCGACGATATGCCGCAAATCGACGATGCTCTTCCGCCGCATTCGCAAATCGGAAAGCGAAACCCCGGAAAAATCCCCCCATTCCGTCAAAACCGCCAGAACATCCGCGCCGGCCGCCGCCGCAACCGCGCTGTCCGCGTAGGCTATCGCGTCGCCGAGAACAGCCCGCGCCGTGTCCGACGCCTTCGGGTCATAGGCGGTCACTTTCGCGCCGCGCGAGACAAGCTCCCGCACGATTTGGATTGCCGGACTTCCCCGAACGTCGTCCGTCCCGTCCTTGAACGCCAATCCCCAGACCGCGATTCTGGGGCTTTCGATGCCTTCGACGGCGCCCAGTATGCGCAGCGCCATTTTTAATCTGCGCCCGTCGTTGCCGGATATGGCCGCCTCGACCAGGGATAATTTCACCCCCGCGTTCGACGCCATATGCGTCAGCGCGTTGGTGTCTTTCGGAAAACAACTGCCGCCATAGCCGGGGCCGGGATTCAGAAACTTGTTTCCGATGCGCGAATCCAGCCCCATTCCCTTCGCCACGTCGTAAACGTTCGCGCCAACCTTCCCGCACAAATCGGCAATCTCGTTTATATAATGGATTTTCACCGCCAGAAACGCGTTCGACGCGTATTTGATAAGTTCGGCCGAGCGGCGCCCCGTGAACAAAATGTTCGGCCTTTCGCGGAACGCGTCGTAAAGTTCTTCCGCCCGTTTCCGCGCGCGCGCGGAATCCGTGCCGACGACCACGCGGTCGGGATGAAAAAAGTCGCGAACGGCGAATCCTTCGCGCAAAAACTCGGGCATCGAAATCACATCGAAGTCCGCGTCCGGATTCCCGGCCCTGATAATTTCTCCAACCTTGTCGCCGGTTCCGACGGGAACCGTGCTTTTGTTCGCTATGACGGTGTATCCCGTCAGATGCGGGGCCAACTCTTCCGCCGCGGCGTGGATATGCCGCATGTCGGCCTCTTTCGTAACCGGATGCGGCGGCGTGCCGACGGCGATAATTACAAAGTCGGCGTCCTTCACGGCGGACATATCGGTCGTGAACGCCAGCCGGCCGCTCGCGCGGTTCTTGTCGAGCAGGTCTTCCAGCCCTTCCTCAAACAACGTGATTTTGCCGTTGTTCAGGTCGTCTATTTTTTGCGGAATCTTGTCGATGCAAACGACGTCGTGCCCCAGCTCGGCAAATCCGGCCCCTGTCGGCAATCCCACGTATCCGGTTCCAATTATCGCAATTTTCATTCCGTATCCTTTTTCTTGAAACAGGCGGCCGCCTTGTCCAAACCCTTGCCGGCGTTGCCTTTATGATTTCGGCGCGCTTATGATACAAATATTCCGCCATGTTTGCAAATGCATCTTTCACGCGCCGAACGGGTTCTTGCCATTTGCGGGTAAAAAACAAAGAATGGACAATGATTTATTTGCAAAATTGTCTTGCGTCGTCCGTGGGCATTATGATATAATTCCGGCAAGCTCGGCACATTGCCGGGTCAGGGTATCTAAACCCGAGTTTGTGTATGTCTGGCCGGACATAAAAATAGCCGCTCGCCTTATGGCGGGTTGGCTGGCGAAATATCAAATACGCCGCACGATTTTTACACAAACATCGTTTAGAACAGCCCGCCACCAATCCTGTATTGGTGGACTGACAACAAGGGCTGAGAAATGAAAAAAATTTGCATATTTATTTTAGCGGCGTCTGTATCCTCCGGAGCGTGGGCGGACGAATGGGATGATTTGCTGAAAGGGCTTTTGGATACGATAACAACGCCGGAGTTCACGCAAACTCTCAAACAGGCCAATCCAGACCAAGCCACCCAAGGCATTTATACCGAACTTTATAAAGATGCAAAACCAGCGGAAGCAAGCCAAATACAGGATTTCAATGATATAGGAAAAGCACAGGAAGAAAGGCAAAAAGCCGATTGCATTACGGATAAAACAAAAATATGGAAAGATGGTCGCTGCCAATCATGCACGGCCCCGAATATTCCGAATCCGACACAAACGGATTGCGTGCCGCCCGCATTGACGGCAGAGCAACTTGCATTAAAAACAGAATGCGACGCACAGCCGGCTATCGCAAGTGGCGCGAAATGGAACGAGGGCACGAAAGCCTGCGATTGCATCGACAGCGCAAAACCAAACTGGAACTTGGAGAATGGCGTTTGCGAAGCGGCCGTGCCGGCCGCAACCGATATAACTATAAAATACGCCACCGGCGATTTTGCCGCGATTATGCCGGCGGAAGCAACTTTCCCACGCACGGATAATAGAACCGCCGGAGAGCCCACGTATTTGCCGAATGCAGGCAATTTGCCACCATCGTCAAGAAGAAAGTTCGATGAGTGGACCTGCGTTGGATGCAAAGCCGGAACCTCCGCCATAACAAAAACCACTATTTTGAACACTCTCATTGATGGCGGGGGAACGATAACCTTGACGGCAAAATGGCGGCAACTTGCCCCGCAAGAGCAAATGAGCTGGGCAACCGATGCCATGGATACGGGGATAACGCTTTTAAAAAAAGCGGTTGACAATATGCGCGATACTTTCGGCGACATCAATATAGCAACGGCAAGAAACAATGTATTCGGCACTCTGTCTGAAACACAGCCGTTCATCGTTTATGCAAC
>JAITQO010000010.1 GCA_031288835.1 Rickettsiales bacterium | reverse complement strand
GTACTCGTATTCGTCGGCGGCTGTTTGCGCGAACTACTGCGCGTACTACTGCGCGAGTTGCGTTCTGTACGGCACGCACCATTCGTGCGCTCGCTCCGCCGTCCTCGCGCTGCCATAATAAAACTCAAGACAATTCAAAAAGATTTGTCATTCTCATATCTTTCCTCCTTGTCATTCCCGCCTTCGCGGGAATGACAAGGAGGAAAGCAAATATGATGAAAAGAGGCAACGATGCTCTTCGTCATCCAGACGACCCGCCGAACGGCGGGCACACCGCAATCCTGGTTAGCGTATTATCAAATAGCGGCTTTCGCGCAGTTCGTAAAATCTTCGCCGCGTTCTTTATAGTTCTTATACATGTTGAACGATTGTGCGGCGGGCGAAAGCAAGACGACGCCGCCGCCGGGCAGGGCGGCGATAGCGGCATCAACCGCTTCTTTCATGCTTGCCCCGACCATTTTAAGTTTCGGGCTGTCGACCAGCCGTCCCGTATCCGGCAATCCGACCGCGATTTTCACATCGTCGTTTTCCGTAACGAAACGCGATAATTCGCCAAAATTCGCGCTTTTATTGTCGTATCCGCCGACAATCACCGCAAGCGGCCTCCCGGCGAACGCCTTGATTCCCGCAATCGTAGATTCCGCGACCGTCGCGATTGAGTCGTTTATGAATATGTAACCGTTTTTTTCATGGACTTTTTCAAGCCGATGCTCCACCGGCTTGAAGTCCGGCATGAACGATAGCGCCCTTTCCGCATCCAGCCCGAGTTCCGCGATGATTTCCAACGCTCCGGAAAGGTTGATAAGGTTATGCTCGCCCATTACTTGCAGCGGCGGCACTGGCAGGGGCGTTTTGTAATAAAACTTTGCGTTCGGCAAATCCAACGTTTTCAGGTATTTGTCATATCCGCATAAAAATACCTTTTTGCAGTGCGGCAACAGTCGCAATTTGTCGCGTTTGTAGTTTTCATAATTCAGGTGCCAGTCCAAATGCGCCGGGGAAATCGAAACGACCTGGCAATAATCCGGCCAGTATTCCAAAGACGTAATTTGGAAATTGGACAATTCCAAAACGATGTAATCCAAGTCACGGCCCAAAAATCCCAAGGGAACGGTTCCGATATTTCCGCCGAGGCCGACGTTTTTTTCCAGTTTTTCCAACATGAAGGCAAGCATCGAAGCGGTTGTCGTTTTTCCTTTTGTTCCGGTGATTGCGATGACGATTGGGCGCTTTGGCTGTGCGCGCAATTCGGCAAAGAATATGTTCATCATGCTGGTGAATCGGACGCCCCGCGCGGCGGCGCGGACATATTCGTCCTTATAAATGCTGACGCCCGGGGACTTTATGACGATTTCTGCGTCATCCGGAACAACATCGTTTTCGATGGTTCCGACTTTTAGTTCGGGATGTTTTTCCGCCAGAAAATCACGCACGGCGTTTCCTTCGACGCCCATGCCCCAAACGTAGACTTTCTTTCCGATAAGTTCCAATGTTCGCATGCGCTGCATGCTATCTGATTTGCCGGTTGTTGTCAAGTTGACAGAAAAATCTCCTCCGCTGGCGAAGGAGATTAAGGCAATGCAAGGACAGCGGAGCGGCGACGCCAGCTGTCCAAGCCGTCCAGAACGCAAAAAGAGACCGCGGCTTATTAATAATAACATGAACCAGGGATTGAGAACCTGCCTACGGTGCCATTGTAATCGCCCGGAACTGCATAACATGTTTCCAACTCGAAATTATCACCCGCAATGCTGGTCACAGGAACATTTACCCCATCAAACGAAAACGACGGGCATTCGCTGCAACTTTGGCTTTTCCCATAAAATCCGCCCTTGCAGCGGTAAAATGTGTTTCCGTCGCAACTGGCTTTCTGGTAGTTTGTCCCAGATACATCGGTCCACCCGGGGGGTGAAGAACAATTCTCGAAATTGACGGTATACTTGTGATAAATATCGCTACCGTAATAGCTCGACTGAGATGTGCACACCCCGTTGTTCCCGCATAATCTGCCGTCGGAATTAGAATATGTATTATTTGCGCAGCTTATCGATGAAGCGCCGCAATTATCGAAAATCGGGTCAATCGAAATGAGCATGCCGAGCGAGATTGTGCCTTTGCTTGTGACGATGTAATAGCTCCTCCTTATCATCGCCATAAGATTGAAAGTTATAATAGACATAATCACGGTAAACAACAACAGTTTCATATTCCACTCCTAAATTACTAAAAAACCGCCAAGGATATTGGCGGTCGGGCATTATCAAAATCATCTATTGAATGACTCCGTGGTCTTCGGACGAATCCTATTATATAGCCACACATACCCGACCAAGTCGGGATTCCGGTGCCAAACATCGGCATTCTTAGGATAACGGCGCTTCCGCACCGCAATAGATAGGTTTTGATAAACCCGAACCCAAATCCCTTTGGATTCAGTCATATTATAGAATTATCCGTGCGCCAGTGCAAGCGAAAAAAAACAGAATCCGTTCCTATTGAAAATCTTGCGCCGCGAACTATATAATCCGAAAAAGAGGTGTTTTGTATGAATCCCGAAGAACAGGAATTGAAGCCGACGGAGGCATTGAAAAAGTTCACGACCGATTTTACGGAACTGGCCGCCAATGGGAAACTTGACCCTGTAATCGGCCGAGATGACGAAATCCGCCGCACAATCCAGGTTCTATCCCGCCGCACGAAAAATAATCCCGTTCTGATTGGGAACGCCGGCGTTGGGAAAACCGCGATTGTGGAGGGATTGGCCGGACGCATAATTTCCGGCGACGTCCCGGAATCGCTGATGAAAAAACAGTTGCTTTCATTAGATTTGGGCGCGCTGTTGGCCGGCGCGAAATACCGCGGCGAATTCGAAGAAAGGTTGAAGTCCGTTCTGAACGGCATCAAGGAGGCGGATGGAAAAATAATTCTCTTTATAGACGAATTGCACACGATGGTCGGCGCGGGCAAGGCGGACGGCGCTATGGACGCCGGAAACCTGTTGAAGCCCATGCTGGCGCGCGGCGAACTGCACTGCCTTGGCGCGACAACCTTGGACGAATATCGCGAATACATCGAAAAAGACCCCGCGCTCGCGCGGCGTTTCCAGCCGGTGTTTATCGACGAGCCCACGATTGACGACACGATTTCAATTCTGCGCGGGTTAAAGGAAAAATACGAGCAGCATCACGGCGTCCGCATTTCCGACGCCGCGCTGGTCAGCGCGGTGAAACTGTCCGACAGATACATCGCCGACAGGTTTCTTCCGGACAAGGCGATTGATTTGATGGACGAGGCGGCGGCGCGTCTGCGAATCGAGGTTTCATCGCGTCCGGAAAAACTGGACGAGGTGTCGCGCCATTTGATGCAGTTGAAAATCGAACAAAGCGCGCTGAAGAAAGAAAAGGACGATGATTCCAAAAAACGCCTGAATGATTTGGAAAAACTGATTGCGTCCGAGCAGGAGGAAGAGGACAAATTGATGGCCGAATGGCAGGCGAAGCAAAAGCAAATCCACGCGCTTTCCAACGCCATGACTGAGCTCGAAAACGTGAAGAACGAAATCGCAATCGCAATGCGCGGCGGGGATTTCGAAAAGGCGTCGTCTCTGCAATACGGACGCGTTCCGGAATTGGAAAAACAAATCGCGGAGCTTGAAAAAAACAATTCGGCGCATGATTATAAAACCGTCATGCCGGAGCACATCGCGGCCGTCGTCTCGCGCTGGACCGGTGTGCCCGCCGACAAGATGACCGGCGACGAGCAAGCGAAACTGCTGGGAATAGAGGACGCGCTGCGCGCGCGGGTGGTCGGGCAGGACAACGCTCTTTCCGTCGTCGCGCGGGCAATCCGACGCTCGCGCGCCGGATTGGCGGACCCGAGGCGGCCGACGGGCTCGTTTATGTTTCTGGGACCGACTGGTGTTGGAAAAACGGAACTGGCGAAAACCCTGGCAGAATATTTGTTCAATGACGATGCCGCCATTGCGCGGTTCGACATGAGCGAGTATAAAGAGCCGCACAGCGTCGCGCGGCTTATCGGAGCGCCCCCGGGATACGTCGGATACGACCAGGGCGGCGCCCTGACGGAAACAATCCGCCGGCGTCCGTATCAGGTTCTGTTGTTCGACGAAATCGAAAAGGCGCATCCGGATATTTTCAAGATATTCCTGCAAATCCTGGACGATGGGCGCCTAACGGACGGACAGGGACGCACGGTCAGCTTTGCGAACACAATCATTATTATGACCAGCAATCTGAAAGACATGGAGGCCGTGCAGAAGCAGTTCTTGCCCGAGTTCATAAACCGCGTCGACGAATTCGTGTTCTTCAACGCGCTGACGATAAAGGAAATGCCGCGGATTGTGCGCATACAGCTGCGCGAACTGGAAAAACGTCTGGCCGAGCGCCGCATAACGCTGCACGTTTCCGACAAGGCGGCGGAATGGCTGGCGGCCAATGGATTCGACATGGCATACGGCGCGCGGCCGCTGAGGCGGTTCATAATGTCGGCTCTGGAGGACCCGATTGCCGAAAAGATTCTGTCGGGTCAAATCACCGATGGAGGAAGCGTGAATGTCGACGTGAAAAACAAGGAATTGGTGATAGAATAAAAGGGATAACAGACAGATAAATATGAAGTTGCTGAGTGGCAAAGTTAATGGGATTTGTATTCTCCCTATCCCTAACCCCTATTCCTATTTTTCTCTTGCATTTATTTTTGACCCCGGATATAATATGTCTGAATCCAAAGGGATTTTGGTTCAGGGCTATAACAAGTCCACAGTCAAGCAGTGCAGTGACACTGGTATCCGAAAATAGCGGTTGTCTTTGCATTGAGATTATCCCCCGGCAGTGGTCGGGGAGCCGTCGACTATAAAACACGGGCAACCGAAAAGTCGCGGAATCATTCTTGACTATGGTTTGTTAGCTCCCTGACCGCCAATGTCCTTGGCGGTTTTTTATTGCACAAAAGTCGAACCGATGGGGGTTGAATAAAATGAAGAAGAAATTGGTTTTTTTCGCAGACATTATGATAATGGGCGGGGCGGAAATGGTTTTGAAAAATCTTCTGGATGTTCTAAAAATCCGTGAAGATTTGGAGATAGTCGTCGTTGGGAAAGTTCGGCATTCTTATTTCAGAAATTGGTTTCGGGATAATCGCGAAAGAATAAAACTTATTGATAATACAGCATGTCCGAGAAGAAAAAAGCGTTGGTTTCTCAGGGAAATATTTTTCTTGCTGCGATTGCATGCGGCCCGTGGAAAAGCGCGGAGGGCTTTAAAAGGCGCCTTTGCGGCGATAGACTTCAAGAATGGATACAGCCAAGAAATTATCTATGGATTTCGCGGGCGGAAAATAATGTGGTTTCACGGCGGCACAAACTCGTTTTTCAATGATAGAGCGCACGATGTTTCCGAGATATTGAAATACGACAAAATCGTGTTACTGACCGAATCTATGAAAAATGACTTTGCTACAGTATTTCCGCAACATGCCCGAAAGGCCGCGCAGATTTATAATATTATTCCGATTGCCGACATAGTCAAAAAAGTAGACGTCGGGATGGGCGGTAAATACTTCGTGTCGGTATCTAGGCTGAACAACGATAAAGACCCGGCGACGATAATTTTGGGATTTGATAAGTTTTGGCGTGACGGCGGTAAGCCAGATGTAAAATTATATATTATCGGAGACGGGCCTATGCGTAAAATCATGCAAAATCTGGCCAACGAATTAGAATCCAAAAAGCAAATAATTTTTACTGGGACCATACCGGAGCCTTATGGTTATATGAAGGGCGCGATGGCGCATATACTTTCTAGTCCGCAGGAGGGATTACCCACTGCAATAATAGAGGCTGCTGCCTGCGGCACGCTGAATATATCCTCGGATTGCAAATCCGGCCCGCGGGAAATCTTGATGGACGGTAAAGCAGGGTTGCTTTTTCCCGTTGGCGAATACGCCAAACTGGCGCAAATAATGTCGGATGTATATCATGGCAAAGTTGATTGCGCAAAAATGATTGCGAATGCCAACGCGGGCCTGGCGCGTTTCAGTTCCGATTCAATCGTGCCGAAAGTCATGGAAACGATAGGCATCGATGACGCCGCATGACTTAGAATCACCTTCATTCCCATTGGCACCCGGCGATTATATCGTAAAGTCGTAATTTCCTATCGCCGACAAAAGGGCGCTGGCAAGCTTGTTTTGATAATCTGTCGATTTTAACAATTTTTCTTCATCCTTGTTCGATAAATGCCCAAGTTCTACAAGGCATGACGGCACCGTGCTTTTCAGTACCGCGAACGGCGCGAATCTGCGCGCCTTGTCCACACGGCTGATTCCGGACTTCTGCGTCGCCTGTATTATTTGCCGCGCGAACACAACCGATTCTTCGGCGATTGCGTGCTGCTGCAGAGAGGACAGGGCGATGCGTATTTCCGGCTCGAATCCCCTGAATCCGTCGACGTCGATTTTGTCGGCGGCGTTTTCCGCCTCGGCCAGTTTTTGCGCTTCGGCGTCCGACGCAGTTTGCGACAGGGTATAGACTGAAAATCCCTTTACGGTTTTCTTGGGGTTGCTATTCGCGTGGATTGAGACGAACAAGTCCGCCTTTTTCTTTTCGGCTATGTCGCTGCGCGTGTCAAGGTTCAAGAACGCGTCGTTTTTCCGGGTCAAATGGACATTATATCCGGCGTTATTCAGTTTGTCATGGAGTTTTTTCGCAACCGACAGCACGATGTCCTTTTCCTGCGTTCCGGAGCTTCCGATGCAGCCGGGGTCCTTGCCGCCGTGCCCTGGGTCAATCACGATGACGGGCTTTCGCGCCGCTCCTTGTTTCGCGACCGCAGTTTCCGCCGCGTATTTCGATTTGTCCGTCGCCGAGCCGGCCGCGAAATCCAGAACCAGACGGTATTGGCTGTCCCCTGTGGGATTCAGAATCATAATCTGGCCTTTGGGAATTGGCGATATTGATTTCTTCAGATTGGCGACGATTTTGTTGCTCTGAACGTCAATGCTCTTTATCAGAGTTCCGTCGGCCAGTTTCGGCTTTGGATTTCCCCTCGCGGTTATGGATACCACCAGTTTCCCGTCCGGATAAGATAAAGAGTATTCCGGCCTTTTGGCGGTTTCTATGACCAGCCTGGTCTGGCTGCCCGGACGCAGCCCCGTGCGTATGGAAACGACTTCGTTATCCCCGGCGAACGCCATTTTTGGGAAAAAAGTCATCACAACCACGCCCGCGCCGGCAATTGACAAAAAGTCGCGGCGCGAAACTGCGGTGCGCGCAATAAACTTTTTCTTGTTTTTCATCGCAAATAATTGTAGCATAAACAGTCGTTTCTTTCAAGGAGAGCACATTTGTCGCCGCGGGCAAAGAGGATTTTTAAAAAAGCGGTTTCGCGCATCGGCATTCTATTTTTCGCGCTTGCCGCATGTATGCTGTATTGGCAGCTGCGCAAATACTCCTTGGCCGAGATTTTTGACGCGCTGACCGAAATCCCGATGCGGCATATATTTTGGGCATGCCTGGTATGCGTCGCGGAGTATCTGGTTTTGTCATGCTATGACTTTTTCGCATTGCATTATGTCGGAAGGCGTTTGGCGTGGTGGAAGTGGATGCTGGCCGGAATGCTTGGTTTCGTTGTGTCAAATAATGCCGGGAACGCCGCAATCAGCGGCGGGGCAATCCGATACAGGTTGTATACCAGATGGCGAATCAAGGCGGGCGAGATTGTCCGAATGCTGACGTTTTCCGGATTCACGTATTATCTCGGCGCTGCGACCGTCGTTGTCGCGGGCTTTTTTTTGCTGCCATCGGGCGGTTTCGCGGACAGCCGCATGCTGCATATTTTGTTCGGCGCATGCTGCGGCTTTCTCGGCGCGTATTTCGCCGCATGCGTGTTTTTTTGCGGAAGGACGTTCAGGATTGGCAGCATAGAGTTCAAGGTTCCCTCAATATACACCGGATTGATGCAGTGCGCGCTGGGCGCGACAGACAGTATTCTGGCCGGATTGGTTCTGTATTGTCTGACATTTCATGCCGTCGATATTCCCATGGTGGAGTTTGTATCGATTTTCGTGGTCGCGCAGTCGGCCGGCATCTTCGCGCAGGTTCCCGGCGGAATCGGCGTGTTCGAAAGCGTCGTCATGCTGGCGATGCCCGACAGCGTCGACAAGGCTGTTTTGTTCGGCAGTTTGCTGGCGTTCAGAATCGTGTATTTTTTGCTGCCGCTTGTGGGCGTAGGGTCGCTGTTTTTCATTTACGAAAGGTATCTCAGGAACAAGATGAAGAAGTGGCGGATTTTCTCGCATATTCCGCATCTGCCGCACCTTACGCACAGGAAAAAACATGCTGCCTAGCGTCTATGCACCGAAGGATTTCAAAAGATTGCGCGCGGTTGGTGATTTGGTCGCCCGCTGCTTCGATTTCATAACCCCACACGTGGTTGCCGGTATCACCACCGGCCGGATTGACAGAATGGTCGCGGATTTTTTGCGCGAAAACGGCGCCCGGTCTTCGGATTTCGGATATCAAGGGTTTCCAAGGCATATCTGCGCTTCGGTGAACGACGTTGTGGTTCACGGGATTCCGAAAGACGATGAGGTTCTGAAGGACGGCGACATAATCAACATCGACCTTACCGCCGAGTTGAAGGGATTCCACGGCGATTCCAGCCGCATGTTTATGATTGGAAACGTGTCGCCCGAAGCGCGCAGATTGGTGAAAGTGACGCTTGACGCGCTGAACTCGGCGATTGCCGTATGCTCGCCGGGCGTTCCGCTGTCGGAAATCGGCAAGACGGTCGAGGGCATTGCAAAGGCGAACGGATATTCCGTCGTGCGCGACTTTGTCGGGCACGGAATAGGAAAGGTCATGCACGATGAGCCGGTAATATACCACTATTATGAAAAGTCGCAGGATAGGATTCTAATGACGCCGGGATTGGTGTTCACGATAGAGCCGATGCTGAATCAGGGAACCGAGCAATGTGTTGTGGATTCCGATGGCTGGACTGCGAGAACAAAGGATGGGAAACTATCGGCGCAATGGGAACATACTGTCGGAATCACCGAGGATGGGTGCGTTATATTTACGGAGAGGCAGCTTGGTAGTTGAAAAAATCCCAAAGGAATGGTATTCCGGACATCGCGGGAGATTGCGGAAGAAGTTTTTGGAAGACAAGATATCGGAGAGCGAGCTCTTGGAACTGCTGCTGACTTACGCTATTCCGAGGGTTGACGTCAAGCCCTTGGTTCGTCATCTGCTGATGAAGTTTGGTAATGTTCATGAGGTGACGATGGCTTCCATCCGAGATTTGTGCGCTTTTCATGGATTGAAAATCAACACCGCGGTATTTTTGAAATTGATACACAAGGTTGTGCTGTTGGATTACAAACATCATCTGTCGGAAAATCCCCTGTTCAACGATATCAAAAAATTGGAAAATTACTGCCTGTTGCTCCTGATGAACAAAAAACAGGAGGAGTTTCATGTATTATATTTGGATAAAAATAAAAGATTGTTGCTGGATGAGGTTCATTCTGTCGGAACTGTGGACAATGTCGGGGTATATCCGCGCGAAGTTTTACACCGTGCGCTGGAAGTGAATGCGAATTTCGTTCTGCTGGTGCATAATCATCCCGACGGAAACAGATTCTTTTCCGAACAGGATATATCAGTGACGATGGAAATCATAAATGTGCTGCATTCGACGAAGATAGAGGTGATAGACCATTTTCTGGTCAGCGACGGCATGATATTCTCCGCCAGTTCATCGCACTTGTTGCGATAACGACGTTGCGATTAAAGTCTTGCAAAACGCATATTATTCAATATAATATGCCCAGTTTGCGTTGGCGGCTGAAAATTGCGCCGGGATAGACCGGGAAGGCGGGTATTTTTCTACGGCGAACAAATCATGGGCAAGGGATGCCTTGCGCATATTTTACGGAGAGGTGGCAGAGCGGTTGAATGCGCTTGACTCGAAATCAAGTATAGGGGCAACCCTATCGGGGGTTCGAATCCCCCCCTCTCCGCCAGTTCTGACGTGTATTGATTCGATATAATGCTGTATTTGCGACGCTGTTTATTATTATAGTGTTGAACCGCGTTTTGGTATAAAGCATACGGACAAATCGGCGCCCTCCAATTCCAACAATTTGGCTTTTGTGTGGACACCTGCTGAAAAACCGGTCAAAGAGCCATTTGTCCCAACCACGCGATGACACGGAATAATAATTGAAATTGGATTATGGCCAACCGCACCGCCAACTGCCTGGGCCGACATGTTTCGCTTGCCCATTTTTTTTGCTATTTTTTTCGCAATATCGCCATATGTAATTACCATTCCATATGGAATTTCAGTTAGGATTTTCCAGACACTTTGGCGAAATTCGCCGCCGATTGGCGCCAATGACAATTCTGAAATTTCGGGCCTTGCACCCGCGAAATACCTACCGAGCCACTTTTTTGTCGCATAAAACACAGGGCAATCGTCTTTTGGTATCATTTTTTCCGGCACTGTACCGCCATAATATTTTTGTCCGTCCATCCACAGGCCAACCAATTTATCGCCGCAACATCCCAGTGTGATTTCGCCGATTGGAGATTGATACAAAGTTGAATAGTACATTTATTTGCCTTTTCATAATGTGTTCCACAGGCCGATAGTAGCATAAAGCATTTTTATTTTCCAACATGATTTTACTATAATATCAACATCTTTTTTTTTTAATTTAATCTTTACAGATTAAGGATTCTTTCAAAATAAATTGGGAAAGAATCCGCATTGTAATTTTTATTGAAAAATACCAAAAATTGTTGTAACCTTGCTCCGTCAAAAGAAAGGATTTTTATCATGTTTGGAAAAAATATATATGAAATGTTGAAAAATGTCTGCACGGCCTGCAACGACAATGTCTTCTTTGTCAGGCAGCGAGAAACATACGCGGACCTGCTGAAAAAGGTCAAACAGCGCGCCGTCATGCTGGCTGAGCGATTCGGGGTTGAAAAAGGCGATACCGTCGCCCTTCTGTCCGGAAACACGCCGGAGTTCATAAAATCCTATTTCGCCATAATTTCCCAGGGCGCGAAGGTCTTGATGCTGGATACCGGTCTTTCCCGAACCGAGCACCTGAATATGATGAAAAGGACGGACTGCAAGCTGGCGTTGGCGCAAAAGTCGTATTTTGTTGACGGCGGCCCGAAAATGTTCGATATCGAAACCGCCGACGATGCGGACGAATCTCAGTTTTCCGCCGCCGATGTCGGAACCGACGATTTGGCGATGCTGTCATTCACTTCGGGTTCTACCGGAAACCCGAAAATTGTCGGCCTGACGCACGGAAATATCATATCGCTTGGGAACGGGGCGATGTTCTACAGCCCCGTGATAAGGCCGGGGTATATATTCTACGGCTTTCTGCCGCTGTATCATATTTACGGAGTGGTCATCAATATTATCGCCCCGCTGGTTCTGCGCGGCTCGCTGTTGTTGCAGACGGAACTGAAGCCGGCGGAGTTCCTGAAGGATTTTCAGGAATACCGCCCGCAGGTGATTCCGGCCGTCCCGCGGATATGGGAAGGTTTTTATAAGAAAATAATCGAGGGAGTGAAGAAAAAGAAAGCGTATATGATTATGAAGATAGTAATCGGCCTGCGCGGATTCTGGCGTATTATCGGCATGGGGTGGCTGGTTCGGAAAGTCACGCGGCCGATTCACGAAATCTTCGGCGGAAACGCAAAGGTTCTGGTATCCGCCGGCGCGACTTTGAAACCCAGAATCCGCAGGTTTTTCGAAAGGCTGGGCCTTGTCGTGGGCGATTGCTACGGTCTGACCGAAACGACGGGGCCGAGCAATTTCAATTTTTCGTTCCGCCTGCCGGACGGCCGCATGCACTATGCCGGGCCCCTGCCTGGAAACGAAATCAAGATTCATAATCCCGACAAGTTCGGCGTGGGCGAGGTTTGTGTCCGCGGAAATCTGGTCATGCCGGGTTATGTCGGCAACGATGCCGCGAATGCCGAGGCGTTCGAAGACGGATGGTTCAAAACCGGCGACCTAGGCAAATTGGATTCCAAGAACCGCCTGATTATCAAGGGGCGCAAAAAACAGGTGATTGTTTTGGAAAACGGAAAAAACGTCTACCCGGACGAATTAGAGGATTTGTATCTGGCGAACGACGAAATCCTCGCGGCGGCCGTCTTGGAGCGCGTTATAAAGGGAAAGGTCGTCCCGTATGCGGTGTTTCAGGTCAAACCGGGCACCGCTCTGTCCAGGGTCGGGCTGTTGGTCAAGGCGTCTAATCTGACAATCGCGCCATACAAATGGGTCAAGCATTTCGCGATTACCGAGGACGAACTGCCGCAGACATCGGCGAAAAAAATCAAACACCATGAAATCAGGGCCATGCTCGACAGGGGCGAGTTCCCGAACAGAGAAGAGTGACGCAAAGGCGTTCGGGAATTTCCTGTGTGCGGCCGGCGATTTCCCCGCAAGTTGACATTTTTCGAAAATGTATTATAATTTTCCCGCTTGAAGTAAGGTGAATATTATGTCAAAGAAGAAAAAAGATGAATGGATGGATTTTGTAGCCGGATTGCCAGAGGGCGCGAATGCCAGCGAAGAATGGAAAAAATGCAAGGAAGAAAACGCGCGCAGGGAACGTGCGGAGCAATTGGAGTTTGAAGAGAAACAACGCTTGACGCGGAGCGAGCGGGAGGCCGAATCAGGAAAGGCTTATGCCGAAGCGCTTGCAAAGGAGGAAGCCGAAAGACAGGCGGCTGAAGCGCGCAGGGCTGGGCAGGCGCTTAAAGATGTCGCGGCGGCGGCTGTTGCGCGGGAATTGGAACGCAAGGAGAAAAGCAATGCGGCGGTAAAGCGTCTTATCATCGCCGCGATTGCCCTGGGGATTCCAGTTTTCGCAATATGGTATATCGCAATCCGTCCGCGCAACATAGCGGAAAACGGCGTTGTCATATATAACCCGGTGACGAGAAAAATTTCAATCGAAGATATTCGTCCGGGCGGCACTACGTTCAGACGTCCCGACACGGGCGAAACAGTTACTGTGATGTCCGCGGATGAGTCGGATTTTCGCAAAAAGAACGGGGAAAATCTGGATGATAAATTCCTGATGGGTATTCCTGAAGAATCCTTCGTTGTGATGCCGGCCGCGGCCCAGAAAACGAGGTAGGTTGGATTGCGGGATTTGCGGCTGCGCTCGCGAAAGGCCGCGCGACTAGACAATTTCATGAAAACATACTATAATGAATAATCAGAGACAGGTGAGACAATGAAACGAGCCGATTTGATTCGCAGCGTGCAAGTGCAGTTCAAGAATATGGGCGAGCGGAACGCCGCTGCGATAACCGACGCGGTATTCGATTACCTGAAAGATTCCGTCGCCGACGGAAGCCGCGTGGAACTGCGCGGATTCGGCATTTTCCAACCGCGCGCGCACATGACCAAAATCGGCTTTAATCCGAAAACGGGAAAACGCGTCGCGGTTCCGGCCGGCCGCTCGGTAAAGTTCCGGCCGTCGGGCCGACTTGTAAGAGAGATGAACGAATGAGCATAAAAACCCGCCGCCACGAGCGGTATGATTCAATCAAACGCCTGTTGTGGCTGAAATGCCACAACTGCGGAAAACTGATTTACTATAAAGATTACCGCGACAATTTGCGCGTCTGCCCGTCCTGCGGGTTCGCGTACTCCATGACGCCGCACCAGCGGTTCAGTCTGATGTTCGACGAAAAGGATTGGGTCGAGATTCCGACCTCGGTTGCTTCCGACGACCCGTTGGAATTCACGGACAGGATGCCGTATACCGAGCGTCTGGCCGAAGCGCGCGAAGAGACAAGGATGAAGGACGCGTTTGCGGCGGCGGATGGGAAAATAGGCGGAATCGGCGCGACAATCGGCGTCCTGAACGGCGAGTTCATGATGGGCTCCATGGGGCGGACGGTTGGCGACGGAATCATCGCGTCAATTAATCACGCGATTGCCGAGAAGCGTCCCTACATCATATTCACTAGTTCAGGCGGCGCCCGCATGCAGGAGAACATTCTGTCGTTGATGCAGATGGCGCGCACGACGGCGGCGGTTAACAAGCTGAACGCGGCGGGGCTTCCGTATATGGTCGTCCTCGCCGACCCGACGTATGGCGGCGTCACGGCGTCGTTCGCGATGCTGGGCGACATTCACATCGCGGAATCCGGCGCGCGCATAGGATTCGCGGGCAAGCGCGTGATAGAGCAGAACCTGCGCGAAAAACTGCCGTCCAATTTCCAAACCGCGGATTATTTGTATGAGCACGGAATGGTCGATTTGGTCTGCAAGCGCAAGGATTTGAAGGATAAAATTGTTTCAATCCTGTCGGTTCTGACCAAAAAAGAATTGCCGGATGTGCCGAAAATTTCCGCGCCGGAAACGCCGGCCGCCGAAACGCGCAGGCATCATCACGGCCGCAGGCGGGAAAAAGTCGAGCTGCCGAAAGCGTTTGAGAAGGTTATGCTTGCGCGGAACGAGAACCGCCCGCATTTTCTGGATTATGTGGTTGGGCTGACCAGCGGCTGGACGCCGCTTGCCGGCGACAGATTGTTTGCCGAAGACCCGGCGCTGGTCGGCGGAATATGCTATTTCCGCGGGATTCCGAGCGTCCTGCTAGGGCACGAATTGGGACGGACGATTGAGACGCGGCAGAAACACAGGTTCGGAATGCCGAATCCCGAAGGATACCGCAAGGCGCAGCGTCTGATGCGCCTGGCGGAACGATTCCATCTGCCCGTAATCACGCTGGTTGACACGACCGGCGCGTTCGCCGGTCGCGAGGCCGAGGAGCGCGGTCAATCCGAGGCGGTCGCGCGTTCTATCCAGACAGGCCTGTCGATTGCGACTCCGCTCGTATCCGTGATTGTGGGGCAGGGCGGTTCCGGCGGCGCCATAGCGCTTGCGACCGGCGACCGCGTCATGATGATGGAAAACGCGATTTATTCGGTGATTGCGCCCGAATCATGCGCGTCGATTTTATGGAAGGACAACAAGTTCGCGCCCGAGGCGAGCGATGCGCTGAAATTAACGGCGAGCGACCTTTTGGAATTGAACGTTATAGACGGAATAATCAAGGAGCCCGCCGGCGGCGCCCACACCGATTGGCAGGCCGCGATGGAGTTGCTGTCGGATTCCGTTGTCCGAAGCATCGCGGAGCTGCAGCAGACGCCCGCCGATGAATTGCCGGCATTGCGCGCGAAAAAGTTTTTCGCGATGACGCGCGACGTTGAAATCCACGCCAGCAACCGCGACGCCGAGGCATGAGATATTTTTGTCAGTTGGCTTGTTGATATATAATAAAAACGGGGCGGCGGCGCCCCGAAATAATACATTAATTCAATTCTATCATGCATTTATGCTCTGAGTAATCGTGTCTCATTCCATTTATTTCTACCGATGTCCCTGACCCATCTGTGCATGTAGTATCCTTTTTATCGATTTGGGTTGGCAAATGCGCGCAGCTTCCGCAGAATTTCCAACCTGCGTATGCCTTGAATTGACATATTTCCCCACATTCTCCGTTACTGAACCTTTGGTTTTGCCAGCTGTGACTAAAATTATCCCCGCCAAGGATTTGCCGGATGTCATTTATCTTCTGGTCTCCGTTGCTGGTCAATGTGATGATTTTAATGTATTTGTTATTTTCCGCCTCATTTATCGCATTTTCTAACTTTATGGCGATTCGCCCGGTTATTATCCCCCGGTTGCCATTTGTTACCGTCTCTGTCGCGGCTTGTTTGATTTTTTCCAGTTCGCTTTTGGCCCACGTCAGTTGTGTGAGAAAATTGACCATTGTTGATGCGCTTGCGTTGTTCAACGCGAGATTCAGTGCTTCATGCGACCTCAGCGCACTGATTGCGGCATTGGCAAATGCATGATATTTCTCTGCGCGTTCAAGTTCTCTCTTTGCCTTTTGGCCTTGGCTGCTTCCCATTGCGGCCGCCTCTCCTCCGAGCGCGACCACTATGGCGCGATATTTTTCTTTAACGCTGTCCAAACCGCTTTCGACAATTGCCAGATTGTCGTTTGCCGCCGCCGTCCCTTTAAAATCCGATTGCCCCGCATATGTCAACACGGCATCGGCCAGGCTTTTCAAATCTTCAAGCAATCTTTCAATCTGTTGGTTTGCCTGCAATGCGGTTTGATTATTTCGGACATCCTCTATTTTATTGCCGATTATAGCTATGTCGATTTCTTTTAACTTATCCTGGTATCCGTTTTTTCCCAAGGTTACCCCGACTCTGTTTGTTGCGGTATCACTGACTCTTGCGGCTGCCCGCCCGGCGTTGCCCTGTAGGTTCATCAATGTGGAATATGCTATTTCCAGATCGGATAATGTGCTTTTAGTTTTAGCTTGCAAAAATTCGCTATTCAATTTCACAAGTTCTGCCCCCGCATCGTTTGCGTCTTTAATCAACATGTTCAATTTCTCGATTTGTAAGTTTATTCCGGTTAGGGTTGTTTTTACCACATTATCGCCATTTTCTGGTATATTTGTTATTGGAGAAATAGAGGACATGTTTGATTGCGCGGATTCGACCGCGCGCGCGATTTCGTTTATTTTTACCGGAATTCCTTCGACTCCATTCTGTATAATTCTTGCTTCTTCTTGCTTGCCGCTGTTATCCAGCAAATTAGCCACCCGGATGGCTACACCGACGGCGGCACCAACATTGACAAGATTTTTAATGCTATCTGCAAGGGAAGCGGCGTTATTGCTTAACAAACTCGCATCCTGCATGTTGGTAACTTTTGTGCTCAATCCGCTAAATCTGTTCCGCAGGTCTTCTGACAGATTATGAATGCCGGGGGATTGCATGTCTGCCCGTTCGATAGCTCCTTCCGCCCTCTCGATACTTGCAATAGCTATGATTACTGATGCGTTCGCCCTGTTATAGGTATTTAGCAAAACCTCGATATCGGCAGAGTTCCCTTGGCTTAGGAGTTCGCTGGCTTCGTTATAACTTTTCATTGCATCGGATATGAGCCCTGCAACGGGCTGAATTTTATTTATTTCAGCTGATATGTATGATGCGAACGATTTTATTTCCTGGTTAATATTTTCTTCGCTTGCCGCGCTCGTGGCGCTGGCTGACTTGCTGGCGGCGGTTGAAACAAGTCCGTTCAATCTTTCGGTGGAATCTGTTTTTATGTTACCCATAAGGAAAGTCTGCAGCGCGTTGCGCGCCTCCATGAATGCATTCATCGCCTCGTATACTTTTTCAGCGGTCGCTCCGTCGTCGCCCGCGGCATATTTTAGTCTCAATTGCGCCGCCTCCGCCAATTTATTCGCCGTTATTCTGGTCGATATTGTTTCCTGCATGGCGGAAAAGATTTGCCTATACATCTCGTTCGCCTTGTTTGTCAGGCATTGCAAATAACTCAGGCTTGTGATGCTGACCCCCGAGCAATCGACCGCTGCGGCCGCCTTTCTCGGGTTCATTGCAAACAAAATGGATGCAAAGACGGATAAAATAATAATCTTTTTCATTTTCATTTCCTTATGCTGCCGATAATTTGTGTTCCCACTTTCCAATCGTTGTTTCCAAATCTTGGATTGTTTGGGAGCAATCAGGGACGCAGTGACCTTCCGTCCTCGCTTTTTTCAAGTCCGCCACTGCGGTTTTTCCCTGATTTATAAATTGTTGCACAGTGTTTTTCTGCTGTTCATTTAGCGGTCCGTCTATGTCTATTCCTGCTATAGCGTCTGGGTTGCTCATTTTCCTGGCTGTTTGCAATGCCTCTAGTGTTTTTTTTGCATCCGTCAGTTTGCTGTCTACACTGGTAATTTCTTTGGCCGTTTTATTGCGCCCGATAGCCTGATACACATTCACGCCGACTCCGACGGCTGTCAGACCAAGGGTCACTCCGCCCGCGATTTTAAATCCCTTTACCTTTTTCGCGCATTCGTCCAAGGTTTTTGATTCATCCAGAACCTTTTGGCGCAGTTCGGCAATTTCGCGATTCAGAACCTGTGCCTGAAACTCGTCCGCCGCGTCGTCTGCGCGCAGGTCTGCGGCGTTGGCCGCGATTGCCGCGATTGCCATGATTATTGCCGTTTTTCTCATTTTCCTCCTCCCCCAGTTTTTATCGGTTCGACTAGTTGCTTTTGATGGAATTGATGTTTGTATTCACTTTTTCCAATTCTTGTTTCTTTTGTTCCAGTTTCTTGTTTTCCTTGCTCCAATCCACACCCTGATAAATCGCGCCCGCAGTTGTTCCGACAACACCAAGTCCGCCGATGACAGTCGCGGCGGTCCATACGCTCTTTTGTTTATTGCAGCGGGCGTTTTCCGAACGCAATCCTTTCAATTGGTTTTCCAGCGCGTCTCTTTCGGTCCTCAGCGCCGCCACGGCGTCGCTATCCGCGAATGCGCTTCCGGATACGGCAAACCATGCAGCCAGCGCGCAAAATAGGTAATTTTTCATAATCTCTCCCTCTTGATTAACGGCCGTTTATATCTTCCGCCATTGCCTGAATTGTATCATAAAAGTAACTATGTAAAAAGTTGTTTTTTAAATTTTTAGATTTTATATTGCGATTTGACCGTATAATCTGACTTTCAAAAAACCGTTTTCATTTTTGCCGGATTTGCTGTAAAATACGCGCATGGCCGAGTCTGTGCATTTTATAGGAATATACGGCAGCGGGTGCTTTCGCGCCGCGCTTGCCGCCAAGGCCTTCGGTTTCAGCGTATCCGGATGCAGCGCGGACGGCGAGACCCCGTATGCCGCCGCGATTGATTCCGCCGGAATCCCCGTTGAAATCGGGCATGATGCCGCGCACATCGCCGGCGCGGACATAGTCGCCGTGTCCCCGGCCCTGCTGCACCAATCGAAAAAAATAGCGGAGGTCGCCGCGGCGAAGGATGCGGGAAAACTGACGACGTGGCAGGATTTTCTCGGCGGGCGCATTTTTCCGAAAATGAAATGCGCCGCCGTCGCCGGAACCCACGGGAAGACCACGACCAGCAGCATGCTGGGATATGTCCTGCAGCGCGCCGGATTGAAGCCGATGCTGTTCATCGGCGCGAATGTGCCGCAGCTTGACGCCGGCGAGCAGGATACGGGGTGGGCGGTGATAGAGGCGGACGAATACGGCGATAATTTCGCGTCGTATCGGCCTCGGTTTATAATTCTGAATAATCTTGAAATGGAGCATCCGGAGTTTTTTTCGGATTTTGAGCATTACAAATCCGTATTCAGCGACTTCCTTGCGAACGCCCCCTCGGATGGCGTTCTGGTTTACAACGCCGGGGATAAGAATATTCCGGACGTGCTTGGCGCGTATCGCGGGCGCAGGGTTCCGTTCTCTGCGGCGGACGCGGACGGATTCGCGCTCAGGCTTGCGGGCGCGCATAATGTCTCCAATGCCGCGGCGGTCGTCAAACTTTCGCGCGAGATTGGAATCTCGGACGATACTATACGGAACGCGCTGGCGGATTTTGCCGGGGCGGGGCATCGCCTGGAAAAAGTCTTCGACGACGGCCGCGCGGCCGTGATTGACGACTATGCCCACCATCATACCCAGGCGGCGGCCAGCATTGCCGCAATGCGCGGCGAATATCCCGGCCGCAAACTGGTTGTTGTTTACGAGCCGCATCAGATTTCGAGATATGTCCGGAATACGGAGGAAACCCTGCGTGCGCTGGCGGCGGCGGATTTCGCAATCATCACGCGATTCTGGGGCGGGCGCGAGGCGCATCTGGATGTCCCGGACGCGGCGGCGGACATAGAAAGGTTCGAAATAAAGAATATGGCTTATATTCCCGATTTGCAGGAATCCGCGAACGCCGCGCTTGCCTCAATCGGCGATGCCCCGGCGGCGATTCTTGTAATGGGCGCGGGACAGAGTTGGAAAATCGCCCGCGAATTAAAGGAAATCCTTGCCCGCGGAGAATTTCCGTATTAGGAATAGAAATCCATCGTGATGCGGAGGTAAAAACTTAAAAAAATTTCCGTATTGCCATTGAAATTTTCGTTCTCTGGATTATATTGATTTTTATCAAGGTGGAATGCGGGATGAAGACGAATAAAAAGATTGTTTTTCCTGTCGCATGCGCACAGTCGCGGTATTTGCATTTTGCCCGCGTATTCGTTGAACTCAGGGAAATATCCGGATAATTCCGGCGCGATTATGCATGAAATTTCCATCATCCGGATTCTAGGCGTGTCAATCATGCGCGCGCCCGTCGATTGCGATATTATCGCCGATAACAGGCACGGCCGATTCTGCTTTTGCGGACAAACCGCTTTTTTACCCTTGAAATTATTTAAATTATCCGTTATGCTATATTGATGATGAGAAAACATCTTGGGTTTGTAGCGACCTTTCTGCTGGCCGTGCTCTTTGCGGGACCGGTATCCGCGTCATGCTTCTGCGCCGACGATTGCTTTTCCATTAACGATTCGCGGGAAGTCGTCGCGAATGCTTATGGCCGCGGCGCAAATCATAACGGCGGCGAAAATCCCGGGCATGCGGGTTTTCATGTTTCCGGGCATTGCTGCCACGGCTGCCACCAGATGCCAGAGGATTATTATCGTCCGCTTTTCATCAAAAACCTTTCCGGAAACAGGCATTTTGCATCGATGATCGATACTCTGTCGTTTTCCGTTGCATCGGGCGTCGAACATCCTCCGCGCCTCTAATTATTTTTCACCAGCATAGCCGCGAATTATTTGCGCCGGTCTCGGTTGCGTTTTCTTTCGCGCGCCCGACAATTAAAAACTGATTCAGAGGAATACTTTATGAGATACTTTATTTTATGCGCTTTTGCGTTCGGCGTCGCCGGTTTTGACGCGCTGGCCGCTGGTTGCGAAGTAACCAAACCCGCGGACGCAATCCTTTGCGCGATAGAAAACCACCCGAATGTTCTGGCGTCGAAGGCCGGCGCGATGACCGCCGACGCCGGCAGGGACATCGCGAGCCGCTGGTTGAACCTTGAATTGGAAGGCGGGGCCGGGTATGCCGAAGAAAACGGCCTGCGCGGCGCGCAAATTGAGCTCGGCGTCATGCAGACGATAGAAACTCCCGCCCGGCGCGGCGCGAAAAAGGGCCGCGCCCTGGCCGAATATACGCATGCGAATGCAGCGGCCGGCGGCGCGGGCGAGCAGGCGGCGGCGGAAATGCTGTTCATTCTGAACCGCCTGCGCCAGATAGACAGGGAAAGACGGGCGCTGGACGAAACAATCGGAACATTTGCAAGATTGGTAAAAAAATACAATGCCCGTCCCGCTCTGTCGCCAGAAGACCGGGTGTCGAAGGATTTGTTCGGATTCGCCTTGAAGAACTATGACATAGAAAGAAACCGGCTTGCCGCCGAAAATAAGAAATTGCTGGGCAATCTGAACGCGATTCTGGGGATTGAAAAAGAAATGTTCGTTTACCCGCCGCGAAGATGGCCGGCGATTTCGGACGACGGGTTCGATTCCAGCGCGGAGCTTCTGAAAGAATCCGCGAACGTCATAAGGGCGAACGCCGATTATCTTGGCGCGAAATCCTCTTCTTTCGGCGGATTCCGCGCGGGCCCGTATATTCAGACGGCGCCGGGAAATACAAGCCGTATCGACGCATACGGGGTCAGATTTTCAATGCCGCTGCCGCTGCATTTCAATTTCAAACTGAAAGAGGCCGGCCGGGCGTCGGTCGCCGCCGCCGAATACGGAATGGAGGCGAAAAGGCGGGAATTGGGGGCGGTTCTTGAAAATCTGAAATCGCAATATGCTGCCGGCGTTTCCATTCTCGGGACTTATGACATTGACGGGATGGAAAAACATCACGCGGAAACCGAGAAATTGTTTGCGGGCGGCCGCGTCGGGGGCGCCCTCCTTATAGAGGCGCACCGGCAGATGGTGGATTCCGTCCGCGCATACCACGGATATGAAATGGAGACTTTGCAGGCGTTGTGGGGGATATACATCCTGCAACGGAAACTGCTGAGGAATTTGGACGAGGTGTATTATGAGAAATAAATTGCTTGCCGTCTTTCTTGTTGCGATAACTTTGCCGCCCGCCGCTGCGGAAGAGCGGCACGGCGAGGCTGCCGATGTGGAACTATCGCCCGCGGCCATCCAAAATTACGGTGTAAAAACAATGCCGGCCGCCGCCGGAATGGAATTGCCGATGGGCGCCGTTATCCAATCCAGGGATGGGTTTTTCGCCTATATCAAATCCGGCGGCGATTTCCGCGAGGTCGAACTGGAAGACGGGAAAACGCTTGACGGAGTTTCGCTGGGCATTGACGATGAAATCGTCGTCGAAGGCGCGAAATATCTTCGCATAATCTTCTTGAATAACAAAAATCCCTCATCGGGTCATTCACATTAAAGGGGGCAGAAATGATAAACAGCATAATCAGATTTTCCGTTAAAAATAAACTCGCCGTATTCGCTATAACGCTGCTTGTAATAATCTACGGATTATTCTGCTGGGGACGGCTTCCGATAGACGCGGTGCCGGACATAACCAATAATCAGGTTCAAATAAACACGACGGCGGCGGGTTGGTCGGCCGAAGAAGTGGAAAAGGCGATAACCTTTCCCGTCGAAGCCGCGGTGCGCGGGATTCCGAACGCGACGGCTATACGCTCGCTGTCGCGCCTCGGGCTTTCGCAGATAACGATTATTTTCGATGATTCGACGGACATCTATCGCGCAAGGCAGCTTGTGTCCGAACGGATTTCCGCTATCGACGATTTGCCGGACGGCTCGATTCCGCAGCTTGGCCCCATAAGCACGGGACTTGGCGAAATTTATCACTATGTCTTGGAATTCAAGGAAATCGCCGAAAATCCCGAAGACAGGTTCAAACAACTGGTGGAATTGCGGACGACGCAGGATTGGTTTGTAAAACCCCGCCTTGTCGGGGTTCCCGGCGTCGCCGAAGTCAATACAATCGGCGGATACGAACGGCAAATCCATATAGTTCCCGACCCTAGGCGGCTGGCGCGATACGGCATTTCTTTTGCCGATATAGAAAGCGCGGTGTCGAAATCCATGCAGAATGTCGGCGGCGGCTCCATAGAGCAGGACGCGGAACAATTCGTAGTGCAGGCCGTCGGGTTCTTGAAAAATACCGGCGACATACTGAATCTGCCAATCAAGAACCTTCCGAACCTGCAAATCATAACGCTCGGGGATGTGGCGAAGGTAATGGAGGGCAGGGAAAACCGCAACGGCGCGGCGACCTATAACGGGCGCGAGGCGGTGCTGGGAACGATAATGATGATGACCGGCGAGAATAGCCGCGCCGTGGCCGAACGCGCGGACGCGAAGATAGCCGAGATTGCGAAAACCCTGCCGGACAATATGCAAATCACGCCGCTTTACAGCCGCTCCGACCTTGTGAACGCGACGACAAGCACGGTTTGGCATAACATAATTTCGGGTTCGATTTTGGTTATCATTACCCTGCTTTTGCTTGTCGGGAATCTTCGCGCGGCGTTCATTACCGCTCTTACGATACCGCTGGCGCTCTTTTTCACGATTATCAGCATGAAAACGCTCGGCATATCCGGCAACCTTATGAGCCTAGGCGCTCTTGACTTCGGAATCATAATCGACGGCGTTGTGATTGTCGTCGACCATTGCATGCGCAAGATAAAGGAAAAAATCGGCAATAGAAAATCGTTGTCCACCGCCGAAATGGACGACATCGTGATTGACGCGGCGACGGAGATACGGCGGGCGGCCGGATTCGGACAGCTGATTCTGATTATCGTGTTTCTTCCTATCTTTGCGCTGGTGGGAATAGAGGCCAAGACATTCCAGCCGATGGCCTCGACCTTCATAATCGCGCTGGCCGGCGCTTTGATTCTGTCGCTGACGCTCGCGCCCGCGCTTATCGCCTATCTCTTGAAAAACGGCGCGGAGCAAAAGGACACGCGGCTTATGGCGTTTTTGGAACGCGGATACCGGCGGCTTATAAACGCCGCTTTGAATAAATCCGGCTATATAATCAGCGCCGCCGCCGCGATGGTCGCGATTGGCTTTATGCTGTTCGCAAAACTGGGCGCGGAGTTTATTCCGCAACTGAAAGAAGGCGCGTTCGCGTTCCACATGATACGGCCGCAGAATGCGTCCCTATCTATCAGCGCGGATTTGCAAACCAAGGCGGAAAAACTGATTTTGAGCTATCCCGAAGTGAGCCATGTCTTCACGCGCATAGGAACGGCCGAGGTTGCGACCGACCCGATGGGCGTGAATGTTTCCGACACCTACATAATTCTGAAAGATTTCGGCAAAGGGCTTGATTTCGACAAGTTTGCCGAGGGATTGCTTGACCGGCTCAAAACCGATTTGCCCGGCATGACCTATCTTGCGTCCCAGCCGATACAAATGCGGTTCAACGAATTACTGGAGGGCTCGCGCGCCGACCTTACGATAAAGATATTCGGCCCCGACCTCAAAACACTGGAAGAAATCGGCGAACAAGTGGAAGAAACCATAAAACCGATTTCGCCGACCAGCGACGTGGAACTTGACCGCACGGGCGGATTCCCTATGTTCGTGATAGAGCCGGATATGTCTGCAATGCGCGATTACGGAGTGAAAAAGGCGGATGTCTTGGAGCTTGTGTCATTATCGCTTTCGGGCGAGGAAGTCGGATATTTCTTCGACAATGACCGGCGATTCCCGATATTGGTAAGATTGGCGGAAGAAAACCGTCAAGACCTGAATGTTATCAAGAATCTGCCGGTTCCGGTTTTCTTCGATACGACCGCGCCGCTGTCCAAAATCGCGAATGTCGGATTCAAGGATACCTATGGCTCAATCAACCGCGACGACGGAAGCCGCCGCGCCACGATTATGGTCAATATTCGCGGAATTGATACCAAGACCTTTGTGGAAAAGGCGCAAAAGGCCGTGGCGGACAATATAAAGCTGCCGGAAGGATACTTTATCGAATGGGGCGGGCAATATAAGAACCTGGAGCAGGCGTCCGCGCGGTTCGCCGTCCTTATCCCGCTGACTTTGCTGATAGTGTTCTTTATGATTTGCATGACTTTCGGAAGCGTGCGGCAAACGGCGTTTATATTCATGGGAATCCCGTTCGCGCTGGTCGGCGGGATAACGGGATTGTTTCTTGCCGGATTGCCGTTCAGCATATCGGCGGCGGTCGGCTTCATCGCGCTCCTCGGCATAGCGGTATTGAACAGCATAATCCTTGTCGGCGCGTTCGGAAAAGAAACGCCTACAAAAGAAAAAATAGCCTCGGCCTCAACCTCGCGCCTGTGCGCCGTAATGATGACCGCGACTACGGACGTGATAGGATTCCTGCCGATGGCGGTGTCAATTGGCATAGGTTCGGAAGTCCAGCGCCCGCTGGCGGTCGTGATAATCGGCGGAATCACCACATCGACGCTTCTGACGCTGATAGTCTTGCCGGTCATTTATTACAGGTTTATGCACGGCGGAAAAAAAATGAAGGAAAAATAGGCGAGGTTGAAGCGAACGCAAAACCATCCTTCGTCGCCTCTGGCAACGCCGATGATTTTTTGCCCGGCCGCATGCGGTTTTTTTTGCAATTTGAAAATAATGTGATATAACTGAAACACAAAGGCTAAAAAATGTTTATATTTTTTGCAAACAGAATCAAGGTTCGGAAAGAAATCGTCTAGGATTTTCCCCGGTGGTTGTTTTGCATGGCATGGCGCGGGGGATGAATCCTCCGTGTTTTTTATTGCAAACAACAAAAGGGGAACGTTATGTTATTCTTAAAAAAATATTCGCATTTGCGCCGGTTCAAGCTTTATTTTCAAAGGCGCGCGGCGCTGCTCGCGGCATTGCTCGCGGTCATGGCGACGGCCAAAGACAGCGGATGGCGATTGCCCGCGCCATTCTTAAAGACACGCCCGTGATTCTGTTCGACGAGCCGACCTCGGCGCTGGATAGGGAGAATCATGCCCTGTTCCTCGACGTCGTGAAAGAATTGAAAAAGTCGAAGACGATTTTGGTCGTAGCGCACAAACTCGGTTCTTACGAAATCTTCGACAACGTGTTCTCCGTAAAAAACGGGAAATTGGAATAGATTGGAATCGAGCCGGCGGCAACATTGTCATCCAGCGTCAATACCCGCCGGATTTGCAATATTGCCGCGCGCTTTGCGAGAATATCAGTCGACTTTTTTAATGTTGAAAGACATTTCATAGGTATAAAAATCGACGTTTCCGAGCATCGACAGCGCCCTTCGCAGGCCTTTGCTGTCGTTGGTGCGTCCGATGATAAGCCCTTTTACGTCTTGATTTTTGTCGGCCAGTTCGTCTTTCACATATCCCATATATCTCAAAACTTGCCCGACGGTGTCGTCATTGGCCTGGTCCCGTTTCAGTTCTATGACAAGCCATGTTTTGGCGTCCTTGCTGATGGCGAGAATGTCTATTCTTCCGGTGTCGGTCTGGTATTGCTGCCCGGTGCCGTTTTCGTCGGAATAAATATCGTAATTCTTGCTGATTTCTATCTGATTCCAATTCGCAACGATGAAGTCTTCCAAATGCCGCTCCAGCGAAAAGCGGCAGGAATCCTCGTCGTCCGGGACATCGTTCTGCCTTGCGGCCAGGGTTCTGATTTTGTTTGCGGAAAATATGGACTCCAACTCGTCCCCGTATGCGCCGAGGCGCACCAGGCAGTTCAGCGAGCCGGTGCTGTTTTTCAACGCGTCGCTCATGTCGTCCCGCGGAAAGCTTCCCAGCCATTTAACCTGTCTGGTATGCGGCAGTTCCATGCGCGGCTCGTAAATATAATTCGATGTGATTTCGCCGACAAAATAGGTTCTGTTCCCGTTCTGAACTATCACTATATCGCCTGTCTTCATCTCGTGCACAAAGCCGTAAACAACCCCCTGGGACAGGCCGATGGACACCGGGGTTTTGTTTTCAAGATTGTCCGTGAACAATTGCTTTGTCCGCGTTCTGAACGACACCCAGTCTTCATACCCGAGATTGGAAAGGTCGTGCTTTGGGATAAACCCGATGCCGATGATGTTTTTTTCATAATATTCTTGAAAATAGGCGGCGTGCCTGCCCAATGACAAACGAAAGTAATTCATAAATATATTCTCCAACGTTAAACTGGTGGCCAGAGATGGAATCGAACCAACGACGCAAGGATTTTCGGTATCCGACGCTTGGTTCGCTCAACGCCGCGCCATGCGGGGAGTTTAGGGCATTTTATTTTAGCAGTCAAGCGGAATCTGTAAAACAGATGTAAAATACTACATTTGTATTGCTTGGGCTCAAAGTTCAACGATAGTGGAAGTTGTGCAAATTATGCTGGAATATATGAAAACTCTGACGATGGCAGCTATGCAGAAATTGGTCAATAGCGGCGCATTAGATAATATGCACAAAATAACTGCGGCACTAAAAATGGCCTAGAACAACAAAAGTGGGTTGTCTATTGCAAGACAATCCACCTTCCGTTTTTCCGTGCTCCCGTCCAGCGTAAAAGTTTCGCTTTCACGAGTTTTCTTATTTCATATTCAACACTTCTGTTGCTGATGCCGAGTATTCCTATCTCCTAAATAGGTTTTCTTTCTTTCGGAAAAATATACACCTTTAATATAGAAAATCGGATTGTCAAAGCATATATAAGCCAAAACATATGGCTCGGTGCACTTAGCGCTCTCGTTGACCTATCAAGTGGAAATGAAAAATGATGCTTGGGCATGGACGCGAAGTTGCGGAACTATTTCGCCGCGTGAATAATCTTTTGCGTGTTGGAAAAACGGTGTCTATCAATTACGCTGCCGCCCGCGCCAAGATTGGCGAAATCACGACAGATTTTCTTCTGTGCCTTACGCCCAGCCCCGCGGTGTATATACCAGTGAAAAATAGCGAGCAAGTCGTCGTTCTATCTCCTTGTTGGAGACTTGCGTTTTGGAATGATGTTAGATGTGTGTTTTTACACATTTGATACACAGGAAAAGCCCCGAAAGGGACTTGGATTTTTTGGTGGCTACGACGGGATTTGAACCAGTGACACACGGATTTTCAGTCCGATGCTCTACCAACTGAGCTACGTAGCCAATGAGTGCCATTATACATTATAAATACCCGAAATCAAGAATTATCTCATTCATTTTAAGCAAACTTAGAGGTTTTGCTTAGAAAGGAATGTCATCTGTGGCGGGGTCGGCTTTTGTTGGCGTATACTGAGCCTTTAATCCCAGCAGAAATAGTGCTATCGTCGTTATTGAATTAAACATCAACTTAGCGTATAACGGCTGGTCTTGCATATATTTGGGTTCCAATGAGCCGTGGGCGTCCCGTGTGTAATTGCTTCGTATATTTTCTATTCCTTGTGCAATTTTTAATATCCCCCCACCTACATTACGGATATCAGAGTTTAGTTTGTCGGACGGGAAATACTTAAAATGTTTTAATATATGAGATGCTAGGTCGTGCAAGGTATCACCTTTTTTACAAGGGGCAATATCTTTACAAATATCTCGTATTATTCTTTCAAGCGCAGCCGAGGCCATTGTTATTGCTATATCTGGTTCTGATTCTAATTTTTTATAAGCATCGTCAAAGACAGAACTAGCGTCGGTATAATCGGCCGCTAATATAGTTTTGACTTCGGGAATAGTATATATAACACTTGGCACTTCAAGCCCTAAATCAAAAGCAATCTTCAATAGCAAATCAATATCTTTTATTCCGTTTAGAGTTTCCCCTAAATCTATGACGGTTGTGCTATGCTGATATACAATCTCAAAATTATTATACTTTCCGATTTCATTACCATTCCAGTCGGTTTCAATTTCGGCTTTTTGCCAATGTTTCATATATCTGTGAACATTCACATATTTTGAAGTATCAAATTTAGCCCATAATGCTTTCTCAATTCTTTCGGCCAATTTCATAATTTGTGATGGCGGTAGTTGCATTTCCTTTCCTTTATTTATCTATATATAGTTTTATATAAGCCATTTTCAACCACAAATAACGAAAATGCGCTGGTTCTGTGTATAAAAAATAATCAAAAAAATCAAAAACAATCAAATGGCACTTGATTGTATAGCGAATCAAACGGGCTTTTGATTCGCGTTTGATTCGCACAAAAGATATTTTATTGCAAAACCCACATTATTGGAATATAATCTTGTCGGTGTCGGGTATTCCGGCACTTGGGGACTTATAAACCTCTCGTATACGTCCGTGGGGACGATAAAAACCTCCAACCTATGGTTGGAGGGTGCCAGAATATATTGAATACGGCACGGCAATTTATACGATTGTTTATAACCTCCAACCGCCATATTCCAATACGGCGGTTTTTAATGGCAAACAAAACGGGGGTTATGAAATGAAAACTGACAACAAAATACGCTTTCCTTATGGATTGTTGATACTTGGTTCTTTGGCCGGTGCCGGTCTTGGGTGGTCTTGGATTTATGGCGATAGTTTAATTTATGCCGACAACGCATATAACATAGGGACTGCGCCTGCATTGGGCTTTATATTAGGATTATTGCTGACGGCAGTATTGTTATTTATCCCTATGTTCATATCCACACATTATAAAAAAGTCCACTGGGGAAAGATTGTATTGCTGGCGTTCTTTTCTATATCTGTTCCCTACATTCCAGAATGGCACGATATACAAGGCAATATAGACATTATACGCTTAAAAGATAACCCGTCAATAACAGACAATGACGGCAATGAACTGATTGTGTCGGTGTTCACAGGTCAACAGGCAACACAGATTCTTAAACGGCAACTTGTGAAATACGGTAGCAGAACACCGGATTTTGTCTGGACTTTTGGTGCAATGTTTCTATGGCTTATATCTTTAATCTGGGCAATCGTTGACAAAAGGATAACAGACACACAGGAAAATAAAAAAGGCAAAATAATGAAAAAATCTGTTTTATTATCGTTCCTATTCCTGGCCGCGTGTTCCACAAATATAAGAATGGAATTGTTTGAGGAGCCGATACCGGCCAATCCTGGCAAAGGCCAGGCAATCCTCTTGTATGACGGCCACGGGACAAAACTTTACAAATATGACGCACCGAAAAATAAGAAATGTAAAGCCCTGGGCTATATTTATGCGTCCGGCGAACAATTTTGTTTTGACCAATGCCGATTTGAGGCTGTAGCAAAGGCCATTTACAAAATCGGCGGCAATACCGGCGTATGGTCTAACCACTTTTCGCCATTCGCCGATAGTATGAACTTTAACGCGGCGTATTGCGAATGATTGGGTGCGCTGGTAGGTAAAAAATGGTAAAATTACCCGCAATGTTAAATTATTTTTAACACGGCCTATAATGCCTGCAAAACCTAGGAAAACTAATAAAAACACTATGGTATATTAAATATAATATAACGTTTTAGTGCCTGTTTTCCTAGGCGGGAAAATCTATTTACGCCGTCCACGATTAAATAAGTCCACATCTAGGATTAAAGTGTCATTTGTAATTCTACGCCCGACAAAAACCATTTCTTTTGTAGAATATGAGAACGCGCCCTCAGAATATATAGTTTTAACCATAATGTCATTGCCGTAACGTTTTGGATTTTGTTCTTTGTCTTGTTCGCTGTCCCACACATCTATTTTTAATCTGTCGGAAAGTGATTTGAGGGTCTGGATTGCTCTTTCTGGCGTTATGTCCTGTCGCAACCCTACGATAAAGTGTGCGTGCATATTTCTTGCATAGCCGTTTTCTTGAAATCCGACAATTACAATGCGTCTATTATGCGACCGATACCAACTGCGACCAACCAAGACACGAAACCACCTGGCAAATATAATACCACAATGTCTGCACAATTCGTCTTTTGTTTCCGGCGGCACGCCAAATCGCACAGAAATAAACAATGCTTTATCCCCTGCCATTTTTAATAACCATTCGTGTATTTCTTTCATATTTTCTTCAACTGCGCCTGTTTTTGACACAGATTGTCCCCTGTTGAAACCTTGAAGCGTAAAAACGGCCATATGTGGCACAAGACTACGCAAGAGGTCAATTTGTGTATTCACTGGTGGAATTAAAACGGCGGGCGTGTTCTGCCATATAATCCAAGACATCGGATTTTCTATATTTTCTTGAATTACCAAACTTGAAAAATGGAATCCCATTGCCAGCGCACGCTTTACAATGTAGCCATTGAATACTGCGCCCGACAATGATAGCGACCGCCGCCGTGTCAAAAAATGCGTCATTTGGAGAATTATAAAAATCCGCCCGAATTTCCGCCTTGCCTATATTCTTTGCCATAACTTACTCCTTTCGGTTATGCAAACAATATACAGGCAAAAGAAAAATTAAAATATTGAATTACAGGTCTAGCCACAAGGGTAGACCCGGTAATAATGGCGGATTTCTGCTGGATAAATTAGTGTAATTTAATGGACGGGAACTAGTCCTTTTTTTGTTTATATGCTCCGCCGTGTTGCGAATCGGGTAAGCGAATACAAGTAGCCATTGATTTTGCAAGTGCTTTGGATTCTCGTATGCCTCTCTCGCCCATTTTGCTCAAAAAGGCACGTTGCAACAATTCGGCCTTTCCTTGATTGGTGGCAATTATTTTTTGTTCTTGTATAACCTCTGACATCATTTCAAGGTATGGGGTTGTGTATTTGGTTGGTTTTATTGACATAGAAATATCCTTTTTAGGAAAGTATTTGTGCAAATCTTGTGCGGCAATTTCAATATCGCTATAATCGCCAGATTCATAAGGGGAAAATTGTTCGCTTTTGCTTATGCTATTGGCGGCAAAATCTAGAACGCTTGAATCTCTTATTTTTATAATTTCTTGTTCTTTAATTATAAGAGCATTGGTTTTTCTTATGCCGGTAGCGCGGATTTTAAGTTGTTTCAAGTGTGTTTCCAGGGTTTGCTTGGCATAGTTTAATCTATCAGAATCTATTTGTCTGGCTGACGCTTTCTCGCCATAATAAGCAATCCATTCAGCGGCCTCTTGTAATGTGTAAGTTTTATTGTGTGTCATTTTTTCATTCTCGCTTTTTCAAGTATAAAGGTTTCTATGTTTTGCATTGGGCGGCGCAATTTTTCAATAGGGTGCTGTATATATCCCCCCGTCACATCGCCGCTAGAACTATGGTTTAACAATTTCTTTATGGTATAGCCGGAAGACTCGCCGCCCAATAAATCCGCTATTGTGGCAAATGTTCGGCGCAAGTCGTGCAAAGCAAAGGGAACGCCTGCGCCGATACTGATTTCTCCAACGGCTTTGCGGTGGTTTGCAATATGACCTTGACGATTATTGGCCGGAAATACAAAATCAGTTTTCTTTTTCCCGTGGCTCATTTCACGTAAGTATTTTGTAAGCCAGTTTCCTAGTGGCAATGTATGTCTATGGTGGTTTTTTGTGCGTTCAAGCGTAAAGGTTCTGTTTGCAAAATCTATATCACACCAGCGTAAGCGGGCGGCCTCTTGTTCACGACAACCTGTAAAAATCAAAAATGTTAAATGGCTTTTAACAACCTTGATATAATCAGTATCGTTCTTTTGTTTTTGCAGGGCGGCCATAAATATAGGCAGTTGTTTTTCTGTAATGTAGCGTGTTTTTCTCTCTATCCTATTCCAAAGTTTTAATGCAGTCAGACGATTGCACGGATTGGACGGAATCAATGGCTCTCCGCCGGTTGCGTATTTTTCCATTGCGAAATTGAAAACTGCGCGTAAAAATCGGAAATCGCGGTTTGCGTTGGCAGGGCTGTTTGCACTGGCCGTCTTAAAAATTCGTTCTATGGTATCACGATTTATGGATACCAATTTGCGGTCTTTAATTTCATTAAACGTTTTATCCAATGCCGCCTTGTAACTTTCCAGTGTGGAATCAGCAAGCGAACGTGTGGCAAAATATACTTCGCTTGCCTCTTGCAGGGTAGTGCGTTGCTTTTTACCTTTTTTATCCTCGGCGTTCAAGTCTACATCGCGGGACATCTGTCCCAGGTATGCCTTTGCCTCTTTGCGGGCTTGTTCCGGCGTAAATACGCCATGTTGGGCTATGGTCTTACGAACACTGCGCCCACCGGCACGGGATTGCACAATATAGGTCTTGCGCGTTGGCGTAAGGCGCAGGCCAAAGCCCTTTAATTCGGAATCCCATATAAAAGTCTGCCCGCTGGTCGGCAAAGGTGCGCGGTCAATAAGTGTTTTTGTAAGTATTTTTCCCATTTGGCACCTTTTAACTTGTAAGCACTTGTAAGCAGATTGTAAGCATAAAAAATAAAACTGCTTGTAATCTCTTGTAAGCAATTATAATCTGTAACCCGCAGAAATGCAAGCAAAATCATAAGAATATGTAAAAATATAAAAACCGCAGAAACCCGCCAGAACATAAACTGAAAATCCTTGTGTCGTTGGTTCGATTCCATCTCTAGCCACCAGTAATTTCAAGGGATTCAGATATTTCTGAATCCTTTTAATTTTCCTTTTTTATGATAGTTGCGGATATGAGAAATCTTAAAATCCACGGAACGCCGACGGTGTAGGGATTTTTCTATGTATAATTTTATCCGCGCCTTCGTGGGCGCAAACGCGCTATCTGCTCCAAGTATTTGCAGGGGCGGTTCTTTGTTGGGAAGCGTCCAGCAAGTCGTCCAGCAATTCGTATTCTTCGTCCGTCGGCAAGGAATAAATATTCCCGAAATGCGTTTCGACTTCCCTTGGGTCAAACGGTTGCCTTATAGATGGCGATATAGCCACCATTCGGCTGTTGTGTTCCCATAGCGGCCCAACTTCTTCAAAGTTGCCTTTAAGTATGTCACGAGCCTTCGCCCAATCGCCTTTTATATCCAGCAATATATCCGTTTTTGAGTCCGTGGCAACTAGGTGTATTGCTTCCAGCAGCGTTGCGCCTGTCAACGTGCGCGTTATGCCCTGCGGACAGGTCAGTTGCATATATCGTTCCAAAAATATATTGGCCGCGCGGTCGTCGGCGTATTTTGTGCCCATGAATCTTATGTTCCCCGCCATCCTACTGCCGGACATCATAAGCTCGTTCAAATAATGCCCGTTTTTATAAAAATTGTTGTATATTTCGTCACAGATTGCCCAATCTTTTTGGGCTTCGGTCATATCAAGGTCGCCGCCGTAATAATAATCGACCAAAGCGTGAATATAATTCATTGGAATCCAGTAATTTATCATATCCGGCTTTGTTCCTAATCTCAACAAATCATAATCCCGCGATTTTTCTATACTTTCTCTGATAAACTCGGCGCGGCCTTCGCTTTGGAGCATGAACATGGTGCTGTCTGCCCATGACGCGGCTTCGCTTTGCATGCTTCGGGCCATATATGCATAAAAGCCGCCATGCGTTAGAGCTTTATTCAATGCGACGAGTTCGGGCGACGACAATGTGCTTGCCAAATGCAAGCCTTCATGGTTCAAATATTCGGCCAGTTTTACCAGTGAATCTTCGGATGAAACATTGATGCGGTTTGTGCCGTGCGGATATGTAGGGGCGCCAATTTGATTGGGATTTATTATTATATCGCCGATATAATCCGCCGCGGAAGGCAAAGGCCTATATTTTAATACCGCCGAATGCGGATGCGTTTCGGCCAACAGATTCAATGCCGATTCAATTTTATTCTTTTGCGCTGGCGCAGTGTTCGGGGTATATAATACTTCTGCGTCTGCCCAGGCGTTTTTCCTGGCAAGCAATCCCGCTCCCGCAAGTATCAAAGCCTTTATTGTTTGCTTTTTCATTAAAACGATTCCGCGCACTTTTTGGCAATGTCGCCGTTTTTCATAAGGCCGGAAAGCGCGACGCCGGAAATTATCGCCCCGCCGAGATTACCCACAGAGGCGACGCCGGATGAAATGTTCGCGGCCATGTTCAGCCCTTTGGTGCTTTCCTTTCCTTCCGCGCCTGTCGCGCTTGCGCCATTCTTCGCCATCATTGAAGTTATGCCGCCAAGGATTCCGGCGGCGCCACCGACCGCCGAAATAACGCCCCCGACTTTCAGTTTGCCTTTTATGTCGGCTATGTTTTTGGAACTCATGCCTTTGCAATTATTTACGACTGCATTCATTTTGGCAATGGCTGGATTATCCGGCTCGGCAAAACGCAATTCCATAAGTTGCTTGTCTATCTCGTTTACATAGGAATCGCACGCGTTCATATATGTAATCAAATCGTCCAAAGTTTTAAGACTGCCGAGCGATGTCGCCGCCCCGACCGCGCCGCCAGCGCCCGAAACAAACGCGCCGGCCGTGCGGACGTTGCCCATCGTATTGGAATGGTCTTTCGCGTCTTTCAAATCTTTTTCTGCCTGCGGGAACTTTTCTTTGTCATCTTTGATGTGTTTTGCCAGCAATACCAATTCGTCGGCTTCCTGCGGCGTTATCGTCCGGTCTTTTGCTTTTGTTTGCAATTCTTCGGCGCGGGCTTTTACCACGGCAGGGTCAACCATGCCGTCAATTTTTTTATCATTATTCCATTTTATAATGCCGGTGGCGACGGCCGCGCCGCCGCCGATTGTTCCGACGGCGGTCGCCCCGAGCGATATGCCGGACATCAATTTTACCCTGCCTATCTGTTCCGGCAGAGCCGAGCAAAATGATTGCGCCTTACCAAGACTCGCGTTATACCGCCCAAGGATTTCATCCGTCGCCGCGTCTGCGAAAACAGATACGGGAGCTATGGCCGCGAGTATAATTATTAGATACTTTTTCATGTCATTTTCCTTTTCCTAATTTTTACGGCACCACTTCGACAGCTCTGAATCTTGCCAGCGCAAGTCCGTCCGTGATAAACCCTTGCTTTACGCAGGCAAGCAGCCTTTCTTCCGTTATATCCGCCTTCCTTGGCACGCTCCAATTCGTTCCGCTGTAAACCGCGTCAAGCCCGCGACAGAATACAGTATCTTCGGTTATTGTGCTGCCAGCCGCCAAACTTATCATTTCCGCCGTCGCTTGCTTTCTTTCTTTGCGGAAATCTTCAAATACTTTTCTGATTGTGCTGGTATATGTGGCCGGCCGGGAGTTGTCCGGCTTAAAGCGGGCGCATTTGCTTTGGAAATCTTTATAGTTTCTCATTTGCATTTCGTTGGGAGATGGATTCAGAATCCGCCTTGCGGTCGCCACAAGTTCTTGAGCTTCGGCAAGGGCGTCCAGACAATACCGCAACTCAGTGTCCTGCGCGTCTGGATTAAAACGACCTTGTGTGGCATCAAGATATTGCGCGTCCGTGTGCGTTCGCTGGAACTCCGCTTTATTCGCCGTCTGTTGGTCTAGATCCGCTTGCGGGCAGTAAAAGAATCCGTCGGGAGCGAACATATTATATTGCGGCCCGAACCATAGTCCGCGCAAAGCGGCCGCGACAACTTCGGCGCATTTTTGAGCCGACCATGCATCCGTCGGATGAACGATATATCCGCCGTGCCCTGCGGTATCTCTTTCTCTTTGAATCGTTTCGTCCAATGTTGCGGAAACTTCTTTTCTTGTGCAGTTCGGCGCGGCGGCTGCGCTTGCCCTGGTGCAATGAACTTCAAATGTTTTGCTCATGCTTGAGTACCTGTGCCGACATTCGGTGGCATTCGCGGCGCACCCGCCCGACAGATGGCAGCACGCCGCCCAGACATCGGTCATATCCTGCGCCTTGGCCATAACCGGCGCAAAAACAAATGCGCATATTGCAAAAATCTTTTTCATTTTATTTTCCTTATTTGCCATCCGTCAGTTTGTCAAAGGCAGAGAATTAAGAACATTTTGCGCATCCGCATCGCTATCGAATGTTCTTGCCTGTCCGCCGGCCGCATTAGCCCTGCTCATTAAATCCGTCAGAGAACTTTGCGTGTCGCCGCCGGGTTTTCCTATGGCCGTGTGCGCAACGCGAACCGCCGGCCGAACAACGCTAATGTCATTTCCAT
>JAITQO010000014.1 GCA_031288835.1 Rickettsiales bacterium | reverse complement strand
TGTATACGCGTATGCGGAGTTCGCAAGCGTTGTCGAATCTCCAAGGTTCTTCCACGCCGTCAGCCAGTCCAACTGGCACAGTTTTGCCGCGGATACTGTGCCCGCAATTAATGCGAATGTTAAAGTCGAAATGAGTATGCGAGTTGTTTTCATCGATTTTTTTTCCTTTTTGTTATCAATCCGCCTTTCCTAGGCGCGATAAAAAACCACCAAATATTTCTTTGGTGGTTGGAGCTTGATAACAATCATTAAGAATTGCGTATCTTATTCAACATATTCGACACACTCCAACCATGCGGTTGGAACGCTCTCGTCCATCGGGACGCTTAATGACGGTTATCAAGCCCAACAGCGAAACACTCGCTGTCGACGGCATTATAGAAATTATTCTTGTCCCGATGCAAGAGAAAAATTGTGGGACGCGGTTCTTGCTGCCTCTTTACTTTCAAATAATTTTCCTGTAAGATTTCCATCGGCGGGCGCACGGTTCTGCCAGCGGGTCAGGGGGAAACCAGCAGCCCAGCATATTCTGTGCGCGCCGCCGTTTTAATTATAAATAAGATTTTTTGCGGCATGGCCGCAAAAAATAATCATGAATGATAAATTATGAATTGAATAAGGGCAAAAATCTCTTTGCGATTTTTGACATTTACTTACAATTAACAATTAATATCTTTTCGCCATAGGCAAAAAACTTATAATTATTTCTTATATTCTCGATATTATAATCTAATACAAATTGTATAAATTGACATTATCTAATCATTCCTAGTATAGGAACAAATATCTAACGAATCAGTAATATCAAACCAAACTTAAATTAAGGAGAGAATTATGACAGATACGCAACCATTAGGTCAAAACCAATTCCAGGATGCCGAACATCTATGGTTTTGGTTCATATCCAGCCGACGATTGCAAAATGGAATGAATCGGGGCGGCGGTGGCACCCGCCCGTGCGAACTGATTGATATAGAAACGCTTGTAACGCGAATATACCTGTCGGGACGCCTCAGTGCCCGACAACTCGAAGTCCTGAAAAAATATGGAGAAATGCGCCGCGCTCCATGCCAATATGTATGGGCGGAAAATAAAGACACGCAATTGTGGGCTGGCGCGATGAACGCAATCTCGGCCGCCGCACGCAAGAAAGGATGGGTGGAGTAAACACTCAATCCTCTTCGCGCACGAAGGGAAGTTAATCAAGCTCCGCAATCTTATTTGGATACTGCCGCTGTTGCCCCTCTGCGTTACAACGGGATGGCGTTTGTCTCCTGTCCCTTTTCCCAGTCCTTATTTTTCGGGCCACACCTAACGAAATCGTTCATATCCCGGCGAAAATTATGGTAGAAATATGGCATGTAAATCATGAACGGAGCGAGTTTTATCATTACAGCTCCAACCTGCGGAGCAAACAATGGTGTCCCCAGCAGGACTTGAACCTGCATCTAATTCTTAGGAGGAACTTGTTCTATCCTGTTGAACTATGGGGACAACACGCGCATTTTACAATTTAGAAAAAAAAATGCAAGAAATTAAAAACGCGGCACCGCCGCGTTTTTTCATATCGAATCCGCATTTACCCACCGGCCGTCTTTCAACAATCCGGGCGCCATGTTTTCCTCGTTGCGCAGGCGTTCGATTGCCGTTCTGGCCCCGCCGGCAGACATATTCGTTATGCGAATTTTATACATCCCGCCCTCTTGGACAATCACCGCGGGCCCGATGTGCGATATGCGGTTCTTTATGGAAATTGCGCTGTCTTCCGAATAATACGCGCCAACCTGAACAGTATACGCGCCCGTCCCGCCTTCAACCGGCCCGGATAAAGCAGAGGATACGGATGCGGTTTCGCCGGTCGCGCCCAACGTCAATTCCTTGACCTTGCGCGACTTGTCCTCCAAAATCTGAACCTGAACCTTTGTTTGCCCGGTCATGCCGAGTTTTCGAGCGGCGGCCGGAGACACGTCCAGCAAGCGGCTGTTCACAAACGGCCCCCTGTTGTTCACGCGCACAACTACCGACTGGCCGTTGTCCAGGTTTGTGATTCGCGCGATGCTGGGCAGCGGTAAAACCTTGCTTGTCGCGAACATCGCGTTCGTGTCGAATTTTTCTCCGTTCGTCGTCGAGACGCCGTTCAGGTCGACAGGAACAATTCCCGCCGTTCCGGTTTGATTGTAATTGTAGTCCTCGACCGGCGTATACAAAACATCCTCGACCTTATACGGCACGCCGACATAATATTTCGGGCCCGCGTAAATCAAGTCCTGCTCGCCGGCGCCGCCCGTCGCGGTATCATCGGTTTTCACGGACGCGTCCGAGCCGCCGCCCAAAGATTCCTCGGATAATCCAGTCCCGCCGCCCGGAAAATCTCCGCCTACTCCGTTCAGGCCGCCGCACGCCGCAAGGATAAACGGAAGCGCAAATAAAGCCAATAATTTCTTCATAAAGAAACTCCTTCCTACTTGCCTATAATTTTATCACAAAAAAATGCGATTGGCAAATATATTATTGCGGACAATGCCATTATTATTCCCAGCGCCAATATGTCGCCGGCAAGCGGCTTCGCAAACCAAAGTCCGACGCCCATAGCCGCGGACAACGCCAAAAACGCCCAGTTCGCAATCATTGTCTTTTTACGCATCGCGAACAGGCCGCGCCGCAGGCATACCATATACATCCACCTGTTTCTGACAATTCCCGAAACCACAGTCCCGAACGGCACGCACAAATATCCGATATGCCGGACAAGCGCAAGCATAACGGCGACGCCGATTGCAAGCGATATCGCGCTGATTTTTACCGGCGTCCTCGCATCCCCCGACGCATACAGAGTCTTCAGATAAATCTGGCTGGTCGTCATGAACGGCAGTGAAAAAACCTGCGCCATAATTGCCGTCGCCACGGCGATTGTCGCGCCGTGCGTCCATTCTCCATGCTCGAACAGAATCCTGATGATTGGCTCGGCCAGCGAGAACAGGCCGGCCATGCATGGCAGCGTCAGCATCATAGACTGCCGCATGGCGGCGTTTTGGTATTGATGGACGATGCCCATCCTCTTCGCGGAAATCGCATCCGATATTTTCGTAAGAATCACTGTCCCGGCGGCAAGCCCGATGATTGCGAACGGCAGCTGAACCATGCGGTCCGCATAATAAAGATACGAAACCGCGCCGCTTTGATAAGATGCCAGCAATACGCCGACGATAATGTTCAGTTGATAAAATCCGCTGCCTATAAAACCCCACCCCATGCGTCCAACCAGGCTTCTAAGCAGCGGCGTCAACCTCGGCCTAATCAAACGGATGCCGAAGTTTCGCCGTCTCAGCCGCGCGTATAAAATCGCAAACTGGACGACTCCGGCGGCAAGAACCGAAAAAGCCAGCGCATGCAGGTCGGCCCCGAAAGCAAGCAATCCGGCAATCAGAAACACATTCAATAAAACCGGTATGAACGCGGCCGCCGCAAAATCCGAAAACGCGTTCAGCACCGCAGACAGAAACCCGACGCCGCAAACCAATATGACATAGAAAAACATTACGCGCGCGATTTCAACCGTCATCCGCATTTTCTCGGCATCAAACCCGGGCGCGAAACCCAGAATTACAAGCGGCATAAAAATCTCCACGAGAACAGTGATGACAAGAAGCGCCGACATCAGCCACGAGAAGGCGTTCGACGCGAAAGACTCGCTCTTCTTCTCTTTGGAAAACAGAGGTATGAAAACGGACGAAAGCGCCCCCTCGCCCAACAAATCGCGGAACAGGTTCGGCAACTTGAACGCGGCGAGAAAAATATCGGACAGCCGCCCCGCCCCGAGATACCGCCCGACAAGCATGTCGCGGACGAATCCCAGAACGCGCGATACGCCGGTCCACAGCCCGACGTCGAAAATCTTCCTTGCCAGAGACATTTTGCCAGATTATAATACTGGCGATGAAAAAAACAAACCATTATTTATTATTTCTTGCCTCTTGCCTGCTGGCTCTCGTCTCCTGCGCGGGCAACAACGCACCGACGAACGCCGCGCCGCCCGCGCTGCCGGAAATGTACCGCAACGCATACGCTAAGGTTGACAAGGATAACTATGACGAGGCGGCTGGAATATTCCTAGAAATAGAATCGACGTATCCGACAAGCAAATGGGCGGCGGACGCGCTGGTGATGGCAGTGTATTCGCAGTATCAGGCGGAAAGATTCGCGGACGCGCTGGCAACAATCGACAGATTCATGCGCTTTCACCCGGGGCACGAGGACGCGGCGTATATGCTATACATAAAGGGAATGTGCTATTACAGGCAGGTCAGCGACGTGCGGCGCGAACCGGGGATGAGCAACTATGCGATGTCCGCGTTCAATCAATTGCTGCAAAGGTTTCCGAAATCCGAATACGCGAAAAATGCGAAAAACAAAATCATGATTCTCAAAAACTATATCGCGGGGAAAATAATGTATTCGGCGCGGCGCGATTTGGCAAGACAGAATTATCCCGTGGCGATAACAAACCTGCAGAAAATAATTTTGCAAATGCAGGACACGCAGATGACGCCCGAGGCGATGTTCAGATTGACCGAGGCATATGCGGCAATCGGCCTGCCGGAACAGGCGGCGGGATATGCGGAAATGCTTCGCAAAAACTTTCCGGAGAGCGTTTGGACGAAGAAGCTGAAGAACTAAATCATGAAAAAAACGCTTCCGTTTTTTATAATTCTCTTGCATGCCTGCGGGCAGCAGGGGCGGCGCGTTTCCGAATTGTTGCCGGTATCGGAGACACGGAATGCGCCAGCCATGATGGACAAATGCCAGCGAACACAGTGCGTTCTCGATGGCGATAAAAGGACATTTGCGACCTCGTTCGACTGCACGAACCTGCAAAAACTTAAACCGCGCGAAGTTTTGGTCTGCACGGATGAAAAATTGGCGACGCTTGACCTGAAATTGGACGAGATTTATAAAAAAGCGATAGAAGCGTATAAAGACGACGTTGAAAAAACCGCGGAATTGAAAAAATCCCAGCGCGAATGGCTGGACGATGCCGACAAAGTTATGGATGAGCAGTTGAAAGAGTTCGAGATAAAGGCGAACGAACGCCAACCAAAATCCGTCGAAACACAAAAATTACGACAAAGGTATTCCGCCAGAGCTTACCGAATTGCGGAAATGATTTCGAATTGCGGCGCCATTGATTGGAATGACAAGCCCGCGGCAATCGCGGCGTATTCGGCCTGCATTGACAGCACAAAAGAACTGGGCGGCACCGCCGCGCAATGGGACGGCGTGGACGCCGCGCTGTATCTGTCTTACATTTATCTCGGCGACGGAAAATACAGGAATGCGGAGAAAGCAAACGAATTATTGAAAGACGCGTTGCGAAAAATAGCCGACGATTGCAGCGGATGGCACGGGCATTACGATAACTTTTGCTATGGAGGGGAAGAAGAAATCAAGAAAAAACTGGCCGTGAATTTCAAGACACGGGACGACCTGTTACCGATTTTGCAGGAAGTGCTCCCTTGCTTTTATGTCGATATGATTATTGAAAACCCCAAGGTGCTGGATTTCATGGGGCCCGTTCACGGCAGCTCGCGGGACAGCCGTATTCCCGGCGTATGCGATATAAAACCATCCGGTCCGTATAAAATTCTAGACGTTTATCAGCAGATGGACAAAATGGACAATTTTAAGCATATTTTGAAACTAAGCGGAGACAATCATGAAACCGGAACATTCAGGTTTGCGATTTACCGCGCCAATTATCAAAGAACCGTCAGATTGTCTCTATTTCCGGAAACGGTGCTTCGGGATTACAGTTTGGAAAATCCGAGCATCGAAGTCTACCGGTTCTCCGACAATTCAAAGAAAAAAGTTTATGCGAAGGATTTGGAAAAAGAGATTCGCAAATACGACGACCTTGGGAAAAAATACAACGAGATGATATCCGATACGGAAAAATATTACAGGGACGTCCTGAATCTGGACGGAAAAACAGCAAAGAAATATGCCCGCGCGGCAATACAGCTGATGCTGTTGTTTACCGTATATTATTGACGCGCCGCCGCAAGGAGAGGGGGAGATCGAATGCTGAAAAATATCGCCGGATTTGCCGATAAAGAAACCGAACGGATTTTCTTGGGATTGCGCTCTAAAAAACTTCCGCATGAAATCCAGAAAACCGCCTTGCGAAAACTGAACATGCTGAATGCGGCCGACGGCATGCAGGATTTGATATCCCCGCCGGCGAACAATTTCGAAAAACTATCCGGCAACCGAAAGGGACTGCACAGTATCCGAATCAACGGCCAATACCGCGTTTGCTTTTCGATAAAAAACGGAAAGTTCCACGACGTGGAAATCGTCGATTATCACCAATAACGCCGTCTTATTCGGCTGCCTCGCGCGCCTCGCAAATCCTGTCGACCCTGCGAATCACCGCCTTTATGTCCCAGCCGTCATCCGTTTTATTAAAGCTTCCAGTCACGTCGTCCGGATACTTCAAAGGATTGATTTCCTCATTCTTATAATTCAAGGGGACGAAGAAATCCTTGTCCTCCAGATACCATAATATTAGATTGCAATCCCTGATGTCTTCGGATTCTATGAACAGCATCGGCTTTCTGATTTCCGTGATTGCGAAAGGAAAGCCTATGAATAAAAAATCGACATGATGAACCGCGTCGACAGGTATTTTTATTTTCCCGCCGGTATCCGTCTTGAACTTGTTGGAAATAAAGTCCTTCGAGCCAAAGTCCGAATCAAACCTGCCCTGCCCATACCATTTCGGAAGCTTCACCTCGACCTCGTATCCCGCCGCGGGCCCGCCGCCCTTCATAACGGCCAATTCAAGATTGTTCTTGGCAATCTTGCTGCCCGGCGCGATACAGGCGGACAAAAGCAAAAACGGTATTATAAAAAACGCCACATGCGCGCAATTGTATAAAAGCCGGACGGAAAACACAACAGCATTATTACGACGTTTTTCAATGCTATCCCCCGCCCGCCGCTCCCGCGAAAGGCCCATCTATTACAGAAACTATATTACGCGTTACATAATACAGAATTAAACCTGCAAATGAATGCTTGACTTTACGCGTTACATAATATATAATACCATCATACGGAGCGGAATTATGAAAAAATACGTTGATTCCAAATATATCGAAATAGAGCATGTGGGCGATATTTTGCGCGAAGAGTTCATGGAGCCGCTGGACATATCGATGAACGCCCTGGCGGCCGGCATCGGGGTTCCGACAAACCGCATCCACGGAATCGTTCACCGCACCCGCGGAATCACGGCGGACACCGACCTGCGCTTGACAAAGTTTTTCGGGCTGTCGCAGGGTTATTTCCTGCGCCTGCAGGAACACTATGACATGCTGATTGCCAGCCGCGAAATCAAGGATGAAATCGACGCCATAATCCCGTTTGACTACAAATCGCGCGATTCCGGAACGCGGCGTCCGCATGCGTAAATATAAGGAAATGCAATGAACATTCATACGTTTGACGAACTGGGGGACATATCCGGAAAATACGTTCTGGTCCGCGATGACTTCAACGTGCAGATTGTCGATGGAAAAATCACGGACGCGTTCCGCATAGAACAATCACTGCCGACATTGCGCAAACTGATTGCCGGCGGCGCGAAGATTGCAATCATCGCGCACCTTGGGCGGCCGAAAGAAAGGGAGCCGGAATTATCGCTCGCACCTATCGCGATGGCCTTGGAACAATTATTGGGCAGGCCCGTCGCGTTCGTTTCCGATTGCCTTGAAAAGGATTTTCTTTCGCAAATGAAAAACGGAGACGTTGCGCTGCTTGAAAACCTGCGTTATTATCCGGGCGAAGAGAAAAACGACTTGGATTTCGCGCAAAAACTGGCGAACGGATTCGATTACTACGTGAACGACGCGTTTGCCGTATCGCACCGCGCGCATGCAAGCGTTGACGCAATCGCAGGGTTCCTGCCGTCGTTCGCCGGCGAATTATTGGCGTCGGAAATCGCAACGCTTGCGAACCTGATGGAGAATCCGAAACGTCCTCTCTGCGGAATCATAGGCGGCAGCAAAGTATCTGGTAAAATCGGCGTCATAAAGGCATTGGCAAGACTTTGCGACAAGGTGATTGTCGCGGGCGGAATCGGGACAAGTTTTAGAATCACCCTCGGCGCAAAGAATATAAAGGACATGCTGTATGATGAAAAAAACAAAGACGTGATTCTTGACATTATGAAAGAGTTCGGCGGGAAAATCGTCATGCCGATATCCAAAGGCGTCGGCAATGCATTCGCACCAAGTGCCGCGCGCGCAGACAAATTGCTTGGTTCTATCCTTGCGGACGACGTGATTATGGACGAAGGGCCGGAATCTATTTTTGAATATGAAAAAACAATCGGCGGCGCAAGAACAGTCGTGTGGAACGGGACGGTCGGAATGGCGGAATGGCAACCCACATGGAGCGTTGGGACATTCGCGCTGGCAAGATTTGTAGCAAACAAAACCGCGGCGGGCGAGTTGGAATCAGTCATCGGCGGGGGCGACACGGTCGCCGCGCTCGAAGCCGCGGACACGAAGGACAAGATGACCTATGTATCGACAGGCGGCGGCGCATTTCTGGAGTTCATAGAAGGAATCGAATTGCCTGGAATCAAGGCGTTGGAAAAATAACTATTTTACCGGACATTTATGCTTCAACGCCGTTATTATATCAGGATACCATCGAACCTTGCCACGCATGAAATGGTTGTATAATGTCTTGTCGTTGCTTATCATGACACATTTCACGCCATGTTTTAAACAATCGTTCACGATATTCGGGGAATCGTCGAAATGCAAAGCGGAACCTATTTGCTTCAACACCTCCACATTTGGCAGATTCATGTCATATACGTCGGATTGAACGACCGGCAGACCGGCGCTTTTTAACTGATTGAACGTCATTTCGGGATTCTTGACAAACCGTTCGGTCACGTAATGAACCTTGAATACGCCGGAATTATAAACAGTCCTAAGAACATCCGGGATTTTTTTATCCAACAGCGGATTCTGATACAATTGAGGAGACTTGAATAATTCCACCAGCCGGTCGCAAATCGAGGCGGGATAGTTTTTGTAAATGTCCCAATCTGTCGATGGAGTGTATGAAACGCCGGAACCTTCGAATGCCATCTTATACAGCGGCTCCATATTGAATATTGTATTGTCCAAGTCAATGCTGATTTTAATCATAGTGGGGGTATTTTATGACTTTTTCCATAACTTGTCAATTTACTTACCGCTGTTTTCCATAAAGGCGAAGGGAGCGGCGATTTACAGGTTCAACCACAAAAAAGCGGTCGACATACAGGCGGAAATACTGGAAAGGAACAAGGATAAACTCCAAGGCGGCAGGAACATGACGTCCGCCCAGATTCGGGAGGTCGCGGATTCGGACGTGAACGCGCTGGAAGACGGGCTGATAAAGGATTGGTGGGAGGAAATGGCGGCGCGGATGGACGCCAACAACGACCGGGGAAAACTGCGGGATAGGGTGCGCGGAGAATTGACAGCTGCGTGGGTTACGAAAGAGGGCGTCGAATCCGCAAGCGAACTGGACGACGAAACGGTAGAGGGGATAGAATCGGCGGCGACGCTGATTATGCGGGATGCCGTCCGGGAATCGTGGGAAACGGGCGGCCTGATATCGGAATCGCCGCTGTTTTCCATAAAGGCGAAGGGAGCGGCGGTGGAGTTCCCGGCGCTGAAAACCGGAACAAAGATAAAAACACGGCGCGGAATTGACGATTATAACGCGAAACGGGCGGCGCAAATAAACGACAGGATTCAAACAGTCCGAACGAAGCGCGAAACGGCGCACACAAAGCGGCAGATACGGGAATCGGACGCGCGCACGAGGGCCGAGAGGCGTAGCGGCAAGTGGTTGTTTCAGTCGGCGATGTATAGAAGTCCGCAGCCAAATCTTGCTTCATATTTCAAATATGTAAATGATAATCCAAACCCGCAACAAAAGTCTTTCTTTCCGACTACGACAAATGGCGGCGTAAAAATAAGAATTTCGCATGATGCGGTAAGACATAGCATAAATGATCACCAATTCACGGCGGCAGACTGGGGCGAGTTTATCAGCACGCTTGATAATAAAATAGATGCATTGATTGGGAACGAATCCAATAGTTATGGCAGGGTGGCGCGTATAAAGATAAAATCCGGGGGGTCTGTATTTGGCGCCGTCATATCAGAAAATGGGCATATTACAACTGTGTTTAGGGATTCGGAAGGAAAAGTTGATAGTTGGCTGCGAGAAGAAAAAGCCTCCCAACTGCCGAGCGCAACTCCGGCTAGGGCGCATAATTTAATGTTGGGTCAGCCTTTGAGTGATATTATAGCGCAAATTAAATCAGAAGTCAACAATCAATCTAGCGTTGACGCCGCCTCGTCCAACGGGTACCGCGCGGCCTATTCGCCGTCCCTGCAAAAGATAATATTCAAGCCGAACGCGGATGTGACGAGCATCGTCCACGAGTTCTCGCACCTGTTCATGGATAATTATTTCAAGTGGATGAGGTCGGGCATGGCGTCAGAATCGTTCCGCAGGCGCTGGGGCGCCGTAGAGAAATGGGCCGGAATACGCCCGAGCGACATATTCATGGACGTCGACGCCAGCGAGAAGTTCGCCCGCGCGTATGAAAAATGGGTCATGGACGGCGGCAAGGGGGCGCCGATGATTATGCCGCCTTTTGCTTTTCCGCGAACACCAGCACCGGCGCTTTTTTGCCGCGCACGACATCCGCGTCGATAATGACCTCGGCCAGATTTTCCGTGTCCGGCGCATCGAACATCGGGGCCAGCAAAACCCTTTCCAAAATGCTGCGAAGCCCGCGCGCGCCGTTTTTCCGCGCCATGGCCTGTCTCGCAACCTCGCGCAGCGCGTCGTCCTTGACAGCCAGTTTTATGCCCTCCATGTCGAACAGTGCCTGATACTGCCGGACAATCGCATTCTTCGGTTCGGTCAGTATGCGCAGCAGAGCCTCTTCGTCCAGCGCGTTCAATGTGGTAATCACCGGCAGACGGCCTACAAGTTCCGGAATGATTCCGAACTTTACCAAATCATCTGGCTCCACTTCGGCGTAGTTCGCATTTCCGAATCTTTCGTCCTTCGTCTGCACCTTCGCGCCGAACCCGATTGCCGCGCGCTCGGCCTTGCGGTTCGCGATAATTTTCGCCAATCCCTCGAACGCGCCGCCGCAAATGAACAGAATGCCGGCCGTGTCAATCTGCATCGTGCCGTCTTGCGGATGCTTGCGTCCGCCCTTTGGCGAGACCTCCGCCTTTGTCCCCTCGATTAGTTTCAGCAACGCCTGCTGCACGCCCTCGCCCGACACGTCGCGCGTCAGGGACGGATTTTCGGATTTGCGGCTGATTTTATCTATTTCATCGATATAAACTATGCCCTTCTCCGCGCGTTCGGCGTCAAATCCGGCGTTCTGGACAAGACGCGTCAGAATGTTCTCCACATCTTCCCCGACATAGCCCGCCTCGGTCAGCGTCGTCGCATCCGCAATCGCGAACGGAACGTTCAGCAGGCGCGCCAGCGTTTGCGCGAACAGCGTCTTTCCAGTTCCGGTCGGTCCAATCATCAGAATATTCGATTTTTGGATTTCGACATCGCTCTTTAACCCCGCGCCGTGCCGCTTGTAATGGTTATACACCGCCACCGCCAAAGTTTTTTTCGCCTGCTCCTGCCCGACGATGTATTCGTTGAGGACATCGAATATTTTTCTCGGGGTCGGCAGCGCGGACGCGTCGCGAATGACGTTTTGATTTTTCTCGTCGTTCAGCATGTCGATGCACAGTTCTATGCATTCGTCGCAAATGCATACGCTCTGCCCGGATACCAAGCGCTTCACCTCGTGCATCTGCTTGCCGCAGAACGAGCAGTAATCCGAAATAGGCCTGCCGGCGTTTTTATTTTCGTCGCTCATTATTTCTTCTCCAACACCTCGTCGATTATGCCAAAATCCCTCGCTTCGGACGAAGACATCCAATGGTCTCTTTCCATCGCGTCGAACAATTCCTTTTCGGACCTGCCGGTGAATCCGGACAACACCTTTATGGATTTTTCCTTCAGTTTTTTGCTTTCAGCCACCTGTATCTCCATGTCGGTTGTCTGGCCGCGCGCACCGCCGTGCGGCTGGTGAATCATAATCCTGGTATTCGGCAGCGAAAACCGCTTTCCATTTTCTCCGCCGGCCAGCAGGATTGACGCCATGCTGGCAACCATGCCAATGCCGATTGTCGACACGGGCGACTTGATGTATTTCATCGTGTCAAGGATTGCAAAGCCGGCGTCCACTTCTCCGCCCGGGGATTGTATATACATCATTATATCGGCGTTGGGATTCTCGGATTCCAACAGCAGCAACTGGGCAATGATGGTGTTCGCCATGCTCATCTCGATATCGCCCTGCAGCATGATGATTCTGTCGCGCAACAGGCGGGAATAAATATCAAAGGAGCGCTCTCCTTTCGGCGTCTCTTCAATCACCATCGGAATCAAAGACATTATAAATCCTTTTTTTTTGTGGATTATATCACAAAAAAAAACGATTGCAATTCTCCACCCCAGCACGGAGTATTATTTCGGATTTGCAACCCACCAGTTGGAATAACTGCCAAACGTGCCATTGTTCTGATATCCCAGCCCGTATGTCAGCACATTAGTATTGTTTCCGCCCCATGACCAGTATTTCGGAAAATCCGTATTTGGCGGAAACATATCGTCCGAAGTGTTCGTCATATCCAGGACCTTGAATCCCGACGGTGCCCAAGTAGGCAGACTGACGCCGTTTTCGGCAGAAACTTTGTATGTGCAAGACCCACCGGAATACGACGGCACGTACAGAAAGACCTTATACGTGCTGACAGGATAAACGCCCTGGGAATACACGCGGACGCCGGACACATAACTGCCGGATGCGTATGACCGTAGCTGGTTGTTAATCAGCGTTGCGGGCCAGTTGCCCTCGTTCCCGCTGCGATTTCCGAATAATACTGTATAATCGGCGCCCATCATCCCGAATGTGCACGATATCTTGAATGTGAAATTATAGCCGGCGCTGAACTGCCCCAAGTACACCCATCCGTTTGACGAGCCGTAATTTGGTATTCCGACAGAACCTTCAGCAACGAACCCGCCCGAACTCGCGCCCTGCGTCGCAATGTTGATGGCCGCATTGTTGGCTCCGTCAAAGCTGACCGAGCCGGAGCCGGACGCATACCCCGAAAGGTTCACCTGTATCGTGCGCGGCGTCGAAAGCTTGGCCGATGCCGAAGAGGTGTCGGCCACGACAGCGGCGTTGGCCTTTTCCCCGGTGAATTTGGATTCGAGCGCGGAAATCTTGGTATTGAGGGTCTTGCCCATATTGGCGGATAACGGATTCGTCGTGCTGGCACTTGTCAGATTGTCGACGGTCTGCGTGGCAGTCAATTTCGTTTCCATCAGGTATTTTCCCTGCGCCGCAGACAGAGGCGCGCCCGTATCCGCCGTCGTCAGATTGTTCACCACATTCGACGACTTTAGGTAACTATTATCCGCCAGATACTGCTGCACATCGCCCATCGACGCGTAGTTTCCCCCGCTATTTTTCCAACCGTTGCCGGTTTTGGTATTTATCCACGACGTTCCGGTGGAGTTTACGAAGCATATAGACGGGGATGTCAGTTCGGATTCCGACGGCAGGTCGGCCGGCGTCGCCACGTCCGGAATCGGAGTGTAGGCCTGCGTTATATGACCCAAAATCGCATGCGCCGACAGGGTAGTCGAATACGAATCCGTTTTGGTGTCGTCAATTAGAGCGTCTATTCTTCCCTGCAGAGACTGTTCCGCCACACCCGCCCTTGTGGTTTCGGCCTCGATATTCTGTTGCAGTATGCCGTCTGCGGCCCCGCGGTTGGTGATTTCGTCGGACAAATCCTGCGCGGTCTTGTCAACATCGGATTTCAGCGCTATTTCGACGCCGTTGTTCGTCATGCGCCCGTCACTGTTAACGTTGGCAGGATACATCACGTGACCGACCTGAATCTTGTCCGCGGCGTCGATTTTTATCAGGCTCACATTTGTGCCGCCATTTTTCGTCAGCGCCGGAACAGCCGCATTATTCGGCATTGCGCCCGTTATTGTCCCCCAGTTCGCGCTGGAGGGCGGCCCCACCACAATCGTTCCGCGCACTGAATCGCCGCCGGACGCTTGGACATGCAGGTCCGTCACCAGAACCTGCGTGCTGTTCGCCCCGTAAACCTTGTCCCCGATTTGCGGATAAGATATGGGCACATTGGGCGCGGGCGTCAGACTGTTCGACGGGATGGTCACGGTGCCCCAGACCTCGCCCAGCACGGGAATGCTGGTGCTCCAGTCGTAAACCGTCTTTATGCCCGTGTTGGTCAGCAAGCCGTTGGAATCAATCGCCAGCCCATTTCCAATCTTTACCATCCCCAAATCAGTCGCCGTGGCTTTTTTGGCAGCCAAGTCGTAAACTTGCCTTTCGCTCGCGACTGCGGTTCCATCGTCAGACGGCGCGCCATTTTTCGCCGGAATCACCAGCGCCCCGGTCATAGTTCCACCGGATGCGTCCAGTTTACCGGCATCAATCTCGTCCTGAGCAACCGAGGTGCGGTAATCCGCGAATTTTTCCGCGTGCGCGGTTTCAAGCGCATTATGCGTCGCCACCGCCGTATCCAATACGGACGGCTGCACCGCGGCGTCGGCCTTGGCCAGCGACGACTGGACGGATGAATCCAAATCTGATTTCGGAACACCGGTATCGGGTTTTGAATAAAAAGTCGCGCCCTTTTGCGGCGTCAATGTTCCATCTTCATATGTCAGCGCGGTTATGGCGTTGCCGGCGCCGGCGGCATCTCCGAGAGTCAGGGACGCAGGGTCTCCGGCGGCCCCCTTCAGCGAGGCCACCCATTCTTCTTCAGTTCCTTTGAATCCGTTCTTCACGGCCAATTCGTATGCGGAAGCGCCCGCCATCCCTTTCAGCGATTCCAGCCATTCGGCTTCGCTTTCATACGGAAAATCCGCGCCCCCCTGCTCCCTTGCTATTTCATACGCGGACTTCCCGTCCAACGATGTTGGTTTATTGGACAGGTCATTATACTCTCCGCTGAACGCCACAGGCGAGAGCTCTGTTTTTTTAGGTCTTGTTTCCAGGCCGGAACGAACAAAGCCCTCTGTCGCTATTTTTACCGGGCTGATAACTGACTCGGTGGCAGGAGGATTTTCTTCAGCTTTGGCTACATAGTTGGTCAGCAACGAAACACTTAATAATAAAAATACCGCAGAAATCCGCCAGACCTTCAATGTCTTTCCCTCTTGTGGAAAGGCATTATATAAAAAACGTATCTGTAAAACAAATAAAATATTTGCGATTCTTTGTCAAGAATGACATATATCTATATATTCCTATCATTAATGGATTTGATGGACGACATATGAAATATGCTACGTCCTCTTTGCCGTCACACCACCCGTCGCTATTGGCCTCATAATTTTATTTCTTAGCCTGTTCGATTGCGGCGCCCAGAATATCTCCAAGCACAGCGCCCGAATCTTCGGACTTCGCGTACTCCTTGACCGCCTTCTTTTCCAGAGCGGCCTGCAAAGCCCGGACGGAGAGTTTAACCGCGTCGCCATCAACCGACACGACCGACGCCTCGATTGTCTCGCCAATCCTGCGTTTCGCCGTCGACTGCTCGTCCTTGTCCATCGACAGGTCCGTGCGACGGATGACACCCTTCCCGCCGCCGCCAAGGTCGACTATCAATTCATCGGGCGTGATTTCAGAAATCGTTCCGGAAACCACCGCGCCTTTCTTGATGGCGACCTTGTCGCCGCCGCTACCAGTCAGCTGCTTGATGCCCAAAGTAATGCGCTCCTTTTCCGAATTGATATCCAGGATTTTTGCCGTAACCTCCACGTCGCGGACATATTTTTTCAGCTCCTCCTCGTCCAGTTTGTCCCACGAAATATCAGAGATATGAACCATTCCGTCCAATTCCGGGGTCAGGCCGACAAACAGCCCGAACTCGGTCACATTTTTGATTTTTCCGGTCACGACGTCGCCGACGCTGTGCTTTTCGGCGAACTCTTTCCACGGATTCGGCTGCGTCTGCTTGTACCCAAGCGAAATCCGGCGTTTGTCGTTGTCGATTCCCAAAACCAAAACCGAAACATCCTGTCCGTTTTTCAACACTTTCGACGCGTTGACGTTCCTGTTGGTCCACGACAATTCGGAGTTGTGAATCAATCCCTCTATGCCGTTGCCCATATCGACGAACGCGCCGTAATCCGTAAGGGATGTTACCTTGCCGTTCACTAGGTCGCCTACATTGAACGCCTTGGACGCGTTATCCCACGGGTCTTCTTCCAACTGCTTCATGCCGAGCGAAATCCGATGCGATTCCGGGTCGAATTGAATGACTTTCACATTGATTTTCTGTCCCACATGAACAACCTCGCGCGGATGATTCACGCGCCGCCATGACAGGTCGGTCACATGCAAAAGCCCGTCGATTCCGCCAAGGTCGACAAACACGCCATAGTCCGTAATATTCTTGACCGTGCCTTCGACAACTTTGCCGAACGATATGCTTTTCATCGCCTCGGCCTGCTGCTCGGCAATGGTGTCCTGCTGAATCGCGCGGCGCGAGACAATCGCATTCGTGCGCAGCGCGTCCATTTTCAGAACGCGGAACTTGTCGGTGATTCCGACCAGCGACCTGGTGTCGCGGATTGGCCGGGCGTCCGCCTGGCTCGACGGCATGAAGGCAAAGACGCCGTTGATGTCCACGGTGTATCCTCCGCGCACGGCCTCGGTAATCGTTCCGGTCGGGTCCACCCCTTCGGCAACCATGGTTTCCAGTTCCTTCCAAGCCTTTTCCGCGCGCGCCTTGAAATACGACAGGATGGCCGTTCCCTCGCGCGACTCATAGCGCTCGATAAAAATGTCTATAATATCGCCGACTTTCGGAACATTAGCGCCGAACTCTTTCAGCAGCACGCGCCCTTCGGATTTCAGCCCGACGTCGACCAGAACAAAATCGGAAATAATATCTTTTACGGTTCCCTTCGTAGCATAGCCCTGCAGGGTTTCCTGACTGCCGAACGCGCCCTCGAACATCGGGCCGAAATCTTCACTGGCGACAGGGTTGAACAAATCTTTGGATAAATCTTTCATAGAAATTATGCAAAGTTAGCCGTTGGCATTGCTCGCCAAGGTCTTGCGCGGTTATTCGGATTGCAGTGCGTCGCGCCACACAAAGCCCCCACATTCTAACGATTTTTTTCAGAATTGCAAGAAAATTATGCTTCCATTCCCTTAACACACGATGTCGTTGCTACGATGACTTCTCTTTCTATTTTTTCTTCAATGCTAACGAACAAGCTTATTCCTCCTAACTATTTTTTTATATCTTTCCAAGTCATCCCGAAGCAATCCGACAAATAATTCCAGGTTCTTGCCCCATTCGCGGTCACGGTGTTTTTGCGGCACGCTGAACAGAAAATCAACAGACCTTTTTATCTCAAAAACATTCAATCGCCGTCCAGCAACCAAATCCCTCTGCAATTTATAAACGCTCTTGTATGCGCGCCAGTTGAACAATGTCCCGTTTTTGTTCCAGGATGCGAGCAGTCGCTCGAGATATTTGGGATTTTTGGCGTCCAGATGGTCCCTATGGGCATTGTCGCACCAGCGATGCGACGGAAGGCATTCAAAGCCGCCCTTGCTTTTCGGAATCGGGTAATGGTCGCTGGTAAGTTCCTTTGCGGACAAGATTACAAGCCCGCAAATATGGCATGTCAGGTTATGGGTTTTAATCAGCGCCAGCCATCTGGTGTTCATTGTCTTGATTATACAACGGCGACGAAACATCAATCAAGGACATAATTAAGCATATGGTATTATAATACCTCTTGACTTTTTGGCCAATTCTTGTATAATTGCCGGCGAAAGAGGTTAAAAATGAATATCAATAAGACAACGAAATCGCTGACAAAGAGCGAATTAAAATCGGATTGGTATCTGATTGACGCAACGGATATCGTGCTCGGCCGCCTGGCGGCGCATGTGGCGACAATATTGCGCGGGAAAAACAAGCCGACCTATACTCCGCACATGGACTGCGGAGACAACGTGGTTATAATCAATGCCGAGAAAATAGCGCTGACGGGAACAAAGGCAGAAAAGACAAAGTTCTTTTGGCATACGGGCTGGATTGGTTCCACGCGCGAACGGACGCTCGGACAGATGCGCGTTGAAAAGCCCGCGAAACTGATTGAAAACGCCGTCAAAAGAATGCTCGGGCGGAGAACGCGCGTGGCGTTGGCGGACAAAAGGCTGTCAAAATTGCACGTTTACGCGGGAGCGGAGCACAAACATGCGGCGCAGAACCCAAAGACAATCGACTTCGGCGCAATGAACAAAAAGAATAAAAGGGCTTGATTATGGCAGAGACAAAGAAAACGACAACGGTGAAAAAAACGGCGGATAAGAAAACCGCCGTCCAAGCGAAACCAAAGGCGGCGGAAAAGAAACCAGCGGCCGTAAAAAAGCCCAAAGCGCTGAAAAAAGAAAAGGCCGAGGTGAAAAAAATCAGCAACGCATCCTATGCTACCGGCAAGCGCAAAGACTCCGTCGCGCGGGTATATTTGGCGCTCGGCAAGGGAGAAATCATTGTGAACAACAAACCGATGGGCGAATATTTCAAGCGCAAGGTTTTGCAGCTGATTATAGAACAGCCATTCGTTGTCGCAAATGTCGCGGGACGATATGACGTCCGCGCGATGGTTGCCGGCGGCGGCCTGTCCGGACAGGCGGGCGCGCTGAAGCACGGGATTTCCAAAGCGCTGCAAATCGCTGACAACACGCTTCGCCCTGCCCTGAAAAAGGCCGGATTTTTGACGCGCGACAGCCGCGTAGTCGAACGCAAACACTTCGGTTTCCACAAGGCGCGGCGCAGCACGCAGTTCAGCAAGAGATAATTATCCGCACGCAGTCCTGCTTATACTCACAGGAAATCATGAACGCGGGACATGGGTGCAGACATGGAGGTCGGCATGTTCAAAAAAGACAGGCTTAAAGATTTGCATTACTCGATTTCCGGAGTTTTGACGGCGGCGGAAATCGTGGAAAAATCGGACAAGATTCTGGCGAAATATGGTGACAAGGCCAAAATCCCGGGATTCCGAGCAGGACATATTCCCATGAACATTTTGCGCCAGCGATATGGAGCGGATGCGACAGAAGACGCGGTGCGAGAGCTGATGAACATCGACCTTGACAAGTTTGTCGGGGAAAAAAAGATTAAACTGGCAGGCGCGCCAAAGGCGGACCTGAAAAAGTTCGTTGTCGGCGGCGACGCGGAGTATGAACTGGAGTTCGATATATTGCCGGAGCTGCCAAAAATCGATTTGGAAAAAATCACCCTGAAAAAAAAGAGCGTCGATATAAAGGACGGCGATATCGACGACGCGCTTGAAAACATCCGCAAAAACCGCGGCGACTTCCAAAAACAAGACGAAAATTACAAATTGGTTTCTGGCGACATCGCCGTGATTGACTTCACCGGATTTATCGACGGAGAAAAGTTCGACGGAGGCGAGGCGAAGAACCATCATTTGACGCTCGGAAGCGGACAGTTCATTCCGGGATTCGAAGAACAAATTATAGGGCATGGATTAAATGATGAGTTCGATGTCGATGTGAAGTTTCCGGAAAAATATCATGCCGAGAATCTGGCGGGCAAGGCGGCGCGGTTCCTGGTGAAAATCAACGAAGTCCGCCATCCTGTCCTGCCGCCGGCCGACGATGAACTGGCAAAGGCCGTCGGAATGGAATCCATTGCGAAACTGCGAGGACACGTAAGGGAAATACTGGTCAAACAGAAAGAAGAGGAAATACAGGCCGAAATGCGGAACGAATTGCTGGATATTCTTGCAGAAAGGGTGAAAATGGATTTGCCGGAAACCCTGGTTAAACAGGAACTTGCGGCCGCAAGGAAAAATGCGCCGAAAGATTTTGATGAAAAGAAAGAGACGGCCGAGGCGTCGCGCCGCGTAAAATTGGGACTAATCCTTGCGGAATGGGGACAGGCGAACAACGTGAAGGTATCGCGCGAAGAATTACAATCGGCGATCTGGACGGAGGCGGGCCGATATCCGAATCCCGACGAGGTTTATGATTTTTATAACAAAAATCAGAATGCATTGTCTATGCTGAACGGCATGTTGTTCGAACGCAAAACCCTGGACGAGATGATAAAAAAGTGCAATGTGAAATAACGGAACGCTAGCTTGCCGAATAAAGACTGTTTTCATTATATCTTGGCGTGCCCGGCAGGACTCGAACCTGCAATCTACTGCTTAGAAGGCAGTTGCTTTATCCATTAAGCCACGGGCACACAGCCTCTCATACACGGCGACGCCTTACGGGAAACTCGCATCCGCGTCATTGCCGTTGTTCTTTACCACTTGCCATTCCGGCAAAATCCGGAATCAGACAGTTTCTTATTTTACAGATAATTCGGCGAAATGCAAAGATAAAACTACGCGTCTTTGGCAATCGCGCACATCGGGCAAACGCCGGCGCATGTCCCGCATTCGATGCATTTCGACGAATCAATCGCAAACTTGCCGTTTACGGGCGCAATCGCCGCCACCGGACAAACGCCGGCGCATGTTCCGCACCCCGCGCATTTCTGCGCATCAATCTTATATGCCATGATTTTTACCTTCTGCTGTTTAATAATGAAAGAACGTTCTCGAACATCACGATGAACGAGATATACAAATGCAGCGCGCCCAATACCGCCAGCTGCCCCTCCTTGCCGTCGTCTTTGGCGCTGTTGTAGACGCGCTTCAAGAACTGCATGTCGTACGCGGTGAACAGCGCGAACACCAGGACCGCGGCCGCGGACCATATCGTCGACGCCGTCTCGCCGAGCGGCCAGACGAACGACGCGAATCCCGTCAACATAAGGCCCATCATTCCGATAAACAGGAACGTTCCCAGGAACGACAGGTCCTTGACGGTCTTGTATCCGAACAACGCCATGCACGCGAACATCAGCGCGGCGACGAAAAACGCCTGCATAATCGACTCCGGGTTTATCGCCGCGGCGTATGCGACCAAGGGCGTCATCACGAATCCCATCAGCACGGCATAAATGCCGAGCAACAGTCTGCCGGTTCCGGCCTTCATTTCGAACGCGCGCACCTGCGCAAAAATCGACAACCCCAGGCCGACGAACATGGCGATATAGAACAGCGGCGACAATCCCTCCGCGCCGACCACCAGCCACAGCCCCCAGCGCAGAGTCGCGTATGAAGTGAGCGCCGACACGCCGACGGCGCCGAACATAATCGCGAAAACCCGTTTCAAGAATGTTGACATGCCAATCCTTTTCTTCTAATGTTGTAGCAAATATAATATAAAACCGAGGCAATTTCAAGATGATTTTAATACACCCCGTTTCGCCGGTTGCAATCAATATTTTCGGCCTGCAAATCCGATGGTATGCAATCGCGTATATTGCGGCGTTTATCGCGGGATTCTGGCTGGTCAGGCGACTGCAAAAAGCCAAGAATTACGACAAAAAATATTACGACGATTTATTCGCATATTTAATCCTCGGCGTGATTATCGGCGGGAGACTGGGATACGTTCTGTTTTACAATCTGCCGTTTTTTCTGCAAAACCCGTGGGAGATACCGATGCTCTGGCATGGAGGGATGAGCTTTCACGGCGGCCTTGCCGGCGTGATTTCATCAGTCTTTTTATTCGCAAGGCATCCGCGCCATTCCGGCCACGCGACGCGCAAAGGCAAAATAACCGCGACACTGTCAATTCTGGATTCGCTTGCGGTCGCCGCGCCGATAGGATTATTTTTCGGACGCATCGCAAACTTTATAAACATGGAGGTCATGGGGCGCGCGACATCGCGTCCGTGGGGCGTGGTGTTCGCCGGAAGCGGCGGGCCGGCGCGGCATCCGAGCCCGCTCTACGAGGCCGGTCTCGAAGGCATCGCCCTGTTCATAATAATGCTTTTGCTCTGGCGCGCGAAATTGAGGGGCCGTCCCGGCGCGTTGTCCGGCGTCTTCGGCATTCTTTACGGAGTATTCCGGATTTTCTGCGAACAATTCCGCGAGCCCGATATTCAGGTCGGATTCCTGTTCGGAACATCGTGGCTGACGATGGGAACGATTCTGTCATTCGCAATGATTATCGCAGGAGCGGGTTTGCTTTGGCAATCTCGCCCCACGTCCCGGAACGGCCGTGCCCCGGAATAACAAGGGTATCGCCCGGAAAACCATAATTCTTCAAGAGCGCGATAGACTGTCGCAACTGTTCGGCATTGCCCGTCGGCAAATCTGTCCGCCCGACGCAGTCGTAAAAAATAGTGTCTCCCGAAACCAGCGTTTTCGCGGATGGGAAATAAAAGCAAACGCTGCCGGCGGAATGTCCGGGAGTCTTTATGATTCGCATGTCGCCGATTTTCGGCGAATCCGACAAATCGGCCGGCCGCGTCAGAACTGGGGACTCCAAAATCATGTTCGACCATTCCAGAACCGGCAAATCGGCGCCGGACATGAACCACGGAACGTCCCATCCGGCCAGCGCGGATATGTGGTCGAAGTGCCCGTGCGTCGCGAATGCCGCCTCGACACCCATACCGTTCCAATCATCCGCACTTCCCCACGGGTCGAAGGCATAGACTTTGCCGTCATTGCGCACAATGACGGAATTGGTGTTTTTGGGGTTCATATTTATGATTTCGATTTCCATTTCAAAACCAAATATATCAGAAAAATCGGAAAATGTAAAAGTATTTGCCGCGCATTGCATGCGAAGAATCATCTACTCTTGGTCAAATTATCAATCGGTAGCGCGGCGGCCTTGGTCGCGCCGCACTGGTCCCTATAATGCGACATTGGATTTTCATTATACGGCTTGCGTTCGCCAACAAACTCTTCGTAATAAATCTGGGCGATGCGCATGTTCGGCTTCACCAGCGTCGGATACATGACAGATATTTCCAACGTCCACGTTCCGCAGAACCCGTCATCGCCGCGGCCGGCCGTGTGGTGCACGAAAATAAAGTTCCGCCCGATGGATGATTTCCCGTCGATATAAGGGAACAGATTATATGTTTCGGTCCATTCGACCGTGCTGCCCAGATATCCAATCCGCGGCAACAGAATCAACCCGCTTTCAGGTATGACTATATCGACAGTTTCCTTGCATTTTTTAAACGGATTCAGTATCCGCATCGGATTTTCAAAGCTCTTCACTTGACTGAGAAAGCGTTTGTATGCTTTTTTAGATTCGAAGTATTCGGCCTGCATGATAACACCATCGTGGTGTTTTTCCTCGTCATATTCGACCGCCGGCTTCATTCCTGGAAACAAAACGTCTTTATAGACCTTAAGTTTGTTGTCCAAATGCAAGTCATACGAATTGCTGCCCAAACACGACTCGTCAAACGGTTCGATAACGATATTCGGCGAACCGTTCGGGTTATTCGGATTCTTAATTTCCATGACGCACTTGATTTCCGGACCTGTAAGCTGCATTGTCGTATCCTTTTACAAATCTTTGAAACATTGTAATCAAGTATATAATTTTGTCAAGTATTTTATTTCCGACAGCCAGTCGAACAAAAATGACGAAACCATGGCGGCGCGAAGACGGCGGAACGGGGGCGAGGCCGGCGGAAAGAAAAAATCTTGATTTCTCAAAGCAAATGCGTTAGAATCACGGAACTAAAAAGGGTATAATTATGGCAACCAAGAAATCGGCGAAAGTCATCGTAAAAATGCATAACCCGGAAACGGGATTCTTTTACTGCAAGGCGAAAAATTCGAAATCCGAAAACACAGCGGGCAAGATGAAAATGCGCAAATACGACCCGCGCGTCCGCAAGCACGTGGAGTTCGTCGAAACGAAAATGCCGAAATAAATGACATTTCATGATTCCGTTTTATCGGCCGTGCGGACAAAACTTGGAATCAACGATTTAATTCTCGAGGTTCCAAAGGAAAAGTCGTTCGGGGATTTCGCGACGAACATCGCGATGCAGCTGGCGAAGGCCGGGCGTAAAAATCCGCGGGAAATCGCGGAGGGATTTCTGCCGAAACTGAGGGAAATAGGATTCATAGAAAGCGCAGAAATCGCCGGCGCCGGATTCGTCAACATAAGAATCAAAAACGATTTCATAACCGAATGCGCCGAATCTTTCGAGGTAGCCAGATTCGTCCATCCGAACCCGCTGACCATCGACATGGATTACGGCGCGTATAACGTCGCGAAGGAACTGCACATCGGGCATCTCAGAACCAGCATCGTCGGCGACACCCTTTACCGCATCGCGCGGTTTCTGGGGCACCGGCCGATTTCATACAACCACATGGGCGACTGGGGCAAGCCGATGGCGCTGGTCATCGCGCGGATAAAAAGGAAATTTCCGGACGATTGGGACGACCCGGACTTCAAAATCGACGAAACCGAATTCAACGGATACTATCCGGACGCCGCGAAGCTCGCGAGGGAAGACCCCGAATTTCTGGCGGAGGTTCTGAGAATAAAGAAGGAGTTCCAGGACGGGAATCCGGAATACTTCGCGCTGTATGAAAAGTTTTTGAAAATCAGCATGGACATGATGGACGACGTTGTCCGCCGCCTGAACATAATTCCGTTCGACAACAATCTGGGCGAAAGGAACGCCGCGAAACACCTGGCGCCGGTGGAAAAAATCCTGCGCGACAAAAAACTTCTGACCGTGTCCGACGGGGCGACGATTGTGGAGCTGAAGCGCGGGGACGACACGGCGCCGATGCCGCCGCTGATGTTTTTCGATTCGCGCGGGGCGGACACATACGACTCGACGGACCTGGCGGCGATGTATTACAGGAAAATCACCGACAGGCCGGACATCCTGATATACCTGACGGACGTGCGGCAGAAACTGCACTTCGAGCAGTTGTTCCGCGTTGCGGAAATGTCGGGGATTTTTCCCGCGGACGTTTTGGAGCACCAGTATTTCGGCTCGATAAACGGGGCGGACGGGCGGCCGTATAGGACGCGGAACGGAAACGTGGCGTCATTGTTCGACATAATCGACATGGTCGAGAACGCCGCGCGCGGGCATTCGCCGGAACTGCCCGAGGAAACGGTCAAGATGATTGCGTTGGCGGCGCTGAAGTTCAACGACTTGATGCACGACATGAAAGGCGATTATATTTTCGACCCTGCGGCCGTGGTCAGGTTCGAAGGGCGCACCGGGCCGTATGTTCTCTACACAGCCGTGCGGCTGAACTCCATATTAAAAAAAGAACAGAGGGCGAGAAGCCGAAAAACGGAAATACGGATTACGAGCCCGCACGAGCGGGACTTGCTGCTGAAAATCCTGGATTTTCCGCGAACGATACAGGCGGCATTCGACAGGCGGACGCCCGACATGCTGGCGAACTATACCTACGAGCTGTGCCAATGCGCGAACGGATTTTATCATAATTGCCCCGTCATCGGGAACGCCGGGCGCGCGGCGGTGACGCGGAAGGCCGCCGAAACGCTGGGCAAATGCATCGAGCTGATGGGATTGAGGGTTCCGCCGGAAATGTAGCCGGCATTTGGCGGTTTGTGAAAAAACGAACCCTTATTTCATGTGAAATAAGGATATGTAGCATTTCTTATTTCACGTGAAATAAGAAAACGCACTCTGATATTGGCGATTTTCCAAAACGATGTCAAGTAAAATATTTTCAAAAATGAAAATAAATCCCTTGACACGATTTTTGAAAAAAGGGCAATAAAGAAACAAGTGACAAGTGACGGAATTACTATGATTGCGGCAGAGCCCGTCATTCCGGCGTCCCGCCGAACGGCGGGAACGCCGGAATCCAGGTGAGAATATGTGCACACGGGGCAAAGCCCCGCGTGTCTTCATTACCTGGATTCCGTTGTCGGCGCCATGCGGCGCCGCAACGGAATGACGATTTGTCGGCTCGAACAAAGTTTTTGCGTGCAGAATTAAAAGACCCTATTCCCGCCTTCGCGGGAATGACAAGG
>JAITQO010000016.1 GCA_031288835.1 Rickettsiales bacterium | reverse complement strand
GAGGCATTAACACTGATACCAGCATTTTGCAGTATTTGTCTTGCTTCAGAATCACTATAGGTCTGAGCTGAAACAAACCCCGCAAAAACCACCGCGAAAAACAAAAAACAAAACAATTTTTTTTCCATTTTTTCCTCCTTGTCTTTTCGACTACCTAAATGGCGTTTAACATTCCGGCTATTTACGAGCCGCCATGGGCCCTTGAATTGCCGCGCAGGCAGCTACCAAACGGAAACAGGCCTGCGCCGTTTTCCATTTTTACCTATTTAAAACAAAAATTATACAATACAGATTATGCCCATCCCACCCTTTGGAAATAATTATTGAAGACACGGTTACGAACAATCGTTTTCGCATCCTTGCTGCGTTGCCACGCCAATTCTCTCATAACCTACTTTTGAGGCGTTAGATTCCATTTTGTAAGGTGAATATTAGAATTAAAATTATTCACATGAGAAAGTATTTCAATAAAGTTGTCACTTAAAATTTCTTCTAATTTTCCCTTATTCCAATTATCAATACCTATACTAATTTCAGCCCCATCTCTGCTATTGGAATTACCTGATATAACTTTTATTCTTATGCCCTTGTTTATTAGATTATTAATACCTGTTGTCTCACACTCATCTAAAATTTCGTTAATAATCTCAATATGGGAAGCAATAATCTGCCCCGTCGTATCTTCTAATACAATTCCGCAATTAAGTGTATAATATCTTTGTTCACATTCACAATCTATGCCGCCGCAATCGTATGGCGCGTTGCCATGGATTTTATCCGGACAATTGCATGCCGGCGGGTTTGTGATACCGCCCCCGTTTTTATCTCCGCATCCGGCAAACGTCATCAAACCTATCCCGAAGCCCGCTATTATCGGCTTTACATTCGACGATTTCTGTTTTTTATTGCCAGACGGTTTATTGTTTAACATTGTCAATCCTTTTTGAATTGGGTTCTTGTTTTCCAGCATAATTCTAACACAAATATATTCCATTTGTCAAGTTTTTTATCCTATTTTATTCCCCTGCCCGCTGGTCGGCAAAATAAGCCGCCGCACCCTTTCCTTGGCTTCGGCGCGTGGGATTTTACCCGGCATGTCCGCCGCGGGCGTGCCGGGACGCGCGGAAAACGGAAACGCATGGATTTTTACAGGCCTCAATTCCCGCGCCAGCGCCAGCGTCTCGTCAAACATTTCCTCGGTTTCCCCCGGAAATCCGCAAATTATATCCCACGAAAAGGTTATATCAGGGACAAGAGACGAGGGACAAGAGATAATAGGCGCCCGCGACATGATTTCCCGAATCCGTTCGCGCGTGTGGCGCCGCGCCATTCTGCGCAGGATTTCATTGCTGCCGCTCTGCACGGACAGGTGCAGATGCGGGGTCATTCTCGGTTCGCCGGCAATCAAACCGATTATCGATTCGATGTCCGCCGCAGGGTCCAGCGACGACAGGCTCAGGCGCTTCATTTCCGGCAAATCCGTCAGCAGTTTCCGGCAAAGCCCCGCCAAATCCAATCCCTTTTTCCCTGTCCCTTTTCCATTGTAATCGGCGATATTCACGCCTGTCAGGACGATTTCCTCATACCCGTTGTCCAGCAGCGCGCGCGCGTCCGCCATAATCCGGTCGTATGGGAAACTTTTCGCCCCGCCCCGCAGAATCCGCGTGACGCAGTATGTGCACCGCCGGTCGCATCCGTCGCCGATTTGCACAAATCCCTTTTTTTGCATTTTTTCATATTTCGCGACCCGCGGTTCGCGATTCGCGATTCGCAGTCCGTATGCCGCCGGATTGAACTTGTCTTCGTTGGAAACAACCGTCGCGCCGGCAAAGTCGCCGGGTTTCAGCGTTGCTCCGCATCCCGTGACGAAAATTGGAACGCCGGGATTCTCGCGCAGGATTTTATGAAACGCCTGCCGGGATTGCCTCTGCGCCTCGTTGGTGACCGAACAGGTGTTTATGACAACGGCGCGCCCCATGCCCGTCGCGTCCAGCATTGCGCGGATTTTCTCGGCCTCCAGCGCGTTCAGTCGGCATCCCAGCGCGCATATTTGTATTTTTCCTTGATTTTTCATTTTTATTGTGCCATTATAATCCGGCAAAAAACAAATGCAACAAGGGGTTGGGCGATATGGCACGCATTACTATTTCCGATGATTTGTCGTTCGTGGAAAGCAAGTATGAACTCGGCATGCTGGCGGGACAGCGCGTCCGGGACCTTAACGGGGGCGAGCAGCCGCTGGTTTCTATGAAGGACGGGGACAAGCCGCCGGTTATCGCGCTGCGCGAAATCGCCAGCGGAAAGCTCAACATCAACGCCCTGCGGCGAGAGTTCATCCAATCGTATAAAAAGGTTCCGGTTGTCGACGATAATGCGGCCGATACCTTGGAATCCGACGCCAGCGCCCCGGAATTGAAGGAGCTGGACGAAGAATTGTCCGGCGAGGCGGCGAAGAAGGAAGAAATCGAAGCCGCCGAGGATTTGGAAGAGGAATCCGAAGGCACGGCCGAGGCGGTGGAAACACAATCCGAATAATTAGGGAACGGTCGCATAGTTGGTCTAGTGCGCCACATTGGAAATGTGGTATGCCCGCAAGGGCATCGCGAGTTCGAATCTCGCCCGTTCCGCCATTTTCAATAATACAATGGGATAAAAATAAACAAAAAAATCCCCGATTCCTGTCGCAGAACCGGCAGGAATCGGAGAAAACATTGGTGCGGGCAAAGGGGCTCAAACCCTCGACCTCTACCTTGGCAAGGTAGCGCTCTAATCAACTGAGCTACGCCCGCAGCGATTTCTATATTTGCATATTTGATTCCGTTTTTCAAGAAAATAATTATTGGGTCTTGCGGCCGACAGCTTGATGGCGAATAGTCGTGGAAACGCGCGCAAATATTGTCGCCGCCCATTATCGGGCTATTAACCATTAAATTAAAAATCGCCTCGCGGCGATTTTTAATTCAGGGCGTCTTTCAGCGCCTTTCCGGCCTTGAACTTCGGCTGCACGGTCGCCGCGATTTTGATTGCCGCTCCGGTCTGCGGGTTGCGTCCCGTCGTCGCCTTGCGTTTTGACGTTGTGAATGTTCCGAATCCGACCAGGCGGACCTCGCCCTTCTTTTTCAACGTCTTTGTGACGATGTTGATGAAGGCATCCAATGCGCCGCCGGCAATCGCCTTGGACGAATCAATCTCGCTGGCAATTGCTTCTATCAGTTCTGCTTTATTCATGTTTTTTCTCCTTTATGTAGAAACAATTTATTTGCTTCTTGCCGCAATTCTTGCAGATTTTTAGACTTTCTGTCAATAGATTTATTTTCCGTCCGCAAACACCGCCTCTTGCCGCACCGCCTTCGCGCCGGGGGTGTCTCTTTCGCACAAAACCCACGCGCCTTCCGCGCCCTGGACGAACACGCGGCGGAAATGATTCGGGGTTTTCAGCATGATTATCGCCAAAACGAACGAGAAAATCAAAAATTTTGCCAGAAATATGGGAATTTCATAGGGTTTGTGCTCGAACTTGTCATTCAAAAGGGAAACATATACTGCCCACGCCGTCAGCGCCGCCCACAATAGCGCGAGAAACATGAATGCGATTGATAGCGCCTGCCTGTAAACGCCCAATTCCTTGGCCGCGCTTTCGAATCCAGGGCTTGCCGCGGGGCATACGAACAATGCCGTTCCCGCCACCGAATCGGACAGCGCTATGGGCTGGGACGGACGCAGTTGGAATCCGTTCGTGGACGCCACTATGATTGCGATTCCAAGCAGGCACCACAGCAAAATCAGATTCTTGATTTTCATGCCCATATTATAGCATAAAAATTACAAGTTATGAATCATAAGTTGCAAGCCGGCCATGCATTATTCCGAATTAAAACATTGTTGAAAATCCCAGATACACATGTTCCGAATCAGCCGACAGCGTTATTTTTTTGTCTGGATATTTGTCCGCGATTATCCATGAAAACATGCCGGCGATGGCCGCGCCGGCGACCACGTCGTGAATATAATGGCGCCTGCCGTATACCCGCGAAAATCCGACGTATGTCGCCATTACATACGGAACGATTGCTTCTTCAATCCCATATCTCGCGTGGATGAAGGTCGCCATTGAAAAGGCGGTTGTCGCATGCCCCGAAGGAAAACTGTCGTTTTGCGATTTGTCCGGCCTTGATTCATCGACATTGCGTTTCAGGAACGAAGACGTTTGCCTCGCAAGCCCGTCGGCGACGAAATATTCCAGCGCGCCCAGCTTGTCGCGGTGATACAGTGCGGTTCCGTATGCGTATACCCAAGAAATATTTTTTATAAAATCGCCGATTTTCATTATTTCCGCGGCATAGGGATTTTTGCGCGCCTCGGCCCCGCTTATCGCCGCGATAAGCGGCAATATGACAAATACGTTTTTTTTGACGGACATATTGCGCCTCCTTTGCCGGCGGAATTAAAAGCCACCGGAATGGTTCTGGTGGCAGGAGGTTAGTTACAATCAGAAAGAATTGTGTGACATATTCGATTTATTCTGTCACCCTCCTTGCCATGGCATAAGGAGTATTTATCGTCTACGGACGCTTTCTGCGAGGTAACTACACCCCAACACAGGCAACCAGCTTGCATCAATATCCATTATAATATAAAAATCTGAAAAGTAAAACGAATTATGTTGTCCCGCGCCAGGTTTAAACTAAGTTTGACATCTCCGCGTATAATTAGTAGAATGCGCCGAATTGCAGAGGAATGAAAATGACGGCAAAAGAATTGCGGAGACTTTATATAGACTTTTTTTCGGCGCGGGGGCACAGGGAAATTCCGTCCGCGTCCCTGATACCGGAAAACGACCCGAGCGTCTTGTTCACGACGGCCGGAATGCATCCCTTGGTGCCGTATCTGCTTGGCGAGCCGCATCCGATGGGCAAACGCCTGGTGGACTGTCAAAAGTGCCTCCGCACCGGAGACATCGACGAGGTCGGCGACGCCACGCACCTGACGTTCTTCGAAATGATGGGCAACTGGTCTCTCGGCGACTATTTCAAGAAAGAAGCGGTGGAAATGAGCCATGAATTTCTGACCGAAGTTCTGAAAATCCCGCAGGAAAAGATTTCCGTGACGTGTTTTGTGGGCGACGCCGACGCGCCGCGCGACGACGAGGCGGCGGACGCGTGGCGGTCGCTGGGCTATCCGGACGGACGAATTAGTTTTCTGCCGAAGGCCGACAACTGGTGGGGCCCTGCCGGAACAACGGGACCCTGCGGGCCCGACACCGAAATGTTCTATGGCACCGGCAAGGAAAAAGTGGAGATTTGGAACGACGTCTTTATGCAATATTACAAGGACGCGGATGGGAAATACACCTCTTTGTCTCAAAAAAACGTGGATACCGGGCTGGGATTGGAACGCACTCTGGCGGTTCTTACCGGCGCGGAAAGCGTATTCGACACGGAGCTTTTTGTCCCGATTATCAAAAAAATAGAAAAATCGACCGGCAAAAAGTATGGCGAAGACGCGACATTGCGCGCATTCCGCATTATCGCCGACCACATGCGCGCCGCGACGTTCATTTTGGGCGACGACAAGGCGGTCGGCCCGTCGAACGTGGACCAGGGCTATATTTTGCGCCGACTGATTCGCCGCGCGTATCGCTACCTGAATCAACTGGGTGCGCCGAAACTTGCAATGCGCCAAATTGCCGAGGTCGTTATCGAAAACTATGGCGACGTTTATCCGGAATTGGCGCGCAATCGAGATTTTGTCGCCAGACAGCTGGAACGCGAGGAGGAATTGTTCGGCCGCACGCTCGAAACCGGTCTCCGCATCGCGAAAAAATACATAGAAAACGGCGAATTGAACGCCGAAAATGTGTTCCATTTATACGATACCTACGGATTTCCGCTGGAATTAACGCAGGAACTGGCGGCCGAACGCAATATCTCCGTCGACAAGGCCGGATTCGACAGATTGTTCGCCGAGCACCAGGAGAAATCGCGGGCGGGCGCCGAACAGAAGTTCAAAGGCGGCCTCGCGGACAACAGCGTCGAAACGACAAAGCTGCACACGGCTACGCACCTGCTGCACGGCGCGCTGCGCAAAGTGCTGGGCGAATCGGTGTTTCAGCGCGGCGCGAACATCACGGCCGAACGGACGCGGTTCGACTTCTCGTTCGACAGAAAACTGACGCCGGAAGAAATCGCAAAGGTTGAGGAAATCGTCAACGACGCGATTGATAAAAAAATCCCCGTCGTCTGCGAAAACCTGCCCATCGGCCGGGCGCGCGCGTCGGGTGCCGTCGGAATATTCGACGACAAATACGGCGGAATGGTCAAGGTATACACAATCGAAGGATACGACATGGAAATCTGCGGCGGCCCGCACGTCGAAAACACGGGCGACATCGGGCGCTTCAAGATTGTGAAGGAGGAGTCGTCCGCCGCGGGCGTCCGCAGAATCAAGGCGGTGATAGGGGGCGCGGAATGAGGATAAAGTTTGCTTGGTATGATATTTGGGTCGGGGCATACTATGACCGGAAAAACAGGATTCTTTATATATGCCCGCTTCCGACGCTGCTTTTCGAAATACCGTTGGGGAAGAACAAGGGGAAATAAAATGGCGGAAATGCTGGACGTTTATGACGCGAATCGAAAATTGTTGGGCACGGCGGACAGGAATGTCGTTCATGCCGCGGGATTGTGGCACAGAACTGTGCATTGCTGGATTGGAGTCGACGGAAAAATCATTTTTCAGCGCCGTTCGCGGAACCTCGACAACAACGCGGGAAAACTCTACACAACCGCCAGCGGGCACGTGTCGGCGGGCGAGACGCTGAAACAGGCGTTCGAACGCGAAATCGCCCAAGAAATAGGATTAAAGATTGAAGGCGCCGAGTTTGTGGACGAAATCGTCTGGGTTGCGGACATGAAAAAGAAGGACGGAACGCCGATTATCGACCGCGTGTTCGCGAACGTCTGCTGCGCCCTGCTCTCCGGCGGCGACGCGGATTTTTGGAAACAATTCCGATTCACGGACGGCGAGGTGGACGGCGTTGTCGCAATCGACTCGGGCGCGTTCTTGGAATTGTGCGCCGCCGCGCGCGACGCGGTTTCCGGCGCCGAATGGGACGGCCGAAAACTGGCGGAAATAAAATTAGCCCCCGGCGATTTCGTTTTGAACTCTGGCGAAACGCTGTCGGGAAAATATGGAAAAATCGCAGAGTTCATAAATAAAGGCAAAAAATAAAAATGGTAAGGGTAAAGGAAAAGAAGAAAGAAACGGTCGGCGCGGCAAAGGAGCCGAAGGAGCCCAGGCATAAAAAAGTGTCGGATGACGCGGTGCAGTTTTTCGCGCTGGGCGGGCTGGAGCACGTCGGGCAGAACATGTATGTCTACAAATACAAGGGCAAATATCTTGTGGTCGACTGCGGCATGGGATTTCTGGACGGAGAATACGAGGGCGCGGACACGCGCTATTGCGACACGTCGTATTTGGAAAAGCACAAAAAAGACGTCGTCGGAATCATAATAACGCACGGGCACGAAGACCATACCGGCGGATTGAAATACATTTGGCCGAAGTTTCGTTGTCCGATTTATTGCACGCGGTTCGTAAAGAACTTCATGACCAAGGTGTTCCGCGGCGCGGAGATTGACTTTTCGCCGAACATATTCGTCCGATTCAGCCACGAAGGCGATAATTTTCAGGTTGGCCCGTTCGACATCGAAACGTTCCACGTGTCGCATTCGGTGCCCGAGGCGAACATGATTGTCATCAAGACGGAGCAGGGAAAAATCCTGCACACTGGCGACTGGACGTTCAACGACGATAATCCGATTGAGGCGAAGACGAACTATGCGCGGCTGGAGGAATTGGGCAGAGACCCCGACCTGCTGGCATGCGTGTGCGATTCGACCGAAATATCGCGCCAGCCGCCGCAGACGACGGAGGCCGAAGTCGGCGTGACTTTGGAATCGGTTATGGAAAAGGCGCCGGGGCGCGTGTTTGTCACGGGATATTCGCGCAGCATCGCGCGGCTGAAGCAATTCGCGGACGCGGCGCGGCGCGCCGGGCGCGTTCCGGCAATCAAGGAGCGCTCGTCGTCCAAGGCCGTGCCGTATGTCGGCCTGCCCGAGTTCCGGGAAATAGGAATCGAATACGGATATCTCGGCGTCGAGGATTTGCTGCTGTATAAGGACGTCAAGGATTTGCCGGCGGAAAGGCAGGCGATTTTTCTGACCGGCTCGCAGGGGGAAAAATACGCTATGCTGACCAGGCTTGTCCAAGGCCAGGTCAGGGAGTTGAAGCTGCAGTCGACCGACACGGTGGTTTTTTCGGCAATCATAATACCCGGGCGCGAGAAAGACGTATCGTTCCTGTATAACAAGCTGGCAAAGCTCGGCATAGCGACGCGGACGATTTTCGACACCGAAAAACTGCACGCGAACGGGCACGCCGGCCGGCCGGAGTTCGAGCGATTCTACGATATGGCTCATCCGGCGACAATAATTCCGATGCATGGCGAATACGTCGCGGAAATGCTGAACGCGAAAATGGCGATGGAACGCGGCGGCGCGAAGAACATGATGCTGGTTAAAAACGGCGACGTGGTGGTGCTGCGGCGGGGCGACGCGCCGTATGTCTCCGAAACCATAAAAACCGGATTTATCGTCATCGAGGGCGACACCGAGCACGCGGGCGATTCGCCGGTGTTCAAGGCGCGTCGGAAAATGCTTCTTAACGGCGCGGTGTTCGTGACCATGTCGGTCGACAAGAAAGGGTTCCTGAAGGGCGTGCCCGAAGTGTCTTCGTCCGGGATTTTCGAGACAGACCCGCACGGAATCATGCGGCGCCAGATTCAGATGGAAATACGAAAGGCGGTGGACGGCATGACCAAAAAGGCGCGCAAAGACCAAAAGAACATTGAAAACGAAGTCGTCTCCGTGATTCACAAAATCACCAAAGACGCGTTCGGCTTTGATAAAAAGCCGCAAATCAACGTTCACTTTGTGCTGAAATAAAAGGCCAAAAAATGGCGGGAACGCGCGAACCGAAATGCGAACGGACGGAGCCGACGCGCCGATAAAAACGGGATGAAAATATGAATTGTGCGGAAAATCTGGAGTTCGTAATTCTCGCCGCGGGAAAATCCACGCGCAATTATCCGCAATCCAAGGGATTGCCGCACAAATCCCTGATGCCGTTTTCAGACCATAAAATCATAGACGAAATCATGCTGCGTCTGGCCGACGCCGGCGCGCGCCATGTAACTCTGGTCGTTTCCGACCAATCGGTTGTGAGACACTTCGAAGACGCGTTCCGCCCAGAGCCGGCGCTCGAGGAAAAGTTCGCCAAGGCCGGCAACGCGGAAATGCTGGAATTGGTTCGCGGCGTCCGCCTGCCCGACGATATGGACATAAAGTATGTGATTCAGGGGACGCCGCGCGGAACAGGACAGGCGATGGGGCTGGCCTATGCCGCCGTCCGCGATTCCGGACGCAATCTGGCCATGGTTTTTCCGGATGACATGATTGTCGCGGAAAACGGCGCCGAGCATATTTACAGCCGCGCCGTCCGCCAGTATTCCGAAAACGGCGGCCGGGGAAATCTGGCGATTACGCGCGAAGTCGACGACCCGTCCAGATGGGGCGTTGTCCAGGACGGATATTTGCTGGAAAAACCGAAACAGGCGACCAGCCGCGATTCTGTGGTCAGCCTTGTAATTTTTGATAAATCGGTCGGGCAAGAGTTTTACAAAGACGCGCTGCGGCTGGAAAGGGGCGAAGAAATCGACGGGCTTGTCGGCGGAGAATTGGTATATATGAACGCCTTGAATCGCTCCATAGACGCGGATTTTGCGACGAACGCGCTGCAAAAATGCAAGACGACGGAAAATGACGTTTACCTCGACTGCGGAACCGTCTCCGGATACGAAAAATCATTGGTTTATTCTTTGACGAAATTAAGCAGATTCAAAAAAGACAACCGCTGGACGGATTAAAAAAACACGAAGAGACGCGCAAAAAAACGCCCGTCGCTCTGCGCGGCGTCAATTTTTCGCCGCGGCGATGAACGCGTTGAACAGCGGATGCCCGGAATACGGCGACGATTGGAACTCGGGGTGAAATTGTCCGGCTATGAAGAACCTGTGCGACGGAATTTCGATGATTTCCGGCAGTTTTCCGTCCGGAGATTTCCCGCTGATAATCATTCCTCTTTTTTCCATTTCCTCGGCGTATCTGATTTGCAGCTCGTATCTATGCCTGTGCCGTTCGGAAATCGCACCCGCGCCGTAAATCTTTTCCGCCAATGTTCCCGGCCTGATGACGCACGGATACGCGCCGAGCCGCAGCGTGCCGCCCATGTCCTTTCTGTCGTGCGCCCGCATGATGTCAATCACCGGATTGGCCGTATCTTTGCCGAACTCGGTCGAATCCGCATCCACAAGTCCGGCGACATCGCGCATGAACTCAATCACCGCAACCTGCATGCCCAGGCATATCCCGAGATACGGGACGTTATGCTCGCGCGCGTATTTCGCGGCGGCTATTTTTCCCTCGATACCGCGCGCCCCGAATCCGCCCGGCACAAGAATCGCGTTCGCGCCGTCCGCGTCCTGTTCGGAAAACTTTTCGGCGTCCGCCTTTTTTATATTCACGCGGACGCCGTTTTGCATTCCCGCGTGCAGCAGCGCCTCGTTCAGCGACTTATACGCGTCCGGCACGTTGAAATATTTTCCGACCATGCAGACCTCGACTTCTGGCAATTTGTCGGACAGATATTTTTCAATGCGGCGGAATCTGTCCAGGTCGCCGGGCGAATCCGGCAATCCGAAATGTTCCGCCATTCTTGAAAACACGCCCTGCCCGTCGTATAGCAGGGGTATTTTGTAAATATTGTCAACATCCGTGCCGGAAATGACGCTTCGCGGCGGCAGATTGCAAAACAATCCGATTTTTCCGCGCTCTCCTTCGTCCAGCGCGCGCGGCGTCCGGACTATCAGCATGTCCGCTTGTATTCCGTTTTCCAACAGCCGTCGCGCGGACATCTGCGTCGGTTTCGTTTTCAATTCGCCGCTTTTTTCCAAATACGGGGCCAAAGTCAAATGGACGAACATCGCGTTCCGCCGCCCTATGTCGTTCGCGAACTGCCGGATTGATTCCAGGAAAACCTGCCCCTCTATGTCGCCGACAGTCCCGCCGATTTCGCAAATCATAAAATCGGCGCCGCCCGCGTCGCCAGCGACATACTCCTTTATCCTGTTCGTGACGTGCGGAATTGTCTGGACGGTCGCGCCCAGATAGTCCCCGCGCCGCTCGGCGTTCAGAACGTCCCAATAAATCCGCCCGCCGGAAATCGAATCGTTTTTGGACATTTTTATCCCGAGAAACCTTTCGTAATAGCCCAGGTCAAGGTCTGTTTCGAATCCGTCGTCCGTCACGTAAACCTCGCCGTGCTGGAACGGCGACATGGTGCCCGGGTCGACGTTCAGATACGGGTCGAACTTGCGCATATGCACCCTGTATCCGCGGGATTGAAGAAGGGCGCCCAGACTTGATGCCGCGACGCCCTTTCCCAAACTTGAAACCACTCCCCCGGTTACGAATATATATTTCGGGACTTTCCTATCCATATGTTTTTCTCTTTAAACGCTTTATGATAACAATTATTCGGAACGCCTGTCCAGGATATTTTCCGGGCGCTTGAAAATTCGGCCGGCGCGCGCTATAATAAGAATGTCGCTTCGGCGAAGATGACACTGAGTGCGCTGTGCAATAGGTCTTTTGGACTGGGGGGCGGCACCCCACAGCTCCACCAATTGATTTGTTTACGGGGCTGACATAGATTCGACAGGGATTGAAAGGCAACGCTTGTGTTCCGGAGTGGTTTCCGAAAAAACCGTTAAATGAATGCTAAAAACATTCCTGCGAACGACAACGTTCGCCTTGCGATGGCCGCCTAAATTGGCTTGATGCGGAGGCCGATTGGTCAAAGCATCGTTACGCGCATCGCGGGGTCCGCCCGAACCCGGCAACAGAATCGGGCGCTCTTTATCATATTATCGACATAGCGGCTGAGTGGCAAAATTGGCGTCATTCACCGCGCCTTTACTCTTTTGTTATTCCGGTCTACGCCGGAACGACCATCGACTTTCAAGTTAATCGCTAAACAGGTATTCTTTTATTCAATCGAAGTCTTGCTGCGCCTGGCGTCTGCGTCTGCGGCGGTGCCATTCTTGTCTCGGCGGCAGACCGTAATGCTTGATTGATTCCCTTATTTCGTTCGGCACTATTCCGTAATCGATTTCATTTTCGGATTTTGTCCTGCCTACGGCTGCGCCCTCTTCCCGCAGCATTTCCGCGTCTATCTCCTCCGGCATGCGGCATCTGCCAGTGCAGAATCTGTATTTCCCGCCGACCCTGAAGATGTTGATTTCCCCAACCCTGTCATACGACAAAACAAGCCCGATGCCCATCCCGCGGTTATATTCCAGCCCGACCCCGTATCTGGCGTGAAATCCGTCTGAAAGCGGATTCGCGTCCGTCCAATCGAACCATTCGTTCGCGCCGATAAACCGATACGCCGTGTCCGAGCTCGGCGCGGCCAGCCTATATTCCGCCCCAATCTTCGCGAACGCCTTCATCCACGACTCGTCGTCAATCTGTATATCCTTTGCCAGCGATATTTCGTATCCGGCATACGGAACCGCCGCCGCTTCCTGTTTCGCCTGCATGATTTTTCCCATATGGGTTTTTATGTCGGCGTTCCATTCGCCGATTTTCTTCACGCCGGCGTATCCGCGCCCGCGAACATAATTCTGATAAATCCTGTGCATCAGTCCGCCCTGGAATCCGAAATCAAGCCGGCCGAACTCGGTCCTTGCGGCGCCCACGGCCGGCAAATCCATCCCGCTGGCGCGCATTATGTGATAATCCGCGCTCGCCATGGCATACAGTCGTCCGAGCGGTCTGGCGTGATACATTCCATACGCGCCGACTCCGACTCCGAACTCTTCGGCAAAATCCCCGGCTCCGGCCCTGGAAACGCCGCCGAATCCGCCGACGATGGAACGCCTGCTGATTTTGGAGTCAAACCCGCCAATGATGCCGAGCGCGCTTCCTCTGGAATCGGAACCGCGCGCAAAGTTCGCCCACGCCGTCTTGTCGGACGCCCTGCGTACCCAATGCTCCTCGTCAACCAAATGCTGTTCGAACGCGATGCGGAAAAGTTCCGAAGACATGTGCGCCGCGCGCGCCGCCTCCGCGCCCCACCCCGGGCCGAACGGCTTCACAAAATCCAGCGCCGCCTGGGGCGTCCTGCTGGCGGGCGAGTTCTCCCTAATCAACTCCTCGGCCGAATAAATCCCGTCTCCGTCAAAAAAAGTATCGCCGTCGCTGTCAATTCTGTCGCCTACGAACAAACGCTGCATCCATTCCGGCATCCCCGCGAACACCAAATTTATATTGTTCACGTCCAAATCCAATTCCGAGCCGGCATTCGCCTTGTTATAATCGCTGAATCTTTGGTATATGAACGCGTCGAACGCGGCCGCCATCTGGTCTGCGTTTTTATCCCAGCCGTTCTTTGCGTCGCGGACAATCCTTTGCAGCGGGCGGATGAAATCAAGAACCGCATACAGGCATTTCTTTCCGGTTCCGCAATCCTCTATTATCAGGTTTCCCTGCACCTTCCTGTCGTAATCGGACGAATCATTGTAATAATGCAAGTCCACTAGGTCCAAATAGTCGCCGATATTTATGTAATCCGCCTCTATCAGCTTAATCCTGCGCAGATTGTTGTTCGCGCCCTGCTTTATGTCCACCAAGACCTCCAATTTGCTTTTCCCGGCGGCGTCCATGTTCGCCGTCACCCCGGTGGCGTCGAACGAATTCAGTTTGAACAGCGCGTCCGCCGCCTCAGGATTCAGAGGGTCGAAAGCCGTGTCCTCCAGCACCAGCTGCAAATGGCTGAGATTGTCAAAATACCACGTGACCAATTTCGCGTTGTCCGGATTCACGAACGAACCGAGCCCGCCGGCCTTCGCGGAATCGTTGTATGCGTAATGCCGCTTGACGGAATCGTCCCACGGATTGTATACGAAACTGTTCCCATACAGCGCGGATATGTTTATTGAATTCGCGCTTGGGAATATATTCACGTTCCCGCGGACAGTTCCTGAGAACAAATCATAGACGCGCAGGTCCAAAAATCCCGTTTCCGCATTGATAATGTCCGCCCTAATAACGGCGTTTGCGGCGCTGGCGTCTATTTCATAGCGGTTACCGGCATCGTTCGACACTATGACGACTCCCGTGCCCGGCGCCGAGGATTTCGCGCCCATGTATATGTTGCTCGCGACCCTCACTTCCTCGCTGATTGTCATTTTCGGGGACGAACTCCAAAAGTTAGGGATTCCGTCCTCCAAAATATGCACTTTTCCCCCGTTTTCAATCAATTTCCTGGCCGATATGCTCAGCACATTCAGGTTTAATTCCTCCGGCACCGCGCTTGGGCCGGACAGGTCGTTGTTCAATCCGTTTATGATGTCGCGAACGTGGAGGTTCAGGGCGGTCACGTCAACCTTTCTAACTTCGAACTTCACCGAGCCCGAGGTGTTTACCAACGGCTCGTTCCTGTCGTGAATCAAATCGCCGTCGATGACTATTTCTCCGAATCCCGGGGCGAAAGAAGACGTTTTCATAAAACCCATTGATGTCCCGTCGGAAAGAAGATGAAAAGAGTTTCCGTTTTTTACATACAAACTTGTTCCTGAAATGCTGGTGTTTCCCCAAATGGGGCCGTCCGCGGTTTTTCGCCCGGCGGACAGAATCGGGTCGGCCGAAACATTTCCGGAGGAATCCGAATCTTTCCATTCGGCCGCCTCGACGGACAACGGCGCCAAAATCGATAAAAGCAACAAAAGTTTCTTTAAAAACCTCATTTTTACAACTTATTATACCATATTTCGGATTAAAATCCTAGTCTTCGTTCCGGAATTGCGCCGACTTGATTCTTTTATTTTATATGATATATTCGTTATGAAGGAACCAACAATAAGGGGTGCAATCATGCTATCGAAAGTCAAGCGCGTGTTTTTTCCGGCAATCTTCGGAGTGTTGTATGCGCTGTTTGCGGCGCAATTGGTTTTTTCGATTATAAACATCGTAAGCGGCGGGCTGATTCTCAACTCTGTCGCGTCGTTTGAAATCTGTATGCTGCTGGTTGAATGGCTGGCGCTGATTGCCGCGCGTTATTTGTCGAAGAAGTCCGCGAGTCAGCAGGGCGGACATCATTCGTATCGCCGCTAGGTTTTTCGCCTGCGGCAAAAAACAGTTATAAATTATAAGTTATAAGTCGATGCGGCGCGCATGCACGTTTTTATAGAAAGCGCACTGCCGTCAATCAAATCCGACTTATAACTTGCAATTTATAACTTTTCGGCAATTATACGGATAGATAAGCAAGAAGTAAAAACTCTAAATCCTAGCATATAAAACCTGCTGAAATCCGCTAATTTTTATAAAAAACTACGGAAATCTGCACTTTTCAAGATTGTAATGGAAAATACATCAATGTAACTTGAATTATAGTAACGTCAGGTGAAAATCTGCCGTTTTTTTTTTGCAAACTCTATCTGATATACTCCACAAGAAACAAGGGGTATTGAAATAGCAAAATCCATTAACTCAATAGACAACTTTTGGAGCGTTTTTGCACACTATGATTGACAAATACATATTATTGTAATATATTTATGCGTGGATAACTTAAAAAGGATGTTATTATGAATCATTACAATATAAATTGGCAAAAACGAATAGAAGAGATTTTTTTTGTTTGGCATGGAAACACATCCGAGCTTAAAAAATCAATTGACGAACTGAGATCGGATATTGCTGAACAAACGAGTGAAGAAATGGCCACACACGTGATTACAAACATGAATAGCAAGATTGAATATAACACAAAGAAGTTCTCATTAGCTGCGTTCATAGCAAGTGTTAATAAAGAAGAAGCAATCAAGGCAGTCAAAATGCTCTCGGATATGGAAGATGATTGGAAGCTGTATGCAGAAATGTGGGCAGACAGTTTGAATAATTATCGTTCGCATAAAATGCAATAGGGTAATTGCCAACTTTTCGCTTGACTTTTCAGGCGGTTTGTGATATACTGACGCACGCTATAAAAGGTTTCAAAAATGTCCAAACATTGCCAGGTTACGGGAAAGAAAACAGAGGTCGGAATGAATGTTTCGCATTCCGCGCGGCATACAAAAAGAACTTTCAAGGCCAATCTGCAGAAATTGAAGTTCCATAGCGAGATATTGGGCAAAGATTTCACCTTGTCCGTTTCGACAAACGGATTGAGGACGCTAATCAAGCACGGCGGGATTGATTTGTATGTCATGACGAAACCGAACGGCAAATTGTCGCCGGAGATGCTGGCGATTAAAAAGGCGATTGTGAAGAAAATCGGACAGCCGGCGAAACCCGCGGCGAAAACATCCGTGAAGAAGCCGAACCGCAGCGCCCGGCTGGTAAAGAAAACAGCGGCGAAAAAATAATCATGGAATCCGTTTCCAAATACGTCATGTGCGGGTATCATGGGGCGCATGTGATTCCCCCGGCAGACGGGTGCAAGTGCACAGGATGCAGCGCATACAAGACGTTGTGCAATGTTTGTGACGAACCTGGAGAGCGCTTCATAAAACAAATAAAATCCGGCGTTCATTCCTTTGATATCATTAAATGCGAGGAATGTTTGAAAAGAATGCCCGAATATGCAAATGCCCGGTAATTAAATAATCCCGCAGCAGTACGCTTGTCATTGCGCTTCGTCATTTCGTCGCGCTTTTCTCTTTGTCATCCTCTTTGTCATTCCCGTTCCCGCCTTCGCGGGAATGACAAATATAAAGGCGGGGGTAAACCCCGGCGGGAATATGGTCTCTTTCAATCCTGCACACAAAAACTTTGTTCGAACGATTGTAAAACGCATAAATATGCGGCAAGGCGCGCTTATTCGCTGCGCCCCCGCAACAAACTTGCAGCGAATGATTCGCAAATCATCTTTCTTCATTCCGACGTTTCATCACCTATAGAAAAGGAATATCCATGAATAACATCCCGCGCGGCATACGAAACAATAATCCCGGAAACATCAGGTATAACGGAACGCGATGGCTGGGGCTGGCAAACCCGCCGAGCGACGGAGAGTTCTGCAGATTCGCGGACGCAAGGCACGGCATCCGCGCAATGGCGGCGCTGTTGAGAAATTACAACAAAAAATACGGGCTGGATACCGCCGCGCAAATCATAGGCCGGTGGGCGCCGCCGAACGAAAACGACACGCGAAGTTATGTCGACTCGGTTTGCGCCGCGCTCAGACGCGGCGCAAACGATTCTCTGAACGTTTCGGACGGGAAAACTTTGCTCTCTTTATGCAAAGCTATTATCAGACATGAAAACGGGAATTGCCCGTATAGCGATATGGAAATGATAAAAGGAATTGAAATATCCTAGAGAAACCATTCTTATTTCATGTGAAATAATTTTTTTTGTAACCTAGATTCGTCATTCCGTGGCGGCGCCGATAATGGGAGCCATGTGATAAAAAAACACGTGAAGCAAAACCCTGCGTACACAATATTGACCTAGATTTCGGCGTTCCCGCCCATATCGTCGGGATTCCGGAATGACGGACATCAAAATATGTATAAAAAATGCTGACAAAAATAAAAAACTTTTTAATTGCCTTCGGAATTGCGGCCATGGTTATTTGCGCCGCCTATTTCGCCGGAAAACGAAAAGGGAGACAAGATGAAAAAATCAAAAACACGGAGGCTGTCCGCAAAAATATCGCGGCGGCTATGCGCGCGCGCTCTATGCTTGGCGATTCCGATTTTATCCGCAGGCTGCGCGAAAAATATAGCCGCAAATGATTTTTGTATAATCTATTCGCCGATTTTCGCCGACTACAACTCGGACACTCCGGAAACAATCCGCCAGATTGACTGGAATAATGCCGCCCATGGCGCGGTTTGCGGGGCATAGCCGCCGCGTCCGTTCATCTGCACAGCAATTTTATCATTTCCGCGGTTGACACCCGCTCGCGAACCCAGGTGTCCGTATCATAAACCCTGTAGCTGGTGCTGCTGACCAGCGCCCCGCCTTTCGACGTCTCCGTCGTTATGGCCACGGTGTTTCTGGTCGTGTTCCTTATGCTCGAATAGTAAACCATGATTTCGTCGATGATTCTGGACAAATACTCGTCGATTTTGGACGAATCCGCGGCCTTGTTCACGTTGGAGCAGAACTCCTGATACGTGAAGCATCTGTTTCCGATGCCGGCCCGTATCGGGTCGTCCAAGTCCCTGACGGCGTATGCGAATCCGAGCGCGAAGCACCAGTGCGAATATCCCAGAAAATTGCACACGTTGTCCAGCCTTCCGTTCGAGGGGCCGCCGTCCCTTGGGGAAATCTGTCCCCCCAGGCTGGAATCATACCTGAAGAAATCGTTGTATTTGTTGTATCTGTCCTGGCAATCGCCGCGGCCGCCGATATTGGCGGTTTTCAAAAACGCGATATATTGCTGTTTCGTATAGTTCGCGGGCTCGTATGCCTCCGCCTGTTCCGCCATTCCCGCCTGCGCCGCCCCCGTCGGCGGAGCGCTGTTCAGGCGCGGCGACGAATTTCCAATCGGAACCGAGCGCGACGCGACCAGCGCGCGCATCAAGGCGGGCAGATCTGTTCTGTTTCCTGTATAAACCGCCGCGCCGGCGGCGCAGGAAATAAATAGAAAAATCGACAAAACGAATCCCCGCAAATCGCCCTCCTCTCCCAATTATTATGATATTAACTAAAAAATCACTTGAAAACAAGACTTAAATGCACTATATTCTTGGCACCAACTTAAATAAGGGCCTTTCTATGAATTATCCGTATATGCCGAAATCCACCGCCCTGTGGCTGATAGAAAACACATCTTTGACATTCGAGCAAATCGCAGATTTCTGCGGTCTGCACGAATTGGAGGTGAAATCAATCGCGGATGCCGAAACGCATAAAATCCAGGGGCTGGACCCGATAATTTCCGGACAGCTGACGCATGAAAGCATCGCGGAGTGCGAAGCGGACCCGGCGAAGCGCCTGATTCTGAACGAAAACGTCGTCGCGGTTCAGAAATCCCAAGATAAAAAAGGCATCGGATACACTCCGATGATGCACCGCAAAAACCGCCTTGGCGGCGTGTTGTGGCTGGTGAAAAACTACCCGGACCTGTCGGACGGACAGGTGGCGAAACTGATGCGCTCGACCAGGCCGACGGTCGCGTCAATCCGCGGCCGAACGCACAAGAATTATAACGAAATTCACATTCAATCCCCGCTCGTTCTTGGTCTGACGACGGAATCCGCCTTGCAGGAGCAATTGGCGAAAATAAAAAAATAAGGCGGAAAACTTGAAGAAAATCGACGAAACGACAAAGTTTCTGATGGACTCGCTGCCGGAGAACCTGCGCGCGTTGGCGAACACCGCCTGCGAGAACGGTTTCCTGTCGCAATTGGATTTCGAGAACGCGATGGCGGCGGACGAAATCCCAGACGAAGAGCACGACGAAACCCTGTCCTTTTTCCAGCAGGATTTGGGGCTGGAGGTGCTGGAGGCGGCGCTGTTCGACAAACGGCTCGAGCAATTTACGGACGAGGAAAGCGAGGCCGAACGGCGCGATATAGGCAAAATGCTGGATTCGGACGCCGAGCAGGTGGACGTCGGCGACGAACTCGACGAGCATTACGCGAAGCAGTTGGAGCGCTCGTCCGTCGGGACAATCGCGCTCGGAATTCAGGATTCGGTGCAGTCGTATCTTAAATCAATCGGCACGGTGCAATTGCTGACGGCGGCCGGGGAAATCGCGATTGCCCAGAGAATCGAAGCGGCGAACAAGCTTTTGATTTACGGGCTGTGCGAATCTCCGATGACAATCCGCGCGATGCTGGAATGGCATCAGCAGCTGCTGAACGAAGAGGTTCATCTGCGGTATGTCGTTAATCTCGAGGTCATGTATTCGTCAGATTCGGAAAAGAAGTCGCTGGCGCAATTGGTCGACACGCTGAAATCGAAGGGCGTCGAGGACGTGGACGCGCTGGACGACGAAGACCTCGACGACGCGGTTCTGGAAGACGCCGCGGAGGAAGAGGAGGAAGAAGACGTCGAATCCGAAGACGCGGAAGAGGCGGCGGCGGAAAAACCCGCGCGCGGCAGTTCCGGCGTCCCGATTCCCGTGATGGAGGAGGCGGTGATGCCGCAGGTCATGGAACTGTTCGCAAAAATCAAAAAGATTTTCGCCAAGATGGAAAAAATGCAGCAGACGCGCGTCGACAACCTGATGAAAACGTCGAAACTGGACGAACGGCTGGAAAAGGAATACGCGCGCGAAAAACTGAGACTATACGAATGCGTGAACCAAATCCGGCTGAACGACGACAGAATCAGCGAGATTTTGGAGAAATTGACGGCACGGAACGCGCTGCTGATGGGATTGGAGGGAAAACTTCTGCGCCTCGCGACCACGATGAAGGTCAAACGCGACGATTTTATAAGGGAATATTCCGGCAACGAACTGAACAGAAACTGGGTCAGAAACATATCCCGGAAAAAGGAATCGGCATGGCAGAAGTTCGCCGAAAGGCACGCGAACGACATCCAGAAAATACAATCCGAGATTCTCCGCATCGCGATTGAGACCGGGCAGCCGACGAACGAGTATAAAAAGGTGGTGGAACTGGTGCGCCGCGGACAGGCGGAATCGGCGCGGGCGAAGCGCGAGATGATAGAGGCGAACCTGCGGCTGGTCATAAAGTTCGCGAAGAAATCCAGCAACCGCGGGCTGGGGCTGGATTTTTCCGATTTGGTTCAGGACGGGAACATCGGACTGATGAAGGCGGTGGACAAGTTCGACTATCGGCTCGGCAACAAGTTCTCGACATACGCGACGAACTGGATACAGCAGGGAATCAGCCGCAGCATCGCCGACCAGGCGCGGACAATCCGCATTCCCGTGCACATGATAGACAACATTCATAAAATCCAAAAGGCGTCGAGGCAGTTCGTGCACAAAAACGGGCGCCCGCCGACGGCGGAGGAACTGTCGAAGCTAATCGGCCTGCCCGTGGACAAAATCCACAAGGCGATGAAAGTGAACTTGAAGCCGATTTCGCTGGAGGCGCCCGTCGGGACCGAGGATGATTCGTCGCGCATAGAAATAATCGCGGACGAAACGGCCATGAATCCGTTCATCGCGGCGGCGCAAAAGAACCTTCGTAAAATAGTATCGCAAACGCTGGACGGTCTGGACCCGAAGGAGGAGACTGTCATCAGGATGCGGTTCGGAATGTCGACGAACCAGCCGTGCACGCTGGAGGACGTCGGAAAATACCTGGGCGTCACGCGCGAGCGCGTGAGGCAAATCGAGCAGAAAGCGCTGATGAAATTAAAGCACCCGACGCGCGCGCGGAAACTGCGCAGTTTCCTTGGGGAATAGAACAGGCTCGACACCCGGGGACCCGTATCCGCCCTCCGAAACAAAAAAACAAAGCGATTTTGTCATTCCGCCACTCTTTGCACTTATCATTCCCGCCCCCGCCTTCGCGGGGGTAAACTCCGGCGGGAATAACAAGGGGAAAGGAGCGGAAACGAAAACCAAAACAAACCCGAATGGTTTGTCATTCCCACGAAGGCGGGAATAGGGTCTATAAACCGTGAGCGAAGCGAACCATCTTTTATTTTATAGAACAGATAACGAAGAACGAATAATAGTAAAGCAGACAACAATGTGCAGGGAACAAGCGCACCTTGCCGCATGCTTGCGCATTTTAATTGCTTATGCATTCTTCCATTGCTCGAACAAAGTTTTTGCGTGCAGGTTAAAAGACCCTATTCCCGCCTTCGCGGGAATGACAAGGAGGCGGGGGCGGGAATGACAAGGAGACAGGCGGGAATGACAAGTATAAAAAGTGGCGGAATGGCAAGGAGAAAGAGGTAGGAAAGAATGACTCAAACTTTGTCACTTCGTCACTGCGTCACTCTGTTCTGTCGCTTTCCCCATCCCTTGTCTCTCGTCCCTTTCCCCTAATTTTTCATTTCACTTTCGCTTCGCCGCGTGTTATGATTAACGCGTATCCGAAAGGAACCGAGACTTGAAACATCTCGTGGTCGATGCGCACGGATAGGCGCAGACAATACTATCCCGCAGTGGCGGGATTGCGCCGGTTATACGGCGGGGTCGTTCGACTACGATTGTTTCAAAATCCCGCCGCCTTTTTAGGACACATAACAAACAACCAAAAGGTGGAAACAAAATGGCAAAAGATACCGATGAATTCGCAAGAAAAATAGTAAACAGATACATCATCAAGAATATCGTCGACGACGTGTTTTTGGCGATTCAGTCCAATGACGACGCCATGGAGGATTATCTAGACCTGATAGAAAGCAGGGTGCTGGAATCCAAGGCCGGCGTCGCGAAGGCGGGCGCCGACCTGCGCGAGGATATAAAAGCATCCATAAAAAACCTGCTGGACCTCGAAGGAATAGGGACGAACAAGCACCCGGAATCGCATCTGATAGAAAGTTACGTCGAGCACAGGCTGGCGCGGCGCGGCGCGATTCGCGGCGGCCCGACGAAATGACGCCGACTTCGTCGCTCCGCCGCCCGGCGGCCAGTCGCCCCTTTATAAAAAACTTTACTTTTTCCGCAAAATGTTTATAATTCGGCCGTGCGCGGGTGAATAGCTCAGCTGGTTAGAGCGTTACGTTGACATCGTAAAGGTCGTTGGTTCGAGTCCAATTTCACCCACCAAGCTTGACGCGATGAAAAACAAAAAAAAGATTTCTTCATCGGCTATAATCGGAACCGTCGCCACGGGATTGTTCGCGCTCGCGTGGTTCGCAATGTTCCTGTGGCCGTTCGGATTCGCAGACCGACGTTTCGCCGAGGAATGGCTGACATGGTCGCTCCGGATACTAAATATTTGCGTGTTCCTGTGGCTGATATGGGCCGTGGCTCAGCGCATTCGGGAAATAACAAAAGGAGACGACGATGATACTGGTGAATACTGATTTCATTTCCGGAAAAAAACTGGAAACCCTTTCCATCGTGAAGGGAACGATGGTCAAGACAAAGAACTTGTTCGTGGATATAGCCCAAGGATTCAAGCACATGATTGGCGGCGAATTGCGCGGATACAACAAAATGATGGACGAGGCGCGCGCGACCGCCACGAAACGCATGGCCGAGGAGGCGACGAAGCTGGGCGCCGACGCCATCATCAACATCCGCTATTCCACCAGCGCGATTATGCAGGGCGCGGCCGAGGTCATAGTCTACGGAACCGCCGTGAAATTCGTAAAATAATGACAAGAAAGAATTCGCGTTTCGAATATTCCCGAATGATGCGCGTCAGCGCATGACCTTCTATTCGCAATCAACGATTTACAAAATTCATAATTAAAAAACTATAACTCCTAATCTAAAGGATAAAACATGCCGAAGAAAATTTTGATAACATCCGCCCTGCCCTATGTCGACGGAGACCTGCACATCGGAAACCTGGTCGGACACCTGGCGCCAAGCGATATCTACGCGCGGTTCTGCCGCGCCCGCGGCGACGACGTTCTGTTCGTATGCGGCGCCGACGAACACGGAACGAAGTCGCTGATTGCCGCGAAAAAGGCGGGTATGCCGGTATTGGAATACAACGACAAGTGGTTTGAAAAACAAAAGAAATACGTCGCCGATTTCAATATGTCGTTCGATTACTACGGCCGGACGCACACGCCGGCTCATGAAAAACTGATGCATGGGATTTTCTCGAAACTAGACGAAAACGGACTAATCGAGGAGCGCGAGACAATCCAGCCATACGGCGTCGACGACGGAATGTTTTTGGCGGACGCGTATGTGCGCGGCACGTGCCCGAAATGCGGATACGAAAACGCGGCCGGCAACGAATGCCCGAAATGCGGCGCCGCGTTCGAGGTGGAAGAATTAATCAATCCGCGCTCCGCCCTGTCCGGCGGCGCGGTCGAGATGAGGCCGACGAAAAATCTGTTCTTCCTGGCCTCGAAAATCGAAGTAGAATGGAAGGAATGGCTGGCCGCCCACGCCCCGCATTGGTCAAAATACGCGCGCGACATCGCGCGCGGCTGGGCGAACGAGGGATTGCGCGACACGTCCATCACGCGCGACCTGCCGTGGGGTATTCCGGTGAACAAGCCGGGATACGAAAACAAGGTTTTCTACGTCTGGTTCGACGCGCCGTGGGGATACGTTTCCATTTCTCAGGCGGCGAATCCGAACTGGGCCGATTGGTGGAAGAATCCCGATTGCCACTACGCGCAGTTCATGGCCAAGGATAACGTGAAGTTTCATTCGGTATTTTTCCCGGAACAGGAATTGGCGATGAACGATAATTGGAAAACCGTCGACATGCTGAAATCCATGGCGTTTCTGAACTTCGAAGGCGGCAAATTCTCCAAATCCGAGAACCGCGGAATATTTTTGGACCAGGCGCTGGACGACGCGCCGGCGGACGCGTGGCGCTATGCCGTGATCGCGTCCGCACCGGAGACCGACGACACGGACTTTAAGATCCAGCGGTTCGCCGACGTCGTGAACAAAGACCTGAACGGAATGCTCGGGAACTTCGTCTCGCGCGTGACCAAAATAACGGAAAAGAGTTTCGGGGCCGCCGTTCCGAAGGGACAAGGGGCGGAAGACAATGGATTGGAAAAGGCGATGAATGAAAAACTTGCCGAATTGACGGGCGCGCTGGACGAATGCGAGTTCAGAAAGGCGGTCGAGGCGCTGCGCGGAATGTGGGCGCTCGGCAACGAATATATGAGCGAAAAGGCGCCGTGGGATTTGGTCAAAAACGGCGAAACGGGCGCGGCGGGCGCGGTTTTGAACGAATGCTTTCAACTGATTGACTTTTACGCGCGGGTTTCGGCGCCGTTCATTCCGGCGACCGCGGAAAAAATCCTGGCGATTTTTGAAGCAAAGCGTGATTTGTCATGGCCGGAAAAATACGCGCGCCGCGTCGCGGACGGAGAATCCTTTTCCGTTCCGGACAATCTGTTCGAGCGGATTGACAGCGACAAAATCGCGGAGATGACGGAAAAGTATATCAAAGACAGATAATAAAGGGCAATTATACGATTTACGCAAACATCTAAAACGACATCTAGCCGCCAGCAATCCGCATGTTTTTAGCAAAAGTCGCGGAAGCCCGTAAGAATATGGCTGTAATCTACCAAACTATAATGTAAATGCTCGGTCTGTAATGTTAATCGAAAACCCGCCGGGATAGGCGGGTTCTTGGGCATGATTGTCAAAGAATGATTCGAACTTTTCGCTATCTATCGAATCTGTTATCTGACAATCTGGCCCGCCGCCATCAGCATGGCGAAGTTTTTATTATTATCCGCGAAATTCTTTCCACGCCTCATCATCAAATCAAGCTTATCGTTTTCCTCAGGGTCCATAACTCCGTTGTTTGGCACATCGTCGATGACTCCACTAAGGTCGCCGATTTTTTGCCCGTCGAATCTCGAATCGTTGAGAAGTATGAGACCGTACGAACATGCCTCCAGAAGCGAGCTCGAAAATCTTCCGTGCTCGCGGAGGTCTTTCACTATGTCGCGGGCTTTGGCTTTTTCAGCTTCCGTGCGGGCTCTGACCAGGAAACAATGCGCTCCGTCATAAAACACAATCAATGTTTCATTCTCGTTTTTAACGTTAAGGACTTCGTCGAGCGTTTCCCCATATTTCAATCCGCTTTCGCCAAACGCTCCCTTGCTGGAAAAATCCCACATCAGCGGGTCGGCCTCTTTCTTTTCGGCGTCCGGTTTCCATGTGCTGTTTCTCCAATCCCACAATTCGTCGGGAGTACTGCCTCTGAAGAACACTTTGCGGAATCCGGCGTCTTTGCCAAGGCTGATTTCCATTCCGCTTTTAACTTCAAAATACTGTCCGTCTTGCAAATGTTTTTTGATGGTGTTCGAAAGCTGGTTGAAACGGAACTCGCGCGCGGATTCCTGTTTTGCCCTTTCTTCATGCGCAAAAACCTCTGCCGCGCATTCTTCATCGCATCGCTGCATCCTTTCGCCGAATTGTTCGGCCATCTCGTCAGATTTAATGTTCTTTTGCGCAAGCTGTGCCCTCAAAGCTTTTACTTCGTCTTGCAAACGAAAGATTTCCTTCTGTCTCTGCCCGAAAGGAGTCTTTTTGATTATTGCCATTTTGATGCCTCCATTGCTGTGCGCGCATATCGTAACACAGTTTATATATTTGTCAAATCTATTTTTTGGATAAAAACAGCCCGTAATTATTGGGTGGATTTTATTTTGATTTTTATCTGACGTTACTATATTTGCAAGTTGCGTTGATGTATTTTCCATTGCAATCTTGAAAAATGCGTATTTTCGTTGTTCTTTATAAATATACGCGAGATACTAGCGGTTAGATATGGCGTTTTGATTTCTTGCGCGGCCATCCATATAATTGCCGAATAAAGTCTTGAAAAACCGATTGATTGATGCTAGACTGCCCCGGCACATGGAAAAAAAGACCCTGTCCGGTTTCGTCGCGATTATAGGCCCCACGAACGCGGGGAAATCCGCGCTCCTGAACGCAATCATGGGGCGCAAGGTCTCAATCGTTTCGCACAAGGTTCAGACCACGCGGACGCAGCTCCGCGCCGTGAAGATGATTGGCGACGCCCAGCTGATTCTTGTCGACACGCCCGGGATTTTCAGGCCGGCGAGGACGCTTGACCGCGCGATGGTAAAAAGCGCGCTCGATTCGCTCGCGGACGCCGACGCGGTTCTTTTGCTGATTGACGCGAATCACGGAATCACCGGAACGATTTCCGAAATCGTCAAAAAACTGAATGGAAAAAACATATTCGCCGCAATCAACAAAGTCGACGCGGTCAAAAAGGAACACCTGCTGCCTTTGGCGAAAGAATTGTCGGACTTCGGGGTGTTTCAAGAAATCTTCATGATTTCCGCGCTGAAAAACAAAGGTATCGGGGAAATGCTGGACGCGCTGGCGAAGGCGATGCCGGAATCGCCGTATCTGTTCGACCCGAAGGATTCGGTCGGCGTTCCGGACGCCCTGTGGCTGGCGGAGATAACCCGCGAGAAGATTTACAGGTTCATCCACCAGGAACTGCCGTATCACATCCACGTATCCACGGACAAAATGGAAACCGATGGAGAGGGAGTCGTCGAAATCGCGCAGACGATTTACGTGAAAACCGACGGGCATAAAAAAATAATCATCGGCAGGGGGGGCGAACAATTGAAGAAAATCGGAACGCTGGCGCGCCGCGAGATTCAGGATGAATGGGGCGTCAACGCGCGGCTGAAACTTTTCGTCCGCGTAGAGGACTGGGAAAACAATGCGGAGCATTACAGCGAGCAGGGGTTGGCGTATGTTAAACAATGACGAAATAAGAAACGCGGGCAGCATAGTGATTATGGGGCACAAAAACCTTGACGGCGACGCCTTGGGCTCGATGCTCGCCATGGGGCATTTCTGCAAGAACGAGTTCGGCAAAGAGCCGGTCTTGGCGTTCGAAGGGGTCATTCCCGACAATCTGCGCTTTATGTCCAACGGCTGGTGGCTGAAAAAAGCGGAGGGGATAAAGGGCTGCGTTTTCGACCTTGCGATTCTGGTGGACGTCGCCGACGACGACAGACAACTCGACGACGAAGCGCGCGCGGTTTTCAAAAACGCGAAGCGGAAGATAAAAATAGACCACCATATAAACAGCGCGGAAAACGCCGACGCGAACATAATCGCGGCCGCCGGGGCCACGGCGGAAATCATCGCCGGAATCGCCGAAGAAAACGGATGGAAAATCACGCCGAAAATCGCCGAATTCCTGTATGCCGGCATCTATACCGACACAGGCGGGTTCACCTTCGACTACACGTCGCCGAACACGATGCGGCAGGCGGCGCGCATTATGGAGGAAGGAAAACTGAACCACGCCGACATCGTGCGCAAAATCGGGCAAAAGGCAAGGGAGACGTTCCGGAACAACATCGAAACCCTTTCGCGCGCGCTGTTCACCGACGACGGCAGAATCGGGTACGTCGCGTTCAGCGTTAAAAAAACAAACGACGGAGACCGGCCGCACCGCGAGACCGCCTGGCTGCACCAGCAAATCTTGTCCGTCAAGGATGTCGAGGCGTCCGCGACGTTCAAGGAAGTGGACGATGGGAAAATCCTGGTCGGCATACGCAGCAAGACGAAGCCCATAAACGGCTTTGTTGCGGGATTCGGCGGCGGCGGGCATCTGATGGCGGCGGGGTTCGAAATGGAGGGGACGCTGGCGCAGGCGGTGGTCGACATCATTCCAAAATTGCAGGCGTTCATAAACAAAAGGACCGAATATGATTAAAAGGTTTTTGATTTGCGCCCTCTGCGCGGTTTTGTCCGGATGCGGCGGACGACAAGCTCCGTCCGAGGCGGCCGCGCACGCCGGCGGACCGGAAACGGCCGAAAGGATGGTTTCCCACGAGGTAAGCGCGAATGTAAAAGTCGGGGACATAGATAAATCAAAGGAAAAAATAAGAATAAAGGCCGGCGAATTGAAAGGCTATGTCTCCTTCGAATCCAAAGAAAATATCACGGTTCGGATACCCGCGGACAAAATGGACGGGTTCCTGGATTTTCTGGGCGGCGACGTCGGAACAATAAAAGATATGAACAAAAGGGCGACGGACATCACGGATTCGTATATCGACATCGATTCGCGGCTGGCCGTGCTGACCGCCAGCAGAAGCAAATACATGGCTTTGCTGAAAAAGGCGCCCAATGTCGACGACGCGCTGAAAATAGAAAGGGAATTGGAGCGCGTCAATACTGAAATCCAAAATCTGGAAATGCGAAAAAAACGGACGCTCGGCAATGTGAATTACGCCGGCATATCGGTCTCGCTGGATGACAGAACCTTCTTTGATTACGCAGGGCGCGTCCTCGGCGTCATGGGGATTGTGGCCGTCGAAATAATCTTTATCGCCGGACTGATAGCGCTGTTCTAAAAAATGCTGGTGTCCGAATTCGATTTTGATTTGCCGGAGGGACTGATTGCGCAGAAACCGCCGGCGCGGCGCGACGCCGGCCGGATGCTTGTCGTCGGCGAAGAATTGCTGGACAAAGGCATCCGCGACTTTGCCGATTTCCTGCGGCCGGGCGACGCGGTCGTATTCAATGACAGCCGGGTCGTCCCGTGCAGGTTCGACGCGGCCGCCGGGGACGGCGCGGCGTATGAAATCACATTGCACACCCGGGCGGCCGGAGGGCGCTGGTGGGGATTCGCCAAAAAGTTCGGCAAATTGAAAATCGGCGACAAACTGACGCTGGCCGACGGAACCCGAATTGAAATAATCGAAAAAAACGACGAAAGCGGCCTGCTGATTCGTTTCGACCGCGAAGATGTTTTCGACGCATTGGATAAAGTTGGAAAAATCCCCCTGCCCCCGTATATAAAACGCGATGGCGACGACGCAGACCGCGAACGGTATCAGACGGTTTACGCGGAGCCGCCGGGCAGCATGGCCGCGCCGACCGCCGGGCTTCATTTCACGCCGGAACTGCTGGGCGCGATAGAAAAGGCGGGCGCGAAAATCGCAAAGATAACGCTTCATGTCGGCGCCGGGACCTGGATGCCCGTGAAAGCCGAAGACACCAAAGACCACAAAATGCACAGCGAATGGGGCGTCATAGCGCCCGAACAGGCGGAAATCATCAACGGAGCGCGACGCGTTGTTGCCGTCGGCACAACATCGCTGCGGTTGTTGGAATCCGCCGCGGCGAAACAAAATGCCGGCGCCAGAATCGCGCCGTTTTCGGGCACGACGAATATTTTCATCACGCCGGGATATGATTTCAAGGCCGCCGACGTATTGCTGACCAATTTTCATTTGCCAAAATCGACGCTGTTCATGCTGGCATGCGCGTTCGCCGGAACGAATGAGATGAAGGCCGCCTACGCGCACGCCGTCCTTGAAAAATACAGATTTTTTTCGTATGGCGACTGCTGCCTGTTATTTAAAAAAACTTGACAAAGGCATCCGCGGCATTAAGATTCATGCATCTTAAAAGGAATCATATGCCCGAAGAAATGTCATTAAAATTCAATCTTATCGCGACGGATGGAAACGCTCGGCGCGGATGCGTCCAAACGGCGCACGGAAAATTCCAGACGCCGGCGTTCATGGCGGTCGGAACTGCGGCGACCGTCAAGGCGATGACCATGGGCATGGTTGCGGAAACGGGAACCGAGGTGATTCTCGGAAACACCTATCACCTGATGATGAGGCCGGGCGGCGGCCTGATTGAAAAAATGGGCGGCCTGCACAAGTTTTCCGGGTGGAACAAGACAATCCTCACCGACAGCGGCGGATTCCAAATCATGTCGCTGTCCAACCTGGTGAAAATGACCGAAGACGGAGCGGAGTTCACCTCGCACATCGACGGCGGAATAAAGCATTTCATGACGCCCGAGGACTCCGTCCGCATCCAGCGCCAGCTGGATTCCGACATCACCATGGCGCTGGACGAATGCCTGCGCCTGCCCGCGCCGCGCGACGTCGTGGAAAAAAACGTGGAGCGCGTCGCGCGATGGGCGGCGCGAAGCAAGGCGGCGTTCGCCGCTCGTGACGGATACGGCATTTTCGGAATCGTCCAGGGCGCGGACTTTGCCGACCTGCGCGAGAAATCCGCGCGCGGGCTGGTCGGCATGGACTTCGACGGATACGCAATCGGCGGGCTTGCCGTGGGCGAGCCGCAGGACGTCATGTTCGACATGCTCGGCATAACGAACGGCATACTGCCTGCGGCGAAGCCGCGGTATCTGATGGGCGTCGGAACGCCGCTTGATATCCTCGGCGCGGTGGAGCGCGGCGTCGACATGTTCGACTGCGTGATGCCGACCCGCGCGGGCCGGACGGCGCAGGCGTTCACAAAAAACGGGACAATCAATCTTCGGAACGCGAAATATAAAGACGACCCCGCCATCCTCGGCGACACAGGCCTGACGCTGGCGTATCTGCATCATCTTGCGAAGGCGAACGAGATTCTGGGCGCGATTGCGCTGACCAGGCACAACCTGAAGTTTTATCAGGACTTGATGCTCGGAATCAGGGACGCGATAGAACGAAAAAACTTTGCAAAGTTCAAGAACGACTTTATAATGGAATATTCGAAAGGAAAATGAAATGAGCGACAAAATATCGGAAAGAAAAGAAGAAAACAACCTGCCGGCAAAAATAGTCGGCGATTCCGGCGACAAAAACATATTTCCCGTCGTCGAAGCGCCGGCGAATAAAGAAATCGATGACATGCTGGAAAGGCGCGCAATCGACGACGGCGCGCTGACGCCGGAGGAAATAGACGCGTTGCTGTCGGGGGCGAGCGGCGAATACGACGAAACGCCGGACTATTTCCGCCCGCGGCGGGGTTTCATCATGGCCAAAGAAAATGTGATTTACCCGCCGGTTACAAAAGAACAACTTGTGCGGCAAAAACTTTTGCAGGACAATCGGCAAAAACAAGAATAGCGTCAGGATATGAAAAAAACTCTGTCATATGTCTTCGCAACCGGATTCGGCGCGGGATACTTTCCGTTCGCCAGCGGCACGGCGGGCAGCCTTGCGGCGCTGCCGCCCGCGTTCGCGGCGGCGTATTTTTTCGGAACATGGGGCGTGGCCGCGCTGGCCGCGCTTGTTTACATCATCGGGACGATTTCAACGCGCGAGGTTCTGAAATATACCGCGCACGACCCGTCCGTCGTGGTGGTTGACGAAATCGCCGGGCAGACGCTGACGGTTCTGCCCATCGCGCGCTTTTTGAATTGGGGGCAACTATGGTGGTGGCTGGGCGCGTTTTTTCTGTTCCGCCTGTTCGATATAACGAAGCCGCAGCCCGCGAGGTTCTTCGACGCCAAGGTTTTGAACGCGCACGGCGTGATGCTGGACGACGTCGTTGCGGGGTTTTACGGCGCGGCCGCATTAGAAATAATAAAAATATGTTTTTAATAAAATCATAAAATGATTTTTTCAAAAACCACTTCAGTTTCCGGATTTCATATTTCGAACTATTGACTATCCCCAATCCTGCTGTTATCATTATTAAAAAAGGACGGAAAGACATGGCGAAAGAGGCAAAGTTCACGGAACGCGGCGGAGAAAAATACATCGCGAAAAAATCATCGTGGGTCAAAAAGGTAAAAATCGCGTTTCTGTCATTCACGGCGGTTTGGCTCGCGCTGGCGGCGTGGTTTCCGCTGCATGTGAAAAACACATATTCCGAGCCGATTAAAAAATCAATCGTCGTGTCCATGTTCTTCGACCTACAGCAGGGAATCGCCGAGCAATATTCCAAGCTGATGGACGGCATAAAAAAATCAATCAATCTTGAAAAGCCCGTCAACGCGGCAATCGCGAAGGTCAAGGCCGCGTCGAAGCCGCTCGAATCCGTTCAGAAGCAGACGCAAAAGGTAAGCAAATTGACAGGAATCGCGGGAAAATTGGGCGTAAAAACCAAAGCGGTCGACAATATCGCCGGCGGTGTCGACGACACAGCGAACGCAGTAAACAAGCAATTGGACAAAATCGAAAAGGAACTGGTCAAGGCCGGGCAACTCGAGGTCGACGCGATGATAGACCAGGCCGTGCGCGGCCAGCTGGACAAGGCGACGGGCGGAATGTCGAACGTGATGCTCGCCAAATATAACGTGAAGTCAATCGCGCCGTGGCGCCCTTCGACGTGGCCGGTTTCCAACAAGATTTACGCGGAAATCGAGCGTTCGTCGAAATCCACCGTGCAAATCATCATGTCCACAATCAACGGATACTTCGGATACGTCGCGTGGGGGCTGGTCCTGATTGCGTGGGCGGCCGCGCTGCTGCTGTGGTTCATGGCCTTCAAGAAAGTGAAGGCGATTGTCGCCCCGTTCATAGTCTGTCCGAACTGCGGGCACGCGTTCTCGGATAAAAGGACGGCGCTGGGATTGCTGAAAATCCTGAAGCCGTGGACATGGATTTGATTCGGAACGCGCGAACGGAATAATGAAAAAAACAGAAAAATGTATTTCGATGCGGAAAGCAATCGCAGCGGCGCTATGCCTTCTGGCAGCCGCGTGCGGCGAAGTCACACGAAAAGAGGCCGTAGGCTTTGCGTGTCCGATAATCGAGAATGCGGCGCGCGGCGGAGACGGAAACGGAAACGTTTACGATTACAGCAAGGATGCCGCGGAAGGAACATGGAAATTGAGCGGCCCGTGGGGACGCGCCGGAGCACCGGTGACGGCGCGTGGAAATTCGAGATGTTCGGGCACGGGCGGAACATACCTGGATATAGACAAGCCGAAGGCGGACAAGGGCCGGCATTGCTGGTGCCGGATAAAGAACGGGGGCCTTTCGGGCGCATGGGTGTTCTTGGGCGATTATGATTCGGCGCCCTATTGCGCCCAGTTTTGCGCAAGCAGCTGCGTGAATTACGTCAGCCTCAGTTCCGACTTCCGCGCCAAGCTTTGTCAAGCGCCTGCGAACAAAACAAGTGATTGAAACGAAGGGTCGCGTTCGCAACCCATAGGCCGTCGTTCCGGCGACCATCCGAACGGCGACAAAACAGAATGATAAAGATTTTACGGCAGCGCCAGGACGGCGGAGCGGTTGCACGAGCCGTCCGCGCCGCTCCGAACACAATTCGCGCAGTGGAGCGCGCAGTCGATCGCGCAATCAGCTGCCGAACCATAGTCGCCCAAGAACGCCCAAGACCCGCCAAGGTTCGGACTTGTCATTCTACACCAACAATACTTGTTGTTTGATGATATAGATGTATCAAAATCAGGAGACCAATTAGTAAATGTGCCATTACCTACGCTTGAACAAAATGATTGCCCCGATACCGTATGATACACTCCCGCGCTCCCCTGGTCGGACGTTACCGCCCATGTTCCCATCCCTCCGTTACTAGTAGAATTATCATAGTCACCCCGGCTATTCGACGTTCTATAATTAGACAACGCGCCGCTCGCGTTCTTCCACGCCTCGAACCAATCCAATTGGCACAACCTTTCCGCCGATGCGGTACCGGCAATTAACGCGAATGTCAAAATCAAAATGAATGCCCCGGTTGTTTTCATTTTTCCCCCTTTTGTCGTAAAAAAACCGTCAACGGAATTGGCGGTCGGGGAGTTTAGAAATCATGTGTAAGAATGACTCCGCGGTTTTTCGGCTTGTCGTATTTTATATACCGCGGCTCCCCGACCACAGTCGGGGGATAATCTCAATGCAGAAAGCGGTTGATATTTTATTCAGATATCAGTGCTTCTGCACCGCTTACACAAAGGACTTCTAACAGTCCCGAACCCAAATCCCTTTGGATTCCGGCGTAATTATATCCAAGGTCGACAACGAATGCAAGGGAAAAAAGGACAAGAGACGAAGAATAAGGCTGGCGTCAGTTCGTTGCGGCGCCGTAGGACATAGGCAACGAAAGCCAGTAATAAAAACAAACTCAAAAGGTTTGTAATTCCCGTTCCCTTCTCCTTGTCTTTCCACCACTTTTTATACTTGTCATTCCCGCCCCCGACTTCGCGGGGGTAAACTCCGGCGGGAATAGGGTCTATAAAACCGAGAGCGAAGCAAGCCGTCTTTCTAGAGAACGTATAACGAAGAGCGAATAACATTGTGCAGGGAACAAATGCATCTTGCTGCATGCTTGCGCATTCCGTTGTCATTTGAACAAAGTTTTTGCATATAGGTTGAAAGACCCTATTCCCGCCTTCGCGGGAATGACAAGGAGAAGGGCGCAATGGAACGACAAAAAAGAAGGAAGCGGGAGAAATGACGTTACATGCACCGCGAAACCACATTCACAAACAGCGAATCACGATTTTCTCATAACCCGCGCTTTGTCGCGCTGCCATTCGCGCCTTTTGATTACCTCGCGCTTGTCGATTTTGGACTTTCCAAACCCGACGCCCAGCAAAACCTTTATAATCCCGCGGTTGTTGAAATACAATTTCAAAGGCACGATTGTCGCGCCCTTTTCAATCAGTTTGCCGCGCAGCCTGTTCATCTGGTTCTTGTGAAGCAGCAGCTGTTTGTCCCTGCGTTCGTCGAACCGGACCGCCTTGTTCGCGGTCGACAGCGGGGCAACCGCCATATTTTTCACAACCAAATCGCCGCCTTTCGAATGCACGAACGAATCGGCCAGGGAAACCAGGCCATAGCGGATTGACTTCACCTCCGCGCCCGTAAGGGACAACCCCGCCTCGACGGTATCCTCGATTGCGTAATCGAACCGCGCCCTGCGGTTCAGAGCCACCTGCTGTCCTGATTTTATTATTTGTCTTGGCATAATTTCGCATACAACCTGTGCGCATTATCCCACAAAATCCGCCCCATTTCAACCAACGGGATTTTTTTGACCTCCGCGAGGACTTTCATCGTCTCGAGCACCATTGCCGGCGCGCATTCGCCGCCGCGATACGGCACGGGCGCGCACCAAGGGGAATCCGTTTCCGACAGGATTCTCTCCGCCGGGATTTTCGCGAACGTATCGCGCAATGCGGCGGCGTTCTTGAACGTGATTATTCCGCTGGCGGAAATATAAAATCCCCTGTCCAGCATCGCGCGCGCGAAATCGTAATCCGATGTGAAGCAATGCATGACGCCGCCCGCGGGCATGTCCTTCAATGTCTCCGCGGTGTCCGCTTCGGCGGCGCGCGAATGAATCGCGACGGGCAGGTTCGCGCGGCGCGCGATTTCCAATTGCTTTCGGAATAACCCGAGCTGCCCTTTCCTGTCGCCGTCCCCGTCGTGGTAATCCAGCCCGATTTCCCCGACGCCGACGACCTTCGGGTCGGAAAGCAGATGTTCGTAATCCGGCTCGGCCCCGGCGTATTGCGGGTGAATGCCAAGCGTGCAGAATATTCGCGGATTTTCCCGGGCGGCGCCAAAAACCTTGTCCACGTCCTTCGGGTCGGCGCAGGCGTAAATGACTTTATCCACGCCGTCGATAATCATCGAATGCGAATGAGTGTCTATGATACGCATTTCTTAATACCGGTTATGATTTTGAACGCCGTCAATTCCGGCTCAAGATTAACGCTCGCCATTCTTTCGATGCCGCGCGACGCCGCCGGATACAACTCCGCCAGCCCGAAATGCGCGGCGACGTCCAAAAGAATCGACATGTTTTCGGGATTCCTCGCAATCCGTTTCGCAAGCGCCAGATAATCGGACGAATTGGACGTTCCGTCCTTTATAATCCGAACCGCGTCGTCGAACAGGCCGTCCGCGCCGGATTCAATCAGTCTGGCGATGCGCCCGAAACTGCCGCCGCTGACTTTCGCCAAGGCGTCCCCGATTTCACGCCCGGGCATCAATTTGGCGGCAATTTCCCGCAGCTCTATTCCGGACAACGGACGCAGTTTCTCTATGCGACTACGGCTGCGGATTGTCGGCAGAACCCTGTCCAACGAATGCGCGAGCAGAAAGAAAATCGTTTTCGCGGGCGGTTCCTCAAGCGTCTTCAGCAACGCGTTCGGCGTATCGCGCGACAATTCGTCCATGGAGTCTATTATGACCACGCGCCACGACTCGCCCATGCTGAACATCTGCATTTTTTCAATCACGCCGCGGATTGTGTCGACGGAAATCGTCTTCGTCGGCGCCAAGTTGTGCTCTATATCCACAATGAACAAATCGCCGACGCCGCCCTGCGACATCCGTTCGGCGACCTCGTCGGCGCTCCGGCCGAGCAAGTCGGAAAAAATGCGGCGCGTCAGGTCATACGCCAAAGTCGCCTTGCCGATTCCGCGCGGGCCGGACAGCAGCCACACCGGATGAATCGGATACGAATCGCGGCGCGCCCAGGCGTCCAGAAACGCGCCCTTGGCCGCGGCGTGTCCGACAAGATTCCGATTGTCGACCGGGCGCGGGAAAACAGACGAAGATTCTTTCTTCCTCACGGCCATCATTTCCTCGTCAGAAAATATTTTATGTTCCTGAACATGCGGCCAAAGAAGCGAACCCTCGGCACGGATTCCGTCGCGTATAGTTTTTCTGATTTGATTTCCACGCCGTTCATATACGCGACCGCCGTTCCGATTTCGCCGCCCTTTCTCACGGGCGCGGCGATTTTGCCCGAAACCAGCGCGACCACGCGCAATCCGCCCAGATTGGCCCCGTTCTCGAACGTCAGGAAGAACGGATGTTTAGTTTTCGCGCGGACTGTTTCCTCCGCCCCATACCACACGGGAACGGCGATTTCCGATTTTATTTCCTGATTGAAAGTGTTTTCATAGCCGTATTCCAAAAGGCGCTTCGCCTCGGCCGCCAAGGCGTCGTGGTTCTTCGCGGGCAGGCCGTTGATTACGCCGATAAGCCGCCTCCCCCTGCGGCTTGCGGCCGCGACGACGCCGTATCCGCCCTTAGACGTATGCCCGGTTTTCATTCCCTCGGCGCCGCCCATTATGAACAGCAGTTTGTTGTAATTGATCGCGTGCGACTTCGCCCAGCTGCGGCAAAAATCGGACAACGGGTTCACGAATTCGAACCGGCGAATCTTGAAGAAATGCAAATACTCCGGATACGTCCTGAAAATATGCCCGGCCAGAATCATCAATTCCCGCGACGTCGAGAGATTATCCGCGTCCGGCAATCCGCTAGCGTTTCCGAACGACGTATATTCCATTCCGATTTCCCGCGCGCGCCGCGTCATCATTTCCACGAACTGCCGCTCGGTGCCCACGAGTTTTTCGGCCAGGACAATCGCCGCGTCGCCGCCCGAAACCGCAATCAGTCCGGCCAGCGCGTCCTCGACGGTAATCGTCTGCCCCTGCTCGAGGCAGACTTTGGACGCGCCCGCAAGCACGGGGTTCTTATAGTCGGCGGCGCGCGATACCGGCAGTTTGTCGTTCATTTTCAATTTTCCGGATTTCAGCGCGCCGAACGCGAGCTCCGCCGTCATCAGTTTCAGCATCGAGGACGGCGGCATCAGGTCATCCGGAGATTTCGACGCAATCGCCTGTCCGGACTGAAAATCCACCAAATAATACGATTTCGCGGAACCCTGAAACGCCGCGCGCGAGGACGAAATCGCCAGATAGGCGGCAAAAGCCAATATGCAAATTTTTTTCATCCTTGCAACTATACATTATTATAAAATAAGTTCAAGTGCAATGCGTCGCGCGGCATGCCGCGTATGCCGCTTTTTTTTCGCGTCTGTTTTCGCCGCCGGACGCAGCCACCCGCGAAATTCAAGGAGATATTAAAACTCTGTCCTGAACCCAACTTTTATAAACTCTGGACCCGCCGATACCTGAACGCCATATTTATCAACAAAAATCCAAGTAAACAATCCACTTATCACCGCGCCGGCGACCACATCGTGCAAATAATGCTTGTCGGCGGATATTCTCGAATACCCCGTAAACCCGGCCATCAGATAAGGAAGAATCGCCCTTTTAATTCCGTATCTTTTATGAATGAAAGTCGCGCCGCTGAAAGCGGCCGCGGCATGCCCGCTGGGAAACGAATTCTTATCACTGCCGTCGGGTCTTTTTTCATCCACTATGGATTTCAATCCGAAGACGCTTATTTCCGTCATTCCAAACGAATATATGAATTGTCCGGCGCCATTCCAATCTTTCTCATTCATGGCCATTCCGAACGCATACGCGGGAATTATGACCTGCGTAAGGTCGCCGAGCCTTCCAATGGCCGATTTGGCGAAAACTTCGTTCGCCGTTATCAGCACCGAACAGACAAAGACCGCGCCAAGAGTTCTAAGTCTTGACATTTTCTCCCCCTTTTTCCATAAAAGAAAAGACCACCAGTTAGAGGTGGTCAGGAGTTAGAACAGTCAAACATTGATGACCTCGCCGTCTTGCGAATGGCGACATCCTGACCATGAGCCAGGACATAGAATCAGTGCAATGTTTCGGTGTTCTAAGCCGACCTCACCAACTATGCCTTAATCCCTGTTTTCAAGAGACAATACGATAATACCAGCAAAATTTTAGATTTTCAATAAAAATCACGCGTTCTATGCAAAACATAGAGATACTTGGTAATTGCCGTATGCAAGGCGGCATAACGTAAAAAATGCGGGCGGATGTGGTCAAAAATGTCGCCGAAGCGCAAGATTCCCGTCCGCCTATGCCTGCGCGGAGCCGCAGAAATCGATAATCCTTTGGTCGAAAATGACATCGCGCGGGCGCAGCTCCGACGCTATGTGCATGTCGCGCGCGCTCCGCGTCCTGGACAGAGCGACATATGTTTGCCCGTGCGCGAACGCCCCGCGCGAGATGTCCACAATCACCGCGTCCAGGGTTTTGCCCTGCGCCTTGTGGATTGTCATCGCATAACCCAGCATCAGCGGAAACTGAGTATACGACCCGACCTCGTTTTCCGTCAGTTTTCCAAGCTCGTCATGCGAATATTCCATTTTTTCCCATTTCTCGGGCTTTACCTCCACGATTTCATTCCCGCCGAGCAGCTTCACCTTTATCGCCGTCCCGAGCTCCTTCACAATCCCCATGCTGCCGTTGTGCCAGCGGTGCTTGGAATCGTTTTTCGTGAATACCACCAGCGTTCCGACTTTCAGAACCAATTCTTCGGGCGACGGCAGGTCCCTGCCCTCGAAATTCCCTTCGGTTTTTCCGCGATACAGAACCTCGGGCGCGTCGATTTCGGACAAACGGGCGCCGTTTATCGCGTCGGCAATGCGGCGATACGGCGTGATTATAACCGCATTTTTCAGCCTTTCTCCGTCTTCTATCTTCAACGAATTAAAAAAGGAAAGCGAGTTTTCGGCATGCCCGCCGCGCAGCTCGGTCAAATGCTCCAGCAATTCCGAGTCGCTTTGGCGATAGACAAAATCGAACGACGCGTGCGAGAATACCGCGCGCTTGTAGACGTGGGAATCGAAAAAATATGCGTTCTTGCTGCCGTATTCCTGCTCGTAATACGGCTCGGCGGCTCGGCTGATTACCGGCGGCAGCTGGAACAAGTCGCCTATCGCCAAAACCTGCAGCCCCCCGAACGGCCCGTCGTTTTTGCGCGCCTGGCGGCATAATATATCCATCGCGTCCAGCAAATCCGGCGATACCATCGAAATTTCGTCTATAACCAGCAAATCCGCGGTCGCCAGAACGTTCCTGGGTTTCGACTTTAATTTCAGAAATTCGGGAAAAATAAAGTCCCTGGGCGCAATTTGAAACATCGAATGAATCGTCTGCCCGCCGATATTCAGCGCCGAGACCGCCGTAGGGCACGCGCAGATTACTTTCTTATGCGACGCGTTTTTCAGATACGTTATGAACGTCGACTTGCCGGTTCCGGCCGAGCCCAAAATCAGCATGTTCGCGCCGCCGTTTTCAATCGAATCCAGCGCCTTTAACTGAGAATCGTTCAAAATTACCGGCTGTTCGGGCATTGCCTTGGCAACTGTAATACAAACCGGTGTCGAAAGCAACGACAAAAAAGTTGACAAATGCGAACTTTCATATATAATTTTTCTATCATGAAAAAATCGATAGAGATTTATAACGATTTGACGAACCGCGGAATTGACCCGATGCGGCGCTTCGTCGGCCCGGAGTATCAGGTTTTGATTCCGCTGGACGGCCTGGATATGTTTGAATACGAACCTTCCTATGCCAAAGATTATCTTGATATGGGAATTTACAAAGAAACCTACCAGCTGAATCCGCAGGCGTATGTCGCCGCGAACATCCTGAACAGGCGCGGGCGCGAACTTGGCATCCGGTTCCGCATAAACGACGCGTGGCGCCCCATAGAGACTCAAATCGAGAAATTCATTCTGAACAAGATAAAAAATCCTGAAAGCACGCTGTTTTCGGCGCCGTTCGACGAAAAATTCCGCTGGGAGGTTTCCGACAAAGATTTCATACTGGATTTCAACGACGGCGACATCAATCTCCGGTTCTGTGCAAACAAGGACGAAGCGCGGACACCGGTGGAAAAAGCGCGGGCGTTGGCGAACAAATTGGCGAACGACTTGCTGCTGTCGCGACACCTGCGGCCGACGCCGCATTCCGTCGGCGGCGCAATGGACATGCTGGCGATGGACGGGCGCGGAAATCCCCTGACCCAGCCGAAATGGCTGGCGCGCAAAATATGGCAGGATATTCAATTTATTGGCCGGGACTTTGGCAAAATAAGCGATTCGTTCGTCTTGTCCATGCGGACGGAACTGGAACAATTGAAGGACTCCGAAAAAGACGCCATTGGGCTTATCGAGCAAAAGCTGAACGAAAAAGTAAAGCCTTTGGCGCACGAAATTTTAAAAAAGAAAAAGCCGATGTTCACCACGCATATGGAGGCGGCGGACGACGCGCCGGAATATCTTAAAAACGCGGTCTTGAACACGGATTATTTGGTGAAAATGGCGGATTCGATTCCGAACTTTACCAGAACAAACGACGAAAACTGGCATTTTCAATGCACGGATATCCGCCAATTTCCAATAATCACAATCGATATGGCGAAACGCGCGTCAAAGGCGCACGTCGCGCAGGTCAAAAAAGAATGCGATGGCTTTGCCGAACAGATTTATCCGCTCGCGTATAATCGGGAAATAAAGAAAGGAACGGAGATTATATTGTTCAAAGGCGTGCATTTTCATGACCCGAAGGAATTGTCAAAAGAAGAATTCGCGCGTTCGGACATATTCTTCGACAAAAACAATCTGATTGCTTTTTCAGAGATAAAAAACAAACTGGCGGCCATTGCGGCGCGGCAAACAGGCAGATAAAATGGCGGGCAAGTCTCTACCTAAAATCGTGATTCTTTTGGCCGAGAAAGACGGCAACTATACCCGCGTGGACGAATGCTATTCGAAATACGTCATCGCGGCGGGCGGAATACCGGTGCATTTGACCCCGGAATTGATAGATATGCAGCTTGCGGCCGTAAATCCGCGCGGCCTGATTCTGCCGGGCGGAGATTTTCCGTTTCCGGACGAATATTACATCGACAAACCGTTCTATCCGGGCAAGGCGGGGATTAGGTTCGATGCATATCGCGAGATGATAAACTATAGTGTGGCGCACCACATTCCCCTTTTGGGCATATGCGCGGGAATGCAGGCCATGGCCGGGTACCTCGGCGGCAAAATCGGCAACCCCGCAAAAGGGCATCGAGTCGAGGACGAATACGCGCATAACGTGGCAATATGTCCGGATTCTCTCTTGATGAAAATCGTGGCCGCGCATTCCATCATGGTCAATTCCAGCCATAACGAATTCGTGGCCGCCGTCGGCAAGTTCGGCACGGCGGCAATATCGGACGACGGAATAATCGAAGCAATCGAGCCGCGGTCGCCGTGGGCGGACTTTGTCCTAGGCGTGCAATGGCATCCGGAAAAACTGGCCGAAAAAGACGAACGGCAGGCGGCGATATTCAATGCATTCGTCAAAGCGGCGAAACATAGATAAAAATATGTTGATTTTTCACAAATGCTCGGGTATTATAGGCGCGCTGCGGGTCGGTAGCTCAGTTGGTTAGAGCGGAGCGCTCATAACGCTTTGGTCCGGGGTTCGAGTCCCTGCCGACCCACCATGGAAAAAATCAGCGAAACGGCAACCCGCGTGAAGGCATTATTCTCTTCCGCCCGCGTCATGCGGCGGGATTTTTCGGGCGGCGCGATTCTCCGCACCATGCTTCAGCCGCTCTTTGGCGTTGGCGAGCATGTCTTTTTTAATCTTATCGGCCTTTTTCCTGATATTTTCCGCAATGTATGCCGGCATCTTTTTTAAATTTTCTATTATTTTCCGATTATTGTCCTTTTTTATTTCAGACGGTATTTTCCCGCGAATATCGGCCGGTATGGAATTGATAAACTTTTTTATCACATTATTGGTCACGGAATAATCCGTTTTATACCAATCGGCCAAGGCAGCATCCAAAATCTGTTTGTCTTTTCTGACATTTTCGGACTTTATCCTTTCATAGCAATAATGTCCCATCCTCCCCGTCGCGGCCAGTTTTTTCGCAGCATGCAGCGCAAGAGTGTCGTTCGGTGCCATATTGATTATCTTGAATTCTAACACATGTCTTGAATGCAGCATGTCTATGTTGTTAACGACCTTGGCGAACGCCGCCGCCCTTTTCTCATCCGGTAGGCCTTCCAGAAAATCTTTCAGCAATTCTCCGTCATAATCATGAAAATCCTTGTTCATATACATATCAATCGTATGCATGCTCTTTGGGAAACATTTGTATGCCAGTTTGGGATTATTTTTGACCACGACATCGTAAAGTTCATCAATCTTGTATTTATCCTGAATCTTCTCAAGAACATTTCTAAGAGTATATTCGCTACAATTGTCTGACAACAAAATTTTTAACTGTTTCGGAGCAATGAACGCCCATGTATCATCTTTGATATTATTCATAATTGTGTCGCCGAGTTCCGGATGGGTTTCAAGTATTTCCGTCATGACCCGCATGTCATCCGCGTGATATTCGGCAATCTTTCCGGCTACGGAACTGTAAAAATATGGTTTTATCACATCGTCCAGATGAATCGCTTTTTTCATTATTTCCCAATCAAAATCATATGCGTCACGCTCCCATCCGAATCCGGCTGGTAATCTATCAATCGCCCAGCCAAAGCGCTTTTTTTCCTCTCCCGCCTGGTTTTCGTCCAAGCCGCGTATTTTTTCAGCCCACGCATCCATCAGCGCCAGATATTTTTTCTGCGCCATATCATGCAATCCCGGGTATGTTGAGACGTTTTTGAATAATATATTGTTCAACATATCCATATCGTCCGCGTTCTCAACCAGTTTTTCAAGCACAGGCTTGTTTTGTTCTTCAGGCGATGCATATTTTTCTTCGTCATAACAGTATTCATTAAACGGCAGGTCATGGGCGCCATTCCTGAAGTTCGCCGCGCAAACGCTCCACAAATCGGGATGTTTGTCCATTAATTCAGATGGCACATATCGCAGATTCCATAGTCCGGCGGACAATCCGAGTTTGGCTAGGTCATAATCTATGTCCGCCAGCTTTCTTTTAACCAACAAAGACAACCCTTTTTCTTTCACATACGACGGTATCAACTGCGGATAATATCTCAATATCTGTATGATACTGGGATTTTCAACCGATGTATCAAAACGCTCTATATTTTCCCATGTATACTTTTGCACCAATTCCGGAGTCCAATATTCCCGCGGCACGTTTTCAAAATCCGGCTTGTGTTCTAAATAAACGGAATAAAGGTCCGGATGTTCGGCAAGAATTTTCTCAGAAACATCGCCTATCTTGTATTTGTGGAGAATAACGGATAGTAGTGATTTTATCACATGGTAATCTCCAAGCAAAGACATCAATGAGCTATCATATGAGTCAAAAAATCTCCAGCCGACCGACCGCGTCCCCGGCAGCGAGATTTCTTTTGCCGATTTATTTTTGCAAAGGAAGTTGTCGCCGATGCGCCCGACCGACGGCATGAACAGGGATACGATTTTACCGCCGCTCGTTTCGGCATACCCACCGCCTTCGATGACAAGCCGCCTGTTTCCTTCCTTGGTATTTTCAATCTGGATTTTTTTGCCTTCGATTTCTTGCAAGAAGGCGTCGACAAATCCATCCTTCAACTCGGCGGGGTTTTTAAGTTCACGGGTTTTCATATCGAATATGAAATAATCCAGCATTATTTCCCTGCCGCTATCAAGCCTTTTAATCTCTCCGTTTCCGTAATAAAAATCATCGCCGAAATAAACGTTGTTTATTTCATAATTGTATTTCAGCAACTTATTGCCCGCCAGGAACCAGCCGTTCGGCGGACTGATTTTCATACTGGAAAAATCCACGTTGAAATATTGCTGGATTGAAGCCGACAGTCCGTAGATTATATTGTCTGGATTGCTGGAATACGTATTGTCGGGATTATTGACGGTATGATTATATCGGTTCTTGATGGATATGAAGCCGCCTTTCTTCAAAATCTGAATGGACATTACGGACGTGCCGTATTGGTCCTCTCGCATCGGACTAGGAAAATCCTCGCGAATTATTTTGTCGATATCATGCCTGACCGCATTGATTATATAATACCTTTGATATCGGCTGTCGTCGCGGAACGTGCAAAGCCGCTCCCCGTTTTGGAAGTATTTGGCAATGCTGTTTTGCTTTTCCAAGGTGTCGGCGTATTCCGCATGATATCCGGCCTGTTCCAACAGCTCAAACGGGGATATTGAAACTTTCTCGGCATTGATTCTGATATCTTTCAATGATTGCAGATAGGGCAGAAGCGGTTCGGCGTCCCTTCCCGCGAACTCGACGATTTTATCTATGTCCGGAACTTCGAATATGCCGTTGTCATAGCCGCGTATCATTTTGGCGAACCTCTCGCCGTTTTGTCTTTTGATTACCTCGAACATTGTTTTCATTATGATGCGAATTATATCACAATATCTGTTCGTCAGAAAATAATTAGTTTGATTTTTCCCATAAACGTCTATAATACCCGGCGAAGGCGGATGCCGCCTTCTAGGGTTTAGTAATCCGTGTTTTGATGCGTCAGGCATGACGAAAATATACTCCTGCTCAGGCAGGAGGACGACGAATAAATCGAATAACCGCACTATTTTCATCAAAACATAGTTACTAACCTCCTGCCACCAAAATATGTCTAGGTGGCGCTTAATAAGAAAATCACGGAATTGAAAACGCGGAAAAATGGCGGATAACGCCCCGTGCATTAAAACGAATCGGCGCACGCCCTGGCTATGCTGCCGTTTTTCATAAGGCCGGACAAGACGACGCCGGAAAGTACCGCGCCGCACGGAAAAAGCAATAGCAAAAATGCCAGTAGTTTTCCCACCTAGCTGACATTATAATACAAAAGGCCGCGAAAATATATTGATTTTTTCATAAAACGCGCGATTATCGCCTGCCAGCGGCGGCGCGCGGGCACGTCCGCCCAGTTTCAAACCCCATCCTGTCCGCCAAAAAAATTATTGCAACGACTGTAAAAAACATTATAATACCCTTGTTCCGGGCATATGGCGAAATTGGTAGACGCGCTAGTTTCAGGTACTAGTGGAGCAATCCATGGAGGTTCAAGTCCTCTTATGCCCACCATTCGGTTCGCGGATGGGAGAAAAATACCCGATATTTCCGATTTTTGACTTGCAATTTTTTCGCATTTTTCGCATATGATTTATTCTATTGTCGGACAAAGTTAGTATGAAGGGCTTAAAGCACCCGACAGTACACTGACGAATTATTGTCCCGACTTATGGTCGGGATGCCGCATCTCGCAAGAATGCGGGGTCAAGTACTGTTTGATTGTTTTAACCCCCGACCACCAACTTTGTTTGGCGGTCTTTTTTTAATTGGGAGATTAAAGAATGAGAAACAATTCAAAAACGATTCCGGCGACGATTATCCTAATCTTGATTGCGGCGGCATTTTATTCATTTTCCGCGATTGCGGAAAAAATATGCCATCGCCTCTCGCTGGAAATGACAACCATGGGTTCCGATGATAACCAAATGATGATTATTGGAAACAATTGCGTAAGCAACAGCGAAGCCGCCATCTCCTCGGAAGTATGCCAATCGGTTTACGGATATGCCAAACTTAATGGTTGGTGGTCGGAAAGCTGCACCTGCGAGAGACTATCGCCGACTTACGCAAAGTTAATATTCTATCCGGCAAAAAATCCAACTCAAGACACAACGGAGTGCCCATTTACACCAGGATTACTAGTTGCAGCCCGAGACTGTCAAAAGGCCGTAAAAAATTATTTCGGCATAGAGTAAACAAAATGAAAAACTGACGTTTTTTATTTTCATCATCGGCATAACGGGCACTTTATATGCAGACTGCCCCAATGCAGGCTGGGAAGTAATCGATTCGAACGATTATATCGTCATCAAAGACACAGAAAACTGTCCCGCCGGCTGGGAAGAAATCAATAATTTCGACTATTTGCCCTTTACTGGCATATGCGACACGGCCAAGGGAGCATGCGGCGAAGGCGCGATGTGCGAATATGTTCCATAAGTCGCGCCTTGGATACAATCAGAGTTTTGCCGACACCCCCAATTTTATATTATTGATTTAATTATTTTTGCCATAGGCTGGAAATGCGCTATATTGGCGGTATGGCAAAACGATTCCAACGTAAAATCGAAGACTTTATTTGCGAGAATTGCGGCGCGAAAGTCGCCGGCAACGGATACACCAACCATTGCCCCGAATGCCTCTGCAGCAAAGACGTCGACATCAATCCCGGAGACCGCGCGTCGGCCTGCGGCGGACTGATGAGGCCGGTGGCGGTCGAAGTAGGAAAAGACGGTTTTGTAATCTTGCACGAATGCGCCAAATGCGGCAAAAAACGTAGGAACAAGTCCGCCGAAAACGATAATTTTGATACAATTCTGAAAATTATGAGCGGGAAAAAATAATTGACGAAAATAGTTGTTGACAAATAAAATACCCCTGCTATAATCAAGGCATGAAAAAAGTTATTTTAATTATGTGCGGTATTTTCGCGGCATCCGCATTACCGGCGGCGTATTCATATAATAACGACGCGCTGACGCAAAAACCGTGCGAAAGAACAGAACAGGCGATGTTGTATGAGTTGTCCACCATGGGGCAGCAGCGGACAATCGAAGACCACATCAAGACGTCAAGGATATATTCGGCCATGGCGCAGCGCGGATGTTCGAATAATTCCCAAACATACAAACAGCACGCGAGGGCGTCGCTGGATGCCGCGAAATCGCTGGCCGATGTCGCGGATTTGAAGAAGAACGACCGGCTTCACTACGATGGCCTGATTCACAAGGCGTTTCTTAAAACGTATTAATCCAGATACTCAGGCAACATTTTATGCCCGCTTATGTGCAGTGATAATCGTATGACTGCGCGCATTAATTGTCAGCACATAATCATTGCCATAAATATACCAATTTTTACCTATTCGGACAATGGACTCCTTGCTGGCTTTGGAAACGGCTGTCTTGCACCACGCAACAACGTCGCTTGTTTCCAAACCAAGATTGCGCCTTATGCGTTTTCTTTTCCAAGCAAAGTTGTATGCAAAAGGTCGATTGGTATTTTCGTCATTATTATAATTTTATAAAAACGCTTGGTGGGCAAGGCGGGACTCGAACCCGCACTCTTTCGAACCTGATTTTGAGTCAGGCGCGTCTACCGATTCCGCCACATGCCCGTGTTTTCGACTATGCGAGTTTATAACACATTCCCGCGCATGTCAAATGATTTCATCCTTTTCGCCCATGCATACGCCTCGAACAGACGGCTTATTGATTCGTTTTGCTCGCTGGCTAAAATCCCTTGGTCCGGGCTGATTCCGACGTATTGCTCCAGCCGCCCCCAGTAATATTTGAACGCCTCGCTCGCCTGGCCGCTACGCATCCACTTGAAATTGTTGCGCGTCCAGTCGTGCTGCAGTTCGTGGTTGAACGAATCTATCGTCACGTCTTTCCCCAGCATGATTGCTCGCAACGCCGGAATATAGGCCGCTTTGCGTTTTTGATTGACAATCGGGCCGTTTTCGGGTATATTTACATCAGATAAGCCCCTAGGAATCACTTTCCTATAAGGGGCTTTTCTTATTGATACGTCATACAAATAACTGCGCCGTGGGTTTCCGTCATTTTTTAACTTATCCGTTGCCAAATCCACATAAAATATATCGTCGCTGATACGGACCGGCGCCTCGAAAGTCAAAAACCTATCCACATTTTCAAGTTTGTACGATATACGTTCCGCATTACGGTTGTGCGTTATATCGACATCTGCCTCGTCAACTAATAAGGAGTTTTTAATAACATTCTCTAACTCTTGTAACGCCGTAATGGCTCTTTTTTTCTGTATCCGCTGCTTATTTTTAGTTTTATCCGCAATATGCGTCGCTTCGGGTTCTTTTATACCTATAATTCTATTATCCTGCGTATCAATTTCCGCGCCTATCAGTTCCCTCAGCCGTTCCGTTATGATTCTGCTTTTTTCATCTGCCGATTTGTTCTTCAGGTCGGTAAAAGATTCTGTCAAATCCAAGGGCTCATTTTCTTGTAACACATCTGCCTGAAAATACGCGCCGCCCGTTTCCGACATTACCGATTGCCGCTCGTATTGCCCGGCTTTTGCCATCACTTGCTTTTCGGGCATCGCCAAGACTTGCTCTTCCGGCAAGAACTCCATTAAAAAAGCCTCCGCAGAGGCTCTGTCCTTAAACTCGCCATCCGGCTTATCGATACCTTGCTTCCCGGATGAAGACAATTCGGCGGCTAACATGAACGATAAATTACTTGACTTTTTTGTCAATTTCTGCCATAATATGACTGTTAATCGTTGTCGCACGGGTTAGCGACTCCCGTTTCCAGCTGGGGACAGCAATAGGATTGCAAGGCATAAAAATGGACAAAAATTTAGAGTTTTTTGAGACGCATCTTGCCGAATTATCAAAAGATTATTATGGAAAATATGTTATCATTTTCAATGAATCTGTCATCGGCAGCAAAGATACGTTCGAACTTGCATACGATTATGCGATTAAGGAACTTCATTTAGAAGAAGGAACTTTCATTATTCAGCATTGTGTCGACCCTGTAACCAATGTTTGTCATTTTGCAGGTAACAATATAGCATTTGCATAATGTCTGAATTCACGGAATCGTTTATTCCATTCACAGAATCGCCAACCACTGATTGTAATCATGGAAAACTGATGAGCCGATGCAAGGTCAATCCTGCAAACGTATGGACTTCCAAGAAAGAATATGCTGCCCAATGGGATACGGGGGCGCAGAAAACAAGCATTACCAATAAGGTTGCAAGAGAATTAAATCTAAAAATTGTCATATATTTTAATGTGCGGGGCGTGAATGACTTAGTCCCAAAACGGGTGCCGGGGTATGTTATAGATTTGGAGCTTCCAGGCGGCGATATAATCAGAAAGTTGACGGTTCCCGAGGGCAATGACAACGGGTGGGATGTTTTAATCGGGATGGATGTTATACAGCAGGGAGATTTTGCCGTCACTAATTTCAACAATTCTCCCAGATTTACGTTCAGAAAACCTTGTGAAAAAACAATTGATTTTTGCGACGCCGATGCCTCGGATTCTTAACTATTTACGTTTTTCCACAAAGACAAAAGTTTTTGATATACGTTAAAGAATCTGCGAAATATATTTTATCAGACTTTCCACGCGGTTTATTCATGACACAAAACAACAAATTACGACGATTGGTGGTAATTTTTAACATGTATAAAAATAAGAAATCCGCGGAAACCCGCGGAAAATCTTGGTGGAAGCGGCGAGATTCGAACTCGCGACCCAATGATTAAAAGTCATTTGCTCTACCGACTGAGCTACGCTTCCGCATCGTTTCGGCATTTCTGTCAATCAGCCGACAATTATCTTCATCCAAATAGGACGGCGGAGCCCGTCAATAATAACCCACTTTTTATCTCTTTGCAAGCATTTTTATGCTTGCGTCGGACTCTCTTTTTTTACTATGATTCATGAAAGAGAGAGCTTGATGATTGAACCGTCCGGACTTGTTTCTCGGCTGATGACTTTCGTGCTGGCAGGATGTCTGACCGTGCTGGTTATCCTGGCCGCCACGTTGTCGAACATGTTCCCGCTGGAAAGAACCCAGGTGTTTTTCCTGACCTCGCGCCCGGATGCCGAGCAGGTGATTTCAATACAAAAGTTCGACATGACCCCTGAAAACCTCAACGTCTACAAAGACAACTTCGTCAAAGAGTATATCGTCGCGCGAAATCAAATAACGCCATCCAAGACGGAAATGGCGCGGAAATGGCGCTCGGACGCCAGCGGATTGGTTTATGCGTATTCCAATATTGACGTCTATGCGGACTTTATGAAAACCGACCTGTGGAACGCGATATTGGCCGGCTCTTACGAACGGATTCCGTTTCGCTGCGACGTATCGTTCAACAAGAACATGATACCCAGGAAAATCGATGCGGAAGTCGAGAAATACGCCGTAAGATTCAAATACCTTTGCATCGACGAAACCACTGGACAAAGCATCGGAAAAGATTTTACAATAGCAATATCCTTGGCGTTCCAGCCAAGCCTGAAATGGAACGAGCGGCTGGACAATCCGCTGGGGCTGAAAGTTGTCGGCTATGAAGTCGAAGACGGCGGCGAGCCGTTGAACACGTCGTGGCTTATGAAGGCGGCGGGCGGCCGCCTATAGAAAAGGAAAGAAAATGAAAAAAATTATTCTTGCTTCGTGCCTCCTGTCGCTTGTTTCTTTCGCGTCATTCGCCGCTGGGGTTCAGGACGCATGGGACAATCCGAACGCGAACATGGCGGCGGGCTCCGTCAAGCCGGGATACGCCCAACTGACCTGGACGCAGGGCACGACATTGCCGGTAAAATTAAGGAACGGAATGGTAACCTATGTGTCGCTTCCGGCGGGCGAGGCAATAGAAGAGGGAATCGTCGGAAACGACGGGTTGTTCACTTTCGAACAGAAAGGGGACAATTCTTTCACAATCACGCCGAAGGAGGGGAATCAGGGTTCCGATACGAACCTGATTATCAGGGGAAAATCCGGAAACAATTATCTATTCTATCTCAGGTCAGAACCAAATAATTCCAGTGAAATCACTTATTCGCAGGTGGACGTGACTGTGGACGGGTATGGAACCCTGCCAGGCGTCCATGCAGCCGGCTCGGCCGCGGGCGGCGGGAACGTTTTTGCGAAACCAAAGGCCGGAGGCGGGATTGTCGGGACGGATGGCGAGGATTATGGATGGATAAAGACGATGAAAATAGACCCGTCGGAGTTCCGGTTCGACTTGGACATATTCGTCCCGAATCCGGACGACTATGTGATTGCGCCGGAACGCGTATGGCGCGACAGGATTTTCACATATATCGACTTTGGAGACAAGGTGATTGCGATGACACAGCGCCCGGTCGTGTCACTGCTGATTGAAGGAGGGGAATCCCCGGTGGGTTTCCGGACGGACGGCGAGAACGGGCGACTCTTGATTGTCGAGGCGGTCGGCGACATGGTGCTCCGCTCGGGGCAGCGGATTGTCTGCATCAAAAAGCGCGCGAAGCCGTTCCTGATTTCCGACACCCAGTCCGTGATGGCGCTGGCCGAGGCGAACGTCATGTCGCAGCAGGTGCAGTCGTTGAATATGGCGGGATATTACGGCCAGCCCGTGGCCGGTGGCGCGGCGCCCGCGGGTTATGTTCCAGCGTTCAATAATTACGGCTCGGCTCCGGCTTCGCCGGGCGGCAGCGGCGCGACTGGCATAAACCTGCTGCCGGCGAACCGGAACACCGCGGGCGCGTATTTGCCCCAAAAAGACATTCCGCTGATTTCAAGCAACCAGCAGGGAGTCGCGGTTGAATTGAAATCCGACACATCGGTCAAGGCATTGAACGATTATTGGAACAAACTGCTGGCAAAGTTCAGCGGCGAAGACGGCGCGGGAATACTGACGCCATACCGCGACATGGTGTTCTTTGCGGTTGACGAATCCGGCATCGGAAACCTGGGCGACACGGGAACGACGGCGCGGCTATACCGGCTGAGAATCGGCCCCATGTCGGATATCGAGGCGGCGCAGAGCCTGTGCGATAAATTGACGAAGTTCAGCGGAACAAGCTGCCACGTCGTGAGAATACAATAAAGTCAATAGTCTGACAGTCAATGGTGAACAATATAAAGAATTTTATAAAATAAATAAGTGACTATCAAACTATCGACTTCGGACTATTGGCTAAACAAATGAAAAAAATAAAGCAATTTTTCATCGACGCCAGAAAGAACATGCCGCGGCACACGCAGTGGGTGCTGCTGGGCATTGCGATTGTGCTGACGATAATGATTATTCTGCTGCTGACGGACAACAAGAAAACCCCGCAGAAAAAAACAGGCGGAAAATCGCCGGGCGAAACGACGATGGCGGCGAAGCCGGGCGAGATTGTTTTCGGAAACGAACCTAGAGAGGAAAAAATCACGCTATCCGCATCCGCGCCGCTAGTGGTTTCGGAAATAGAATTGTCTCCCGACGTCCCTCCGGGACTTTCATTGCAGCAACCATGCACGACGAGGGGACCGATTACTAGCCAACTGCCATGCGAAGCCATACTGACTTGGAAGCCTGACGGACAATCGGAAGATTGGAAAAGAGTCCTCAATATAAAATACTATGACGCGAACGGTTCAAAGGATATGGAGAATCTGGAAATCGTTAATATATCCTTTTCATCCAGCAAAAAGAAAACGGAAATAAAGAAACAGGCGGACGATATCCCGGAAATAGTCGCGGACGAATCGATTGCGGTCGCGAATGAGCCGGTCGCCGAAACAATCGAACCGTTTATTGAAGAAGAACCTGCTTCCGAGCCAGAACCCAAACCCGAACCGGAATCAGAGCCCGAACCAGAACCGAAACCGATAAAAGAAGAGAAACAGGCGCCGCCGCCCAAAAAAACGCCAGTCGTTTTGGATGAGCCGAAGGCCGACAACTATGTCGCCGCGGCCGAAGAATGCTATCAGTTCGCGTTCGCCGGATACAACAATTCCGGAAAGCAAATCGGATGGATTAAACCGTCCGGCGGGCATTACATGTTTCATCCGTTTTCTGATACGACATGCAGCGAGCCGACGGGCGAATATAATCCGAAAACCGGATTCATAACGGCGCTGGACAATCCGTCCAAGAGGATAGGTTCCGATGCCGAGCATATAGGCGGGCGCGGCGCCGGCGCGAACTTGACAATGCCGACTCTATCGAACCCGACGCCGAAAAAGGAACTCAGCCGCGCGGCACCGGCGGACGGCGTATTGCCTTCCGAATCGGGCAGCGCGATAGTTTTCGTAAAAAAGCCGCCGATGAGCTCGCAAAAACCATCTTCATATAAAGACCAGGCAACCATTTCCAGCGTGCCGTATGACAGGACTTTCGTTCTCAGGCATTTCAAGCCGATTCCCGCGACAATCGTGAATGAGATACGCGCCGTGGAAAACTACAGCATCCTGCCGGTAATGGCGACTGTCGACAGGCATGTTTACTCGGATAACGGACGGACGGTTGTCATTCCAGCCGGAACGCTGATGCTTGGCAACGTGAAGGGGGGCGACCTGCCCGGGCCATACAAGACAATCGGGCGCATTGAAATCGAATGGTATCGCTTTATCCGTCCGGACGGCGTAGAGTTCAATTTCACCGGCGAAAGGCCGTTCAGCGGCGATTCCCAGGGGCGCATCGGAGTTCCGGGATACGGCTCGTCCGATTATCTGGAGCAAATGGTCATGCCGCTGTTGACGGCGATTGTTCCGGCGGCGACGAACCTGATTGCGCCGATTGCCGACAAGGTGGTGAATCAAATCGATTTGGACAACAATGTCGTAGTGCAGACCGGAACCATGCGTTCGTCCGAATTGGCGAAGCAGGAATTGATACAATCGTGGAACAAAGTGACGGAAAAACTGTTCATCGACATGCTGGACAATACGAAGCCCCCGTTTTCAATCGCGTCAGGAACGCGAATCACCGTTTATTCGCCGACCGACCTGATTGTCGCGTGGTGCGACGACGCGGGCAAATGCACGCCGGATGAGGTTACGCCATCGCCCGATTATGCCAAGGCCGAGATGTCTCAGTATTCGGTCGGCGTTAAAGAGCCGGAAACCCATATCGGCCAGGTATCGGCGTATGTCAGCGGAGACGAAAGCAAAATCAAAGACGAGCGGATGAACCAATTGATGAAAGGATTCAGGCAATATCAATCCAAAAGTATGGCGGCGAACGAAGTTTATCAGGCGCAGGTCAGCAATGCCGGCGGTGTCATGAAAGATGACGGCACAGTCCTAAAACAGGGCACCAAGGAATACAACAAGGAGGTTCTGGGGCTGCAATATAAAAAGGACGCCGATGGAAACGAAACCGAACTCATCATTAATCCGAACGCGAGCATTCCAAAGCCTAAATCGGAAATCGTCGACGAGGGACTGACCTGCGATGGCGGAATGCCGCCCGACGGCAACGGCTGCTGCCCGGGAGAAACCTTCACGGATATGGGCGAAGAGGGATGGAATTGTTGTCCGGATGCCGGGGGCGACTGCTTTCCGCCGCTTGAAATATAAACTTCCCGATTCTTGCAAACGCAGCGATACAAACATATAATAAAGCCATGAAAAAAATGCTTAAAAAAATCAAACGTGTTCTGGGATTGAAGGAAAAAGACCCAAAAACCAAAATCAAATGGTCGCTTTACGGGCGCGTGTGGCGCGAAATCGGACGGCCGTATTGGAAATGGCTGTTGGCGGGCGTTGTCTGCACCATTGTCGCCGCAAGCGCCGAGGGCTACACGGTAACGCTGATAAAGCAGGTAATGGACAAGGGATTCATATCAAAAAACATGAACTCGCTGATTTTCATCGGAGGTCAGGTTGTTTTCGCGTTCCTGCTGAAAGGCTTCTTCAATTATGTGAAATCGCTGATTATGTCGAAAACCGGATTGAAGACTTCGGCGGCGCTGCAGGAAAGGATTTATCGCCACACGATTCACACGGATATTTCCAATATTCAGAAAAACGGCGTCGGCACGTTCATGAACTATTTCGGCGTGCAGGCCGGCGCGGTTCTGAACCTGGTAACTGCGCAGATTATAAAAATTATCCAGGACGCGGCGTCTTTGCTAATCATGTTCTCGCTGATGATTTGGTTCGCGCCGCAACTGGTCGTATGGCTGTTCGGTCTGATTCCGGTTTTGCTGATTCCGCTGCTGATAATCACGCACCAGAAAAACAAACTGACCAGAAAATCATTCTCGATTGCGAACACGTCCAGCCAGCACCTGAGCCAGTCGCTGGCAGGAATCAAGACGATTCAGGCGTTCGGAACGGAAAATTACGAATCGAAAAAGTTCCATGACATATTGGGGCAGGCAATCAAAAACGCGTATAAAAACACGACGATATCGTCGCTCCGCGTGCCGCTGATGGAACTAATCATTTCCATCGGGCTCGGCATGTCGCTGGTTTTCGGCGGATATTTCATAACAAGCGGGGCCATGACCGTCGGCGATTTCACCGCGTTCATTCTGGCGTTCACCGCGGCATATAAGCCGATGAAATCGTCTACGGGAATAGGGGACAGCATACAGCACGGGCTGATTGCCGCCGAAGTCCTGTTCGATTTTCTGGACAGCAAGCCCACAATCAGCGACGCCAAAAACGCGGTTCCGCTGAAGGGCGGAAAAATGGGCGTTTCCTTCAAGGATGTCTCGTTCGCATACAACGGCGGCGACGGAAACGTGCTGCACGATATAAACCTCGACGTTCCGTCCGGAAACATATGCGCGTTTGTCGGGCCGTCCGGCGGCGGAAAAACGACAATGTTCAATCTGCTGGAACGGTTCTATGACCCGCAGGATGGCACGGTTGAAATCGACGGCGCGGACATAAGAAAATACACCTTGGAAAGCGTCCGGAAAAACATCGCCGAAGTGTCCCAGGACGTGTTTCTGTTCAACGGGACAATCGAGGAGAATATAAAATACGGAAACGAATCGGCGGCCAAGAAACAGATTGTCGAAGCTGCGAAAATCGCGAACGCCCATGATTTCATCATGCGATTGCCGCACAAATACGAAACGAATGCCGGCGAGCGCGGGAGCCTATTGTCCGGCGGGCAAAAGCAAAGAATCGCGATTGCGCGCGCCGTGCTGAAAAATGCCCCGATTCTGCTGCTGGACGAAGCGACGAGCGCGTTGGATACCGAATCGGAGAAATTGATTCAAGAGGCGCTGAAGAAACTGATGGCCGGGCGGACGGTGTTTGTAATCGCGCACCGCCTGTCGACCATTCTGGACGCCGACATGATTTGCGTTGTGAAAAACGGGCGGATTATCGAACGCGGAACCGACAAAGAACTGGTCGCCATGAACGGCGAATACAAGAAATTGAAAGACATACAGTTTAAGACGAAAGAACAAGCAAAACTTTAAGTTATAAGTTATAACTTCATTTATCCCATCTTTCCGAAATGGTATATCCGGCGGTGAGAGGAACAGAAATCTTGACGATTGACTCCATAATCTCCTTGATTTGCGCCGCATACTTTTTCGCGTCGGCCGCGGCGCATTCGAATATAATCTCGTCGTGAACCTGCAAAATCATCCTTATCGGCAATTCCGCCAATTTCGCCAGCGCGAGCCGCATTATGTCCGCCTCGAACCCCTGGATGGGCGCGTTCACGGCCGCGCGCAGCGAATATGCGCGCAGCGCGGGCTCGTTTATATCCGGAAACATTATGCGGCGGCCGAACGGAGTTTCGACGAACCCGCGGGCAAGCGCGATTTTTTTCGTATCCTCTATGAACTTTTTAATCTCGGGCAATCCGGCCATGTAATTTTCGATAATCGCCGCCGCGTCGCGTTGCGTGATGCCAAGCTGCGCCGCCAAGCCGAACGGCGAGACGCCGTAAATAATCGAAAAGTTTATCGTTTTCGCAATCCTGCGGTTTTCGGGCGTGCACATGCCGAAGATTTTCTCCGCTGTTTCCGCGTGTATGTCCTTGCCGGTCAGAAACGCCTCTTTCAGCATCTTCGCGTCGGCCAAATGCGCCAGCAGCCGCAACTGAATCTGCGAATAATCGGCGGCGATTAAAACATTCCCCGGAGACGCCACGAAACATTTTCTGATTTCCGCGCCGATTTCAGTCTTAATCGGAATATTCTGCAGGTTCGGGTCGCGCGAAGATAATCGTCCCGTGTTCGTGCTGGTTTGCAGATAAGTCGTGTGAATCCGGCCGTCCGCGGCGATTGATTTCGGCAATGCGTCCGCGTATGTGCCGGAAAGTTTCGTCTGCGAGCGCCAATCCAGAACCAGCCGCACAATCTCGTTTTCATCCGACAACTCCGACAACTTGTCCGCCTCGGTGCTGCGTTTTTTATCTGTCGGCAATCCAAGTTTGTCGAACAAAACCTCGGCCAGCTGCTTCGGGCTGGCGATATTGAACTCCGCTCCGGCCAATTCCCATATTCTCGCCTGCAACTCGTCCGCCCGCCTATGCAGCAAATCGGAAATCTCCTTCAGCTTCCGCACGTCGACAAGAACCCCGTTTTTTTCCATCCGGAACAGCGGGCGCAGAATCGCCAAGTCCATTTCATAAATCTTGTTCGGGTGCGCGACAAAATAATTATAATCGGCCAGAACGTCGCCGCTGTCTTTTCTGTTGAGCGCATAATTCATCAGCATCACGTCGTCAATCGGACGAATCCGCGACACGTCGAACCCGCGCGCGTCAAGCCCGTGAAAAATAGTTTTCCAGTCGTATGTGATTTTTTTGACATTTTCGTCGGTCAATTTTCCCCAATCGATGGCGTCAGGATTGAAGACATATATGTCGCCGGGGACACTCTCCGCCGCAGGGGCAAGCCCGCCGATTTTTCTGGCCTTTTCGGCAAGCGAGGGCGAACCGACCTCGGTTATAAAAAACCGCCGCGCCGCTTCGGCGTCAAACAGGTATGGCGCGAACGGCGGGATTTCCACATCCGTTTTCAGCGAGACCAATTTTTTCGACATAAACGCCGAGTCCTTGCCGCCGGCCAGCAATTGCCGCACCCTGTCGTTTTTGATTTTGTCCAGATTTTCATAGATTTTTTCAAGCGTCCCGTATTCGCCCAGCAATTCCGCCGCCTTTTTCGGGCCGATTCCATAAACCCCGGGCACATTGTCGGACGCATCGCCGACCAAAGCCTGGTAATCAATCATCTGGGACGGGCGAACGCCGTATTTGTCCAAAACGCCCCGCTCGTCGATTTCCTCGCCCTTCATGGTATCATAGACAAAGCAGCACGGCGACACCAACTGCATCAAATCCTTGTCGCTGGAAATAATCCGGGTCGGGCATTGTTCCTGCGCCAGGGTCGCAATCACGTCGTCCGCCTCGACATTATCAACCACCAGGCACGGCATTCCCATCGCCCGCACGGCGTTTCTGGTGATTTCAATCTGCGCCAGCAAGTCCGCGGGCGTCTCGTCGCGGTTCATTTTATATTCGGGATATATGTCGTTCCGCCAATTCCTGCGGTGCGCGTCGAAAACGCAGATGAACTCGTCGCCCTCTTCCGCGTCCGCCAGCAGCGGCAGAACCATATTTGAGAATCCATATACGGCGTTCATGGGAACGCCGTCCGGCCTGGTCAGACGCTGGCGCACCCCATAGAACGCCCGAAACAATAAAGAATTGCCGTCGATTATGCTGCGCATGACATTTCAGTTATTAATTATAAGCATAAGTCGGATTTGATTGGCGGCACTGCATTTTCTATAAAACGCGCATGCATGCCGCACCGGCTTATCACTTATAGCTTACAACTATTGGACTAAAACACATATCTGATTTTCGCGCGGATGTCCGACTGCAAAAACCCGATTTCCTTGCCGACGATTTCATAAACTTTCGGCGCATACAGCACGCGCCATTCCAAATCGACCGCCAGCGACGTCAGAGGGATTTCAACCTGCAGACCCAACATCCCTTGAAGCGCCTTGGATTTTTCAAACTTCACGTCCAAAACGTTGGTGTCGATTTTTCCGCCGAAAGTCATGCCGGCGCCGATTCCGATATACGGCTTCACAACCGGGGTCGGAAGCAGCTTGACATACACATTGGCCATTGCCGCATTCAGGTTCAGATTCTTTGCCGAAATGTAATCGTATTCGCCTTCGATTCGAACGAGCGGAATGTTGATTCCGGCGACCGCGCCGAACGATTTTCCGGATTTCCTTAAATCCTTTGCGCTTGGGAGGGTCGTTCCCGCCGGAATATACGTTATGTTTTCGCCCATTCCCCCGAACGCCCCGGCATAAAAATCAATCAGGACTCCCGCGTGCGCGGCCGGCGCGAGCAATAATCCGAAAATAATCGATAGCAAAGTTTTTTTCATAATTTTTTCCTTTTGTTGTGTTATAATCGAATTATAGAAAAAATGGCGGAAAAAGCAAGTTTAATTATAGGCCTGGGAAATCCCGAACCCGAATACGCCGATACGCGGCATAATGCCGGATTTATGGCGGTAAACGCGCTTGCCGGCGCCGGCGCGGTTTGGAAAAAAGAAAAAAATTATCTTGCGGCGAAATCCGGGCATGCGGTTTTCATAAAACCGCAGACTTTCATGAATCTGTCCGGCCTGGCTGTCCAGGCGGCAATGGCAAAATACAAAATCCCGCCGGAGGACATAGTTGTGATTCACGACGACATAGACCTGAGACTGGGCGACATACGGACAAAAATTGGCGGCGGAAACGCCGGACACAATGGATTGAAATCAATCAGCGCGGCGATTGGGAACGATTACCGGCGCATTCGAATCGGCGTCGGGCGTCCCGAATCCAAAGATTATGACATCAGTGATTGGGTTCTTGGAAAGTTTGCAAAATCAGAACAAAATATAATCGATGACACAGTTATGCAGAAAATACCAACCATTTGCGCCGAATGGTTGTGAATCACAATTATTTTTTAAAATATGTTTTGCAATTTTCTGTTGAAATACCATCATTTTTACAGCAGCCAAACTTATCATTGTCCGTATCTATATAAAAACCTTCTTCGCAATAGGCGACATGATGTCGCGGATAATTTCCATAGGTTTCATTTTTTACATAATCACTACTTGCTATAGGGTAATATCCAGCCTCCTTTGGTTGGTTACTATTATAAAAATTAGCAGGCAAATATACGTATAATTTATGATGTTCGCCCCCCTTATCAGGGGCATCATTTGTATTGGCATAAAAATAATTCAAATATCTTTCAACTGCATCTCCACTACTTCCAAGTCTGGAACTATATATTCCATTTTCATCCACAGTCACAAAGGTGCCTTCGCATGTCTCTGTATTATCATTATCTGAGTCATTGGTTCCATATGCGCCGTTACGCAAATTTCCCAAGCAAAACAGATGTTTATAGCTGGTACTATCACCCCATACATTTGTAGCGATGTATTTCCAACCCACACCTATACCCATATCTGTAGGGACACAATAATTATAAGTATTTGTATGGCTAATAATAAGCTCTGGATAAGTATTACTACCTGCTACATAATAGTCAAATGAACACATGTTAATACCATCATATAATGAATCCTTATTAATTCCCGTGCTATAATCTCCCATTCCTTCACCGCAACAATTTTCCCATTTGTCTTTTATTTCGGAATTACAGCAATTTGTAAATTGACCTTTATGCTTGAAATTGTCCGGCAAAACGCTGCCTGCGGGAATATTACCAACCAGCAAAATAGACTTATCCTCACCCCCAACTATTCCTCCAGCCTCCATTCCACTTTTGTCGGCGCCGCAAAATTCATAAGCCGAACTTCCATACATGTTACAATTTTCAGTCCATTTTCCCACTTTCGTATCATAATTTCTGAATATTATATAAGAACCATCTTCGCACTCGCCGGTATAACAACTTGGCACATTGGTGCCTCTTCCAAACCATCCCAACACGGTTTCGTTATCTAGAACTATCCTGTTATCCACTTCGAACACGCCTTCCTTTTCGCACATTCCCCATATGTTTTTGCCAATTTTTGCCTTCGGTTTGTCATCGGAATAAATCGACGTATAGTCACCAGGTCTTTTTACATGAAAATCCGCGTCATATTCATCCACTATATCTTTTAGATATTCATCATAATCCGCCTGTCCTACGCATTGTTCGACTTCATCGTAACAATTATTGCCATTTTTTGTGGACAATATCGCGCGCCGCTGCGACGAGTTGTCTTCAAGGCACAGGCCAAACTGCTGGTCTCTTGTCTGACACATGGTTTTTATGCATTCCTGCCCGACCAGTTTGCAGGTCTGCAGAATCGTCCGGTACATTCTTTCCAGGTCTGCTTTGTGCATCGCATTGCCCCATCCCTCGCCGACCGTGGTGGAACCTTCTTCTGTTGTGGGTTCGATTTTTTTCATCAGCGCGCCGCACGCGGATTGGACATCGCTGCACATGCTGCTGACCATCACGTTCGCCAGCACGCCGAAAATAGACAGCGCGCGCGCGTCAAAGTCCTGAATCGACTGCATCTGCTCCGATTTGCATTGACCCACCAAAACCGTGCAACTCTGACGCATATCGTCCAATTTCTTCCTTTGCGCGATTTTTATTTTCGCCAGCGCGTCCTCCATGAAATTATCCCAAGCCGCCGCGCTGATTTCCTCGCAATTCTTCATCGCGGGCTCTATATACAGCTTTTTCGATTCCAAAAATCTGACCATGCTTGCGTTCGCCGGAATGTCCGCCCATCTTTCGTTGGCCGCCGGCGGCGTCAGCATATCGCCCAAATCTGCCAAATCTTCTGACAAAATCGCGCTTCCCGTCGACGGGTCGATGTATTTTCCGGTCCAATCCAGACATTTGTCAAAATTGCCGCCGCAAACCGCGTCCGTGTTTACCATCTCTATCATCTGCTTGGCGCAGGCCAATATGTCGGCGCTGTTTCTTTCCTGATAATTCGTCAGGCGCGACATATCCAGAAGCGCGCTTCCTTCCTTCGCCTTTTCAAGCGCGGTCGATTTCAAGAGCGCGTAATTCTTCGACAAGGTGTTGCAGTCCTGTTCTATCGACATTTGATACGCCGACTGGACGATTTTGACATCCGCCGGCTCGCAGACTTCGTTCGCCATCTCGACGCATGTGGGCAGCGCGGCGCGATACAGGGCATCGCCCTCCTTCGCCGCCGTTTCCGCGCCCAGCATCGAATCCACGGCGTCGAACATATCGCCGTCCATGTTCGCCGCGGAGAACGTTATCGCCGCCAGCGACTGCGTCTGCTGCGTTTCCCCGGTTTTCGCCTTTATCTTTTTGAGAATTTCGTCAAGGGCTTTTTGCGATGCCGATTTGTCGGGGTCATTGTATGCATCCTCGCCGGCGGTGGACTTCAGCATGGCCTCGGCGTCCTCCTTGTCCATGTTGACGGCAAGCAGTCGGTCGTTGAAATCCGACAACTTCACCTGCGCCTGCTCAAGAATCTTCTTGTCGCCGTCGAAATCATGCAGACGGCTCGAACACGCGCAGCGGCGCAGCGACGCGTCCTTGTTCGCGCAAAACTCGTCCATGCAGGAAAAATACGTCTCCCGGCACGTATTGTAGGCCGGACTGACGGACGCGCCCACAACCTTGCCCGTTACGGCCGCGCGGGACACGCGTCCCGAATTCGCGGCGTTGCGCGCGGCGCTTGCGGTCGCCCGCGTAGCAGAGGAAGATATAACGGGCGCATGCGCGGAGCGCGACATGCTTCCGCGGCCAAGAACAGGGCGAACGGTTTTGGACAACGCGCCCGTATTTCGGGACGCGGGTTGGGAAATCTTGCCCGTTACGGCCGCGCGGGACACAACCTGCTGGCGCGTTGCGGAATCGCGCGGAGACTGCGGCGCGGACGCGGACGACGACGCGGCGATTTTTCGCACCGCAGCGGCCCGGCTTGTCGTCGCGGCGCTTTTTTGCTCGCGCGACGGCTCCGCCTTTCCGCGCCCCTGCGGCGCGGCCTTTTGGCTCGGACGCTGCGCGGGCGCGCTTCGGGCGGCGGCGCGCGCGGTTTCCGCCCCGTCGTCCGCGTACGCGAAACCGCCCAGCAATGCGGCAATTGCCAAAAACGAAAATACCTTCCTCATTTATGAAGAAATGATAATAAAAAAATCACGGTGCAATCAAGCGTAAAAAAACAAGAAAAATTACAAGCTATATTTCAAACATCCTATGGCCGTTCCGTAGCAGCCATTTTCTCGCGTTCTCGTATCCCGTTCCGAAATGCCTGCCGACCAGCGTCCAAAAAGCGGCGGAGTGGTTCATTTCACGAAGATGGCAGCACTCGTGGATGATTACATAGCGCATGATTTCCGACGGCGCGAACGCAAGGCGCCATGATAACGAAATCGTCCCGATCGACGAGCACGAGCCCCAGCGGCTCCGCGTATCGCGCACCGCAATCCGGGTCGGGCGCAATTCCGGCGGCATCGCGCGCATAATCTCCCGCGTCTTCAGCAAAAACTGACTCTTTATTCTGTCCCTGACGCGGCGGTCGAGAAACTCGGGCGCGCCGCCGACCTCTGATTGGACGATTTCATACGGCTCGCCAAAAACGGTCAGAATATCGCCGGCGCGGATTTTCATAATTTTTTTATTTTCTTCGCGATTTCTTCCGCTATGTATTCGGCGTCGAACCCGTATTTTTTATAAATATCCGCGCCGCCGCCCGATTCGCCGAAGTTTGCGACGCGAACAATCATCGACACCGAAAACGGAGGCATCTGCGCCGACGCTTCAAGCCACACAGCGAATCCGCCGGATAAAAACCTTGCCAACTCTCCGCGGTTTTCCTTCATCATCACCTCCATCGACGGCACGGAAAGCACGGCCGCCCGGATGTTTTTCAATTCCAGAATCCCGCGGATTGCGGCCGCCAGCGCGACCTCGCTGCCCGTGGCAATCAGTTTCACCTGCGCGTTTTTCGTCCCAAGTGCCACATAACATCCGCAATTCGCGGCCGTGTTTTCCGGAACCTGCGCGAACGCCTGGCGCGACAGAATTATCGCCGACGGCGCGCCGGAATCAAAATGACGCTTCAAACACAAAAACATCTCGCGCGCATTGCACGGGCGGAACACCGCCATATTCGGAATCATCCTGAGCGACGGCAATTGCTCCACTGGCTGGTGCGTCGGGCCGTCTTCGCCAAGCGCGATGGAATCGTGCGAAAAAACAAACAAAACCGGCAGATTCATAATCGCCGCTTCGCGCATCGCGCCGCGCATATAATCCGAAAACACCAGAAACGTCCCGCCGTATGGATATACGCCGGATGCCGCCAAACCGTTCATTATCGCGGCCATCGCATGCTCGCGCACGCCGTAATGAATATAATCCTTTCCGTCAAGCAGCGAGCCGGTGCTGTTCGACAAATCCGCGCTGCCGCCGACAATCAGGCCGGGATTCTTCTCGGCAGCGCTTTTTATCATAACGTTAAATAATTCGCGGGTGGAGCATTCTTTTTTCGAAACCTCGGGCGCAGCGAATAATTTTATTTTCTGCCGAGCTTCGGATTTACGCCCATTGTCCTTTCTCGCCCCCGACAATCTTTTCCACAGGATTTTCGCGGCCTCGAAATCATCCGTCAGTTCCGATATCAGACGCAGGCCGTCGTCGTAATCAAGCGGAGCCCCGTGAACCCTTTCCGTTCCCGCATCCTTGCTGCCAAAACCGATGATTGTTTTGCACGCCAATAAAACCGGCGACTTCATTTTTCTTGCGATGCGCAACGCCCGGTCGACCTCATGCGCGTTCATTCCGTTCAATTCAATCGTGTTCCAGCCCATCGCGCGAAACTTCGCCGGAACATTCTCGCTTGTCGCCGCGGGGCCGTCAATCGTGATTCCATTGTCATCCCACAGGACTATCAGATTGCGCAATTTTCGGAATCCCGCGAACGAGGCCGCCTCCTGCGTCACGCCCTCCATCAAATCGCCGTCGGACGCAAGGACATAGACCTTGTTCCCGGGCCTTGCGAGCGCGATGCCCACCGCGCTCGCAAAACCCTGCCCCAGCGGCCCCGTGGTCAGCTCCACGCCCATTTTCGGGTTTCGCTCCGGGTGCCCGGGCAGGCCTCCGATTCGTCGGAAAGTTCTCAATTTCTGGCGCGAAACCGGATATCCGGCAAGGTGGAGAACGCTGTAAAGCAGCGCGGACGCGTGGCCCATCGACAAAACCAGCCGATCGCGGTCTTCCCAATCGCCGACCTTCGGGTCAAACTGCAGATGATTAGCGAACAACGTCGTGATTACGTCCGCGAAGCCGAGCGCCACGCCCGGATGCCCGGAGCCGGCCGTTTGTATCGAATCCAGCGCCAGCAGCCGGGCGGCGTTCGCCATGACGCGCAATTCCCTTTTGTCAAAAACGGATTTTTTCCAGAACATTTTTTCCCTGATTTATGGTATTATATAAAAAAAACAAAAGGAAACGCAATGCTAAAAGTATGGACCGACGGCTCTTGTTTAGGAAATCCCGGAAACGGCGGATGGGCTTTCGTGATGACGGACGGCGACAGGATTGCGGAGCGCAGCGGCGGCGCTTCCGACACGACAAACAACCGCATGGAACTGCTGGCGGTCATCAACGCGCTTTCCTCAATCAAGAATCATGATGAAATAGAATTGCTCACGGACAGCCAGTATGTAAAAAATGGAATGGAGTCATGGTTGGCCGATTGGAAGAAAAACGGATGGAAAACCAGCAATAAAAAGCCCGTCGCGAACAAGGACTTGTGGGAGCGGCTGGATGAACTGTCGTCGCGGTTCCGCATTCACTGGAAATGGACGCGCGGGCATTGCGATGACGAAATGAACAATCGCTGCGACGAGCTGGCGCGCGGAGCGGCGGAATCATGCGGACAAAACTAGGGCTGGTTCGGGCTGGTGCGGTTGCGTTCGGCATAAACAATCCGGCCCTTCGTCAAATCATACGGCGTCATCTCAACCTGAACCTTTTCGCCCAGGCCGACCCAAATGCGGTTCTTGCGCATTTTGCCCGAAACGGTCGCGGTGACGGTATGCCCGTTTTCCAATCGCACTGAAAACATAGTGTTCGGCATCTTGTCCAAAACAACGCCGGAAAAAACAATCACATCGTCTTTCGCCATATGGGCAAAGAATAACAAAACTTTTGCCAAATGTCAATTTAATGCTATAATCGGCGCATGGCACGGAATAAAAACATAATCTTGACGGGCGTCAGGCCGACGGGCGCGCTACATATCGGGCATCTTGTCGGCGCGCTGAGGCCGAACATAGCGCTGCAAAATGAAGGCGGTTATGAAAAAATGTATTGCATGATTGCCGACGCGCAGGGATTGACCGACAATTTCGACAACCCGTCCAAGGTGCGAGAGAACGTTATGGAAATAACGCTCGACATGCTTGCCGCCGGATACGACCAGAAGAAAACGATTATGTTCGTCCAGTCCGAGGTATCCGAACTGACGGAATTGACATTTTATTACATGAATCTGGTCAGCGTCGCGCGGCTGCAGCGCAATCCCACGGTAAAGGCGGAAATCGCGCAGAAAGAAAAGTTCAGCGGCGGCGTGCCGGTGGGGTTCTTCACGTATCCGGTTTCCCAAACCGCCGATATAACCGCGTTCGACGCGAATATCGTTCCGGTCGGCGAAGACCAGTTGCCTATGCTGGAGCAGGCGCAGGAAATCGTGAAAAGATTCAATTCGATTTATGGCGAAACGCTTGTCATGCCGAAGGCGGTCGTGCCGAAATCGGAGTCCGAGGCCAGGCTGCCCGGAACGGACGGCAACGCAAAGATGGGAAAATCCCTAGGCAACGTGATTTCGTTAAAAGACAGCGCGAACGATATCGCGGCGAAAATAAAAACAATGTTCACCGACCCGCTGCACCTCCGTATCGAAGACCGGGGGCATACCGAAAACAATCCCGTGTTCATTTATCTGTCCGTGTTCGCAAAGCCGGAGCATTTTGCGGCGTTCTTGCCGGAATATAAAAATTACGGCGAATTGGCCGCGCATTACGAACGCGGCGGGCTCGGCGATGTAAAGGTCAAAAAGTTCCTGAACGAAGTGATGCAGGAAACGCTGCGCCCGATTCGGACGCGGCGCGAGGAATTGGAGAAAGACCCGGGCGCGATCATGAAAATCCTGCGCGACGGAACGGAAAAGGCGCGTGGCGTCGCCGCCGAAACGGTTGCCCGCGTCAAGCGCGCGATGAAGTTGGATTATTTTTAATGCTTGGTTACAAAATATACATAAATTACCTGTTATGGCGCGTCGGATTGCGCGATGTTTTGCCCGCGGCGATTGTCAACCGAGTGCGCGTCGCCGACAATGGGGAAAAACTGAAAAAAATACAAAACACGGAATTAAGAAGCGGCGTGTGCGAAAGATTGCGTGCCGCGCAATCGAAACTTCCGAATGGAATCAGAATCAAAATACTTTCCGGATTTCGTCCGCTTTCCGAACAGCAAAAAATATGGGATGAAAAGATTGCGGAATTGCGGCATCTGTATCCAAACGCCGGCGAAGAAGAACTGAAAAGAACGGCGCGTCTGCGCGTCGCGGACCCGGCGAACGGCGGCGGCGGGCATCAGACCGGCGGCGCGGTCGACCTGACGCTTTGCGATTCGCACGGACACGAACTGGACATGGGCGGAAAATATCTGAACTTCGACGACGCGACGCCGACCAAAGCTGTCAAAAACAAAAATCGAAGAATGCTTGTCTGCGCGATGAAAGAAGCCGGTTTTACAAATTACCCGCGCGAATGGTGGCATTTTTCATACGGCGATAAAATGTGGGCGGCATACTCGCGCAAGAAAAACGCGGTCTACGACACAATCCGGACTATGCGCGGCGCATAGTTGACCAGATAATTATCGTTGTTGATTATGTATTTTCTCACGCTTTTTACCTTATTGTCTTTCACTTCCAAACCCGCAATCATGCCGCGAGTGATGCTCGGCGACAAATGCGAGAATATAAAGTTTCCCAAACTGTAAAATATGAATCCGTTTTTATATTTTTCCATTTCCTGAATTACGTGCGGATGATGCCCCCATACGACGGACGCGCCGGCATCTATGATTTCCCGCGCGATTTTTTTCTGACGCCCGCTTGCGTGCGGCGCCAGCTCTTCTCCCCAATGCATGGAGACGATGACAAAGTCGGCCGCCCTTTTCGCTCGCGCGATTTCCGCGGCTCTTTTATCGTAAATGCAAACCGATTTCTCGAATCCCTCGGGCGCGATTTCCGCATCCATGAACGACAAAAACGCGATTTTATATCCGTTCGATTTCACAATCCCCGGATTGGGCGCGAACGGAACGCCGGAACTTTTTATCTCCCATCGATTCAAGTTATTTACGGTATCTTTCGCGACGGCCGTCCCGAAATCCAAAATATGATTGTTCGCCAAAGACGCGTAGCCGAATCCGGCGCGCGACAGCATTCGCGCGATGTACGGGGCGCCCTTGAAATTAAACTTCTTGTCCGGCCATTTTATTCCGGCTAAATTGCTGACCGGCGTTTCCAAATTGACTGCGCGGACATCGTATTCGGACATCGCCGCCATCAATCCCCTGAACGGATACATCATTCCGTATTTCAACAAATACGGCTCTATCCTGGAATCCAACATGAAATCCCCACACAACAGAATGGAAATATCGGCATTGTTCGCACGCTTCGGTTTCCCAAGAAATATATTTTTCGCCCTGAATAGCAACCTTTTCAACAATATCATGCCAAAAATTATATACCTCAAAAAAATAACTTGCAAACTATTTTTTTTGTTTTAAAATACCACTTGACAAAAAAATAAGAGGAAAAATGAAAATCAATACAAAACCAATCGGCGAACACTTGGACGATCTTGAAACATTGGCGGGCGCATACATGGAATCATATCGCGCGGTGTCCGCGGGATACAAGGACCCCATTGAAATGATGCGCTATACCTACCCGTATTTCATCGACCGAATTCGGAAATTCTCCAAGGAAAAGATGGTGTTCGTGCTAAGCGACGACAATGAGCCGATCGGATTCGCCAGATTCAACGGCATTCCCGACCACTATAAAACCAACGGTACGCATTGCGCCATGGAAATCAAGGAACTGAACGGATTCGAATACCAGTTCATGCGCCGGATAGAGTTCTCGCAGAACGCGCCCAACCTGACCGACAAAACCGCGATACTGAACCAGATTTACCTGAAGCCGAGTTTCCAGCACCAGGGGCTGGGGGGGCTACTGGTATCGGCGGCATTAAGAGAAATCGGCGCGAAATACAAAAACCTGATCGTCGAATATAATATAAACAACACGCAGTCTCAGCGTTTTTATTCCAAAAAACTCGGAATGCGGAAGGTGGCCGAAACGATAGACTTCGACCATATCGTGGAGAGTCAGGATGGGAAGAATATTCCGCTGTATCTCAGCATCACCGGAATTAGCTACGCACCGATTAATTCAATATTGAGTCGGACGACGGAACGCTCCAAATAACCATGAAATCATAGCGGCAAATCCTGGTCGGGAAAACAGGCGCGCAAATCCATCGCCTTTCTCGCCTCCTCGATGTCGGAGAAGTGATACCGGCCGGTTCCGACATATATCCACTGCTCGTCCGCCATTCCGGCAAGTACCAAAACGTCGTCATCCCGCATATCCCTGATTGCGCGGGCAATCGCATTTCTGCGCCCCGGGATCTCTATCCCTTTGGGACACCCCGCGGCAATCTGCGCCCGTATTGGCGCCGGATCGTATGTCCGGTAAAACCCGTCCGTGATATACACGACGTCCGCCAGCTCCTGCATGACCGCGCCCATTATCGGCCTTTTGCCGGGGTCCCTGGGCGCGCCGGTGCCGCTTAGCACCATCAGCCGTCCCTTGCAAAAACGCCTTGCGGATTCCAACATGCTGCGCAGCGCGTCCGGCGTATGGGCAAAGTCGACATAAACGCCGCCGCCCTTGACAGGACTGCCTACATACTGCAAGCGGCCGGCGGGCGCGGGCGTCCGGTCAAGGGCGCGAACCACGTCCTCGGGCGCGAAACCAAGCCCGATAATCATTCCTATAGCGCACAACGAGTTTATCGTTTGGAACTCGCCCGCCGCGAACAACGAATATTCATATACCTTGCCGAATACTCCGGCGGTGATTTTCTGGCTTTCTTCGTCGTATTCCGCGGAAATCAATTTTATTTGGCCGCCGGCGCGCCCGTATGAAATTATTTTCCTGTTCTGATTTATTTCCGACAGTTCCTTAAAACTCGCGTCATCCGCATTCAAGACCGCCGCGCCGTCCGCCGTCAAAACCTCTGAAAACAGCTTTTTCTTCGCGGCGAAGTAATTTTCCATATCGCCGTGATATTCCAAATGGTCGCGCGACAAATTGGTAAAACCGGCGACCTTTACCGGCAGCGTGTTCATGCGCTCCTGATCCAGCCCTACGCTTGTCGCTTCCATCGCGATATAATCGCAGTCCTGTGTCTTCAATTTATGCAAAACGTCGCACAGCAATACAGGATCGGGCGACGTGTTCCCGGCAACGCCTATATCGGCCTGGACACCCTTGTGAATCAATCCCATGGTTCCGATGGACGCGGCGTTTTTGCCCAATTTTTCCAAAATATGACGGCAGAAATGAATTGTCGACGTTTTTCCGTTGGTCCCAGTGACGGCGATGATATTTTCGGGCAGCGGCTGAAAGAATTCGGTCGCGCATTCGGCCAGAAACCGGCGGATATTCGGGACTTTGAATAATTTGCCCGTCGGAACATCGACCGGAATCTCGTCCTTTTCGTCCGCGATTATCAGTGCCGCACCCTTTTCCAGCGCCATGGGGATATAATTCATAGACCCGTCGTATTTCCCGGCAATGGCAAAGTATGCCCATCCGGGCCTGACGGCGCGCGAATCTTTCGTTATTCCGGTAATCTCGATACCATTGATTTTCATGCCCGCATTATAAATAGCCACCGCGGAAATAGCAAGGGCTGTTTTCTACCATGACACGTATCCATCTTCGCAATTACGCTCGCACTTATTCGTACCCGAATTAAACTTCATTATTCCGGTGTCATCTTCGCGGTTTTCGCAAATCGGAACGCACTCGTCGCCTTCAAGGACATACTTTTCTCCCTGATACAAGCACACCGCTATATTGCATTCCGAAGAATAACTGCCGACCGCGGGCGAGCCGTCATATCCATAGTAATTGTTGCAGCGGCCGCACGGAACCGTCCAATCGTTGGTCAGCGCGCGGTCTGAAGTATAGCCCGCATTGCAAAGCTCCGCCTCGCAGTCGCTCCAATGCCCGTTCGCGGCGCTGCCAATCCATTTTTTCACGCCGCGGCCGTTATCAATCGCGCATGGCAGAGTGTTTTCCACGCACATGTTGTTTTCGATATGATAATCGCTGTCGCAATCGGAAACGACGCACCCGCCCCACGATTTATTTGTCCAACTCTGCACACCCTCGCCTTTTTCAATCGAACATTCCCTGGTGTTCGGCGCGCATTCGTTCTTGTCCTTGTCCAAATGATGTCCCGCCGCGCACGCGGCAATCACGCATTCCCCATTGGCGGCAAGACTGTAGTCCAGGGCGCCCGGCAAACTGCAAGGCACGCACGAAGTGCCGTTCCAGCCCTGGCCGCGCTGGCACGACGTCTTTGATTTGCAGGCAAGCCCGTCGGAGGATTTGCTGTATCCGGCATTGCATGACACGACTTCGCAGATTCCGGTCACGACGTTCCGTTCTCCGACTCCGTTGTCAATCGGGCACGGGCCGGCAATGATGTCGCATGTCCGGACGCCGCCGATGCTAACATTCAGAGCGTATCCCGGATTGCAGACCGCCTCGGCAAGCTTGGTTTGCACGCAATAATTATTCGACGGACACGGCGTCGGCTGACCGCTTCCCTCTGGGCAGAAACTGCCGACCGGGCAAATTATTTCGGTTGCGGTATCCGAGCCGGCCGGGCAGTAATATCCCGCCGCGCACAGTTTGTCGTCGTTATCGTATCCATCCCAACCCTTGCCGTTTATAGAGCCAATCGGACAGTAATATCCCGCGCCGCAATTCGGCAAAGCTCCGACGCTGCCGGCGCCCGCCGTCGGGCAATACTTCCCGGCCGGGCATAACGTGCAGATTGCCGCGGCGTTCTCTATATCGGAATACGTTCCGATTTCGCACTGAACCCTTTCTCTGCATCCGGTCCAATCGCTGTTGGCGCAGTTAGAGGTTCGATATCCGACGCCCGCATTCAAACACGACGCGTATGCCGTGGCTCCGGCAGGAGCATATGTTCCCTTCGGGCAATACCGGCAAACCAAACCCGACGAATTATTATTGTCGCTATACATGCCGTTGTTGCACGGCGCCCACTGAGCATATAGCGTCACGATGCCGTTCACAAAGCTTCCGATGTTTCCGTTCTGGTTGATGCATATCCCGCCGCCGGATGCGGTCGTGCACCATTTGACAAAGACATATCCGGCCCTTCTGAACGCGTTGTCCACCGCGTAGCAATCGTCTCCGAACGGACAATTCTGCGGATTCATGGCCTCGGTTCCTCCATTCGGGTCATAATAGACGGTTATCGTGTTTCTGACGCACGACGGAGACGTCGTATGATTGTCGGCGGCGGTAAAGCCCGGCTTGCAGACAACGTTATAAGTGCAAGCCGGATATCCGGCGCCGGAATAATATTCCTTGCCGTTGACGGGGCTGATTGCGTCGGCATTTGCCGGCAGCGCCGGGGCCGAGCATTTCTTAAAGCATGCGTTGACGCTCGTGCTGCCCGTGCCGTCCGTATCGCCGCCGCCCGAACAGGCGATGGCGGAAATCGCTCCATCGGGGCTGTAAAAGCCCTTAGGCGCAATCGTTCCGTGCGGTGCGCTTCCCGTGCCGTCGTTATAATAATAGTATCCGGCGTCGCAGGACGTTATGGCGGTGACCTGGCAATTTGTCTTGTATTCGCTGCCGGAGCTGCCAAGCCAGCATGTCTGCCTTCCGTCGCAATGCGTTCCGTCGAACGGAAGATTCTCCTTATAGCACTTGTTCTGCGAATCCTCCGTATCCGTTGCGGTGGTACCGCTGTCCTGGCATCTTGTCCGCGAAATGCTGGTGTTCGGGCTGTAATATCCAATCCCCGCAGGGACGCAACTGCTCGCATTGGCTACATCGCGGTAGTATCCGCCGTCGCAGGATGTCAGGTTATAATTGTTGCAGGATGATTCGAATTTTGCCACGCCGGCATCTCCGAGGCCGGATGTCCAATAACATGCTTTTGTTCCTGTGCCGTGGAATCCGGTTCCCCCGTGCGGCAATCCCGTGGCGTAGCACTGGGACACATCCCAAACTCCGTCCGAGACATATTTGGCATTTCCAGAGACCGTCATGCCGCCTGCGCTGTTCAGCCCGACTTCGCTGTTTGTGCATGGCTGGATGTTGCTTTTACACGACATGCCGACCTGATGCTCGCCGGGAGGACACCCTATCAAATTGCATGTTTCGCAGGTGTTATAAGCCGAATCGCTTGGTTTCCAATAGCACAACTGCTCGCCAATTCCGCCGCCGTCGGGCGTACACCCTACTCCGGTCTGAGCACAATCGGTAATCAGCGATTTTGTCGGAGCCAAGGTAGTCTCGGCGCTTCCTGGCAGCGGCTTCGTCCCTGCCGGGCATGCGGTTGAAACCCCGTTCTTGCAATAATACCCATAGCCGCAGTCTTCAATCTTGTCGTTTTTGCCGGACACTTTTTTCTTTCCGTCCTCAACCGTATCGCAGACCGATTTCTCCGGCAATTCCTGCCACTCGTTGGCGCCACCGCACGCAGTTTTCGCGCCATTCACGCACTTGTTCCCGGCTTCGCACATAGTGCAGGACGCATTCGCGGCGCTTGTGCTGTAACTTCCCGCCGCGCATGTGTCGCATGTGTTCGCCGAGGTATTGGAGAACTTTCCGGCGCCGCATCCCTCCCATTTCGCATACATTGTGACCGCGGCGCCCGTGGACAGATTTTTCACGGTGGTGGTGCTGCAATTCGCGGTTCCGGCCGTATTTGTGCACCACCCACTCCATATATAGCCGGCCCTTGCCAGGCTTCCGCGCCCGGGCAGCGTGCAGTCGGCGTCATATGTGCAGGTTATCGAATTGGGCTCTGTGCTGACCTCGCTGGTCTGTCCGTTTCCATTAAATGAAACCGTGTATGTGTTCACCGTCCACTTTGCATAAAATACTTTGTCCCCGGTATTGCCGACAGATATGCCGGTTGCGGCCGTCCCAGAGAAGTTGCTGGCGGCATACCAGCCTCCGAACGTATACCCGGTGCGCGCTGGATTGGCAAACGTGACGGCCGTTACGACAGTATAGGTCGCCGCATTGCCGCCGTTGCTCGTTATTCCGGTAACTCCGTCGACTCCGTTGGTCACGTTATAATATGTAATCTTGTATGTGTGGACGCCGCAGGCGTTGCCGGACAAATCATATCCCGCGCCGCACGTCGAAATCGTGCAGAGATTGGTTATCGTGTTGCTGGCCGAAACCCAGGACGCCGCCGACCATGCGGACGCGTTCGCCCCATTGGAGCAGGTCGCGTCGCAAGAAGTTCTTCCCGCCGCTCCGGTTGTCGAGCCGTTACCGCACGCGGAGCACGAAGACGACTTCTTTGCATTATTATACGAACCGATAACGCACGAAGTGCACGATGTCGAACCGGCGGATGCATTATACGTTCCAGCATTGCAGTCAGTACACGAGGTCGACTTCTTTACATTGTTATACGTTCCGATGGCGCACGATGTGCACGACGTAGAACCAGCGGAAGTATTATACGTTCCAGCATTGCAGTCAGTACATGAAGTTGACTTACTCGCATTATTATATGTTCCGGCGGCACACGATGTACACGACGTAGAACCGGCAGAGGTATTATAAGTTCCAGCGGCACATGACGTGCACGACGTCGAACCGGCGGAAGTATTATACGTTCCGGCGGCACATGATGTGCATGACGTAGAACCGGCGGAAGTATTATAAGTTCCAGCAGCACACGAAGCACATGACGACGAACCAGTGGATGCACTATATGTTCCAGCGCTACAGCTGGTGCACGCCGCATTCGCGTTCGCGCTGGCTCCCTTGGATGTGCCCGTAGCGCACGCGGTCCATATCGCATAAAACGTAGTGTTGGCCGATATCGTCGCGGCCGTGCTGCCCGTCGTCGCGCTGGAACTGGCGTTCCATCCGACAAACTGGTATCCGGCGCGATAGAACGTGTTCGTCGCGGCGCTGGCCAGCGTACAGCTCGTCCCGTTCGTGCATGTTGTCGCGCTCGGCGCGGTGCCGGAACCGCCGTTCAAATTGTATGACGCCTGCGACGTGCACGCCGCCGGAGTGCATGAAGTCGGATTGCAGCTGGTGGCCGTCGTCGGAGTGCATGCGTTTCCGCACGTATTGGTCACCGAATTGGTTTTGCACGAGCTGATTGACGTCGAACAACCCGTTGCCGATGTCGCCGCGCTTGAATAACTCCAATTCGCGTATGTATAGTATGTCGGAGTATTCGTGCACGCTGTGCAGCTTGCAGTACTGGTCGAAACGCTCCCGCCGTGCGAGGAACTGTAATATCCATTGCTGCAGGTAAGAGCATAAGAACATGCACCCGATGGAGAGTAAACCTTTTCCGCCGCCCGCACAAGCGAGCAATTCGTGCAGGTTGACGCGGCGGCGCACGTTTTATAGCAGGACGTGCTGCCGTTGGTATTCGCGCCGTCCTTCAATGTGTAGCTGCCGGAAAGAGACGAGCATGCCGTGCAATTTCCGCCGGAATAATAATAGTTCGCATTGCACGATGTATAGGTTATGGGACAGGAATATGCCGCGCGCGCGGAATCCGACGGTAAGAACGCCACTGCAAGCAATGCAAGCAAACCCACCGAAAATCTGTGAAGAACCATTACTTCCCAATCCTTTGTTTACCGATTTTACAAAAAATGCCGCCCCAAGGGCAAGTGTTTTTTTACGGTGCGCGATTGTTTTTTTCCTCTTTCCTATTCGCGGCTTATTCTCTATAATCTATGGTATGAACATATTCGTGATTATTTTGATGGCCCTGTTCGCGGCGGGGTATTATCTGACGGACGCGCCGAACGCAAACCTGGCCGGAGAATCAAAAGAGGAGGCGCTCGAGTCCGCGGAATTGAAATCCGTTCTGTCGTGCGTCCTCCGCGCGCATTCCGAGGCGATGATGGCGGACGAGCGCGCGAAGGCCGTCTCCAATTCCGAAATCCCCTGCGTCGAGCGGTATGAAATCAAAACCAGAAAATTATGCAGCGACGACAAAAAAATCGTGTCGTCCTGCGTGCCCGACAAAATCGACAAATCTATATCCAACTATATCATCACGACGACGGACATAATCACGGAAAACGGCGCGGGCAAGATATTGGAGGTTCTGGCGCAGGATTACCCGTATGCCGCGAATCTCGGAATCATATCCGTCGGGGAAGACAAGGTTCCGTATCTGCTGCTGTCCGGCGGGACAAAGCGGGAGATATCGAAGGCCATAGCCAGGGAAACCGCGTTCAAGGACGGCGAGCTGGCCTATATAACCCAATACAAAATCACCGGCAGAAAAAATCCCGCCGTCATAAGCCAAATGGCCAAAATAAAATGCGCATACGGGGAAATCCAGGTCTACCGCCAGAACAAATGGACCTGCGCGCCGCGCAATATCGTCCCGGTATGCGGCGGCGACTATATTTGGAGCGCGGATTCCGGCTCGTGCGTTCCGGACGCCGGCAAGCGGCCGTTGTGCCAGTCGAACCAGTCCGCGGTCATGGTTGACGATGTTTGGGAATGCGTCGGCGCCGCGCCGAAAATCGAATGCCCCGCCGGATATTCCGCGGAAATGAACTATGACGGCATGGAATGGGAATGCGTCGCGGCCGTCGGCGCCGAAGAGGCCGCGGTGAAAAAATGCGACAAGGTTTACGACAGGATTTACGGCGGCGGAACAACCACCCTGCGCGGAAACCTGGTTTCCTGCAACGACTGCGAAAAGATGATTGTGCGCGACGACTGCACCGCCGAATGCGTGCCGGACGCGGCGGCGATATCGAAAAAAACATGCTATGACGGCGCGTGCCGGAACTTTTATTTCGGATTTCCGGACACGAGGTATGTCGCGAACGCGCGCAAAAACCTGCCCGAACTGGACGGCGCGGCAATCCCGCTGGACGATTCGCATTCGAGAAACCGCAAATTCAACTGCATGGAATGCCCGAACGGAATAGACGAGGTTGCATCGCTTCCGCCGTATGTTATAATATGCAGGCAGTAAAAGGACGATAAATGCTTTTCTACCGAATAATCCGCTTCATCACCTTCCCGTTTCTATGGACATGGCTCAAAATCAAAAGCAAGGAGAACAAGGCTAGATTCCACGAGAAAATCGGCCTGCCGACCGAAGACAGGCCGAAGGGCGAAATCGTCTGGGTGCATTGCAACGACTTTGCCGAGGCGGGCGACATTATGCGCTGCGTGTCGGGCGCGATGCCGCACAAAATCCTGCTGACATACAACAAAAGACAAGGCGGCGGAAACGAATACGGAGCGATATGCCAGTTCGCGCCGATTGACACGTATATGGCGGTCCGGAACTTCCTGCATTTCTGGGAGCCGGCGCTCGCCCTACGAATCGGTTCGGAATTGCGTCCGTATCAGCTGCATCTGCTGAAAAAAAACAATATTCCGAGTTTTTTAATCAATGGCAGGGTGTCGGGCAAATCATACCGCCGCTGGAAATGGGCGAAAAGGTTCGCGCGGAAAATCGTCCGCAACTTCACGTTCGTATGGGCGGTCGACAACAAACAGGTCTTGCGTCTCGCAAACATGGGCGCGCGCGACATAGAGTCCCAGGAATTGATTTACGGGAACAACAAAATCAAAGAGATTCTGCAAAAAATCAGGCGAATGGCATAGCGTCCCGCCTTTTCGTCCCAACGGGAACATGGTCGCAACCCGCAGGCAAAAACTTTGTCCGAACAAAAGCAGAATGCGCAAACAATCAACGACCAATCATATGGATGAAAATGGCTCGCTTCGCCCGCGGTTTACAGCCACTGTTCCAAACCGCGGATTTTGGCCCCAAAACCAATTGCTAAATAATTGACAAATAATTACTTTTGTATTATATTTTAACTATGTTGAAAAAGTTATACTTTTTACTGCTATGGAGCATAATTTTCGCGGCCGCCGTCGCCTTGTTCTTTCACGTCGTATTCAATTTCGACATTTGGTCGCCAAGGCACTGGAATTGGCTGGCGCATGCGACAATCCGCGGACTTTCGGGGCTTGCTTTCGGAATATCCCTGATTGCCGCCGTTCCCGTTTACGTCGCGTCCGCATGGTTCGTTTGGAAAAACGAGAAAAGCCCGTTCAATCTGCCGAAACTTCCCGTCCCGAAAAAGGCCCCCTCCTCTCCGCAGGCGGAAACCGCGGAACCGGAAAATAAAATAACATTTCCGGAAATATTGCCGGATGAACTGCGCGAGCCGTATGTCCGCGCCCATTCCGGATTTCTGACGAAAAACGCGGTGGATTTTATAAAAAGCGTCGCCCAAAATAACGACGTTCCAGAGGCCGAGACCGCGCCGGATATCATGATGCCCCTGCCCGACTCATTCGACGCGCCCGACGATTCCGCGCCGATATTCCGCGATGTCGATTTCGACATGGAATCGCCCGTAACGCTTGACGAGGAAAATGGACTGAAAACGGCGACCTATGTTTTCGACGACACGGATTTTTGGATTGCGGACGACGAAGACAATTGGTTCGCGACCGGAAAGCAAATCGCATCGCCGATAAGACTGCTGCTTGAAGAGGACGCTGATAAGCGCATTTTGGTTTTGAAAACAAAAAATATCATGAATATGGACGCACTGATTCCGGAATGGGAGAAAAAAGGAATAACCGTTGTTCGGTTATGAGTCGCTGGCTGATTCTATAATCGTTTGCTTCCATGCGGCGATTTGGTATAACAAATGCCATGGCGACGCTTTACACAATCGGCTTTGCTGGAAAAACGGAGGAAGAATTCTACAAGATTCTCCGTGACGCCGGCGTGCGGTGCATTTGGGACATCCGCCTATGGCGCGACAGCGTCAGCGAATATTTCGCCTGGGCAAAGGGTTCGTATTTGGCGGCGCGGTGCGGGCACAAATATAAATGGGCGAAGGAACTGGCTCCGACCGTTGAGTTGCTATCCGGCGTCAAAGAAAAACGAATGGCGCTGGCGGACGCCTTCGCAGAAATTGAAAAACTTCTGTCGGAACGCCGAATTGAAACTCTATTTTTGCAAACGAACCTTGACGGAGCGTGCCTGATGTGTTCCGAAAAATCCGCCGACAACTGCCACAGGAAAATCGTGGCGGAATATCTTGCCCGCCGCTTTCCGAGACTAAAAATCAGGCACCTATAAATCAAATGTCATAAGGTTTTGATAGCGCGGAGGCCGATTCTTCCGGTATCGCCGCGTTTGGACTATTTGAACTTCTCCGCCAATAAAGCAATCGCAACGGCGTAATAATTCGAATTGTTCCATTTTTTTATGCGGTAAAAATTGTCATATGCCAGATACGCGTTCGGATAAATGCTGGCGTCGCATACCAATCCCGCCGTCTTGTTCGCCTGCGGAACCCCCGTTATGCCCAGATTCCGCCACCCGCCCAGCGTTTTTTTCGTATTCCCGTCGCACAGTTCCATATTGAATCCCGCCGGCAATTTCACGCGGCGGATAATGAGGCCGCTTTTTTCCCACCCCATTTTCTTCAGGTAATTTCCGGCGCTGGCCATCGCGTCCGCCAGCGAATTGGCTATGTCGATTTTCCCGTCGTCGTTTCCGTCCGCGCCGTATTGCGACAGCGTCGTCGGAATGAATTGAAAATGTCCCATCGCGCCCGCCCACGAGCCGATAATGTTCAGGATATTCAATTTGTTCTTATCGGCTATTTTCATCAGCGCCAGCAGTTGCTGCTCAAAAAACTGTTCGCGCCGGCCGTCATAAATCAGCGTTAAAAACGCGTCGCTGATTTTATATTGCCCCTTGAATGTCCCGTAATCGCTTTCCATTCCCCAAAATGCCAGCATGACGTTTTTCGGAACGCCGTATCTTTTCTCCATGCGCGCCAGCAGTGTCCGGTATTTCTTCGCGGCCTTTTTTCCGTTTCCAATTCTGGGCTCGCCGACGGAGTTGTCCAAATACTGCCCCAGTGTCAGCACGAATTCGGCCTGATTTTTATCGCGCTGTACTATTTCCGGAATGAATCCGGATTCCTGAATCGTCGCGTTGATTGTCTTTGCGCTGATTTTTTGCTCCAACGCGGCATTCTGGACGCGATGAAGAATCGTATACCAGCGGTCTATGTCGAATTCGTTCGTTTCGTCCGCAAAAGAGACAAGCGATAAAAAACACGCGACAAGAAAGAGAATCTTGCCAAAAATCAGCCTCTTATATCTTGTCGATTGTTTCTTAAAACGCATATTTCACACCAAAATGCAAACCGAACGACTGCCACGTCGCATTTCTCAAAGAATCGCTGACCTTCTCGACATACGGGTCTTGCGTGGCCAATTGCGGCGGCTCGCCCGGGTCGACAAGCCCGTTGCCGTTTGTGTCCTGGTATACCAGATTTCCATCGGCATCCGTCACATAGTACTGGTATCCGGCGACAAACAGTTTGCCCGGAATCGCGCCGACGTAAAAATATCTTGTATTCGCTTTGATTGACAGCTGCAACCTGTCGCTGAACTGGTATATGTATTCCATTTCAAGCTGATAATGCAGCGCGCTCGAGTCTCCTTCGTCGATAAAGGATGGATTCTGCTGCCAGTCGGTGCGGTTCGGCCATATCCCCTCGCTCTTGTAGTGCGGCATGGAAACCTCGGCGTAAAAGCGCAGCTTGTCGACATACGTCATCTGCTTTTCAACCTCGACGCCCAGAAACACGCCCGACCATTTGGTGTTGTAAATATGGGTCGTGCCATCGACCTTGATGATGCCGTCGCCGCCGATTACAACGCATTCGCCGGGCGCCACGCCCCACGGCAGATACGGGTTTCCGAACAGCGGGTCATACGGCGTCGTCATCAGGGAGTCCGCGTATCCGTCTCCGTTCGAGTCTGTCAAAATCGGGGCATGCGTGTTCGGGTCCGCCGCGGCCAGCGACAAATCCTCGGGCGACATGCAGACCTGGTAATAATCGTCCGGGACGGCGGTTCCCTGCGGCACGCTGTAATAATTTCCGGACGAGTCGCCATAGATATAATCGCCGTATTGATTCATCAACGGAATATAAACGGCGGGATTCGGATAAACATGATTGCTCATCTTCAAATCGTGCGAGAAAATCTGATACCCTATAATCGGCGATATTTTCCACCCGGAAACGTCCAATATGTGGCGCGCGCCGATTCCAACCTTCATGTTCTGCATCGTGCCGCTTTGGTCTCCCATGGAAATCGTAAAGATTCCGCTTGCCGGCTCGGATTCGTTATACGGCATCAGGTCGTAATCCATCGACAGCCCGCCGTGCGACAATGTCCCGTATTCGTATTCGCCGAACGCGAACAAATCGAAATCGCGCAGGCTGAAGTCCTTTTCCACATGGAGCCCGATTTTGTTGACAATCATGTCGTCCCACTCGAGAATCGACCGCACGCCGGTTTCGAATTGAAAGTCCGCGAACTCGCGGCCGACAATCACTGATATGGCCAAATCGCGATTGCTGTTTTCGCGCGGAATCGCAACTCCGTTCGGCGTCATGCCGCCGTTCTGCAGTGGATTTGTCTGGCGCGGAACCTGATACGAATACGAGCGCTGCCCGACAACTTGCCGCGACTGCTGACTGCCGACGTAAACATTCTGGTTTTGATATTGGCTCGGCATCTGCTGATAGCGCGGCTGTCCGTAGTTGTTTTGGTAATAGGACGGCGTTCCCTCGCGCGCGAACAGTGCGGCCGGCAATGCCAGAAAGGCCAAAAATGCTGCAATTTTTGCTCTCATAACCCTCTTTAATCTCCCATATTATACCATAAAAAGGGGGCTAAAAAAAACGAAAACGCGCACGGGGCTTATTTTTAATTTGCAATTTTCCGCAACGCGCGGTAAAATGCCACCGCCCAGGGGATATAGCTCAGTTGGTAGAGCGCTTGCATGGCATGCAAGAGGTCGTCGGTTCGAGCCCGATTATCTCCACCAATTTCTTTCCATCAATTTTTGACTTGCAATTTTTTCGCATATGATTTATTCTGTCGTTGGACAAAGTTAGTTCTAAGGGCTTAAAGAACCCGATAATGAATATAAAGTGAATACAAATTGATTCGCTTTGTCCCGGCCTTGTGGTCGGGATGCCGCATCTCGCAAGAATGCGGGGTCAAATCATTATCTGACTTCTTTAACTCCCGACCGTCAACTTTGTTTGACGGTCTTTTTTATCACTAAAGGGAGTTAAATGAGAATTATTCCAAAAATCATTGCAATGGCCGCCAGTTTCTTTTTTATGACGGCGAGGCCCTACCCGCTTGCCGCAGAGGCGGAAGAAAATGACGAATTGCCTTTCCCGATTGATACGATTTTGACGGACGAAATGGCCGGTGGCAAGATTTATTATACATCTTACTGCACCCCGGAAGACAATGAGAACGAATGCAATAAGAAATTAGACGGGCCGCTTAAACGCGGCGACATATTTATCACGATAGAAGACGGGGAAAATCCAAGCTGGATAAAGGTTATGATAAGCGGCCCGAAAGATTATTTCAAATATAAAATCAGGGAGCATGCGGTAGAGGAAAATATTGAAGATATATTGCGAGATACGAAAAAAAGTACCCGAAACACCGACGGAGGATATGAGGAACCAGGCAATAATCTTTACCAATCCTGGATTCCAACGGGAGCGGCGAGTGTCTTTTATACAAATCGGCCGGAATTTCAAGAATGGATGATAGGCCTGCCCTCTAAAGATTTATTTATGTCGGGCGAGTATTTTTTTATCCCGTATGAAATAGTCGCCAACAAATATTTCGCCGGGGACTTTTTTCCGATTCTGTGCGGGGTTGAAGCAGATGATAATACAGGTTTTTTGCCCATTACGGAAGATATTTTGCAAAAATGCGACGGAGTGGACGAGGGAGTGGCATTGTTGACCAATGTCCGCTCTAAGAAATACAACAGAGATTATTCCTTGGAAAATTATGACTATCGGAATGCCGAGTTTTTCGCCAAAATGCCGTTCAAGTATGTAAGGGAATACACCCCCGACCATCCGGAGCCAATTGTAACCAAGGAAGACAAGGTCGCGAACTTGTTCCTGGGGCTGATAAAACTGGCACAGACAATCAAATCGAACGTCGATGTGGTGAAGGGGGTCGCCGTCGGCGGCATTGTCGTGAATGCGGTCGGAACCGGAATGGCGGGCGGAGCCCTTGGCGCGGGGCTCTATCGCGCCCATGCCATAAAAAAAGCGGACGCCGAGGCAAAAAAAGAGGCGGAGGCCGCGGTGAAAGAAATGAACGGGCGGGACGGATTCAACCTACTGAACAGCATAGCGTCCGGAACGTTGCCCGAAGTTGCCGATGACGGCGAAAACGAGGAGGACATTGACGAGGCCTTTAAGGAAGACGAGCCGGAAGACGCGGTCGCCGAACTGGAATCGCCGGATACCAACGCGCTGAAACAGAAATGCCTGGATGCGCCGAAATCCAAGCTGGGGTTTTCACGGGCAAAGTGGAAGAAAAAATCTGCCAAATGCGTATGCAAAAGCAAGAGAGAGTCCTTTAATGGAATGGATTGCGCGCACGATGCCCAAAAGGCGGCCGGCGTAACGGCGGGAACCATCCGCACAGGTTTGCTCTTTGGCGCCGCCGTGACATCGCTGGTCAGCGCGCTCGGCTCGCACGTCATAAACAATCTGTGGCGCGGGCCGGAGGAGGCCGCGGAATTCATGGAAACATACAACCTCTGGCTGCAGAAAATGACGGCATACAGGGGTTCGCTTAATTTCGGCAGCGAGTTATTCCAAATGGTCAATTCCGTTCTGGACAAATGCGAACCATATGATGTAGGCAAAATGCGGAGTGTCGTAAAGCAGATTGATGCCGCCGGCGTATTCTCAAAAATCGGCATCGGCACAGCGGCCGCGGGCGGGGTCACGTCTTTCATCGCGAATATGAACAGCGTTAAAAACAGCGATAACGACAAGGTCAAGACGTTCGGCAGAGTCATGGATATTTCGGCGAACATACTGGCCGGGACGACGACCGTAACATCGGGCGTTTCAACCGGACTCTCCATTGCGATGATTGCGACGATGGACGCGAATATAAAGATGGCCAGGGAATGTGAAAAGCATACCGAGGAGCTGATGAAAAGGCATGCGGGGATTATGAGCAAAATCCAGAACACCGACCCGCGCCGGTATCTGAATCGCGGGGAAAAAGGCCAATATCCGTGGAAAAACATAGTTCGTTTGAACGACGGGTGCACCGGGACTCTGATAACTAGAAACTTGATAATCACGGCCAACCACTGCGTTGACAATACTACGAAAAATCATGTGGACGACAATGTCAGATATGACTTTCAATACGGCCAAAAACTCGAGACGGATGGCGGCCGCGTCGTATGGCGCAGAAAGTCCGTCGACGAGGATGTCGCCCTTATCAGAATCAACGAAAAACACAGGGAGGAAAATCCAGAATACTACGAAGGACCGTTTCCGGAAATCGCCCCGAAAATGGCGCGTCACGTAGAGTCTCTGGTCGCGGCCGGATACGGCATAATGCGTGTCATCAAGAACGACGAATATCCGATTGTGGACAAAATCGTATCCACAGTCATATCCAGAAATCCAGATTATTACAAAAACCAGTTTGGGATTCTCGATACCTTGGCCGGGGACGCGGTAAGACAATACGACAGCATTCCAAGAAGTCTTATGAAAGCTATGAATAAAGAAGCGATAGAAATTGGATATGAGCCTTTTTTCAATGACGCGAACAATCTGAAAATACAGCATGGATGCTCGGTTTTGTCGCTCAACTCAGTAACCCTTATGAATGAAACAACCGGACGCGATTCTGGAATCAAGGCCGCAACGAAGAATTTGAAATGGTATAATCTTATCGGCAAGGGATTTAATCTTATTACAAAAGGCAAGGACAAGGACGTAGCGCTCGTTTATGATGTCAAAACGGACTGCCTGATAGTCAGTGGAAACTCCGGAGGCCCCCTGTTTTATGAAAAAGGAAACGGAGAATACGGATTCACCGGCGTCTTGTCCAGCGCGAACGGAATAATTTACGACGGAAACGCCGTTGGTCGCGCAGGCGGGATGTATATTCGTCCCGAGGCGTATTATGACGCGATTCAGCAGCATGATAAATAGCGGGTTATAACCGGGCGGGCGTTCGGAAAACTATGGCGGACAAATATGCCCATTGTATGCCGGCTATATGCGGATATTTGGGCAAATCCATTTGCCGCTTGAAAACCAATATTTTTAGTGTTATATTTACTCGGCTTATGGCGGGTATAGCTCAGTTGGTAGAGCGTTGGTTTGTGGTACCAAATGTCGCCGGTTCGAGCCCGACTACCCGCCCCATTTTCGCGGGTGTGGTATAATGGTAGCACACGAGCTTCCCAAGCTTGGGACGAGGGTTCGATTCCCTTCACCCGCACCATTTGGAACGCGCGGCGGCGGCCGGACGCGGCGTCATATGATTTCTTTGCCTGCGCGGGGCCTCAACGGCATGCGATTTGCTTCCGGCGCGGCAAGCCCGTGCTTTATATATTTCCTTTTAATTCCCAGTATCTCTTCAGCCTTTAATTCCGCACGCAGGCGTTCCAATTCGTCCGCCGCGCGGCTCAGTTTACTTGCGGCCGAACCCGACACCCGCGCATTTGTCGTTTTGACCGACACGGGATTTTTATGTTTTGCGTGGCCGAGCGTCTTTGCCGCGGAGAACAGCCGGTCTGGCAACGCGCGCAGGGACAGGCTCAGCCTTATCGTTTTGTCCATCGACGGATTTTCGACAACCGCCTTTATCGCGTCTTCCAATTCGTCGGGCGACAGCGACAACCGCGGCCGAACGACAGCGCCGGTTTCCTTGTCCTTGACTTCCTTTTGATACTCGATGATGTCGGACAACGCCATCAGCCCCTTCTGCACGTCGGCCGCATACGATGTGTCGCCGTTTTGTTTGTCCATGTCGCTGATATTTTTCAAAAGCGCCTGGTTCAAAGGCCGCCCCGCGCGAATCGCGCCGACGATATTGTAAAGATATTTCACCATCATCTTTTTATCTTTCTTGCCGGGCGCCTTTGGCATTTGCGCGCCGGTATCGAAAATGTTCACGGCGTATTTTCCGTCGGCGATTTTCTCAAAATGCTGCTGTCCCTGGTGCCGGTCGATATCCCAGACGTCGCCTTTGAACAGACTTGCGATTTCTATTGCGAAATATGCCAGCGCCATTTTTCTGCGCTCCGCCAAATCCGCGACCATGCCCAGCGGCCGCCCATTCGCCAGACGCATCACCTTGTATCCGTCGCCATAGTATTTCCATTCGGCCACGTTCGGCGCGAATTCATTCCCGTCAACCGCGACGCGGATATTGCTGTAAAGTTCTCTTGCCTTTTCGGATTGCTTGTGCCCGTGTTCGACTTTGACCTCGTAATCCGCGGATTTTTTTGCCTGCGACACCACCTTGGCAAGGGACTTGTATTTCGGGTCGGCCTTGGCCAGATTATCGATGGCACGCCCGATTGTTTCAAATCCGTCGATGGACAGTTCCGCCGCATTTGGGCGCAGCATGGACAGAACCATCGGCCCGCCGTTCCGCATCGTGATTTTTGCAGTTATCCAAAAACTGCCGGCCCCCAAAACCTCGTCAACCGAAACTATGCCGCCGCGGATTTCCTCCGGCAGGGTATTTTTGATTTGTTCGAACAAATCCCAGCGCGCAGGTCTGTCCGCATTGTCCTTCAGGTATGCCAAATCCTCGCGTATTTCGGATGGCAGTTCCGGCACATAAGACAACAATTGTCCGAACTTTATCCAGGCCGGCCCCATGTTCTCAAAGAACATGCGCAGGCCGGCGCCTACGCTGCTGACCGCTTTCTCGCCCGAGTTGCCGCCGTTTTCGTTAGCGGAGGCGATTGCGGCAAGAATACTGTTGCGCTGATATTCGTCGAGCGCGTCGATTGTCGCCTGGAATACCAGCTCCGCGTCCTTGCGATACCTGTGGTCTTTTGGAAAATGCATATCAAGGACATATTTAATCTGCTTCTCTATATCCGGCGAATAACGGTTGAGCAAATCGCCCATCAGCAATGTGCGGACAAGCAATCCCTCGAGCCAGAAGGTTTTGTGGACGATTTCAAGATACTGATTGCTGAGTTTTTCCTCCAAATCGTTGATATGAACGTGCGGATTTATCTCGCTCCGGAACTGTCGGATTGATTCGTCCGACAAACGACGGTTCAAGAACCGCATCACCGCGTCCACATTCTTGCTGTCGTGTTCCATCAGGCGCAGAATTTCCTGAAATATGCGCCCTTTTTTGTCGTTGTCCTGCAAATCGCGGTCGCCTATGCGAACCGTCTTTTCGGATTCCAAGACACGCGACAGCCGTTCCTGCGACACGATTTTATCGGACAAAATGCGGAACAGCCGGGCGCGGTCCGCCATGGCGACCCGAGGACGCAGATTATCTGAACTGAAAGGTCTTATGAATTTCACATCTTTATTTATTTGGACGATATATTCCTGGACGCACGCCAGATACGCATCCGAATTGTCGTCGCGCCCGATTTTTTCGAACATCGCGTCCGTAAAAATGTCAATCAGCGCGTTTTTCTGTTCCGGCAGCCGCAGCGACTTGTCCACGCGGTTCAGATTCTCATCCCCGTAATCGCCGGTCAGCAGCATCAGAGAGTATTTTTCCCGTTTCGCGCGCGGCATGCGTAGGATTTTATCGACCAGTTTGTCCAGCATCCGCGATTGTTGCGATTTCGATTCCACCAGCCAGTCGCCGTGCTCCATGCGAATATACACGTCGAGCATTTTCTCAAATTCGTCTTCCGGCATCAAACTGCGCGCGGCGGCATAGTCGTAAAGCGCGTTCTTCAGGAAACCTTCCCCATGCGAATTCGGCGCGTATTGCAGAAATCTTGCTATGTCCGTAACAGGGTGTCCGTCCGCAAGATATTTATACATATACCGCGCCGTCGCGATATTGCCGAACTTGTCCCCAGTATCAAGCAGGATTTTGTAAAACGTTTCTTCGTCCGTCGCAAACAGCCCCGCCTTGGCCAGCTGGATATCCACCAAAGGATTCAGCGGATTATCATCCCCGACATTCGACAGGCCCCGGTATTTAAATACATCGAACCATTCGGCCGGCTCCATGATGTCGGCGGACTCTATAGTCAGTTTCTTCAAAACCGCGCTCTGTTTTTCCTTGAATGCTTTCTCGATTTCTGCTTCCAGCCTGCTGTCCATAGGGGCGGAAAAGGACAGGTTCGAAACCTCTATTTCATCCACGGCGTTATAAAAATTTCTAAAGACACGCTCGGGAACACATTTTAATTCCCGAATCATCCGGAGAATTATATCCGATGCGTTCTGAAGAAACTCCAAATTGACCGCCGGCGACAGCAGGGCCTTCATCATGTCTCCCTGCGTGATTCTGTCCTGATATGCGGCGACTTTGTCCTGCAGTCCGGACGATTCGGACAGCAGCCGGAACCCGCGTGATTTTCTCAATGCCTCCCAGTCCTCTTTGTCGTTCGGGTTGTCTTCTATCACCTCGTAGCCATCGGAAAAAACCGACCGATTGAAGGTTCTCCTGTCGCGGTATTCGTCTAGACGCATTGCCAAGGAAATCCTTACGACGTCTCCAACCGGGTCTTCAACGCTGACTTTGCCTTGGTCAAAGTCTGACAATATGTTCAATGCTTCAATTTTTTTCCCCAACCTTTCGCTGTTGTTGCGGATTTTCTCCAGACGCGCGCGACGCCGGTATTTGGTTCTTTTGAACTCTTCCGCAGCAGCATGCCCGACCGTGGCGATGATTCCGTCGTCATCGGCGGCAAAGTCATATCTATCGGCATGGGCATATTCTGAATCCGGATATTTCAGGCTGATAAAACTACCATCCAGCCCCAAGTCCTCTTTGTCCTCCCAACCTAAAGCATTCCATACATACCTTAGAAAATACCGTATATCCTGATTTTTACGCGACCATTCCATATGTTTTTTATACGGCAGCGGCTTTCCGACGGCGTTTTTTTCGGCCGGCATTTCGAATTTCGGAAAATTGAACACAAATCGATATTGGTTAAAATAACCCGGTTCGGAGCCCCTATATATCTTCGCGACAACGGCCGCCTGTTCGGCATTTTCCGCATCGATAAAAGCCCGCATGTCCTCCGCGATTTCAAAAAACTTTCCGAACAAGTCCAAACGCGCCCCGCGCAGGTCGATGATTCTTTCCAGCGTGCCATGCCTGATTTCCGCGCTCGCATGATAGATGCCTTCCGGTAATGCGGCGTCTTCATAAAAAATATCTTCGGCCAGCCTTTGCGTTTTCCGCATCGCCGATTCGGAAAGCGGCCGCGCAGCGAACAAATCGCCCAATTTCATAATCAAATCATTCGCGCGCGGAACGGTATCGATATGGCCGGATTCCAGTTCGACGGCAAGGATTTCCAGAATATGTTCGGCATCTCCGGCGCCGCCCGCGCGCGACGCGATAATTTTGTCCAAATAGCTCTGAAACCGATTATCCTTGAAAGATTCGGCAAAGGTTTTCTGAAACGCCGGCCAGTCTTTCGTATCCGCGCGCGGAAATCCGCCGCGGCTTTTCCTCAGCATTGTCAGTCCCCTGTCTATGTCTTCGCGGCGGGCGAAGGGGCTGCCGTGAACGTCCAGCACATTCAAAATCGACAGCAGCGCACTGTCCTTCATCGAAGACATCCGTCCCGCCGCATCGCGGTATGCCGCCGGGTCGTATCCGCCGTCCAGCATTAATTGCAAGGCATGCAGGTCGCTGGCGCGTTCCTGAAACAACGTGTTTCCGCCGCCATAGATTTTGTCATATTTGAAATGCCCCAATTCGTGCGCGATGATGCCCGCGAATTCGTCCTCGGATTTGCAGAACGGAACCATCCCGCTTGTAATCCCGACAACATCATGCCCGTTGTTGGTGTTTTTCGGCGCGACGTAGAACGCGTTCGGATTTTCTCTGTCTATAACCAGGAATTCGAAGTTGTTCAAGTCGTATTCCCCATCAATGGAGGACAACAGCCGCTTCACAATCCCGCGCATTTTTTGCGCGACCTGCTCCGCGGCGGGATTTCCGTCCGGCAAAACCCGCAGCCCCTCAATTTGTTCATTGTTGAAAACCGCCATATCGAACCCTTTGTTACTAGGAAATTATACCACAATGACGAAGAGTTATAAACCGATAAATACACCCGGACTTGACTTATGCGCGCCCGTAGCATATGATTTTTAGACGGAGGTAAAAATTATGCCCATAACGAACAACTGGGATAATTAAGAAGTTATTATGACAAAAACAGAAAAAGACCCCAGATGCCCGGTGGAAGTCACCGTCAAGCTGATAAGCAGCAAATGGAGGCGAAGAATACTGCGCGAACTTGCCGGCGGAACCAAAAGATTCGGAGAATTGCAGCGCAACATCGCCGGCGTCAGCCAAAAAGTCCTGACGCAGGAATTGCGCAACATGGAAAAAGACGGCCTGGTGAAAAGAAAGGCCTATCCCGAAGTGCCGCCAAGGGTCGAATATTCGATGACGGCGGTGGCGATTGATTTTTACAAGCTATTGCTCGTTGTGGCGAAATGGGGGCGAAAATATTGCAAGATGATGAATATTCCGATAAATTGCTACCCGCCGAAACTAACGGTGAAATGCTGTTGCTGAGCAGTTCCAGGCAAATCAATCCAATAAAAAATTGACAAAATATAGATTGTGCTTGATTTAATGCATAAAATATACTAATTTTTATGACGAAAACTCGCCGATTGCAGTTTTCGCCAGGAAAATTAGAGGCAGGGAGAATAGGGTTAAACAAAGGAAAAACAAAATGAATTGCGCAATATCGGAAACTGCGAGCAAGGCGACAATTTCGACTAAAAAAACCGAAAACAACAACCACTATGTGACCATAGAATTGTTGTGCGGAGAGATAGCCAACAACGCCTCCGACAAAACGTTGAGAAATCTGGAGCAAATTGTTGATGACAAACCCGTATCGGCAACGATAGTGAAAAAGGATGTAAGCGAAAAGATGTCAAGCAATCCGCGCATGCACAGCCTGACCGTGAATTACAAGCTCTTGTCGGGCGAATGCGACCGTTGCTCAAACGGAAACGGATTCAAAGACTGTCCGTCGGCATTTATTCAGGGACTGTATTACACGATAACCACGTCGACAAAATAGCGGCGCAAACCATCGCCGAGCCGCGCGGGACCCTATTTCAATTCCTGGAACCTCCGGGAAATCGTTTCGTGCAATTCCGCGGCGATTTGCTTTCTGTCCATGCCCGCCGAATCAAACAGCGGCAGGATATGGACATTCATCACGAACCCGCCGCGAAGCAGCGTTTTCCACAGCAAGGTGACGAACGACAGTTCCTTTTTCGCATACGGCGGCTGCGTCTGCTTTTCATTCACAAAATAGGCGTATTCGTCCGCCAGAACCTGCGGCGGGATTTTTTCGCCGTTTTTGTCGCTGTATAGAATAACGACCGGCTGAACCTTCGCGCTGCTGCCGGCGGCGGTCATAAAGTCGAACATCGCGCTTTTGAACGGCAGAACATAATCGCCGTTGTTGGTGGTTCCCTCCGGGAAAATCGCGAACGGATTTTTCGCCTTCTTCATCTGCCTGCCGATGGCTTTGATTGCCTGCAGGGCGCGCGTCGGGCGGCGGTCGATGAACACGTTTCCGAAACTTTTCACGAACCAGCCGACAGGAAACCATTTTTTGATTTCCGCCTTTGCGAAAAATCCGCAGGAAAACAAGGCCGGGAACGCCATTATTTCGAAAATACTGATATGATTGGACACCAGCAGCAGCGGACGGTGCCCTTCGATTCGCCCGTCGACTCTGAATCTGACGCCGAATATCTTCGCGGCGGCGGCCATGAAAATGTGCATCTGCCAGACGCCAAAGCGCCGCGAAAACGGAGCGACCAGCACCAATGTCGGAATCTGCGCCGCAATCCAAGCCAAAAACAGCATAAAAACGGTCGCGGAACGGATTCTTCTAAATATCATCGTCCCTCGCTTCGTCCCTCGCTATTTCCGCATCCGTCAAATCATCGTCGTTCAGGAACAGTCCGGCCAGCGCCTTCAGAGTCAAAAACGCGCCCTTGAACGGCAGGGCCAGGATTTTTCCGAAGGTTGCAATCGCGCCGTCTCTCAGACCCAGATTGTCGAACGCGTTCGGGTTTCCGGTGAACCTCTTTTGATACGCCTTGTTTATGTTTTTGGTCAGAACCATGACGAAAACGGAATAGTTATCCTCGCGCGGGCATATGGAGACGCCCTTGCCGAATGTTCCGTTCAGGCGCAGGTATCCCTTCAGCAAAGTGGGCATTTCCCTGAACGCCTTGTCCTTGTCCACGAACACCTTCGGCAGAATGTTCATCCGCGTCAGTTTCGGATTGACGGACGGGGCCATTTTGTTCATGTCGACGCTTGCGCGCAGGTTCGCCGGCGACAGATGGTTGTAATACAGGTAAGACAGCGCCTGAGCCGCGTCAATCGGGCCGCCGCCGAACCACGTCACCATTCCGAACAAAACCTGTATCTTATTGCGCTGAATATACTCGCCGAGGCCGAGCCACAGCATCGACATGACCAACGGATTATCGCGGTATTCCCTGTCGATGCACGCGCGGGACATCTCGCAGATATTTCCGCTGCGCTTTTTGATTTTCGTGATGTCGAACTCGGTTTCCGAATAAAACCCGCCCAGCTTTTCGGACGCCTCGCGGTCTATAATCCTGTATGTCCCGATGATTTTTCCGTCGTAGAATACGCCCATATAATCGGCATGCGTGTCGAAATCGTCATATTCCTCGCCCAGTTCCTTTTGCTCCTCGGTCGCGGGAAACCCCTCTTCTTCGACAAAGCAGCGATATCGCAGCTGGCGGACAAGCTTCCGTTCTTCCTTGCTCCGCGTCAGGCGAACCTCATAGTCGCGAATTTTTATGGCCATGCGCGATAACTCCTTTGCTTCGAATTATAGCACGAACGGGAACCGGGGCAAAAGGTTTTCGCAGTTCTCATTTCAGCAGCTTTTTGACTTCCGCCAGTTTTTCTGCATGGTATCTGATTTTGCCGATGACGTCATTGTCCGCCATTTTCGCCGCATATCCGATTGCGTTCGAGAATGTCAGCGCGTCGCTTGACCCGTGCGTCTTCACCACGAATCCGTTCACGCCCATAAGGACCGCGCCGGCGTAGGAGCGCGGGTCGATTTTGTGCTTCAGCTGCTTGAAGACGTTCACCAGGAAAAACGCGCCGATTATCGCCAGCACGGACTTTTTCAACGCGTCCATAAGAATGCGCTTTATCAGCTTCGCGGTTCCCTCGACTGTTTTAAGGACTATGTTTCCGGTGAATCCGTCCGTGACGACAACCTGAACCCTGCCGCCGCCGATGTCGTTGCCCTCGATGAATCCGATGTATTCGTATGGCAGCTCGTCCCTGCGCTCCTGAAGAACCTTGTTAAGCTTCCGCAGCGCCTCCAATCCCTTCTGGTCTTCCTCGCCTATGTTCAAGAGCCCGAGTTTAGGGCGCGGCCGCCCGCCGATTGTTTCGGAATAAACGACGCCCAGGATTGCGAAGTCGAACAGCATCTTTTCGTCGCAGTTGATATTCGCGCCCAAATCGAGCACGACGACGCGCTCGTCCCCTCCGCCCGCGGGCAGCATGGTGGTGATTGCCGGACGCGATATGCCTTCGATGGCTTTCAGCCCCAGTTTCGCCAGCGCCATCAGAACGCCCGTGTTCCCGGCCGACACGACGGCGCAGGACGCGCCGTCGCGGACATCCTTGATTGCCTTGAACATCGACGTTTCGGAGGCGCGTCGGATTACTTCGGATACTTTGTCGGTCGGCTTGATTTTGTCCGCGGCGCTCACGATGACCGAGTTGCGCGCCACGCGCGGATATTTGTTCAGCAGCGGGCGCAGCTGCTCTTCGTCGCCGAAAATGCGGAAGAACACCGAATCCTCGCCGTTCAGGAACAAGAATTGGTTCATTCCGCCAAAGACCGCCTTCGGGGCGTGGTCGCCGCCAAAGGCGTCGATTGCGATAATCTTCTTTTCGCGTGGCATTTCGATTATTTGGAAATAACCTGCAAGTCGCCGTATGAGCCGCAAGCGGGACATATATGGTGCGGGCGACGCATCTCGCCGCATTTCGGGCATCTCGAGGCCGGCATTGCATCCAACGCGTCATGCGAGCGGTGTTGTTTGCTTTTCGCGGCTGACTTTTTCTTTTTCGGCACTGCCATGGCATCTTCCTTTCGATTTCGTTATTTGACGATTCATTCTAATACTTTTTCGCCGTTTTGCAAATGGTTTTTTCATCCCGCCCGCGACGGAACGGAACCCTGGCGGTAAAAGTTTTTTGTCATTTCGGATATGGCCGGAATCGCAGGGAAAGCCCGATAGTCATTTCATCGGGTCTATCAAGATTTCTTCGTTGTATTTGCCGAGGTACCTACTTCCGGTGATGCAGTAAAAGTTTTTAAGCGAGCCTTCGTATTTTTCCAATTCGACAAGATATCTTTCCTGAACCTCGGCTTTCGCGCCCTGGAACGACGCCAGCGCCCCGACGGCCGCGCCGGCCCCCGCGCCAATCATCGTTCCTTTCAATCGCGCCTTGTTTTGAAAGTCGACCGTGTCGCCGTCATCCGCGCCGACGGTCAGCGGGACGAAATTGGCGACCGTGTACTCCTCGTTTTCCACATGATTTCTGGTGCCGTCGGTTTTGCGTCCGACGACGATTTTGCCATCCGGCTTGTTCGCGTTGTATTCCCGCATCGTTGTTCCAAAAAACCCGTCCTTGCCGAAATCCTCTATCATCGCCAGTTTGCTTTTGGCATTCACCATTCCAGATTTTATTTTTACGAAAAAGTTTTCCACCGTGCAGCCGTTGATATCATTATGCTTGTAATAATTTTCTTCCCTTTCAAAACACCCTATATTACCACTCTCGTTTTTGTTTGTATTAAAATAATCCGCCCAAGTTTTATCCGTCATCGAGGATACGTCGTCAGGCGTATTGTTAAACTTTATATTTGACGTGTTGAATACTGGTTCATATTTTACATTTTCTTCTTTTACCTGACAAACCACAGTGCCATCATTTTTATAATAACAAGTTCTGCTACCACTAGAGCTATCGCTATATGTTAGCACAGAGGTTCCGTCTGTCCTAACATACCCCCACAGGCATTTCCGGCCGTCGGGCTTGCCCTCGTCGTTCAGGCAATCTTTAACCATCAGTATGGAATCCCCGCCCGACGCCATGCCCGCGCCCATATTTCCGACAACCGCGCCCGCGGCGGCGTTCATTCCGGCGGACATAATCGTGTCGCCCATGACCTTGCCCGTCTGGGTGCTGGCGTATGCCAGGCCGCCGGCGCCCGCGGCGCCGGCGGCCGTCGCGGCCACTTTCTTGCCCATGCCGGCGTCCCCGGACGCGATGAACATTCCGGCGCCGCCAATCAGCGCGGCGGTCAGGGATTTTATTCCGGCGTTCTGCTTCTGCTCCTTGTTCATCGCCTCTTCGACTTCCTCAACCGTCGGCTCTCTGTCCGCTGGGAACATTACCTGTTCCGCCGCGGGCTGATATCCGGCCTCGGGAAACTCGCTGATATTGCATTTGATTGAACTGCCGGCCGGGACATACGCTAAGGCGACCGCCTTGTCGGACTGGACGCCGTCGCCGTTTTTTATATAGACCTCGGCAACGCACGTCGGCTTGTCCGGCGATACCGCCCCCACCGTCGGCTTGCCCCAAGCGAACGAACCGTTCGGGTAAACGAACTTGCATTTTTCAAGGTCTGCAAGCGTCACGGCATGGTTTCCGGCGCGGATTTCGTTCTCCAATTGCTGCTCCAATATTCGCACCGGCAACTCCCCCGCCAGTTCCGCCTGATTCGCGCCGGCCGACGCCTGCAACGCCATCATCTGCACAACATCGCGGCCGTATTGCGCGGCCCGCAGCGGCGCGGAAATCAAAAAACAAACGGCAAACGGAAAAAAGCGCTTTATCATTCTCTCTTTCGGTATTTTATCATAAAAGCTGCTGTTTTCAAAAAGGTATTTGTATCTATCTCAAACAAAATAACATTGTGATTTCTGTAAAAAGAACAAAATGCGCCGTAATTCCGTCACTACATCACTTTCCGGGCACAAACACCTTTTCCACGGCGGATTTCAATTCGTCCAACCCAAGACGCCCCGCGGCGCTGATTGGAACAACCAAAGTTTTTTTCGCAGCCTTTTTCAACTGATTCGCCTTGTCCCGTACCATCCCGGCGTCCAGCAAATCAATTTTGTTCAGGACGATGATTTCCGGCTTCGACACCAGGTCGCCGCCATATAGCCTCATTTCCTTTCTGATTGTCAGATATCGTCCGGCGATATCATCCTCGGACGCGTCAATCACATGCAGAATCAGCTTTGTCCGCTCGGCATGCCCGAGGAATCTGTCGCCCAGCCCCACCCCGTCCGCCGCGCCTTCAAGCAGTCCGGGCAAATCCACCAGCACGAACTCTTTTCCATGCGAATACATGACGCCCAATCCCGGATGCAGGGTCGTGAATTGATAATCCGCGATTTTCGGCCGCGCGTTCGTAATCGCCGCCAAAAGCGAACTTTTGCCCGCGTTCGGAAATCCGACCAATCCCGCGTCCGCAATCAGTTTCAGCCGCAATATCAATGTCCGCTCCTCGCCCGGCAGCCCGTCGTTGCGCTGCGTCGGCGCGCGGTTTGTCGAAGACTTGAAATGCAGGTTGCCCCATCCGCCGTTTCCGCCGCGGCACGCCAGCCATTCGTCCCCGTCGCGCGCCAAATCGGCGTAAACCAATTCCTCGTTCTCCGACAATATTTCCGTGCCGGTCGGAACGTTTATGACAATGGCGGCGCCGGATTTGCCGGTTTTCATCGCGCCGCTGCCGGATGCGCCGTTTTCGGCGTCGAACCGCTGTTTGAACCGAAAGTCTATCAATGTGTTCACATTCGGCACCGCGCGGAAAATCACGTCGCCGCCGCGGCCGCCGTCGCCGCCGTCCGGCCCGCCGTATTCGACGTATTTCGCATGCCGGAAGCTGGCGGAACCGTTGCCGCCGTTTCCGGAGCGCACGGTAATCTTCGCCCGGTCTAGGAACTTCATAAACGGATTATACCGGATAATTTCGGCAAACACAAATTATCAGCAACAAAGCGGCAGAGTTTCATAACTTTATCACTCTATCCCTTGTCCATCGTCCCTCAAATCCCCGACTGCCATTGCCAGCGCGGCGCGCTTTATGAACAAGTCGTATTTCGCCGCGGCGTTCTGGCGCTGCGCGCTGGCCAAATCCGCCTGGCTCGACTGCCAGTCCAGCATGGTGCTGCGCCCCACTTTATACATTCCGGCGACGACTTTTTCAGATTCCTTCGCGGATTTCAAGAGCGCGTTCGTCGATTCCAACACTTCCCGCGCGGTCTTGTAATTTTCGAACGCCGTCCATACGTCCAGCGCGACCGAATCCCGTTTCGCGCGCTCGGACTCCTTCGCGCGCTCGTAATTCAGCATCGCAATCCGGTCGTTGTAAACATTCGCGAACCCGGCGAACAACGGCACCGAGACACTGACGCCGATTTCGGAGCTTTTCGTATTCGCATCCAAATCATAAATGATTTTGCCAGACGCATTGATTGTCGGCAGATGCTGCATGAACGCGATGTTCCGCGCATGCCACGCGGCGTCGACCGAGGCCGCGGCCGACATCAGGTCGGGGCGCTGTTTCCGCGCCGTTTCCAGCAGCTCCTCTATATCTTCCGCCTCCGACGAGCCGCCGAACTCCGCCGGCATGTCCTTGATTTTTATTTTTGTTCCCTGCGGCAGGGACAAAAGGGACAACAATTTCGCGCTCGCAATCTCGCGGTTTCCTTTCGAGCGCTCCAAATCGGTTTTCCGCGACGCCAGCGTCGTTTCGGCCTTCAGCACGTCCGCCTTGGCCACGGCGCCCGCCTTGAACTTTTTATCGGCGGTCGTCTTCGCGTCACCGGCCACGCGGAAGACCTCCGCGTTCGCCTTCAGCTCCGCGTCGCTGGTCAGCAGGCCGTAATACGCGCCGATGACGGAATAGACATAGTTTTGAACGGATTCCTCGTAATCGAATCCGGTCGCGCGCCAAATCGCGGCCAGGCGCGACAGTTCGCTGTATCTTTTTCCAAAATCAAATATCAGATACGACGCGGAAATGGAGGCGCTTTTGCCCCACGCGTCGAAGTTGTCGCGGGAAGATGCGCTCGCGCCAGCGTTGGCGCTAATCGACGGCAAGTATTTGGAATACGCGGAGTTTTTGGACAGGCGCGAGGTTTCAAGCGACAAATATCCCATCTTTGTCGTCGGGTTGCGGCACAAACCGATTTCGATGATTTCGTGCAGCGTATTTTCCGACCTCAGCTCCGGGCATTCGGCGGCATGGGCGGCGAACGGGAAAACCGCTAGCAGCGGAAGAATGCATTTTTTCATAATTTTCATGATTTATTCTCTCTTTTCGGCAATTATACACCAAAAATAACACCTTGCAAAAGAAAAGTTTTATAATATAATCGCAGGGTCAAAACGGGGCGTAGCTCAGCCTGGTAGAGTGCTTGCTTTGGGAGCAAGATGTCGGAGGTTCGAACCCTCTCGCCCCGACCATAAGATTAGGAAGTCGCCAGTCACGGCGACTTTTCTCGTGTGAAGCCCGCTATCTGCGGGCTTCACACATCTATTGACTTAGGTATGGGGTTCGAAAGTGCCTTTTTGCCGCCAAATATCCGGCTTTCTATACAATGCCCATTTCCACCGAGTCAATAAAGCCAGCGCACGCGCCGGACGGCGCGAAAAATCACCGCCGTTTCCGGCGGGTTGACTATGGTATGGGGGGGGCTTATGCGGCGGCGTAGAAGAACTTTTCCTGCACCGAGAAGTCATCGCAGGCAGACGCAATCTTGAACAGGGTCTGCAGGTTCATGCCTGTGGGGATTTCGTTGTTCATGATGTCGTTGGTAATCCTCGGCGACAGGTATGCAAGGTTCAGATATTTGTATATGGTTCGCTGATTGCGCTGTTCCTGCTCGGCAAGGGCTTTGATACCTGTGCCGGACTCATAATCCTTTTTGTATTTCCACCCGTAGGACAATGCCTTGATGAGCATGGTCGCGGTTTCGGTCTTGGTCAGCACGTTGACTTCGCCGCCCTCGTGCAGGCGGTTGATGCAAGTCCGGCTTGATATGAATATCTCTTTTTCAAGCACAGCCTGCTTGCCATCCTCGGTCAGATAGCTGTCCATGAACTCATTCGCTTGGTTGATGTATCCGTCTTTCTTGAACGGCGCGAGGCCATCCATGTCAGCCACATTGAGGAAGATGGTCAGTTTATGGTTTGCGTACACGACTCTGTCGACTATCTGTTTTACTAGCGGCTCGCTGTATTCCAATTTTTTCAACTCTCCGCGCTTGTCTTTGGTTAGGCAGAACATATCAGAGTCCAGGAACTTTTTGACTTGGTCGCAGACGATGGTTTCAACGTCTCCGGCAGGGAGCGATACCTTGCCGCATTTGTAGTAGCGGTACTGGCGGAGTTGGTCTTTATTGCATTTCTGATTCTTGAACTGAACCCCATCGGCGGTGAATACCTTTTGGTGCAGGAGCGGTAGCCCACGGCAGTATGGTCTGTCCTTATGATTGTTATTGTCGCTGAGTTTTTTCTGAACGGCATCGAACAGCTCCTGCGGCACGATGGCTTCGTGCTGACCATCGAACACCTCGTTGGTGGATTTGTTGGGAAGCTTGCCAAGGTAGATTTGGTTTTTCAGAATCCGTTCCACGCTGTTGCAGATAAATTCCAATCCGCCTTTTATTTCACCTTTTTTAGTTGTCCACTCCTTGCGATGGATGCCTTTGGCGATAATCTTGTCGCGGCATTCCATTAGTCCGGTGCTTTCCAAATATGTATTGAACACGTCAAGCACGATGGGGATTTCGGTTTCATTCGGAACGAGTTTTCCGTATTCTATATCGTAGCCGAGCGGAGGCACGCCGCCGACCCACAATCCTTTGGATTTGGTCGCTCTCATTTTATCGCGTACGCGCTCGGACGCGATCTCGCGCTCGAACTCTGCGAACGATAGGAGCATATTCAAGGTCAGCTTTCCCATCGCGGATGTCGGTCAGTAGTTCCTGCAATCCAGGCCGCGCCATCGTGCCGCCGGAGATGCCTCCATCGGCGTATGTTTTAATATGCCGCCATCCTTGGAACTGCTGTGACGTGATATAGCTCTTGCACGCGAGTTCTTGATTGTCCAAGCTGTTGAATTCTTGGTCGAGTCCGCGCTCACTGGACTTTCGGACGTATATCGCGCATTTGGTTTTGTTCATGTTTCTACCTCTTTGTTACGTCCATTTGGCCTTACTAATCGCAGGAAGTCAAATTAATTAGCGACTAAAAAATAACTTTGTTTTAGGGGTGCAAATGCAGATTTTTAGACGGAAATACAGGGGGGCTTGAAAATTAAAAAAATCGCGCTATATTAATGGGGTAAACGTCGCGGAGTCCTGTACAGGACTCAGACAGCACAAAAACCAAACAATACTGGTTTTAGGCGTTTCCCAGGAGTTAACCCATTTTCATCAAGGGGGTATCTCCGATGGCAAGATACAAACTTCAGCCAGCGACAGATAGAACTCCGAAACAAGTGGTCTTTGAGGGAGAGCTTTCCCCTAAAGAAGTCAGCACAATTTTATGTTGTGACCCGCGCACGCTTATGAGATGGCGGAATGCCAGAAAGGGTATCGCGTTTTATAAACGCGGAAAAAATATCCTTTATCCGGTTGAAGCCGTGAATAAGTACTTGTCGGACTCTTTTTGCAGAGTCGCATAACAATTCGCCGGTCGCAAGACCGGCGTTTTTGTCTCTTAATGTCGCATTACGACCATCATCGGCAGTGGCGGATAAATTTCCCTAGAATTATATTACACCTAATAAAAACAAAAAGGTGTTATTATGAAAACAAACGATTTAGAAATTAAATATGTGAACCCATCGACTCTCCGCCCATCTCTGCGAAACGTAAAAAAGCATTCAAAAGGGCAGATTCAGAAAACAAGTGAAATCATCAGCCAATTGGGATTTAACGAGCCAATCCTCGCAAAGCCGGACGGCGAAATAATATCCGGCCATTGCCGATGGGAGGCGGCCAAGCTTTTGGAATTGGAAAGCATCCCTGTCATGTATGCAGACCTCGGCGATGTAAAGGCGCGACTGCAGGCACTGGCAAGCAACCGCCTTGGGGAGTTAGGAAAAACGGACGAGCAGTTGCTCAAGATCGAGCTTGAAGAACTGGAATTGGCTTGCGCGGATATTGACATCGAAATCGAGCTCAGCGGATATGATTCCGTGAAGCTTGACCTTATACAAGAGCAGAAGGAGGAAGACCCGAAACTGAACTCCGCGCCGCTGATAGAAGAAAACGATGTTGTGTCCGTCATGGGCGACCTTTGGCTTTTTCCCAACGACCATCGCCTCTATCATGGCGACAGTTTGAAAGAGGAATCGTTCCAAATCCTATTCGGCGACAAGAAAGCGAACCTGTGCGTGCAAGACCCGCCGTTCAACGTCAAGGTGCAAGGCCATGTATGCGGCGCAGGCGAAACAAAGCACAAGGAATTCGCCTTTGCGTCCGGCGAGATGAACGATGGAGAATTCGTCGATTTCCTCACGTCAAATTTCCGCCTGTGCGCCAAGTATTCCACCGATGGCTCGTTGCACCTGAATTTCATGGATTGGCGGCACGGGTGGCATATCCTCTCGGCGGGACGCGCCGTGTTCTCCGGCTACGTCAACAAATGCATATGGGACAAAATCGTCCCTGGAACGGGTTCGCTGTGGCGCAGTCAGTACGAAGAAATTCACGTCTTCAAGAACGGCAAAGAAAGCCATGTCAATAATGTACTCCTCGGTTCGACAGGGCGCGTGCGTAGCAACGTTTGGTCTTGCTATGGCGTGAACGTCTTTGGCAAGAATAAAGCCGCGCTCAAAATGCACCCGACTAGCAAGCCGGAAAAACTCCTGCGCTCGGCCATTTTAGATGTCAGCAATCGCGGCGATATTGTTCTTGATAGTTTTGCCGGAAGTGGTTCGTGCCTTATCGCCTGCGAAAAGGCCAAGCGCGTTTTTTACGGCATAGAATACGAGGGATTGTACGTGGACACGATAATCCGCCGCTATCAGCAATGCTTCGGCGGCGATGTCATCCATGCGGCAAGCGGCAGGAAGTATGACGAGCTGTTGGCGGAACATCGCGCCAAGCGCGAGGGATAACGAAAGGGGCTTTCTGCGCTTTTCGCACTAATAGATTTGACTTAGCCCGATTAGTAAGCATTGATTGTGGTGTAACCAAGGAGTCGATTATGAAAGTCAAAAAATGCATTGAAAACCTGCCGGAATCGGCGGCGAAATTAAAGTCGCTGTCTCCATCCCAGTTGCAGGAATTGTGGGCGCGATACTTCGCGTCCGGTCGTCCGCAGTTCAAACCGCTGTGGTTCAAGATTCAATGCGAGCGCGGCGGCCTCGTCATCGAGCAGAAGCACGTCACGAAGCTAAATGCCTGTTCCGAGAATCCGGACGAGAGCATAGAGCGGTCGCACAAGACCAAGTACCACGTGAAGCCAGGGACGCAACTGCTGAAAAAATTCAAGGGCAAGGATTACATGGTTCATGTGACCGCGCCCGACGAGTTCAACTATGAAAACCAAACCTACAAGAGTCTGTCCGCCATCGCAACGCTCATCTGCGGTCACAAGGTGTCGGGCTATGACTTCTTCGGGTTCAACAACAAAGGAGCATAAAAATGCCAAAAGAAAAAGCACAAGCAATAATCATCCGCAAGCCAATCGACATGGACGACCTTGAAAAACAAACCAAGGCGCGTTCGATTGACGACATAGAATTGGTCGTGGTGGTCGAAACCATCGACCTTGATAAAAAGAACTATGACGCGCTCATCGATAACTTCTTCGACACCTTCTCATTCATCTCGCGCAAGGGCGGCGATGACAAATGGATTCGCGTCACATCGAAAGGTCGCCCATCGCTTCTGATAAATCCGGAGGGCTATGACTACGCCCGCTATGTCGGAATCGAAATTACCGGAAAACGGACGGCGGTCGTGAACACTCAGAATCCCGAATGGGGATTCTACGGAACGATTAGGTCGGCAGGCGGATTCTCCGAGGCCGTGACCAAAAAGATTTGGTTGGAGATGGTCGGAAAAATCAAGTCCCTGTATCCGGAGAAAAAGGATTTCGAGATTATGCGGTTCTTGGACAATCGCATTGGCCGCCACTTGGCAGACCGCTTGGTTGATATGCAAGGCCAAATCACAAGCGGCAAGGTGTTGCATAACATCGCCAAGCTGACCATCGAGGAAATGAGGCAGTGGTGGAGCTACTACTACGCCCGTGGATAAAAAGGAAAAACTATGGAAAACATATACTCTATTGAAAGAAAACTCGCCGCCGCGAAGAAACAGCAGGAAATAATAGATGGGGCGCGTGTCCCGACTGGCGTGGTCATAGACCTCGCCAGTCCGGAGGGCAACGTGTTCTATATCTTGGGGCATGGATTTGAGTGCGCGGGGAGGGATGTTTATCACTTCACGATTGTAGTGGCCATCACGCATATCTAGCAGGTGCGCGATAATATGTTCGATGTGCCAGTTGTGTTGATATGTGGAAGCTCCCGATACTTCGGCAAATACCTTGCGGACAAAACTGACAGGGTCGTCACGGAAGATGGCCGAGAGGAAATCTTGAGGCGAGACAACGTTATTCATGACGCGCTCCGTTTTATTTTTCGGAACGTCGTGCGCGATGCGAACTTGTCGCCTCTAAGCAAGCGGCGACGACGTTCTGCTAAAGATTCTGGAAAGCCCGCCGAAACTATTTCTTCCTTCTCCTCTTCCTCCTCGCGCTTGCGAGACTGAACATTCATAAAATTAACGTACAGCTGTTGCTTGGCATTAAGCCCCTTAATTTTCTTAAACATTGTTTCCTCCCTTGTGTTCGGCTAGGTATTTCTTGGTCTGTTTTTGACATGGATTTTGTGACCGCTTCCTGCGCCTCGCGTTTTTCATCGGCGGTATTTATGATGGGCAATAAAAGAGCAATGGCTCGCGGTTTGCCCGCAAGTGCCTCGGCCACCAATCTCATGGTAACGGCCTGCCTTTTACTAACTCGCACCTTGTTGCCATTCTCGGACAGGGTGATTTTCTGGTCGAGAATCTTTTGCAAGATGGTGGTCAAAGAAAGCGTCCCTTTCTTGCGCCCCAAGGGGTTCGGACAAACCCCTGGCTTGAAGCGTGTCTCTATCGGTGGGCGATTTTTGCCTACCTTATATTCTGAATTTTCCATAATTTTTTCCTTTGTTTGTACCTACCGCCGTTGGCACGGCGGTAGTGTTGTTGTTCTTATCCGCCGATTTCATTCCAAGGCGTGATGCTTTGAACGGCATCTACGTCCCGTTTTATCTCATCGCAACAAGTGGCGATATTTATCATCAGACCCCAAATCTCTAGAGTTTGGTTCTTGCCCAAAAGCGAGGCCGCCTGTTTCACCTCTTCAAAAATTTTTTGAGCTTCAAGCTGTATCGCCTTTACAAAAGCTAGTTGGCAGTCCTTTTTTACGGACTGCTTTATCGTATACGGCGGGAGCTCACGCAACAACTTGTTGCCATTCCATGCGTGTTCGTTAGTAATGAGCCCTTGAGGTTTCTTTATTGTGGAATGCATTCTGTCCGAGCGGATTTTCCTTTCATTTTTTTCTTTTATTGAATTTTTTGGCATGGTATTTTCTCCTTGATTGCCATTGTTAATTTATGACCAACGCAATAGCGTCAGTCGGCTTGTTGCAGTTAATATAATAGGGATTTTTTCTGTTGCCACTACCAGCAATGGTCGCAAAACGACTCAATGCGACACACGATGACAAGCTTAAAGATGAATGTCCGTACTAATAGACTTGACTTAAGCCGAATCGTAAGCATTCATTGCAACAACGAAAGGAATTTAATATGCGCGACGTGCTAAAAATAAGAAAGCTTAATGATGAATTCCGGCGCACTCTGTCCGATGGGCAGGTATTTTTCACGCAAGGAGTTCGCGCTCTGTCGCCGCGAACGCAGATAGCGGCCATTAAAAAGATAATGGAGTTTGATGACTTCGGGGGCAATCCTAGCGATGAGCATGATTTTGGATTCTTTAATCTGTCCGGCAGAACGATTTTATTCCAAATCGACTGCCTAGAGGCGCAATCTCAGAGAATCAGCGCAAATCCGGACAATTCATCAAAAAACCGCAGAATTTTATCGGTTATGTTGACCGACGAATGCTGATTTAGGACTTGAAAAAAAACAACAAAGCATATAACATATGTATTGTAGAGGAGCGCGTATGACCGACAAGAAACCAATAACAATTTTATCGCTTTTTTCCGGATGCGGCGGCATGGACTTGGGCTTTGTCGGCGGTTTTGATTTCTTGGGCAAGCATTACAAAAAGAATCGCTTCGAGGTTATTTGGGCGAACGAAATCAACCGCGCCGCGTGCGATACCTATCGCCGCAACATAAGCGGCCATATAGTTGAGGGGGATATAACGCAGATTATGGATAAACTGCCTGAATACGCTGATGTCGTTATCGGTGGGTTCCCATGCCAAGACATATCCATAAATGGGAAAATGGCGGGCATAGCGGGCGCGAGAAGCGGCCTGTATTCGTACATGGTTGAAATCGTCCGCAAATTGAAACCGAAAGTTTTTATCGCAGAAAATGTCAAAAGCTTGCTGATGAAGTGTCATGAAAAAGATTTGGAAAAGATTCTGAAAGATTTTCGCGCATTAGGGTATGACGTAACCTATAACCTTTATCATGCCGCAGACTACGGCGTGCCGCAGACGCGGGAAAGAGTTATGATTGTCGGAACAAGAAAAGATATTCCGAAATTCACGCCGCCAAGGCCGCTAGGCGCAAAGCCGGTTACGGCCAAGAATGCATTAGCAGACCTTGAGGATATGCCGCAGAATGAAGCTTTCAGCCATATATGGAGCGCGGCCAATAAAACCACCGAGCAAGGCAATCGCAAGCTGAAAGCCGATAGGCCTGGATACACGATGCGCGCGGAGTGCCATGGCAATATCCAGTTTCATTATTCTTTGCCGCGCAGAATTTCTATGCGCGAAGCCGCAAGGATACAATCTTTCCCAGATTCCTTTCTGTTCGCGTCAAAGCTGAGGGAAACGGAGCGTCAGATAGGAAACGCCGTGCCTCCGGTCTTGGCTTGGCACGTGGCGCAATCGGTAGAATCTATACTAACAGGGGATGAAACATGAAGCAGGAAGAATTCGAACAGCTGCTCGGCAGGGCGTGCGAGCGGCTGACAGCGGAGGCAAAAGAAGGGCGATTCAATGCGCCCGCTGTTTTTGAGAACAGGGTCAGAGAAGTCCTGCGCGATTTGTCCGGCTATTCTGTGGACTTCAATCCGCATCCGCAAGCTTTTCCCGATGTGGATATGGGCGATTTCGGCGTCGAAGTAAAATTTACTCTGAACGACGCATGGCGGAGCGTGGCCAACAGCGTTCTTGAAACCAATCGCATCGAAAGCGTCAAAAAGGTTTATTTGGTTTTTGGAAAGATGGGCGGTAAGCCGGAGGTTCGGTGGGGAGATTATGAAAAAAGCGTCTGCCATGTCCGCACGTCCCATGTTCCAAGGTTCGAGGTCGAATTGTCCACCGAGCATCCGCTGTTCGAGCTGATGGGCGTTAAGTACGACGATTTTAGGAAAATGTCGATGGAAGACAAGATGCGCCATATTCGCGGCTATGCTCGCGGAAGATTGCAGCAAGGCGAGCGTCTGTGGTGGCTGGAAGACAAAGAGAATGACGAGCATACCTTGCCGATACAGGTGCGGCTTTACACGCATCTGCCGATGGAAGAAAAAACTCGTCTTCGAGCGGAAGCGGTTTTGCTTTGCCCAAGCGTGGTCAAACCTAGCGGCGCAAAAAACAAATACGATGACGCGGTTCTCTATCTGCTTACGTATCACGGCGTTCTGTGCCATCAGGCGCGAGATTTGTTTTCCGCCGGAAGCGTCGCCAATCCGTTCAATGACGACGAAGGCGGAATCTACATAGCACGGGCTTTGCAGTTGTTGGAAGACGATATGAAAAAGGCCGCGTTGGTCATGGATGACGAATTGTTTGTAGAGTATTGGAGCGAGTCTGTTTCTCCGAAAGACAGGATTCGCAAGTGGCTTGAAAAGGCCGACGAGATGGCCAAAGACTGGAAGCCATCCGAAACGCTGTTTGCGAAAAAATAGGTTAAGGTGTACAGAATGTCGTATAGAGGTTCAGAATGGCGGAAGTGGGATTTGCATATACATACGCCGGTTTCCAGTCATAACAATTTTACAGGAGATTCTAACGAGACCAAATGGGAATCTTTTATACTGGATTTAGAAAATAAAAATAACTATCCGGACGGAAGCATCATCGGTATATGTGATTATGTAATATTGGACGGATACAAAAAAGTCCTGGAATTCAAAAAACAGGGTAGGTTGCAAAATATCGCGCTCATACTACCGGCAATTGAATATCGCATTGAGTGGACGAATGATGGCGGAAAAAATATAAATATGCATATCATCTTTGACCAAGGATGCGAAAATGATATCGACAGATTTATAAATGCGCTGCGCCCATGTCCAAGTAGTCCTAGCCAGGATGATGCAAATTATACGGATAAACATTTATTGGTTTACAAAAAAGACGATATTTGTAATGAATTAAAGAAACAAAAGCTAGATAAAAAAATCATTTTATTTTATGGTAAGAACGAATTCGCCGATATTACAACCATTGATTATCTAACAGGCAATCCTAGTGAAATACCGTCTGCATTATTAGAAGAAATAAAATTTTTATCTAATGCGAGCCCAACGCTTGAGAATGCGTTATCCAATCACAAGATATGCGAATCTCAGTATAAACGACCATATTTGCATTTCTCAGACGCGCACAATTATAGTACCGAGAACGCCAGTAATAAAATAGGGCGCAGTTTTACTTGGATAAAAGGAGATGCGGCATTTGAAACTTTGCGCCAAGCTTTATTACCCAACGTTAATAGAATTCGCCTTGCGATAGAATCTCCGATAGATGCTCTAGACTACATAACAGAAATAGATTTGAAGTTCAAGGCCGGCTTAACAATTTCACAAATTCCATTTTGTTTTTCAGGAGTAAATCAGAAAATATCGTTTAATCCTGGTCTAAACTGCATAATTGGAGGGCGAGGTACTGGAAAAAGCTTATTGCTTCAATGTCTGGCGAAGGAAAACATCTCAGATATCGATAAGTTGTCATGGATGAATGAGTTAGATATAGATAACAGCGTATCTATTCCAAATACTATTTATGAATATTTTGGGCAAAATGAAATAGAAAGCTCTTATAGAGATCCCGCAAAGTTAAATGATAAAATAATAAAAAAATTAGAGGAGTATTGGCAGAAAAAAGACTATCAACCAGAACCAACAATGCCGCTATCGAAGGTTATTGATGTTTTAACCAAACCTCGCGATGAATTGTGCAAACTGCAGAAAGAAGTAGACGTAGCTATATCAAATCTGAACACCATTAAAGAAAATAATGTCAAACTAAAAACCTTAAATGACATAAAGAAAAAAGACGAAACTATTATAAGTGGTTTGAGTACTGAAGAATACCAATCAATATCAAAAAACATAAAAAATGCGGTTGAGGAGCTTGGAAAGATAAAGCAGGTAAAAGACGCATATATCCAAATTATCAATGAAGTCAGAAATGTTAAGATTCCATTGTCAATTGATGTTGTTGGCGATACGTGTTATAGCGAATCGTATAAGAAAATAGTGCTAGCATTGCAAACGATAAAAACTGATAATCCATTGCCTGACGTATCACAAACAGAGAAGAATTTATTGTTAGGGTTAACAAAACACAAGGCCGACCTTAAGACATATCTAGAAAAACGCAGTTTGTCGGAAGAGCTAATTCAAAATTCTATCAATGCAGAAGAAGAGCTTAGAGAGACTACAGCAGAAATTGCAACAATCGAAAATAATAATAAAAGTTTAAAATCAGGCATAAAAAGTACAACAGAATTATCGCGTTTGATAAAATTAGCTTATGCCGATTATACAAATGCGCTCACGCAAATATTTGCCATTACCGTACAAAACATAAAGAAACTGCAAAGCAAAAGTGAAATTAGCGACCTAAATTTCAAGTATTCGTACAATACCGATGTTGCGAAAAAGGAATTTTATGCCAAGTTTATTTCTAAAAATATCGATACTAGGGCTCATGTTGATTTTGAATCTGCGATTGTTCTTACGGCTGACGGAATTTATACCAGAACGTTGGATAATACTAAATCTAAAAATTACACTTACGGTATTCTATTGCAATATTTTCAACAAAATGAAAATCAAGATATATATGATTTGAATTTATTAAAGTATTTTTATAATTCTGATTATATAAACTACGATATCTTATACCAAGATAAGTCGCTTGATAAGCTATCTTTTGGGCAAAGAGCGACAGCAATCTTATTAGTTCTATTGATTTTTGGGACAAAACCGTTAATCATTGATGAACCTGAAACCCACCTAGACCAACCGATGATAGCAAAAGACTTGGTAAATATAATCAAGTCTATCAAAAAACAACGCCAGCTAATATTTGCAACACATAATGCGAATATCGTTGTTAATGGAGACAGCGACCTGGTGATTGTGTTAAAGCCAAACTCTACCGAAAAAACTCAAACCGATATATCGGTGACTTCTATTGAAAACTTATCACATAGGGAAGATATTTTAATGTTGGAAGGTTCTAAAGATGCGTTTTTACAAAGAGAGAAAAAGTACGATATCGAGATAGAAAATAAGTAAAATGCTCTTGGATTTAAGGATTCGCCATGGCTGATATCTTGGACAAAGAAACTCGATCGTGGGTTATGAGTCGCGTTCGTTCAAAGAACAATGCGTCTACGGAATTAAAACTCGCGGCCGTGTTCCGGGAACTTGGAATTAAGGGATGGCGGCGCGGGTTTAAGATAATCGGCAAGCCGGATTTCGTGTTCCCGAAGTTAAAAATCGCGGTTTTTGCGGACGGGTGTTTTTGGCACGGCCATGACTGCCGGACTAATACGCCAAAAACGCACAAGAGATATTGGACTCCCAAAATCGCCCGTAACAAACAACGCGACCTTGAAGTTTCGAAAATCCTGCAATCCAAAGGATGGCGCGTGATTCGTGTTTGGGAATGCGAGCTGAAAAATAAAAACAGGGCGAAACTTCTTAAGAAGCTCCGCCCTTTGTTTCCGCACAGCCGTCAGTCGTTATTGTCTCGGCTGTGCGACTTTCTTGGGATAAAACGCTCATGATTGTCCGACAGATATGGCGGCGGTCAGCCAAGGTTTGCGGGTGCGAGAGTTCATGCCTATCGCGTAATCATCCTTGGTGGCCGATTTCGTCAGCGCACTGATGGTCAGATTATATCCTATCCATGACGGCTTTTTCTTTTCCTTTTTGATGGTGGCCACCATCTTGTCCCGCATGGCTTCCAATTCTTTCAACTCCATTTTGGAATCCCCAAGGACGAACATCATCTCCGGATATTCCTCGCGGTCGATGCAGAAGAATCTGTCCAATTCTATCAGCCCAAGCCGTTGCAACTGCGCGGCCTGTTCCTCCAATTCGTCCATATAATATGCCCAAAAGCGCGAGCGCACGAACCGGAGCATATCCCTTGCATGGTCTTCGACCCCGTCCTTGCCATAGAGGGCTTTCGTCCCCCATTTATTTTCAATCAGCACGGGGCGGTATTTGCCGTTTTCCATCTTGGACAGCCCAACCATGTCAAAGCGCGGATGGCGGACTTTCGGTTCTAGCTTGTAAAGGAACTCGCACACATCGCCTGGGATTTGGACTTCGGTGTCCACGACCACAAGCCCGCCTTTGCGGTTCGCGTTATACAATTTCTGCTGAAAGATTTTCTCGTCCGTATTCTTGGTTTCGAGTTTTTTCTTCATGGCATCTTTGCGTTGTTTGAACGACCATGCGACCGAGGAGGCATCGACCGAGGTTTTAATTTCCTCTTTGGCCGACACCTTTGTTCCTTTAAGATAGTTCGAGTCTTGCGTGGCGATGTATTTATCGCCGCTTGCCCAAATGCAGAGCATACTTCCGCCGAGGTAATAGACATTCACATAACCATCGCGGATTTGAATCGACAGCTCTTCGTCATCCCGCGCATACTCGAAAATCGGATACAAAATCCCCTCCGGATTGCCAAGGTCATAAATGAACTTGTTCGATATGGTTCGCGGTATCGCTTGCTTTTGCAGTGTAGTCGTTTTTTCTTTCTTCTTGGCCGCCATCGTTTTCTCCTTTTTTATTTATATAATTTTTTCGAGGGAATGCCTCACATCGTATAATTTCTCTACGTACTCGTCCGCCGTTCCCAACAGATAATCAAGGGCTTTACTTGCGGTATCTTTATTGGCATAGTCGGCGGAAAATTTATCCAAGCACTTTTTGATATCTTCGCGGGTCTTGACCATCATGCTTTCCCAAGACTCGCCTTTGAAAAGGGTTTCGGATTCGCCCAAGAATTCCACCACGTGTAGAAGGGTATTGTGCGCGTCCACAGGTTTTCTTTCATCGACCGCCGTTTCTAATTCATCGCGGGCGGATAAGAATAAATCCATAAGGGGAACTATTTTTTCCGTTCTTCCATTGAATAATTTTTCAACCATCTTATACCTCCCATGGCTCGTTGTTATTAAGAAGTTCCACCTTGGCATATTCGCCGAACAAGTCGGGGAATTGGTCGGGGTGGAAAGTATGTATCGGGACAAGTACTTTCGGCTTTATCGCCTCTACAAATCGGCGCAAGGTCGGAACGTCCGCATGGCCGCTTGTGTCGGTCATGGGAACGCCGCGCTCGCGCATTTTATCTACGACCTCCTTGGCCAGTTTGTCTTTGTATCCCGACCACATGGAATAGATATAGTGCGCGTCCGGATTAAGCAATCCGCATCGTTCAAGCCACGGCAGGCCGCCGCGCCCGATGACATAGACGTATTTGAAGTTCCCGACCCTTGTCATGGATTCGATATATTCGGGAATGATTTCGTGCTTTCTGCCGTGAGTCTTATCAATCAGTTTCTTGACATCATCCCATGTGAAGCTCGGCAGATTTTCATTCTGCAATTTCATCAGAATGAATCCGGTATAGCTTGCCATGACCAAAATCCTGCCCGTCTATTTGGCGGCGCGATAAATCGTGACAATGCGGTCTATATTTTGCGAGGACGAATGAGCCATGCACAGACCGCGAGTATTGCGGAACACTTCCGCCATGCGCTTTTCCAATTCCTCTTCCGTCTCAAAATGCTCGTCCGGATTCAGACGTTCTATGCTTGACCCCTCCATCAGCAAGACATCGATGTCCGATGGCGGATTGGATATTAAATGCTCCGTGCGCTTGTTCGTGCGCCCATGATTGCGGAAGTCGCCAGTATAGAAAATCCTCTTGCCATCCGCCTCTACCAAGAACGCGAATGATTCATAGGCGGCATGGTTGACAGGATATGGCGTGACCTTGAACGCGCCGACTTGTACAGGAACAAAACCCTCGATATGTCTGACATTCTTGAACGAGAACATTTCCGGAAGTTCCAAATCGGGCAGTGCTTCTTTTGCCTTGGTCAAATAGTCCGCCGTTGCTTTGATTATTGTGTCGACGGCCTTGCCCATATAAATCGGAATCGCAGGGTCTATATGTTTGCCGAGCGAGAAATGGTCTTGGTGCGAATGAGAGATGAATAAACCTTTCAAGTCGGGAATCTTGGCCGTCAGTCCTTTTATATCCGGCAATAATGCGGCGGTATTTTCTTCCGCATCCAAAGGCAGACCAAGGTCAAGGATAATCCTGTCCCCATTGTTGGCGGTCAGTTCTACCGCCGTTCCGCCTATCGTGTCCGCGCCGCGCCGGATATTTATTTGCATATTTATTTCCTTTTCATCAACACGGGGTGCGTTTCATAGTCGGGGCAATGAGCCATTGCATTCGTATTAAACCTATTTCGCCCTCCGCTTTGACAAGTGCCTTTCGTGTTGCCGCTTTGCACTTCCACACGTCGCAAAAATCCGTTGAGTTTTCGGTCGCCAGACCAAAACGCGCAGGTCGCGCAGACTTTCATTCCCGACGATATTATACAAGATGCCATTTTTTACTCCGCAAGAATTGTGTTCATAACCACCCACATGGCGATGGTATTCATATCCACGTCCCGACAATCTATATCTCTTTCGATTTGTCTTTCATCGGCAACGCTACGTCCGTTTATCCGAATGGTCTTGCCGTCCCACTCTGCCACCCTGCGGCCTTTGATACGGATATATTTTCCATCGATGTCGGCAACATATTGTCCTTTTACGCTAATATGATTTCCGACCATTTTGGCAACGTTGCTAACACGTTTGCGGTCATAAAGGTCTCTGCCGTCAAATTTGAAATCTGCCATTTTTTTACTCCCTTGTTATATGGTTCAACCACCAGCCGGAAAACTGGTGGTCGGGGAGTTTGTAAATCAATCACTGATAGATTCCGTGGCTTTCGGATTGCTCCTATTATATAACCTTCGGCTCCCCGACCATAATCGGGGATATAACGGCGCGGCATTCGCACCATCACATCATTTTAACGATGCGAAACCGCACCGCAGTGATTGGGCTTACAACAGCCCCGAACCTAGATTTCCGTCTAGATTCCCGACAATTTTAAATTACTTCGCGTCTAATAGCAAGTCATTTAAGGGAAAATTATTTTTGCAAAAATAAGCAAATCCACTTAATTTCTCGGCCAAAAAATTGAATATATAAGGTTGGGGATTTTTTGAAGGCGGTTTTATACCTTTCCCTGTTTTCGGAAAAGGTTTCCCTGTTCCGCGAAATTTTTTCCCTGTTCTTTTTCGCTGTTTTTCATTGACTGAGTATCGGAATGTGCTAGAATTCCGGTGGTCGCAAGTGATTGGACGCAGGGCAACACCCTGCAGAAAAGCGCGATTTTCCCTGTTTTTACCCTGTTCTTGGGTATTGAAGTATGGGAAAGTTAGCAACTAATTACCGACCGACCATTAGTTTTGTAGGGGCGGATAATAACAAAGATATCGTCATTCCGTTGCGGCGCCGAAGGGCCAACCGGATTTATTCCACCGTGATGCTGACCTTGGTGTCTTTCATTTTATCAAGGAAGCTTCCGACCGCCTCAACCGCCTTCTCGGTGGCGGCATTCACCGCCTCGGACACCTTGTTCATGTCGATTTTGATTTCGGAATTGATTCCGACCGGCCCCTGAATCGACAGAGACTTTACAATCACCTCGGCGCGCTGCCTGTATTCCTTGCGATGCTCGGGGCATCCGTTGTCCGCCAGATTCGCATACATTCTGGCAACCTGCAGCTTCTGCACGGCGTCGTCGGAATCTATGCGCGCGCCGTCGGCAAACCCGTAACTCTCCATTATATGCTTTTCCAGCGCAAGGCACGGACGGTTGCAATAACTGTTAACGAACCATCCGATTCCGATGCCAAGACCAAGAGTCAAAACGAATATAAAAAATTGTTTCATGATTTTTCCTTTATTATTGCCCCGCAAGCCGCCTTGGCGGCCTTGCATGCCCGTACTTAGAATTGTATCCTCATCCTGACCCCCATGTCAAGGGCGTTGAGGCTGCCGCTTTCTTTCCAATTGGTGTAATGGAACACGGCGTCGTATTCCGCCTGCTGCTCGCCCCCCTGGTTGATTGGCGCCGAGCCGTTGGATACCCATTCCGTCTGCGAAAGAACGATGCTGCCGCTCGATTCGACCTTTCCGAGATACGCCCACCGGACAAAGAAATCCAGCTTCAATCCGCCATCCAGTTCCGTCGTGACGCCGCCTTCGACGGCATATGCGAGCTGTTCGGCCGTTCCGCCGGAATGATACGCGTAGATATCCGATGTCCCGGTCACCGTGCCCAACGGATATGTCATATTCTCGTCAACACCGTCCGCGCTGTAAAAATTCTTATCAAAAACCACATAATCGGAAATCGTGTTTATGCTGATTCCGAGGCCGACCCCGACATACGGGCGCAGCGAGCCGCTCGCCAGCACCCCCGTATACGAATCCAGGTTATAATACAGGTTCAGCATCGTCGCCGTGCTGGAAACACGGCCGTCGGTCACGGTCACATCGATGAATCCGCCCGCGCCGTTCGACGTCTGCGCCGTGCCCGGATAGGATATGCCGGAATACCGCAGATACGAAAAGTCCACGCGCACGTCGTTGTTAAGCGCCGCGCCGACGGAAATCTGAAGCGGCAGAACGCTGTTGTGCTTGAACTTCGCCTTCTGGAACGCGCCCGGAACAAACCACGCCTTGTCTTCGTTCATGTATTTCGCAATCATGCCGCCGTTTATCGAATACGTATAGCCAAGCGACAAACCGACATACAATCCGCTGTCCGACAACCTGTCGAATCCTTCGGGCTGATAATACTTGCGGCCGGCGTTCACATACGAGCTGCCAACCTTCGGCAGCGAGCCGGTTACGCGTCCGGGCGACGCCGCCTGCGGATAGCGCGCGACTTGGCTGACCGGAATATACTGCCCCCCCGACTGCGCCGGAACCGCAGCCTGGGGCTGCTGATATTGAATCTGCTGGGCGTATTGAATCGGCTGCTGCACCTGCGCGGGTTGTCCGTATTGGGCGGGGGCCTGATATCCGTTTATCGGATACGCGGCGAAGGCGGGCGTCCGCGACAGTATGGACAATCCTATGAATACCGCGAAAATCTTGGCTTTTATATACAACTCGCTCCACATTCTTTCATCATATTATACCACAAAACCGAGGTTAAAAAAAGCGCGGAATCGCACTTTTGTCGCCCGCGGATAATTTCCATATGTTCTAAAAATAAAGAACGCCCCTAGAACTTTATCGATATGCTCGCGGAGAGATTGTGAATCGCCGCCCACTCGCCTATTATGATTTTATACCTGCCCGCGAATTGCGTCCAATTCGTCCACCCAGACGAAATGCCGAATCCCAAAATCAGCGCGTCCATTCCGTCCGCCTCTTCCGAAATATCAAGCGCGCTTTTATCCTTGTCTTCGACAAACCAGACCCGCGCGGCGACGGCGTTTTCGTCAATCCACTTGCGGTAACGGACGACGCAATCATACGACAGCCCGCGGCGCGGATTATACGAAAAATCTATTCCCGCCGCCCAATTCCGCATTCCGTATTCCTGCGGCGCGAAGCCGAGCGCGTATTTGTTCTCCGTCGAACCGATTTCCTCGGCTCCGCCGACGGACAGGTTTATTTGCCCGACGGACACTCCCGGCGTCGCGACAAACCGCCCGTAATTGAACGATATCGGACGCGACGCCGCGGCGCCCATGCGCATGACCCTGCCCTTGTATTCCGCGCCATACAGGGCGCCGTCGACAACGCGGGAATGCGAGTATGACAGCGTTTCGGCGCCTACGTTCGCGTAAATGCGGAATCCGCCGAGCATATAAAACCCGGCATACGCGTCCAGCCCTATTCCGGCGGAATCCAATTCGGCCAACTCGCCGGATGTTTTCATATTCTCGACATTGAACTGCAACCCGGCGACGAAAAATCCATGCTTGCCGACATCGGCGCCGAACGCGGCCGCGCGCGACGACAGCTTGTTCGATAACTGCAGCCCGGCCGCCGCATACACGCCGGTCGGGTCTAGTCGCAGGTCGTCGTTCATGCGTTTTCCAAGCCTGTCCGCCAGCATGTCGGAAACGGTCGAATGCCTGGCCAGCGCAAGCGGCAGTTTCGCCGCGGAGATTCCGGTTCTTTCCGACACCAGCTCCTTGCCGTCCGCGGACACATACAAACTGTTCACGCCTCCGGCGGCGCGCCACGCCGGATTGGAGTAACGATAGCGGTAGAATCCGCGGTCGAACTCCCCCGACGGCGAAAAATCATAATCCGCGGCGTCCGCGAACGACGCTGAGTCGATATCCAGAACCGAAAACTCCGCCCCCTCGTATTCCCCGTATCCGAATCCGCCCTCCGTGAGCAAACGGACGACCGAACCGGACGCGAAATCGGCATTGTTCGCGGAAATCGTCGTCTTTCCCAGCGCAATGTCCAGCGTCAATTCGCCGGTCAGCAGAAAACTGTTCGCATTCACGTCGCCGTCCAAAAACAGACCGTCGGAAACGCTGACGTTCGCGCGCGGCGCGTATATGGAGCCCGATAATTTGGCATCCCGCAATTCTATCGCTGTAATCAAATCGTTCTTGTCGCCGGCGTATTGAACCTGATTCAGAAACGGATTCCATTCGGACACTATGTCGCCGCGGATTTCTCCGCCTCCGGAAATCAGGATATTGCGGACAAACGCGTTCTGCGCGATTTTGATTGCCGTTCCGCCGGCGCCCATGATTTTGCCGCCGTTTATTTCCAATCTGTCGACCAGCGCGCCGCTCAGCTCGGGCAGCAGCGGCAAATTATTCGCGTTCGCCAAACTTGTCCCGCCGGACGTCCGGATGTAAGAGCCGCGATATTCCACCGAATTGCCCACCTGGTTGTCGCCAAAATCGAACAGCAGCCCGATTTCCGCGGAAACCGAGCCCTTTACCTCGACATCGTGCTCCTTTCCATACGACGCCATTATCCCGGCCGAATTTTTGCCGGGCATATTTATGACGTTGTTGAAAACGAGCGCGTTCTCCCACCCGTCAATCCGCGCGCCGACGGAATAATCGCCGCCCGAACGCACGTCGCCGTTCATGGACAGCGTGTTGTTCGTTCCGTAAACATGCAGCCCTATCGCCCACCGCGCGTCGCTGTCCAATCCGCGCGTTATCGTTTCCGAGGTATTGCTTCCATAAACGGAAGAGCCGTAAAAGGCGCCGCGGGACAGATTTATGCCGATATCCTGCAGCATCGCCAGCTCGGCCTCCATAAACGTGCCGAAATTGCGATACCATTGATGGCTCATCATCGAATTGCGCAGTTCCACGTGCGACATTTCCGGGTGGCCGTTTTCCCAAATATTTATCGGAATCGCGTCGGTTATGTTTCCGCCGCGCGAAACGTCGGCTCCGCGGAGAACCTGCGCCACATTGCCGCCTTTGAAATACGCGTATTCGCCTTCGTCATAGTTCGCGTCGCCGTCGTCGGGTTTCAGCGTGAACTTGCCGGCGACGGGGCCGCTTCCGGCAACGACGTCGTAAATCGGCCGCCCGCCCAGCATCGCGTATTCGTCCGGATACGCAACCTGCATCGCGCCATACGCGATGGTTCCGAACAGCGTTCCGAGCTCCCTCTGCATAACGCCGAGAAGCGACAGGCTCTGAAAACCCGTCATCGCGCGGCCGAACGAATCGTAAAGATGCGCGTCATAGTTCCCGCCGCCAAGCGCGACCGTGATGTCCAGCCCGCCGTATCCGAAACTTGTCCCGTTTATATGCGCGGAATAACTGGTGATGCCCATCAGGTGCCCCATTTCGTGCGCGACCGTTCCGGACGAATGCTTTCCGTCCCACGCGGCGCCGGACGGCAGGACGCCCGCCGCCCCGTTGTATGTCGGCCTTCCGTCAAAGCCGTATCCCATGACGATTTGTCCGGCCGGATTCACGACATTGCCGTTCAGCGCCCAATCGACCGGATAAGTGTACCCGGTCGCCGGATTCGCCAGGGTCAGCGCATACGCGTTGTTCACGTTTTCCGTTCCGACGTTTATCACGACGGGGGACGCGCCGGCAGGCAGGCCGCCCAGCAATTCCGCCCAGTAATCCGCGCCGTTGCGGAGCGCGTCCAAATGGGCGTCGGACATGGTCCACGCCGAATCCGTATCCTCGCCGCCCGGATTCGGGATATTTGGATTCCAGAAAGTCTCGCCGGCGTCGAAAATCACGAAATCGAACAGCGGATTTCCGTCTTTTGAATTTACGATTACATTCCTGCCGGACGCGAACGCCGGGCTGCACGTTAAAACCGCCGCCAAAACGCGGAGAACCCATTCCCTCATAATTAGGAATTATATCATAAAAGACATGAGCCGGAAAGCGGCGCGGCCGCAACGCGGGAATGCGGACTTGCGACAACCCCGAAAACAAATGCGAGAAAAAGGGGACGGCGGGGTATTTTTCTTGCTTTTGGTCGAATCGGCGCCCGATTTAATCGCATTTTGAAAAAATATTTTTCGCAGCGACACCGAACATCCGCCTTTATTCTTACTTTCCGGTTAGTATGGGGATAAAAAGGTGCCTACTTTACAAAGACGTGTGCAAGGTGATATTTATGCGCACAAGATTATGCTTATATACGGATTGTCCGTAAAAACAAAGGGTAAAAACTATGGAAAAAATTATGTTTTTTATTTTCGTCTGCATGCTGCTGCTGCTGATAGCGGTCGATTCTCGAGCGGCAATGCTGTGCAAGCAAGGTTTCTCCTGCCCAATAATTGAGAATATGTCGAGCGATGGACACTCGGTGGGTGCAAACGTATTTGGCGATTGGGAAGCAAAAGGGCCATGGGGCGCCGGGGGAACGATGATAACAGTGAATGGAAAATCAATGTGCTCTACAGAAGGGTCAACCGTATACGGAGAAATAGGTCATCCGGAAAATGGCATGCAGGCAGACAGATATTGCTGGTGCCAGATGTCAAATAATGGCCTTCCGAGCGCTTGGGTATTCTTTGGGGATTACGGTGTTGACTTCCGTTGCGGGTTTTACTGTACGGACGATTGCTTAAATGAGTTTACAACAGCCCCCGCCTTCCGTAAGGCGATTTGCGTTCCGCCCACGGACAATACCTGCGACAGCACGACAATAATCGCGGACGGCGGTTGCCCCGCGGGATATGCCCAATGCACCGGAACGCGCAATGGCGGCGACATAGCCGGCCAATACACCATAACCTGCAGCGAGTGACCTACCCCCGTCATTCCGGCACCTTTCCCCTTGTCATTCCCGCCCCCGCCTTCGCGGGGGTAAACTCCGGCGGGAATAGGGTCTTTCGACCTGTAAGCAAAAACTCTGTTTGAGCAACGGCAGAATGTGCAAGCAATTAAAATGCGGAATCATGCGGCAAGGTGCGCTTGTTCCCTGCACATTGTTATTTGCTTTATGTTATTCGCTCCTTACTGTTGTTGTCTGCTTTACTATTATTCGTTCTATAAAATAAAAGATAGTTCGCTTCGCTCACGGTTTATAGTCCCTATTCCCGCCTCCGCGGGAATGACAAGGAGACGGGCGGGAATGACAAGTCTGAGGTGTAAGGGAATGACAATGAGCGGAGTGGAAATAACAAGGAGAGAAGGGCGGGAATGACAAGGGGAAAGGCGCCGGGATGACAAGCATAAAAAACAATGGAATGGCAAGGGGAAAGGCGCAGTGGAATGATGAGAGTGGCGTTGCCATGCCCTTCGGCGCAACTCCGGAATGACGATGCCTTTGCCACTACCTCATTCCGTCAATTGTTACTCGTCGCTCCCCCGTCCTTTTTCCCTCGCCCCTTGTCCCTTTTTACTACGATTTTCTCGATTTCCTCGCTGGTCAGAGTTTCGCGTTTCAACAACTCCTCCGCCAATTTTTTCAGCTTCGCCTTGTGCTTCGACAAAATCGCCTTTGCCCTTTTATACGCGGAGTCAATCCACGTTCGCACTTCGGCGTCGACCGCCTCGGCCGTCTTCTGCGACGCGTTTTCCAGCGCGTTCCGCCCCCACGATTCGACCTGGTTCACCGCCACCATGCCGATTTTCGGCGACATTCCCCATGCCGTCAGGGCCTTCCTTGCCAAATAAGTTGCGCTCGCGATATCCGACTCCGCGCCGGTCGTGATTTTATCCGCCCCGAAAAAAAGCTCCTCGGTTGCGCGGCCGCCCAGGCCGATTTCAATCCGCGCCCGGATTTCCTCCAGCGGCAGAGACACCTTGTCGTCGACCGGCAGATACTGCACCATCCCGAGCGCCCGGCCGCGCGGCAGAATCGTCGCCTTGTGAATCGGGTCGGTAATCCCCTTGTAATGCACGGACAGGAACGCGTGCCCAGCCTCGTGATACGCGGTCAGTTTGACGTCCTGCGGGCGCATCTTGCGCTCCTTTCTCGGGCCCATCAGGATTTTGTCCCGCGCCTCGTCTATATCGGAGTTGTCGATTTCCTTGCGCCCCTCGCGCGCCGCGTGAAGCGCCGCCTCGTTCAGCAGGTTGTTCAAATCCGCGCCCGAAAATCCCGTCGTTCCGCGCGCCGCGACGGAAAGCGACACGTCCTTCGCGAACTTCATCTTCTTCGCGTATAATTCCAGAATCGCAAGGCGGCCCGCCATGTCCGGCAGCTCGATATAAACCTGCCTGTCAAACCGCCCCGGGCGCAGCAGCGCCGGATCCAGCATGTCCGGGCGGTTCGTCGCGCCGACTATAATCAGATTGCTGGTCGAGCTGAATCCGTCCATTTCAATCAGCAGCTGGTTCAGCGTCGCCTCGCGGTCCGAATCCGCGTTGATGGTGCGCCCGCGCGCCGCGCCGATTGCGTCGATTTCGTCGATGAACAATATGCACGGGGCGTTCTGGCGCGCCAGGTCGAAAAAGTCCTTGATTTTCGCAACCCCCAGCCCGACGATTATTCCGGAAAAGTCCGAGCCGGACACGGCGTAGAACGGAACGTCCGCCTCGCCCGCAATCGCCTTGGCAAGAAGGGTTTTTCCAGTTCCCGGCTCGCCCGAAAGCAGCACGCCGCGCGGAATGCGCGCGCCGAGCTCGCGATACTTTTTCGGATTTTTAAGAAAATCCACAATCTCGCCCACCTCTTTCTTCACGCCGTCGATTCCGGCGACGTCCGAAAACTTCACAATCTTTTTTCCAATCGACACCTTCGTCTTGCTGCCGAACATATTGGCGATTCCGCCGCCGTGCCCGCCCATCATCTTCATGCCCCTGAAAATCCACCATATGAACAAGACGCCCATCAGAATCGAAACCCACGTGCCCAGTATGTCGACCCATCCCCTGGAATCGTCAATCACGACGTCCGCGCCGTTCTTCGCGATTCTCTGCAGCAATTCGGAATCCGCGCTGACCTTTGCGGCAAACTTCGTCCCGTCCTTCAGTTCGCCGCGCGCGTCCGCGCCGTTCAGAACCAGAGTCTTGATTGTCCGCCCGTCGGAGGCGGCCAGAACCTGCGTGAAGTTCAGCTCCGCCGGCTTCGCCCCGTCCTCGGCCGAATTGCTTCGGACAAGCGAGCGCGACACCAGAATCGCGAACACGATTGCGAACATGACAAGGAATCCGATGCCCTTGCCGCCGCGCGGCTTGTTCCTCGCGACCCTCATTTCCCTGTCGATTTTGTTATGCTTTACCTGCGCCGCTGATTCTTCCATTTCGTGCCTTCCTTCCATATGCGGATTTTTCCGTTTTGTTTTCTGACATTAAAACCTGCCAGCGTGAACTTGGCGTCCCCCGCGTCCATTTTGGCGAACGCGTTCTTAATCTTTTCCAGCCGAAGCGGGTGCCCTTCTTCCCCCAGCATCAGAGACAAAGCGCGGAACCTGATTTCTTCCGCCGCATTTAACAACAAATCCGCGTCGATTTCAACAGGAATCTTTCTCGCAAGTTTCCGCGCCTCGGATTCGATATATTCGCGCGCCCGGGACATGTTTTCAATCGCCAGCAGAATGCGTTCGTCCGAAATGCCCAGTTTCGCGCGATTTTTGCGGATTCTCACGCGGAGATACCTTTCGTCGTCGTTCATCGCGTCGTTGAAATGCCTTATTCCGTTGTCGTCGCAATATTTTTGCAGTTCGGCGCGGCTTGTGCCCAGCAGAGGGCGGAATATGACGACCCCGTCCCTTTCCTGGCGCCCGCGCATTCCGGCCAGCCCGTAAATCCCGCTGCCGCGGCCAAGGTTCATCAGAAACGTTTCAATCTGGTCGTCCGCCTGGTGCGCGGTGGCCAGAACGCCGATATTGTTTTTCTTGCAGTAATCGAGCATCAGCTCGTAGCGCGCCGCGCGCGCCGCCTCTTCGATTCCGGTTTTCGGCTTTTGCCCCGTCCACTCCAAAATACGGTGCGGCACGCCGAGTTTTTTGCAGATTTTCGCCACATACTCCGCCTCGTCCGCGGACTCCGGCCGCAGTTTGTGGTCGACCGTCAGCGCGACGATTTTCGCCCCGACGTCTTTAAGCCAATGCAGCAGCGCCATCGAATCCGCGCCGCCCGAAACCGCGACTGCGAGCGTCTCGTTCGGATAATCGTCCCGAAGCCCGGATACTGAAGATAAAAAATCTTTGTTCATTTTTCGTCTATTTTATGATATATTTCCGAAAAAGGAAGCGAAAAATATGGCGGAAAAATCAATGGCGGTCTATTGCGGGCACGAGATGGGGAACAACCCGCAGTTCGCGAAAGACGCGGAAACGCTGGGCGGACTGATGGTCGAAAATAAAATCAAGCTGATTTACGGCGCGGGAAACGTGGGGCTGATGGGCGTCGTGGCGACGGCGGTAACCGGAAACGGGGGGACGGCGATTGGGGTGTCCACGCCGCACGTGGTCGCGAAGCAGGAGCCGGTTCACGAGGGCGCCGAATCGGAAATCGTCGGCTCGCTTTTAGAGCGCAAGGCGCGGATGATAGAGCTGGCGGACGCGTTCTGCATTCTGCCTGGCGGCATGGGAACGTTGGACGAGGCTACGGACATCCTTACGATGCACCAGATTGGCGAAAGCAACAAGCCGGTGTATTTCCTGAACACCGACGGATACTGGAACATGTTCGGCACGATGCTGAAGCGCATGATAAAGGAAGGGTTCGTCGCGGACCAGGCGGAATACAACATGCACGTATACAATACGCCCGAGGAAATAATCGCGGCATACAACGCAAGGTTTTTTTAGAAATCGCCGAATAACGAGATGAACGAAATTATTCATTCATTTGCCGACTATCTCCGCCATACGAAAAGGTATTCCGAGGCGACGGCGGATTCGTATGAATCCGACATCCGGGACTTCATGACGTTCTACGGCGTTTTTTCCGGCGCCGAGGTTCTGCCGAACGACCTGGCGCGGATTGGCACGACGGGATTCCGCGCGTGGCTGGCGGACAGGCAGAGGCGGAAAATGGCGGCGCGCTCCACCGCGCGCGCGATGTCCGCGATGCGAAGTTTCTATAAATGGCTGAACAGGGAGCGGCGGATTAAGAACGAAGCGATTGATTTAATCGGCTCGCCCAAAATACCGAAAGGCATTCCGCACGCGCTGGAGCCCGCGGAAATCGAAACGATGGGCGAAACGGCACGGGAAATAGAGCCCGAACCGTGGCTGGCCGCCCGCGACCGCGCTCTGTTATTGCTGATTTTCGGCTCGGGCATGCGCATAGGCGAGGCGATGTCTCTGACTGTCCGCCAGGCCGCCGGGCACCCGGACACCCTGCGCATAACGGGAAAGGGAAACAAAGAACGCATCGTTCCAATCCTGCCGGCCATATGGCAGGCGGTCGAAAAGTATCTGCAAATGCGCCCGTATCGCGCGGACTGTTTGTTCTGCAGCGCGAAAGGGCTGCCGATGTCGCCGCGCATGGCGCAAAAAGCGCTCGAACGGCTGCGCGCGGCGCTGCAACTGCCGGACTATGTCACGCCGCACGCGCTGCGCCATTCGTTCGCGACCGCCTTGCTGTCCAACGGGGTCGACCTGCGCAGCATTCAGGAGCTGCTCGGCCACGCGAGCCTGTCGACGACGCAAATTTATACCAAGGTCAGCAACGCGGATATAATGGCCGCATACAACGCCGCCCACCCGAAGGCATACAAGTTATAGGATTTTTGCGGCAAGGCCGCAAAAAATAGTCGCAAGTTTTCGCAATGCGAAAAAATGGAACGACAAAAATATATCCATCCGCCTCTAATTTTTTTCTTGCATTGGGTATGGGATAGTTTCTATAATGTAATCGAATCCGAAGGGATTTGGGTTCAGGGCTGTAAGAAGTCCGTCACTGTTGCGGTGCGGGAGCACTGGTATCTGAGCAAAATATCGGCTGCTTTCTGCATTGTGAACCCCCCGGCATGGTC
>JAITQO010000004.1 GCA_031288835.1 Rickettsiales bacterium | reverse complement strand
GTACTCGTATTCGTCGGCGGCTGTTTGCGCGAACTACTGCGCGTACTACTGCGCGAGTTGCGTTCTGTACGGCACGCACCATTCGTGCGCTCGCTCCGCCGTCCTCGCGCTGCCATAATCTCCTTGTCGTTCCGGGATAGGGTCTATAAAATGCGAGCGAAGTGAGGCACTTTTGTTAGAAAGCAAAGAACGGGCATGATTTATATGTTTGCACATTTTGCTTTCGTTCGGACAAAGTTTTTATATGCAGATTGAAGGAGACCTATTGCCGGAGTTTAATCACGCGCAGGCGGGAGCGGGAATGACAATGAGAGAGGCGCCCAAATGACAAAATCACTTTGTGATTTTGTTTTCGTTACGGCATCGGTTTTCGCGGGAATGACAAATGACTTTGTTGTTTGTTTTTATTGGCTGGATTCCGGCGTTCGCGCCTTGCAGTGAGTTATCATGCATTATGCTTCACGCACTTCTGTCCGCTCACTTCGCTCCTTTCGTCAGCGAATGGAATTCACACACCTTTGTCCCTGTGGAATGACAGTTACTTTATGCTTGACATTAATATTTGCAAACGCATGCGATTTTCCTCGTCTCCCAATGCAATCGCCAATGTGTGCGCCGCCTGCAAATCTTGCAGCGCCAAGTCCATCTGTCCGAGTTTTACGCGCAGCGCTCCGCTTTTCTCGAAATACCCCATCGCTTGGCGCGACATATTTTCACGCGTTTTGTCATCCGGTGTCTTTTGTATTTTGTCCGAAATAATCGTTACAGACGAGATATAGTCGGCAACTGCGCGCTCGTAATCTCCTTTATTCGTGCGCGCCTCGGCACGGCCTGTGTAATCCGTCCAATCCAATTCGCCCGTGTTTTTCGCAATCGCGGCCGTATAGTCGGCCTCGGCCGCGTTCCAGTCGCGCAGCCACAGATTGACTTGGGCGCGCTTTGCATAAACGTCATGCGCGGAAATATCCGACGTTTCGTTGTAATCGAGCGTGTCCAGCGCCTTGTCCAAATCGCTCTTTGCTTCATGCAGTTTTTCGAGTTTTATATTCGCGAGCGCTCGGTCATAATACGCCGCTGTCGCTTTCGGGTCGATTCTGGACGCCGTATCAAAGTCCGCGATGGCCGCATCGAAATTGCTGCCTGTCATCAAGACCTCGCCCCTGTATATATAGTTGAACGGTTCATTCGCGTTTTTCTCAATCGCAATCGTAAAGTCGTTCAGCGCGCCGACTGTGTCGCCATCCAGCAATTTCTGCTTTCCCATCTCGCGGTATGCCGCCGATTCGTCGCCTTCTCCTTTCAGCGGCTCTTCCGTCGGCATCGACGAATCAATAATCTCAACATTGTCCTTGCTGCTCTTCTTGACATACAGCATATAGCACGTCGCCCCGACGAACAATGCGATTGCCACCCAGTATAGGTAAATCACAACGCGCGATTTTGTCTTTTTCGCAGTTTCTTTCGCGACGGATTCCCCGACGGAAACGATTTTGATTTTCTTTGTTTTTTTTGTTGGCATAGTTCTCTCCTCTATCCCCCAATCACATTCTCGTATCAATTATATCTTTTTATCAGTATTCAAGTCAACAGGAAAAAATATCCGCGCGGGCGTCTTCACCCCTAGGCGCGCGGATATAATCACGCGCTCGATTCCTTTCTTTGTCGCAAGCGGCTGAACCGAGATTTCCCCGCATTTGGAGTCGTGCAGCGCGGCGATAATCTTGTCCATGACGTCCGGCGCGGCGATTGCGTAAAACATTCCCCGCGCCTTCATCCGTTTTGCGCACGCGGCCGTCCATTTGTAAATGTCGGCGTTGTGATGCGCGGCGTCCTTGCGCGGCGTTCCGGAAGAATAGGGCGGATTGGTCACAACGACGTCGAACAGCCGGCTGGTCTTGAAATTGAAAACATCCGCCTGCAGCAGTTCAATCTCGCGTTTGTTCGCCGCCGCGTTTATCATCGCGTGCGTCAGCATGTCGGCGGAAATATCTATGCCGGTGATTTTCAGTTTGGAATTCGCATCCAGCAGGGCCAGCGAAACCCCGCCCGCCCCGATTCCGGCGTCGAGGACCGCCGCGCCTTTCTTTGCCTTGACCGCGCAGGCGAGCGCAATCGCGTCGCCAGTTGTTCTGTATCCTTCGCCTAGCATTTTAAGCCTTCCGTTTTTGATTGTAAAAAAATCTTGTTTTTTCCCCATGTTTTTAATAATATAACATGAAAGGACAAAAAGCAAAAAAAATTGAATATGGGAATAGTCGCGTCGGCAATCGCAAGTTTCAACAACTCCGCTCTGGCCTTGCCGGGGTTCTTTTGGACATCCGTCATGATGACGCCGGTTTTTTTCATCGTCTGGAAAATGTCGGCGGAAATCCTGGCTATTTTTTTCCCCGTCAAAAAAAGCCGCGATTATAACTTCGCTTTTATTGCCGAGGCGCTGATTGCCATATGGCTCGTCTTCGGGCACGGCAATTGGGAAACGCTGAGAGACGGCGTGGGATTCTTGCCGTATCTTTTGTCGGCGGTTTTGTTTTTGGTGGCAAGGGACGCGACGGCGCGTCTTTGGGAACAGAATCCGAGGATGCCGAAATGGTGGAGGACGTCGTTCGACGGCGCCACGCGAAGATGGCTGAAAATCGGCGCACTGCTGGTGTTTGTAGCCATTCTCGGCTTGAGCACGGTTCAGGAGTTCAGATTCATCGCGCTGCAAATCTCGGGATGTCTGTTCGGAATCGCCGCCGGGTATTTCGGGCGCAAGGCGTCTCCGCCGCTGAATTACATGGTTTTCGTGATGATTTTTCTGACCGTCGGCATAACCATGCAGCCCGAGTATTTCAGATTCGGGCAATTGGGGCGGCTGACGTTTCTGCATTTGGCGGCCGTGGCCGGGATTGTGAAAATCGGCGCGCTGATTTTCGCGCTGCGAAACTTCGCGCCGGCAGGATTCATAAAGGACAACCATTATCAATACATAAAATGGTTCATGCGGCTTGGCACGCTGCTGGTATTCATACTATTTGTCATGACCGAGGCCGTCCCTGCGTTACTGGCGTTCGGACTCGGCGTTCTTGCGACGGCATGGTTCGCGGTGAAGCATTTGCCGAAGGGGACGGACGTATTTGTCCTGTCCGGAAACCTGTGGGCCGCAATGCTGTGCCTGTTCGGAAGCATAACTGTCATGCCGACGCTCACGGTTATCGGAATCCTGTGTTGGAAAAGTAACGGCACGCGGGCATTTTGGCAGAAGGTTTCCAGTTCGTTTAGATAAGTGGGCGAAAGATTGAGAATTTGCCGCTGTTTGTTATAATTGGTTATAAACATTGAATGCCGGTTTGGATGCAATTGGTTATAATGCCTGCACTATGATAGATAAGACTGCTATTATCGAGGAAGGCGCGGTTCTTGGCAAGGATGTCAAAGTCGGCCCGTATTGCGTTGTCGGCAGGGATGTCAAGCTCGGCGACCGTGTGGAATTGGTTTCGCATGTGGTTGTCGGCGGCAAGACCGAAATTGGCGACGATACGATTATTTATCCTTTCGCGGCAGTCGGCGTCAAGGGGCAGGACCTGAAGTTTCAGGATGATTCCGAAATGACGGGCCTGAAAATCGGGAAGCGCTGCAGGATACGCGAATACGCCACAATCCAATCCGGGACCCCGGCAAGCAAGGGGACGAAAATCGGCGATGACTGCCAGATTATGGTCAACGCCCATGTCGCGCATGACTGCCAGCTGGGCAATAATATTGTCCTGTCCAATTTGGTTCAGCTGGCAGGACATGTGGAAATCGAGGATTTTGCAATCATCAGCGCGATGTCGGCGGTGCACCAATTCTGCCACATCGGCTGCTACGCGTTCTTGGGCGCGATGTCCGGAACGCCGGTGGACATTCCGCCGTATGTGATTTACGAGGGGCTGCCGGCGCGGTATCGGACAATCAACAGGGTCGGGCTTGCGCGGCACGGATTTACGAACGAGGATATGCATGCGATTCATATGGTATATTCTTCAATTCTTGGGAACGAGCCGGGGGAATTGGCGGACAAAATTGCAAAACTGAGAAAACAGGTCAGGGACAACAGGCATGCGATGAACGCGCTGGATTTTATTGAGAACCGTTCGGGACGCGGAATCACCGCAGGCGCGAAATTGAATTATACATGACGCGCGGGAAAAAAGTTTTCATCATTGCGGGCGAAGTCAGCGGGGATGTCTTGGGCGGCGAATTAATGCGCGTCGCGCTGGAAAAAAATCCGGACATGCGTTTTGTCGGAATCGGCGGCGACATGATGGCGGCCGCCGGGCTGAAGACATTGTTTTCTATCTCGGATTTGTCGGTGATGGGCGTGGGCGAAGTGATGAGAAAATCGCGGACTCTGCTGGAACGAATCAGGCGCGCGGCGGCCGCGATTGCTTCGGAGAAGCCGGATGTCGTTCTGACGGTTGACAGCCCGTCGTTCGCGTCGCGCGTTATAAAACGGGCGCGACGGGCCGGAGCGAGAACGAAGTTCTATCATGTTGTCGCGCCGATGGTTTGGGCGTGGGGCGCAAGGCGCGCGAAAAAATACGCGAAGATTTTTGACAGGCTGTTCTGTTTTTTTGATTTTGAAAAATCGTATTTTGAGAAATACGGATTGGATACCGAGGTGATAGGATATCCGATTTACGGAATCGTTCGCCGCGAGATGAGAAACGCGGATAAAAAATACATCGCTTTGCTGCCGGGCAGCAGAATGGGCGAGGTATCGAAGGTGTTGCCGATTTATGCCGCGGTCACGGCGCGGCGTCCAGAATATGACTATGCGATTCCCGTAACCGAAACGACGCGGGATTTCATCGGGCGCGAAACGAAATCGTGGCGCGTGAAGCCCAGGCTGATTCCGTTCGCCAAAAGGTATGATTTGTATAACGAAACGAGGTTTGCGGTATCGGTCATCGGAACCGCGACGGCGGAATTGGCGATTATGCGCGTTCCGGCGGTGGTGGTCTGGCGTCCAAGCTGGCTGACGGCGGTGGTTTCAAGATTCGTGCTGAAAATCAAATGGAAAAGTTTGGTGAACATACTCGCCGGAAAGAAGATTTATCCGGAATTGAACGGCAGGGAGGTCACGGCGGAAAATATAATCGCCGAAGCCGAGAGGGTTGATTCTGAGAAAATAATTTCGGAGTTAGAGAACGTCGACCATTTGTGGCACCGCGGCGATAAATCGCCGATGCGAATCGTGGCCGATGCGTTGGTTGCTAATTAGTTTGTGAGTGCGATTCGCATCAATACTCAAATTACTTATTTCCTTTGTGTTTGACAATGAACTCGGGTATAATGACGCCTGTCTGGATTCGAAGTGTAAAGACCTCTTCTTTGAGTGTCAGAGTTGTCATATGCAGTAATATCGGCAGTGGTTGGAATCGGTTGATACTTCACCTGAACTGTTGGTGCAGAATGACAGGTACGCATATTGGAAAGACGTGGGTATTTCTGCATGACAAGGGGAAAATGTCATGCCGGATGTTATTCCAATTCCGCGATGTCTTTGGCTTTCAAGTACTCCGGGGAATCTTTTTTTAACTTTTTAACCGCCTGTTTCGCGTATTGTTTCGCGCGCTTCTTGTCGCCGGCGAGATAATGGTATTCCGCCAGATAATAATCCGCGCGCTTTTCGTCCGCCTTGGCCAAAACCCAGTATGCCAGCGGCATCGGTTCGGCCAGGACTGATTTTTTGCAAAGCGCGCCGGCGCGTTCCAAATCGCCGGGCTTTCTTCGTTCGGACAAAACCAGCGCCAGCGCGGTTTCGATTTGCATTTTGTTTCCGGAAAGTTTTTGCAGCGATTCTTCATATGCGCGAATACTGTCGTCATAGTGTCCGAACTGAAACTCTATGTCGCCGAGAAGCTCGTAAAAATAAGGATTTTCCTTGTGCCGCGAAATCAGCGTCAGTGTTCCAGTTTTCGCCGAATCCAAATCTCCTCCGCGCATCCTGGCGATTGCCCGCGCGTATAGCGCCTTGTCCGTTTTATCGGAATCCGGATACAATGTTTTGACCCGATTCGGCTCGAGATAGGCAATTAGTTTCGCCTGGACAAGCCGTAATGACGCGGTTGCAGATGCCCCATTGTTTTTCTTTTTTTCCCCCGCTTCGTTTTCTATCTGAAGTTTTATATTTTTTATTCTCTCTTCGGTGAGGGGATGGTTGATGTTGTTCGGGTTAATTTTGCTTTCCTGCGAGTTTTGCATTTTTCTGAAAACGGAAAGCAGGGCATCCGGGGCGCTGCCGGCCTTTGACAAAAGTTTCACCGCATAGTCATCCGCCGCGCGTTCCTCGTCCCTGGTGAACGCCAACATCGATTGAAGCGCCATTCCGCCCGCGCCCATTATCACGCCGATTGCCGCCTGCGGGTTCAGCGCAATCAGCCCGACCCCCAGAGCCTGCACTGCCATGCTGCGCGACGTTTCCGCCCGCGCCTTTGCCCCCATCTGCGCGATGTGTCCCAGATTTACGTGTCCGATTTCGTGCGCCAGCACCGCCTGCAACTCCGCCGGGGTGTCAATCTTGACCAAAAGTCCGGTATTTATGAATATATCCGCGCCGCCCTCTGTGGAGGCATTGAACGCGTTGTCCGAAACAACATGAATTTTCGGCTTTATGTTCGCAGCTGCCGCAATCGGGCGGATTATTTCCTCCAGTGCGGATTCTATTTTCGTATCGCGGATTTCCGTGGCGGCGAAAAGAGCGGGAAAAAAGAAGACATATGACAAAAAGAAAAAAAGTTTTCTCATCTTTTTTCGGAGACGCCGAGCTATTTGCCTGTTCGCGCCGCGCCTTTCCAAATAATGAGGAAAAGCGCGCCGCGCGGTTATCCAATGATTTTCCGCCAGATGCTATTTTTCTTTTTCTGCCTCTGTTTCGGTTTTATCTTTCTGCGGGTTTCTATCACGGTTCTCCTGGCGTTCTGATGCGATTCGTTTTTCTTTTTCACCTCTGTCGCCGGCTTGTGCGCGCTCAGCAGGTCGTCCGTCTTCGGCTCGTCCTTTCCGGCGCGCTGAATCGTATAGTCCGCGATGTTCAGCATCGAATCATCTCCGACAATCGCGATTTCCGTGCCGAACTCCTGCTCTAATTCGTTTATCTCCGCGCGTTTTTGGTTCAACAGGTAAATCGCTATGTCGGTCGGAACCGTCATTATGAACTTGCCCGCCGTTTTCGCCGCGATTTTGTCCTGCAAATGCCGGAACAGTATCAGCGCGGCCGTCTGTATGCTGGGTACTATGCCGGAGCCCCTGCAATACGGGCATTGGACGTACGAACTTTCTATGAACGACGAGCGCATGCGCTGGCGCGACAGCATCAGGACGCCGAACGAGTTTATTTTCGACACCTGCGTCCTTGCGCGGTCGCGCCGCATGACCTCGCGCACTTTTTGCTCCAGTTTCCGGTTGTTGCGCTCGTCCTCCATGTCGATGAAGTCGATTGCGATTATTCCGGCCAGGTCGCGCAGCCGCAATTGCAGCCCTATTTCCTCGGCCGCCTCCATATTCGTGGCGATTGCGGTCTTCTCGATGTCCGTTTCGTTAATTGCTTTGGAAGAGTTCACATCAATCGTCACCATCGCCTCGGTCTGGTTGATGACCAGCGAACCGCCGCTCGGCAGCGTCACATACGGGCCGTGAAGCCCTTCCAGCTGCCGCTCGATTCCCATTCTCGAAAACAGCGGCTTCGCCAGGTCGTTGTATTTGACAATCTGTTTTTTCCCGGGTTTTTTCCCGTATAACTGCTGGTAATATCGAATCGCCGAATCAAGCGCCTCGTCTCCTTGTATCGTCAAGGCGTCGTTCGGGTCGGTTATGAAGTCTCGAATCACGCGCACCAGCAGCGAATCCTCGGCATGAATGATTGACGGCGCCGTCGACTCCAGGGTGTTCTTTCTGATTTCATTCCATTCGCTGACCAGAAAGTCGTAATCTTTTTCAATTTCCCCCGCGTCCGCGCCGAACGCGGCCGTGCGCAGAACCAGGGTCATCCCCTTCGGAATCTTTAATTTGTGCAGAATATCGCGCAGGCGCGCCCTTTCGGCCCGGTCCGAGATTTTCTTGGAGATTCCGTATCCGTTCCGTTTGCGGCTGTTCGGCATCAAAACGGCGAATCGTCCCGCCAGCGACAGGAATGTCGTCATTGACGCGCCCTTGTTTCCGCGCTCTTCCTTCACGCCCTGAACCAGAATGAGTTGGTTGGTTTTTATGACATCCTGAATCTTGAACTCGCTGGCGCGTTTGGTCAGCTCTTTGTTGTCTTCGCCCGCCGACTCGTCGTCGTATTCGGCGACATCGGCGTTTTCGTCGTCAAAATCTTCATCGTCGTCGACAATATTCGCATGCGCCAGTTCCAGAATGCGTTTTTTCTTTTCCGTATCGACCTGATAGTAATCCGGATGTATTTCCGAAAATGGCAGAAATCCGTTCTTGTCGGCGCCGTAGTTTATGAACGCGGCCTGCAACGACGGCTCTATGCGCGTGACTTTTGCCAGATAAACGTTTCCCTTGATTTGCGGCTTGGTTGTGGTTTCTATATCAAAGTCAGATACCCTGTTTCCATCCATCACGACGACGCGGGTCTCCTCCTGGTGGGCCGCATCTATATAAATATTTTTCATAATCAAATCCTTTGTTTTTCAGCATAAAGCACGGCCGTATCTTTTGGATTCCGCAGGCAACCGCCATTGTTGGAATCAGCGCTGTGATAACAATCATCGCCAAAAGACAAAAAATTGCAAACATTTGCACCATGTTTTTGCTGATTTTAGGAGTTTAGCATAAATTTTCTGGTTTGTCCAGCAAGATGCATAAGCAATCATGCGAACAAAAACCTTCATTCTTTCCAATAAAAATCGGCCGAAGCCGATTTTTATGGGACAACCTACAAAAGGAAGGAAAGGAGAAAACGCTCTTTTTACAAAAAGAGCAAAAAAGGTTGTCCCAAAACTCTCGCCGCTCTCTATCCTCTAAGTAATCAAGGGGGCTAGAGGAGAGAGAATGTAGGAGGGAGTCTAGGTTCCCCTTGATTGTCGAAAATATAATACACAAAATCATATTTGTCAAGTATCTTGTTGAAAGTTTTTTGTCGCATTCATAATGATGGACAAAAATATTGACAGAGTTATATTTGGTATAGTATAATTGATGTTGTTATGGATACGATTAAAATTATCATGGATGCTGCGGAGGTCTTGCTTGAATTGCAGGTTTTGGGTGAAATGCCGAAGTTCTGCACGTATGAGGAAGCGTTCCGCGCCATCAATACGCTGAATCCGGCCGCGAAGATTGGCACTATGCGCGGAAAATGCTGCCTAAATTCGCCAAAACGCGGGGTGTTTGCCGTAAAAAGGCGAATTGCCGACCTGATTGATTCGGAATACCTGAACCTGGATTTGTCTCCAAAATATGGATTCAAGGAAGTGCAAATCAAGCAAGTTTTGGATAAATTGTCGGCATCAGGATTGGACGGAACGTTTCTTTCGATATCCGACTTGCACGCCGCGGTCGCGAAGCATGTCAAGGTCAGCGAGGATGTCTTCCGCAGCATGTTATACGAACAGGACAAACCGCATTTTTCGCAAATCGTTATGGATGGCGTAAAAAAGTTGATGACGGACGGGTATTTTGATATGTCGCATTATGAAAAGATAAGCAATAAAGCGCGCAGCCTTGAAATCCGGGCCGCCCGACGTTTCGTCAGCGGAGAGATTACCATTGGTGCGCAAGGATATTTTCCGAGACATTACGAATTCGTAAAGAAATTCGCTAAAGAGACTAACACGACTCCGAAAACCGCAAGGTCGAAATGCCATTCTCCGTTTGTAGAACCGGTGATGAGAAAAATCGTAAACGAAAGATAATTTCGCCGAATAATTTCAAGGCCTGGCGGGATTTTCTATTTCTTTTTTCTTATATTTGCCAATTTGTATGTGTGCGTCGCCAGTTTCAGCGCAAAGTCTCGGAATATTATCTCGGCGTTCAGGCCGCTGCGCGTGTCGCTCTCCAATTTGTTCAGTTTCACGAGAACCGCCGACAATTCCGGCTCGGTCCATATTTTCCTCGCCGCGTCGAACAGGCCGGTGTATTTCCAGAAAACGCGCGGCATGATTCCCCCGGCGACGCAGTTCGTCAGGTCTTTGAAATGGCCGCCCATCACGCGCACCAATTGCGCCGCATTCACGTTTTCCGCAAACAGTCTGTCCAGCGCCCGCAAGGTAAGCGATATGTTTCCCGCAGTCAGATTGAACTTGAAATCATCGATGCTGGCCGCTCCGGCGTCGGGCAGGCACATCTGCGCGTCTTCGAGCGAAACGGTTTTCTTGTCGTCGGCATACAGCGCGATTTTTTCCAAAAATCCGCGCGCGATTCCGCGGTCTTTGCCCAGGTGCTGAAGCATGTAAGACATCGCGTCGCCTTCGATTTGCTTGACGCCGTGTTTTGACAATTCCGCGCGAATCAGCGTGCCCAACGACTGCTCGCTGTCTGCGTAAAGGGGCAGGGCGGCGCATCTTTCGTGTTCCTCGAAATATTTGCGCAGGGTGCTTTTGCCGTCCAGTTCCCCGCAGGTTATTATCACCGGCGCGCACAGGGACGGGGATTCGCACAGATTTTCCAGCAGTGCGAAATCCCGTCCGTCCGGGTCGTGAACCAGCAGCAGTTTATTTCCCCCGAACATCGAGGCCGAGCACGCGTCGGCATAAAACGCGTCGTATTTGTCCCTGAACGTCATGCCGTCCGCCGAAATTATATTGTCCGCCGGCACTTCGAGCCTATCTATAATCTTATCCACGAAATCCCCGATTTTCCCGTTGTCGGGGCCGTATATCAAAATCGCCGGCACGCCCGCCAGGTTGTTTTTCAAAATGTTTGGAAAATCGGTTTCTTTAATTTTCATACCGGTCATCGCGCGTCGCCGCGTTTTAATTTCGCGTTCACTTTCAGTTCAATCTGGTTTCCTATTTCCTGAATCGCATTATCAATGGCCGATATTTTAGACGCGTTCGCCGACACCAGGTCGGATACGAACGTATACGATTCCGACGCGGTCTCGGATGATTTCGCGATTGTTTTGCCGCCGGACTTTAGTTCCCACGCCGCCCTTATGCGAACTTCCTCCCATGTCGCGTCGCCGGAGCGCTGCAGGCCTTTGTAAATTGTTTCCGGTTCGTTCAATTTTACGGACAGATGATATTTCGCCGCCGTCTCGTTCGCCGTGTTCCATGCCAGAATCAGGCGATTGCGCAGGCCTATTCCGTTTGTTCCCGCAATCGGCGCTATGTAAATGTCCGCCAGCTCTTTCTGCAGCGCCGCGTTGTCCGAGTACATCGGGGAAAAGCCGCAGGACGAGAGAAGCAGAAGGCAGGAAGCCAGAAGCGGAAACTTTTTCATTGCGGAAAAATTATAACTTGCAAATCTTGAAAAAACAAGTAAAATAGCGCTGTCGGCTAATCAGAACTGATTAAGTCCGTTCCGTCCTATGGCGCGAGGCGGACGATAAGGATTCTGTCGAATGGCCGGCCCATGTTCAATGCAAAACCATAGGAATCGATTATGGCAAGAATGGGCGCGAAGCGCAGCACGAGGAAACTCAAAATCGGACGCCATTGGGGCGTCAATCTGTGGGGGCAGGCCAAATCCCCGTTTAATAAACGAAAATACAAGCCCGGACAGCACGGTCCGACCGCGCGCGCCGGCAACCTGTCCGATTACGGCAAACAATTGCGTGCGAAGCAATTGCTGAAGGGATACTACGGCAACATCGGCGAGAAAAAGTTCCGCAAGTATTATGACGAGGCGTCCAATATGAAGGGCGATACGCCCGAGAACATGATAGGCCTGTTGGAATCGCGCCTGGATGCCGTCGTATATCGCTCGAAGTTGGCCCCGACGGTCTTCTCCGCGCGGCAGCTGGTGTCGCACGGGCACATCTATATCAACGGCAAGCGCGTCAAAATCGCGTCGTGCGGCGTGAAACCAAACGACGTCGTGACAATCAGCGAAAAGGCGAAGCAAATGCCGCTCGTGGTTTTGGCGTTGGAATCGCCCGAGCGCGATTTTGCCGACTATGTGAAGGTTGACAAGTCGTCTTTCACGGCGACGTTCGTCCGTGTGCCGTCGTTCGACGAGGTTCCGTATCCGGTTCAAATGCAGCCGGATTTGGTGATTGAGTTCTATTCTAGATAATCGGTTTTCTCCGCCGCAGCCGCGCTATGCGGGTTTTGTTGTTGCATTTTTTACGTTGGCTGATATAATGTCGCATGCGCTGGATGACTAGCTCAGTTGGTTAGAGCACTTCGTTCACATCGAAGGGGTCGTAGGTTCGAGTCCTATGTCATCCACCAATATAAGAGGTGCCGGATTGAATATAATAATATTGCACGGCACGTGCGGGTCGCCGGAGGGGAATTGGTTTCCTTGGCTGAAAAAACGAATGGAATCCGCCGGACATGATGTTTATATTCCGCAATTACCTACTCCTGAAGGGCAGTCTGTCGAGAATTGGGACAAAGCGCTGGGCATGTCGGCGCGCGAGTTCGGGAAAAATACCGCAGTTATCGGGCACAGCTGCGGCGCGGCGTATCTGCTGCATATTCTGCAGAGGTTGAATAAGCCGATTGCCAAATCCGTTTTCGTCAGCGGTTTTGCGCAGAAATTGGGCAATGATTTTGATGCGCCTAACAAAACCTTTGTCGAATGCGAATTCGAATGGGACAGAATCAAAAACAATATGGGCGCGTCGACAGTGTTTTACGGCGACAATGACCCTTATGTTCCGCGTTCGGCGGCCGAATATTTAGGCGGAAAACTTGGCGTTCCTATCACGATTATTGCAAACGGCGGTCATCTGAACTCTGAGAGCGGTTTTGCAGAGTTTCATCAACTCCTGCCGGTTTTGGAATAAATAGCTGTTGGGCGGGTTGTTTGACTCGTTTCTTTTCGCTTTTCTGGCAGTCGCATTTTTTTATAAATAATGTTGCAAATCGAGAAATCGTGTATACAATTGACAAAAATAAGAGGGTTGACAAAATGCAGCAAGTATTGAAGGTTCTTAAAATCGGCGGCGTCTTTTTCCAAGACCAGTATATGCTGCCCCATATCACGAATATCATTCGTCATGAAATGGACGGCGGTTCGAAGCTGATGGTTGTCGTTTCCGCGATGGGGCATTCCACGGACAACTTGCTGGCGCTGATGGACGGGGGGCGCCATAATCCGGTTTCGCGCGACATGCTGCTGTCGACGGGCGAGACGGTTGCCGCCGCGCTGCTTGCCGATGCGCTGGTCAAGGACGGCGTCCTCGCGCAGCCCTTTACCGGCGGCCAGTCCGGAATCGTCACCGACGGCAGATTCGGCGACGCGAGCATCACGGATATCAAGACGGAAAGGCTGCGGAAGTTTCTTAAAAAGAACGATGTCGCGGTGGTCGCCGGATTCCAGGGCGAGACAAAATCCGGCGACATCACCACGCTCGGGCGCAACGGCAGCGACACGACGGCGTTCTATCTGACGTATTATTTCAACGCTTTGTCGTGCACTTTATACAAGGATGTGAACGGCGTTTATGATAAAAATCCGAAAGACCATCCGGATGCGCGGCTGTATAGGTATCTGAATTACAAAGATGTCCTGAACGGCGAGACATCCGGGATTATTCACGAGAAGGCCCTGAAATTGTGCGGCAAAATGTTTGCCGAGCAAAATCCGGAGATAATCATCCGCAATTTCAATCTGTCGCAGACGCAATTCACAACGATTTGCAAAAAGCAAACGGAGTTTTATAAATAACGCGGTTCGCGCTCCTAGTTCGGTGTCCCGCCTTGCGGCGCGATTCAGAAATGACAATTTCCGGATTTCGAATCTCAGCCCCTGAAATAATCGCTAATTACTTGTTGACTTTCATGAGCATATTCTTGTGAAATACTACCGATGGCGAGTGTTTCGCTGCTTATCCAAAATTAGGTGCGTCTCTAAAAATAAGACGACAAAATGTTCCTGCAATAGTAGGGGGTATACTTTGGTGATATTTATATCGCCAAGCTTGCGGATTTATTCCGCGACGATGAAAATTTTTCGTTTGTTGGCGATTCTGATGATTTCGTCCTTGTCGATTGCCCAGCAATTCTTGGAATCGACGACGATTCCGTTCAGCTTCGCATCCGCGGCGTCAATCACCGTTTGCGCGCCGATTGCCGGAATATCCGCCCGCAAGTCCTGCCCCGGCTTTACCAATTTCACCAAAACGCCGCCGCGTTTTTTATAACCCCTCTGCAGGTCGAACACTCGCGACAGCATTTTCGCCGTGCCTTCGGCCGCCTCGACAGCCATAACCTGCCCGTGCACAACCACGCTTTGCCCGATGTCGAGTTTTCCAATCGCTTTGGATACCTCTGTCCCGCGCCCGATGTCCTTCAAATCGTCTTTGGTGGGCTTGCGCCTTGTCTGAACGCCCTTGCCGAATGTCAGAGACGGGCACAGTTTTTGCGCGGCGACGACGGAAAATCCAAGTTTTTCAATCTCGGCTATCAATGCCGCCAACATGGAATCGTATCCTTTTTGGTTTCTTATGACCCGCGCCAGAATCCCGATTGACGCAAAATCCGGCCGTATGTCCGACAGGTTCGGATGACCGAGCGCGCCGACCATCGTGATTTTCTGGATTTTCCGTTTTTTCAACTCTTTAAGCGCCGTTCCGGCCGCGCCCAGGCGAATCCATAAATCCGGTTTCAACGCCGGATTGCAAAAGTTTTTGATGCCTATTGCGAAGACGTCGTATCCTTGCCTTCGCAAGTCCTCGGCAACCAAGAACGGCAGCCTCATGGCGCCGGCAACGAGCGCGATTTTTTGATTTCTTATCATAAGTTGTATTTTGCATTTTTTATGTTAAAATATCAAGTATGAAAAAAATCTTCGTATTTTTTTCTCTCCTGATATTTTGCGCCGGCAGCGCCGGCGCAAAATATGATGCCTTCAAGTCCGAGGCAAGGGACGGATTGGACTATGTCGCGGCCGAGTCGATGGGGCATGCCCCCGACGGCGAATTGGGAAAAACCGTCTATTCCGAAAAAGTCAGGGATTCATACGATATTTTTATTCCTACAACCGATTATATCCGTCTGGGCGCGGGCGCGAATATCGGGGGAGCAAGTTCGCTTGATTACGAATGGGGGCTGGTCGAGCAGTTTGGCATAGGGTGGAATTTCGTGTCTTTCGCCCGCGGAGAACTGGGCTGGACGCACTCCGACATGCGGTTCGGCGGCGGCAGAAACGCGGACTTGGACACGGCGAACCTGACATTGATATTCGACCTGGCGCGGCGTCATGTCATGCGCGGCGACATCATGTATCGCAGGCGTTTTGTTCCGTTCTTCGGAATCGGGGGTATCGGCGGATACGTTGATTTCAACAAGGGCGGTAAGGACGGATGGGCATACGGCGCGCACGGAATAGCCGGAATTTCGTTCGCATTCACGGAAACGAATGCTATCGATTTCACTTTTTCGTATAACTATTTGTTCGGCCGCGGGTTCGGTTGGGACACAGTTAAAAAGTTCAGAAACGCCGGCGCGACAATTTCTTGGAGGTCTAGTTTTTAAATTGGAATAGGAATTAGGAATTGATGAAAAAATATTGTCTCTTGTTTCTTACCTCGTGTCTCTTTTCGCTTCCGGCGCTCGCCGAAGTGAAATATATCGTCGGGCGCAACGGCACGCCGAAGGACGCCGAGAAGGCGGCGGCGGTCGACGAGGGCGAGCGGCTGAAACGGTTTTATGTTTCCGGCGGATACAACTTTCATTTTCCGAATGATTTGGACGGTCTGAAGTCATCCGGCAGGGACGGATTGACCGGCGCCGTCGGGTTATTCATTTCCGAATCTTGGCGCGCGGAACTGTCGTATGAAAACATGCGGGACGAATACAATGGCGAAAAGGTCGGCGGGAACTTCGGATTTCTGAACTTCATTTTCGACGCGAAGCTGCCGCCCGATTACAGGATTTTCAAGCAGAATCCGTTTGTGGCGTTCGCCGGGTTCGGCGTTGGCGGCGGCATGCCGGACATTGGAAAGGGCGCGGAATTGGGCGGTCGTTTTTTGGGCGCATATAATCTGATTGGCGGCGTGTCGGTCGAGGTCAACAGGACAATCGCGTTCCAACTGGCGTATAAATATATGAAGCTGCTTCCGAACAAACTGACAATAGGAACGGATGTATTCAAGGGATTCGCGCCGTCCGGCCATAATTTTGCCATCAGTTTCAGGATGAACTTTTGATAGATAAAACATGAACGCCTGCCCGTTTTTTGGAAAATGCGGCGGATGCCGGCTTGATTTTTCGGAAGCGGGATACCGCGCGGAAAAGTTGAAATTGCTCGGCGATGCGAAGCCGGATGAAATCGTTTGGATTGAGGACAAGAGGCGTCGCGCCGAATTTTCGTTTCTGGATGGCGAAATCGGATTTTTCGCGCGCGGAACGAACGATATTGTGCCGATTGCCGTATGTCCGATGTTGTGCGAAGAAATCAACGCCGCGCTGCGTGGCCTTCCGACGCTTCCCGGCACGGGCGGCGTTCTGATTACCAAATGCGATAACGGAATCGCGATTGACGTCAATTCCTCCGTGCGGTTTTATCCGCCGGAATTGAAGGACGCGGACGCCGGGCGCGTAACTTGGAATAATAGAATCGTCCGGGACGGCAATCCGCTTGTGTTCGGGCGCATGTTCCGGCCGAACGGTTTTTTGCAGCCGACGAAAGAAGGCGAAAACGTTCTGCGGATTTTTACGGCCATGCATGCGCGCGGAAAAATCGCCGACTTGTTTTGCGGGATTGGGACATTGACCATGGGGCTGGACGCCGATGGATTCGATATCTTTGACAACGGGCAGGGCAATATCCGCAATTTGTTCAGGAATCCTTTATCCGCGAAGGAATTGAGAAAATACGATGCGATTGTCCTCGACCCGCCGCGGGCGGGCGCGAAAGAGCAATGCATCAGGATTGCGAAGGCCTCCGCGCCAGTGGTTTATGTTTCCTGCAATCCGAAAACATGGGCGCGGGATAGAAAAATTCTTGAGAATACCGGATACAAATGCGTTCACCTCGTCGCTGTTGACCAGTTCCCTGGCAGCACGCATTGGGAGCTGGCCAGCGCGTTCGAGAAAAGGTGATATGTGAAATGTGATACTGGGTGAAAATATGCGTGGTTTAACGCGCTGCCAACAAACAAAAAAGCATATCGCGAATCACTTTTTACATGTCGCGTTTCGCATGTTTTTTGTTTTTTCTTGCAATTCGTTTGTTATGCTTTATAATCTTTGGGCCTGATTGGGGCATAGTTTAACGGTAGAACAACGGACTCTGACTCCGTATATATTGGTTCGAATCCAGTTGCCCCAACCATTTTGCGAAGACAGGCGTTTTTAAGAGCTTGTCAAAAGGCGGAAGCGCTGAAAATCTAAGATTTTTTCTTCCAAGACCGGGTTCGCGAGAATCAATCCCAAAAGCGCCTGTGCGCGAACTCCACATTATTTTTCCATTAATGGGAGTGGTATAATGATGGCGAATCCGCGGATTGTGGGTTTAGAGTGTGATTACTCTTAAATGTTTAGCGTCCGGTTTGACGATACAAAACCTCTTGCTTATGGCAAGAGGCCGGAGGAATATATCGAATACTCTGGACTATTTTCTAAACGTTATAGTAATCAACCTCTTGCCACCAACTTCGTATTAGTGGCTTTTTTTGGTAAATTTCAAATGGAATATGATAAAATCGGACAAAGGGATTAAAATGGTCAAATCATCAAAAGATAGGAAAATAGACGAAGTAAAAACATACCGTGCGTCAGAAGTGCTGAAATCCATTTTTGAGACATTCAAACTAATGGATGCGGACAAACCAAAAGACCAGCGCCTAAAGCGTCAGTTTATTAAGCAAGTGATTGTTGCCGCCGCCCGCGGCGCGATGGACGGAATCAATCCTTTATTCCGCGGCAATATGGTAAATGCGGCGGGACTATCCGGATTGTCAAATCCTATGGTGCCCGTATTCGGCGGCCTATGGTTTATTACAGATTTTATCAGCGATAGGTTATGGGAATCCGAGGATAAAAACCGATATAGGCTTGACGCGCAAATCAGACGGAATTTTGACGAATATGCCACAAGGTTATTTATGGATGCGGACCCGGCATTTAGACTTTATACCCCGTTGCCGTCATTCAATCAAGCGGCTAACACCGCGGCAAACGCCATGTCAAGATTCGCGCAAGAAACAATTCGTCTCGCTTCGACCGGCTCAAAGGGAGTTGCCGCCGGGGCGGTATTATTTGGGATTAACAAACCTATTTTTTTATCTTTGGTAGGATTTGGCATTATAAATATCGCTTGGTCGATGGCGCATCAGGGAAAAATGCTGCCTCTGTATAAAGAACACCGCAAGGAATCAAGAGAGGCGCACAATAGAATCGGCGACATAGCCTCGAATGTGTCTATAATACAACGCACATCAAACGAAGAAAAATATAAGGAAGTTGTCAGCGAAGAGCTGGTGCAAACCCATAAAAATAATATAAGGCTAAACTTCAAAGACTGGGCGTTTTATATAAAAAGAAATTCTTTGACTTCCATTGCAAATGCGGCGGCGGCCGTCGGCGCTTTCCTTATCGCGCGGGCGACAAACCTGCCGATAGGAACAGTCTTGACATCAATTGATAATACTATGCAGCTTAGTAATGCGGCGACAAACTTGGCGGGCATATTCTCAAGCATCAAGAAAAGTTTGTCGGAATATTACGAAGCGCTGGAAATTCTGAACTCAAGGACTGTCCGGGAAGACAAACCGAATGCCGTGCCGTTGGATATAGACGACCTTCGTAAAAATCCGCCGTTGATAGAATTCAAGGATGTGACCTTCAAATATCCCAAGAGAAAGAAAAATAAAGATGGCGAGGATAAAGACGATGGGGAAGAGCCGAAGAATGTTCTTGAAAATCTGAATCTGGTTCTTAGAGGCGGGGAGAAAGTTGCGATTATGGGCGAGTCCGGAATTGGCAAGACGACAATGTTGTCTTTGTTGTTGCGTGAATATGAACGGCAATCGGGCGAGATTTGGATTGACGGACGCAAAAACGATGATGTGACCTTATCAACGTTGCGCCGCGCTGTTCGGTATATCCCGCAAGCAGACGGATTCCTTAATCGCAGCGTGCGTGAAAATCTGCTTTTGGTAAAACCGGACGCAACAGATGAAGAGTTGAAATTAGCGTTGGCAAGCGCCAAGGTTTTGGAAGCCGTGGAAGAACAAGGCGGATTGGATACAAAAATGGGTTATGGCGGAAATTCTTTCTCCGGCGGCCAAAAACATAGAATTGGATTGGCCCGCGCATTTCTTGGCGATGCCCCGGTTATGGTATTCGACGAACCGACATCGGATTTGGACACGAACACGAAACGAATGGTTATAAACGGTATTTTGGATTTCTCAAAAGGAAAGACCGCAATTGTTATTACGCACGACCCCGCCGTTGCGGAACAATTTGATAGAATTGTCTTTATGCAAGAAGGAAAGATTGTCGATGACGGGCGTCCGGAAGATTTATTGGGAAATCCGAAAGGCGCGTTTTATAAAGCCAAAAGCGAGCACATTGGAAGATTTGCACGAATTCAAGTCGAAAAAGATAACGAACGATAGATTTTGCCTTAGCGAAGTCGTCGGCGCCAAAAGTGATTTTTTGCCCCGATATTTTCTATTTCCACTTTCCAAGTTCTTTAAAACGGCGATGGCGGGCGGTCTTGAAGCCTTCCGCTAGTTATTGTCATACCATTTTATATTTTTGGTCGCGCGCATCGCCGCCGCCAGACCCGCGAATAACCCGAGCGAGCCGAATATCAGCGCCATGTCTTGCAGCACGAGCAGGATATACAGGTATGCGTAAAGCGCGGCGAACGCCCCGAACACAATCATGAGACGCCGCGCGTTCATGTTTTTAATTATCGCCGTCTTTATATATGTCGTCAGCAACCCGATGGTCGCGAGCGCCGCGATAAGATACGCCGCCGAGAACGGCATAAACTCCGATATGGATAGCAGCAGAAGGTAGAACAGCGCCATCGCGAATCCGACCAGCAGATACTGGAACGGATGTATCGGCCGCCCGCCCGCCAGTTCGAATATGAAGCACGCCAGAAATGTCAGGGTGATGAACAGGATTCCATACTTCATCGCGCGTTCGGCGCTGCGGTAATTATCCACCGGCACGGTCAGCGAGGTCTTGAACGCCGCGCTGCTTAAATCCGCGTTTTCCAGCCCCGCCGCGGGTATTCCGGACGCCAGATAATTTATATCCCATCGCGCCGCGAAGCCCTTGGAGTTTATCTCTTTCTTATCCGGCAGAAAGTTTCCCGAAAAACTGGGATTGGGCCAGTCGGATTTCATTTCAACCACGCTGTTTTTTGCAACCGGCACAAATGATATGCTGTTGCTGCCTTTCAATTTGAACTTCATCTCGAATTCCGCGCCGCCGTTTCCGAATCTGACGTCGGAACTGAGCGCCTTCAATTCCATGTCGCGGTATGGATTATACGACTGCCGTTCGAATGCTCCGCCGCCGAAGCGCGCCGGTCTTTGCGCCTTTATTTTCGCGGCGAAGCCCCGGGTCAGGGGTTCGAATTCGCGGCTGGCGCCGTTCCATTTCAATACCGGCGGCGATGCCACGCCCTTCAGGTCGTTCAATTCCAGCGTCACGAACGCCGCGTCCAGTTTTGTGTTTTCCTTTATCCCGGCGCCTGGCTTTTCGAACCGCCCCCTGACGGTTACGTCCGCGGTGAACACCGGCACCTTGAATATGCCGATATATCGCGTTTGGGTTTTTATATCCACGAAGGTAGTTGCGGTTTTCGGCGCGATTTTAAGGTATTTTATCTCGTATTCCGCGCTTTTGGCTTTCTTCTCCGCATACGGAACGTTGAGTATCGGCGCGGCCGCGATAATATCGCCGCCCCATGCGTCCGTGATTTTCTGCGTCGCCTCGTCCTTGTATGCCATGCGGTTGTCAAGCGTGCCGGAAACGAACAATTGCGGAATCAGCATGACCAAGACCAATGCGCCGATGGTCAGAAGTTTCCAAATGATTTTGAAGTTTATCTTGCCGTTTTTTGTGTCGCTCATTTTCGCTCTTTTGTTTTCCGAATGGTTGCATATTGTTTTCGCAAAGTCAAAAAAATTGCATATTTGGACTTGAAAAGACCCGTATTCCCTGATATGCTTGCACAGGCCGGGATTTCCCGCCGGGTGTGAAACGCCGAAGGCGTTTTTTTATCCGATTGCTTTCCGGTCCCATCGTCTAGCGGTCAGGACGTCAGATTCTCATTCTGAAAACCCGGGTTCGATTCCCGGTGGGACTGCCAAGTTTAATTTTTTTCGCCGCGGGCGAAAATCTTATAAGATATTGTTTTTTTCTTTTTATTTGCATGTGAAATGTGATATAATCATTCCAAATTGGGAGATGCGAGAAATGAAGAAACTTGTTCTTTTATTATTTTTTGCGCCGGTTGCGCTGGGCGCGGCCCCGGCGGAGTATGTGACCGGTCGCGTCGGGGTGCAGGCGAAGGCAATCGGCCCGGCGGCGTCGCTGTATCGTCCTACCGTGCCGGTGACGGTGACAAACACGACAAGCACGCATATTCCCGAGACGAATCTGACGAATGAATCGAAGCAAACATATGATGTCGAATTGGATGCCGAACGTAGTGCGTGCGTCGGAACATACGGCAACGTGTGGGCGAACAAGTCATACGCGGCGCCGGACGGCGTGATTGCGAGTTCGTTTTTGACCGAGGCCGCGAGTCCCGGGGATAATACGTGCTATTCGCTGGTGTCTGTTAAGTCGTCCGAAATCAAGGACATGGGGCGGTTTTTTCCGGCGCGGTATTTCCAAACCGGGCGCACGCTTAATTGCGGTTCGTGGCTGGACGGCGCGGCGTTGGACGACGCGATATTGGATGCGAAGAAGGGCTCGCGCACGGGATGGACGATTGCGGCGTCTATCGCTGGCGCCGGGACTGGGGCGGTATTGACGGATGTATTTGGACGAAAGATTATAAAAAACGGATTCGGCGGACAAGGTGAGTTGGATAAAGATAAGGAAAAGGAAGAGTTTTATAGGTCGATGCAAAGGGATTCAAAAAACGGGAATGATGTAAAACTTAAGGCATATGCCGCCAAATACAAGGAATGGCATGATGCGTGTGGCGGAGTGATTGGGGGTAAAGACTCTATCGAAAGTTGCAAAAATCCCGATGCAATCGAGGTTTATAACACGCTGGTGAAAATCAACGCCATTGAAGGCGCCAATGGAAGCGCCAAATAATAAAAGGGAATGAGATGAAAAAAATCATATTCGCTATTTTCGGTGTGTTTTTAATTGGGAATATTTTTGCTGAACAGTGTAATCAAGATAAGCCATATTATAGTGTGGGGACGCCCAAAGTTCGCGCAGGCTGTTATAACGCTTCAGAATTGTGTGCTTCCAGCGCAAATAATAATGATTGGTTTTATTATTGGTACCCTAGTATACCAAAAGATATGGATTATGCTGACACAACAAAATCAACACAAAGAGGTAAATCTTCCGCGCAAGTTGCTGCAATTATAACTAAAACTTTTGGTGGTGCTGGAGGTGCTACAAGGGTAACCGATACTATCTGTCAAGTAGGTCAAAATGGGGTGCGTATAGCTAATCCTTCGCTTCCATACGGAAGAGTGCCTCCTGCGGTGCAAACATATACAATAACGTATAATCCTAATGGTGGGACGGGGACTACGAGTCCTACAGTATGCCGGGGGACGACTTCACAGTGTGTTGCCGCCAGTAATGGATATAATCGTCCGGGTTATACATTTTCTGAGTGGAATGATAAGGTTGATGGAACAGGCACAAGTTATAATCCTGGTGATACATTACCAAGGGTAAATGGCTTGGTGTTATATGCAAAATGGCGGTCATCATCGGCTGCGGAAAAAGTCATAACTGTAACACATGACCTAGATTATGAAGGTAAAACCTTTACAGCGAACTGCATAGAAAACGGGCAGCTTGTATTGCCGTTGGAGGCGAGGGGCGGCTATAAATTTTTAGGTTGGAAATTACCAAATAGAGTTACAGTTCCAGTTGCAGTCGGGGGAACAACATCAATAGCTTGCACAGAAGCAAACTTGAAATTCGGGAGTGGAACTACCGCGACGGTAACTGCAGTGTGGGAGTCATTATCGCCGCCAGCGAATCCAATTACGGTGACATTGAATAAGAATGGCGGAACTGGAAGTATCCCAAATAGTGTTCAGTGCCCGAAAGATAGTGTATGTAATCTACCTAATGCGTCGGTTTTAAGCTTAAACGGATATACATTCTCTGGGAAGTGGGCATTAGAGAGCGGTGACAATAAGCCTCCATTACAAGGTGTATTTAGCGTGAACTCCACTGTGTATGCTGTTCGTACGCCAACAGCCAGAGGTGATGTCTGTGTGAAATGCGGCGTTAAAAATAGAGCAGGGGGGGATCTTGTAACGTGTACTGATAGCAATTCGGTGGCTCGCGGTAATGAAAGATACAGACGATTGTCTGATGATGCGACTTGGGCTAGAGGAATCGATGGCGAATATCATATTATAGTCGACATGAGTTATTGTGATGCGCCATCAGGGCAGCGGCAGTATACTGTTAAATATGATTGCGGCACTGGTGGTAGCGGCACGCCGCCATATCAATCGCCGCCGACAAACATTAATAGTCCTACTGTTCTTGCCGGCCAAGGTGGATGCGTAAATGGTAACAATATTTTTGATGGTTGGTTATCAGGTGGTATAAAATATTCCGCTGGCAACTCATTTACAGGGACAGAGGCGATTGCATATACAATGACTGCGCAATGGAAACAGCAACAGTCGACAGGATTGAGCGGGGTCGTTAAAATTATGAATAGTAACGGGCAAATGGTTAATACAGCGCAAGTTGGGGAAGAATTGCATATTAATATTGGTGAAGTTGTTGGAGGAGTAGGCAATCCTACTTATAAGTGGCGTAAAACAATATCAGGAAGAGATGATGATATTGGTAATGGCCGTATATATACAATAAAGCTTGATGATGTTGGTTCTAACATCAAAGTGACAGTATATTATGGTAATGGGTCTCTCACAAGTGAGCCTGTTGGTGCACAAGCTAGAAGTGCCATGGAGTTCACCGTCACTATTAACGGGGTGTCGCAGGTCGGAGAAACCTTGACAGCTATTATCCATAATCCTCCTAGTAGTGGCTCTTTGACATATGAGTGGGAGTTGGAAAAGAATGGAGCTACAACCAGTAGGTCTGGTGGTAATACATATCAAATAAGGCCTGATGATGTAGATTCTAGGATTAGAGTAAAAGTAACTCATTCTCAGGGTTCATTTGGTCAGACAAGATATAGTAGTTATATCGGACCTATTACAGCTGCCGGACTGCCGCCAGTCGAGGTCAGTATTGTTGGCGGCGATGTCCCGAAGGTTGGTCGGACTTTGACTGTGAATACTAACAATATTCCAGCAAGCGCAATAGGTGGTTTGACTTTCTCGTGGCATCATGTTGGTCCCGATGGAATCACGCTTGAAAAAATTGATGGGGCATATGCAAATACATATACGCCAAAAGAAGAAGATATTGGTTATAGATTGAGAGTATTTGTAAATCACGAGTCGTATGCTGGCCCTCTCACAGCCGTTACGAATGCCGCCGTTCAGCCGGCTGGAGAAGATGTGCCGCCCGTGGTGCCGTCCAAGGCCGACGCATTGTTGAATGAGATTCAGGCGATGGAGAAAGATGATAAGTACTTCAATCTGTCGGGCTGGACAAGCAAAGACGGCAGCGGATTCAATTGGATGCGTCTGGGCATTGATGCGGCCGGCGCGGCGGTGGTCGGCACAACCGCGGGTGTTCTGACCAATTCCCTGATGAAAAAGTCGCAGCTGGAATCGGGGCGCAAATCCATCCAATGCACATACGGCCAATCCGGCACCGCGTCATACAGCGAGCCGTTTGTGGTAAGATAATAAAAATCCCGCCCCGGCGGGATTTTTTCTTCGTCATATCAGGCATGTTTTTTACAAAACTCCATGTGGGATTTTTGCCGTTCCGGCCTTTTTTTGTCATTCCGGCGAAGGCCGGAATAGGGTCTTGAAACCTTTATTTGCGAACGCATTATCTGGCATTTTATAGGGTTCTGGCATATGGGCAATATATTCATCCAAAAATGACGCCAAATCTTTCCACTCTGGATTCGTCGTTTCGAGCAGTCTATATTTCCATGCACGTTTCCATTCTTTTAACGTCTTTTCGCGCGCGATTGCTTTGTCCGCATATTGATGATATTCATAGTATCCCAATTTCTTTATGTTATGTTTTTTGGTATAGCCGGGCACCAATTCCATTTTATGCTCAATCATTCTTTTTTCCAAGTCGTTTGTCATTCCTATGCGTATCGCCCTTGCTTTTTCATTAAAGAGCATGTGAACCCGGAAATTGTATTTTCTTGCCGCGGACATCATTGTAAATAAAGATGAAAAATTTTTCAAGACCCTATTACGGCCTCCGCCGGAATGACAAGGAGAAAGCGCCGGCTAAAACGAATACGGTTTTGGGCGGAAGTTTTCTTTCGATTGTTTGACGTTTAACGCCGCGTCGCGTCCGGCAAGCCCCAAATCCGTCAGCTCCAGCCGCCCGTAATACGCCGTCATCATCGGGTCGAACGAATTGTCGCTTGAAACCCATTTGTCGTTGCCGCTGTTCGGCGCAGCGTATTTTTCCAATACGTTTTCCCAAAACGCCAGAATCTTTTTTTCCCGCTGGTTTTCGAACTTCGCGCCCGCGCCCTCGGTTTCGTTCGCGTCGTTGTTGTATACGATTTTCCAAACGACATTATCGGTCGCGTTGCTGGTGAAATAAATGTCAATCGTTTCGCCGGTCGACGGCCGCGCCAAGCGCAGTTCCGAAGGATACAGCAATCCGCGCGCCCGCGCCAGCGACAAGACGCATTTTTCCAGCTTGTCCGGAACAATCACGCCCTGCTGCCGGCATTCGTAATCCAGATTATATCGCCAGTCGGTCGCGATTGTGTATATTATGCTGTTGTCTTTGCGCGGCGTGTAAAGGGTTTTCGTCTTGAAAAACAAAGTCTGAATATCCTCGAACGGCATGCCCAGCATCGCGCCCGATATGTCCATGTTTTCAACGTCGGCGTAATCCATGTCTTCGTTCAGCACGACGGCCTCGATTTGGCCAAGCTCGATTCCGGTCGCGTTTATAACCACGCCCTCGGGCAGCGCGTCGTCGTCGCCAAGCCCGAATTCGTCCTCCGCGTGCAATGGGCGATGGACAAGGGACAACGGACAGATGGACAGGCATGTCAAAAGCATAAGCAATGATTTCTTCATTTTTTATATTCTCCGTCCCCGATTACTTTATTACCGCCTCGTCGACCATGAACTCGAAAATCGCGGCCGGCGGCCCGCCCCTGTCCATAAACGCGCCCGCGTTGAAATCGCGTCCCTGAAGCGTTTCGCGGATTTTTTTGTTGAACCGCAGTTTTAGATACAACTCCTTTCCCCGCTCGACAACGGGAAGCGCGTTTATATCGTTCGGGGCGTTCCATGTTTTCGTTGCGATTGGAACAACGAAATAATCCCCCCGCTGCTCTATGTCGCGCGCGCGGACGGTTATTTTCCTAAATTTTTTCTCGTTCGCCATTTTTCTCAATTCCGGCATTACTTCGCTTTCCCATGCGGACAGCGCCGCCGGCGCGGCCATCATGCGCAGCGCCCCGCGCGATGCGGCGCGGCTTTCCAGTTCGGCGGTCGACGGCGCGACCTCCAGATAGGCCGCGGCGAACTTTGCAATCAATTGGTTCCTGATATAATCGTCCGCTATTTTTTCCAGCGGCACGGGCGCGGCGATTCTGTTCTGCCACAATTCCGCCGGCTGCATCAGTACGGAATCTATGCGGGAATTGCCCGCGTAGTTGTAAATCTGCATGCATACCCGGACGGACGCGAAAATCAGCGCCAGAATCGCAAGACATGCAAAGAATCCAATCAGTTTTCTCACCAATCACTCCAAATAAAAATCGAATCCGCTGACGTAATATCCCAGCGTCTGGGCATGCCCGCTGCGCATGCGTTCTATTTTTACAAACGCCGTGATTCTTTTCGCGTCGGATTTGTTCGATATCAAAGTGCCGGTCAGCTTCCATGTTCCGCCGCGCTCTTCGATTTCCCCCATCGCCGCCGCCGCGACGTCCGCAAGTTCTAGCGTTTCGCCCCCGCCGAACTTTTTCCGCCATTCCGGCATGATGAAATTCTCGAAATTATTGAATACTCCGGCGTCGGACATGCAGCATATTCTGCACTGGTTCCAACTGCCGTCGCAGTTATCTTTGCATCTGCACCAAAGAACTTCCGCGGACTCCGCAAGATTGTTCGTGACGCGCATATAATCCCGGGCGTATTTGACCGCGATTGATTCTTGCAGCAGGCGGTGCCACGGCAGCTCGGAGTCCTGCGCGCGCAGGCGTTCGGAATAGACAACCCATTCGCCGTCGCGCGTTATATAAAGGAAATACGGCTTCGCGCTCTGGCTGCGGCGCGCCCACACAATCGCGCCCGCCGTCGCGGCAATCAGCAGCATCAGCGCGCACGAGTATATCGCGAACCGCCGCGACAGTTCAAGCGGCCGCCCCCATGCGAACATTCTCTGAAAAAAACGCTGCGGATATTCCATACTCTTCGAGTCATGAGTTATAAGTTGCAAGCTACAAGCCGGAGCTGATTTATGGCGGCGCATTTTCTGTAAAAACGCGCCTCTCTGCCGCAGCGGCTTATAACTTATGGCTTATAACTCACACTTATTACCCCCTGTAAACCTTCATGCATGCGCACGGCGACAATTTCAGTTCGTCGTTGTCGTATCCTATTCCGACCGGCTCGCGGTCATAAACCTGTCCGCATCCGGCAATGCACAAAACCAAAACGGTCAAAGTAAACAATTTCTTCATGGCAACCCCCCTCGTTTTCTCTAATTATAGAAAAGTTTCGATATTGCAGTCAAGGCATTTTCGGAATCCGCCGGACGCGGAACCAGAGTCTCGGCCGGCGAAAAAGTGGCAATCATGCGGTCATATTTGTTTTTGGGCTCTGTCCTTGCATAACCGAGATTCGTGGTCGCTGGCATACACCAGGTCATCTTTAAAAGCCAGCATGTAAACATCGGCTGCCCATCTGATTAAAGATTCAGGCCATCGCTCGTTAATAGTGTGGAGATTCAATTTTCCATAATATGCTGGTCTTAGCCTAAGCAGAGTCTTTGACTCATCTTTCCATTCATAAAGATTGTCATGTAATTCGATATAATCCCTGATTGATTTTTCATCAGCCCAACAATAAAGCCCAAAACCCCAACTAATCCTATTTATGTCCCCTTGGACATGCAAATTATTGCAGAGATAATTTATATAAATTTTCGACACGCGTATTATCTTCACATAAGCGCCGCACGGGTAATATTCGCTTGAATATAGGTTTGCAAGACATTGGCACGGGCCGAAAGCGGGGCCGCCCTCCCGCATGAGCATGTCATGATATCTGGCTTCCTTTTCCTGCCTGAGTGTGCTTCCATAATAGCTGTCCATAGCGTCATCCTTTTTTTATTTGGTGGTGGCAACCCACAACCTTCTGATTGCGAACCGGCTGCGCCATCAATTGGGCTGCATCCCGGATGCAGACAGAATTTTACATGCTGCGCCGGAAATTGCAAGGATTTTGTTGGCAATTATGTGTTTATCGGCGCAAATCGTATATTTGCAATCCGCCTATGGTCGCGTAGCGGTGGATTCTAATGTTCTGGTCTAATATCCGTATAATTATCAAAAAAGTCCTTGCATAGAATATTTTTTTTGATACAATTGCGCTTGTTCAATAAAAGAAAGGAGATACTCATGACTTGGACAATACTTATCCTGGCCGTGGCGATAATTCTCTATGTTTTTGCGGGAAAACTCGTAAAGGCGGAGAAAAAGCCAACGCCGGCGGCGCATCTTGTTATAAAGGGCGCGAATCTTGTGTCAATTATTCTGCTGGTGGTCGGCGTAAACCGCCTGGGGCTTGGCACTTCGTATTATTTGGCGGAATCCAATCCGGCCATTTTGCAGGAAATGGCGAACAATATGCAGAATCAGGAACGCGAAAAGTCTTCGCGCGAGGTCAAGTCGTATGTTCGGAAGCACGGAGACGAGATGGCGAAATGGGCGCCGGTTCTTGGAAACGAAAACGCGTCCAAGACGATATTCGTATGGAGTGCGGCCGACTGCCCGTATTGCCGCCGTGTTCACGTCGAGCTGTCGCGCGTTTTGGCGGAAAACAAGGACGTCCGCGTAGTCATAAAGAATTTTCCGGTTCATGGCGAAATCTCGGACATTCCGGGACGCTGGACAATAGCCGCGAAATTGCAGAGCAACGCCAAAGCGGCCGCCTTGTATGAGAAAATCATGGACAAGCCGTATTGGGACGACAAGAATCGCAGCGACATGAAGATTGTTACCAAAAACATGAAGAAGTATGCGAAGGAGCTCGGGCTTGATGTCGCGAAGCTGGAAAAAGACATCAACGGCGCGGAAGTCGCGCAGGAGCTGGCGCAGGTTCGCGAACTGGCGCAGCGCTTCAACGTCACCGGAACGCCGTATCTGATTATCGGCGAGAATGTGTTCCCCGGCGCGATTCCATATTCGCAAATCGTGAACGCATTGCGTTAGAGTAAAAAAATCCCGCGATAGCGGGATTTTTTTATTGCAACTGCTTTGCAAATCATTTATATTTCACAAATCATGAAGGATGCGAATCAGAACATTTCCGGGCAGCAGTTGTCCGACGCTCTGTCAGAGCGCTATCTGTCATACGCCGTGTCCACGATTGTCGCGCGGGCGCTGCCGGATGTGCGCGACGGGCTGAAGCCGGTGCACCGCCGCATACTCTATTCGATGCTGCGTCAGAAACTGGCGCCGAACGCGACGTTCCGCAAGTGCGCGATGGTCGTCGGCGACGTGCTCGGCCATTATCATCCCCACGGGGACTCGTCGGTATATAACGCGCTTGTGCGGCTGGCGCAGGATTTTTCCGTGCGGTATCCGCTTGTCAACGGGCAGGGCAACTTCGGAAATATCGACGGCGACCCGTCCGCGGCATACCGGTATACGGAATCGAAACTGACCGACGCGGCAATGCTGATTATGACCGGAATCGACGAGGATTCGGTCGACATGATTCCGAACTTTGACGGCACGACGACCGAGCCGTCGGTGATGCCGGGCGCGTTTCCGAACCTGCTGGCGAACGGCGCGATGGGAATCGCGGTCGGAATGGCCACGAACATTCCGACGCACAATGTCGCCGAGATTTGCGACGCCCTTATGCTCGCGATTGACAGGCCCGGGGCGACGACGGCGCAGATTATGAAAAAATTGGTCGGCCCCGATTTTCCGACCGGCGGGACAATCATCGACGACTTCGACGCGATTGTGAGGAACTATGACGCGGGCAGGGGCGTATTTCGCGTTCGCGCCAAATGGGCGGTCGAAGACCTGGGGCGCGGCGCGTGGCAAATCGTCGTCACGGAAATACCATACGGAATCGTAAAGCAGAAATTGGTCGAGCAAATCGCCGGGATGATTGATGCGAAAAAACTGCCGCTGGCTGACGACATAACGGACGAATCGACGACGGATATCCGGATTGTCATCACGCCGAAAGCGCGCAATATGGAGCCGGACAAAATCATGGCGCATCTTTTCGCGATGACGGACTTGCAAAGCAATTTCAGCATGAACTTCAATGTCGTCGATTCTTCGGGCGCGCCGCGCGTCATGAAAATCGGCGACGTGCTGAGCGAGTTTATAAACCACCAGCGGACGGTGTTGCGGCGCCGCACGAGCTGGCGGCTCGGCAACATAGCGAAGCGGCTCGAGATTTTGGGCGGACTGCTGACGGTTTATCTGAACCTCGACCGCGTGATTGAAATCATCAGGAACGAGGAAGACCCGAAGGCGGTTCTGGTTGCCGAGTTCGACCTGACCGAGAATCAGGTCGAGGCGATATTGAACACGCGCCTGCGCTCGCTGCGCAAGCTTGAGGAAATGGAGATTAAGAAAGAGGACAAGGCCCTTCGCGCGGAACAGAAAAAACTGAAGGGGCTGATGTCCTCGGACGAGCAGCAGAACGCGCAAATCAGGGAATGGTTCGCCGAAATAAAAAAAGGGTTCGCCAAAAACACGCCCCTTGGGCGCAGGCGTTCGGAATGGGCGTCGGCCGGCGCGGACGACGTGGAAATCAACGCGGACGATTTCGTCGAAAAGGAGCCGCGGACAATCATACTGTCGAAGATGGGCTGGATTCGCGCGGCGGCCGGGCACCTCGAGCCGGCGGCGACGGACGACATGAAGTTCAAGGAAGGCGACGAGCTTCTGACGGCGTTCCATTGCCAGACGACGGACAGGGTGAACATATTCGCGTCGAACGGAAAGATGTATTCGCTGCCGGCCAACGACCTGCCGTCCGCGCGCGGATTCGGCGAATCGGTGCGGATGATGATTGATTTGGGCGCGGACGACGAAATCATCTCGGCGTTTGTTCTGAATCCGCAGGCGAAATATCTGGTCGTGTCGCGTCATGGTTCGGGTTTCGCCGTATCCGGCGAGAATTGTCTCGCGCAGACGAAAAACGGAAGGCAGATTATGAACGTCGATGAAAAAAATCCGGCCGTTATATGCAAGGAGGTTTCGGGCGATTATGTCGCGATTGTCGGCAGCAATGACAAGCTGTTGATTTTCGAGGCGTCCGAGATTCCGGAAATGGCGCGCGGCAAGGGCGTGGTCTTGCAGAAATACAACGCCGACAGGACATACGCGATGGATGCGACGTTCTTTGTGAAATCGGACGGATTCGGATGGACGACCGGCCGCGGCACGACGATGCTTGACGATTGGAAACCGTGGCTGGGACGCCGCGCCGCGCAGGGGCACACCGTTCCCGTCGGATTTCCAAGAAGCGGGAAATTCGGAAGATAGCCGCGTTATGCCCTCTTTGCCCGCCGCTTAAAATAAATTGATTATTAAAATATTGCGTGTTACAATTCCGTAAAGACAAGGAGGTTTTGCATGAATCAGACTCTATGGTATATAGTCGGCGGGCTGGCGGTTATCGTTCTTTATTCGATTGCCATGTTTAACGGCTTGATTTCGCGTCGAAACCAAGCGCGCGAGGCATGGGCGACGGTTGAAACCCAACTGAAGCGCCGGCATGATTTGATTCCGAATCTTGTCGCGGCGGTCAAGGGCGCCGCCGCGCATGAAAAGTCGACCTTGGACGCCGTAGTCAAGGCGCGCAACGCCGCCGCGGGCGACCATGACGCCGGCGAGGCCTCTGTTTTGGAAAATAATCTGGCCGGCGCGCTTCGCCATATATTTGCGTTGTCGGAATCTTATCCGGCGCTGCGCGCGAATGAAAACTTCATCGAACTGCAGCATGAATTGGCCGATACGGAAAACAAGATTCAAGCGTCGAGGCAATTTTATAATACCGTTGTCATGGCGCTTAATACCAGTATCGAGCAATTTCCGTCCAACATCGTGGCGGGCATGTTCGGCATCCGGCGGGAAAAATTGTTCGAACTGGATAAAACCGAACGCGCGGCGGCCGAAAAGGCGCCGAAAATCGGCTTCTAGGGTCTTGCCGTCCGGCGATTTTTAGGCCCGGACCCAAGGATGGCGAATGGCAACTGTTTATGAACATATCAAATCCAATAACCGCAAGACAATGCTGTTGCTGGCGCTGTTTCCGACCGTCTTGATAGCATTGATATTTTTAATCGTTTTCGTTGCGCTTTCGTTTGCGGCCGAGCCGGGTCAAAGCGCGATTGGCGGGGCGCTGTCCGTCGCCGTATCCGTCGCGATTCCGGTTGCGGGGACGGCGCTGATATGGATGCTGATATCGTGGGCGTTCGGCGATTCCATGATGCTTTCGGTCGCTGGCGCGCGTCAGATTCATGAAGATGAAAAAGAATACCGCCCGTTGTTCCAAGCGGTTCAAAACGTGGCGTTGGCGGCGGGACTGCCGATGCCGAAGGTCTATATAATCGATGACGACGGCATGAACGCGTTTGCGACCGGGCGGGCGCCGACCGACGCGTCCGTCGCGTTCACGCGCGGCATTGTTCGGACGCTTGACCGCGCGGAGCTCGAAGGCGTCATAGCGCACGAGATGGCGCATGTCGGAAATCGCGACATACGGATGGACGTGCTGATTATCACGGGTCTTGGCTGCACGATTTTTATTGCGGATATAATTTTGCGAATGGCGTTTTCGGGCGGCGGCAGCAACGGCAAGAACAAGGGGCAGGCGCAGGCTGTTCTTCTTATGGTTTGGTGCGCGTTTGTGCTCTTTAATTTTGTCATTGCGCCGATTCTTCACATGGCCGTTTCACGCAAACGCGAATATTTGGCGGACGCGACGGGCGCCTTTATTACGCGCAATCCCCGCGCGCTGGCGTCGGCGTTATCCAAAATTTCCGGAAATCCCCGGGTTCGTCCCGTTGACGGCAATCGAGCTATGGCCAGGGCTTTTATCGCGGACCCGCGCAAAAATTTCTCCGGGCTGTTCGCGACGCATCCCCCGATTGAAGAGCGGGTGAAAAGGCTTAACGATATGTGATTGCCGTTGATTTTTGACTCACACGACGTTTTTGAGCCATCTGATTTTAAGGCCGCTGACTATAATCGCGTCAAATCGGGCCGGGCAGAGCAGTTGTTTCCTGCGAAGGTAGGCCTCGGCCGCGGCGCGGAGGCGCCCGTGCTGCGCGCGTGAAATCGCGTCCAGTCCGGCGGCGGCGTTCGGGCGGTTTTTCACCTCGACAAACAGAATCAGGCCGCGCTTTTCGGCGATTATGTCGATTTCCGCGCGCCCCGTGAGCCTGCCCGTGACATACCGCGACTCCAAAATCCCGAATCCGTGCAGGCGCAAATACTGTCGCGCCAGCCATTCCGCGAAAAGTCCGGCGCGATATGTGTTTCTCATGCGCTTATCTTATTGCAAAAAACACCTTGCGCGCAAGGTGTTTATTTTGCTATTTTTAACCGTATGGAAAGGAAGGTTTTGCTGTTTCTGACCGGCATGTCCGGAAGCGGAAAAGGATACTTTTGGGAAAATTATCTGAAGCCGCTCGGAAAGTTCCGCAAACTTGTCTCGGCAACCACGCGGAAGCCGCGCGAAGGCGAGGCCGAGGGGCGCGATTATTACTTCCGCGACGAGCGGTTTTTCGATACGGAGGAGTTTGCCGCAAAACTATTCGTGAACCGGCAGTTTTGGAAGCCGGGCGAGCCGAAATGGCTGTATGGCGTAGAAAAGCGGGAAATTCTCCGAAACGGCGACAAAAATCTGGTCTATGACGTGATAGAGCCAAAATACGTCCGGCAGATGATTGACTGGTGCGACGAAAACGGGCGTCGCTATGATTTCAGGATTGCGTATTTCTTGAATCCAGCCGCGGACTTGTCGTGCGCGGAAAAGCGCCGGAACATGCCGAACGACATATCCGTAAGGACGGAAAACACATGCAATCCGATTGATTTTCTTCGCGCCGGACTGCATCCGGATTGGTTCATGCTGTGCAGTTCCGACGGGGAGATTTTCGATAAAAGAATGATGGATTTTATTTCAAAAACAAGGTGAAAAGTAATGAAAACAAGCATTTTTCGTTTGGCAAAAAATTGGCGGTATGGTAAAATGATACAAATCATGGGGAGAGTCTTGGCGTGCGGTTGAAAAAAATCCTGGTTTTGGCGCTGCTGTTCAGCCCCATTGGGGCATACGCCGCGTTGCCTAGCAACTGCACGATTGACGCGAACGGCGTGTTGTCGTGCACGGCCCCGGCCGGCAATCCCAACGGAGATTTGATAAACACGGGCAATACGACTTTGACCGGGGCGGCGAACGGGTTGAAAGCGGTGGATTTGCTGTCGTCGTCGGGCGGGCGCAATAGCATTAGGAATGCCGGCATTTTGGAGCTTGCCCCGTCGGATGGAGGGACGCCGGGCGGGGTCATGCTCGGCGGATTCATTTGGAACGGCGCGGGTTTTGCGGACGCGAACGGCAATTATCTGTTCGACGCGGGCGAAGCGATAAACGCGGACTATGACCCGGCCCAGAGCCAAACGTCCGGCTCGCTGTTGAAAATCGATTCCGGACGGATTGACGTCAACGGGTCCGATGCGAACGGCGTTTCGATTCTGAACCTTTCCAACTGGCGGTATTATGACTACAAGGGCAACGGCGTTTCGATTGCGTCCGTATATCTGAACTCATCCGGCGATTTAAGCATTGCGGGCAGCGTTTGGAACAATACGAAAAACGGAACGTCCGCGTTCAACGCCGGAAACTCCACCGCCGGGATTATCCTCGCCGCGAGCGGCGGAATCGAAATCGGCGGGGATTTCATAACGTTCGGCGGGCATTCGGTACTTGATTCCGGCTATACGTTGGAAGTCGATGGAAAAATCGTCGTCGGCGCGAAATCCCTGTTGTCCGCGAATATCGGGAACAATATTTTGAAAATCGGCGGGCTGGACGCGAAGGGGCGGATGGATGTCGGATATGCCGCGGACGGAACGCTGAACGGCAGGTTCGAGCTTGCCGGGAATGCCGCGGGTTCCGACTATGTGATTCGCAGCCGCGGCGGCATATTGGTCGGCGCCGGGCTGGCGGTCAACGCGACCGCGCTGAAATTGGCGGCCGGAAAGACGTTGGAAATCGACGGCGTCAATTCGACTTCGGACTATATCGACATCGATTTCAACGGAATCGGGATGGAATTCGGCGGCATATCGTTCTCGGGCGCCCCGCCGCCTATGTCCTCGGTGCTCGGCGTCTTCAAGGATATCTTGTCCGCGAGGGGCGGGGGCGCGCTGGCGTCCCAATTGCAAAGCGAGATAACTGCGAGCGGGGGGGCGATGTCGCCGGCAATCGCGACGCTTTTGACGCAGAACGGCTTTGGGGACGTTGCGGCGATTCTGACGGCGAACGCGGGCGCCGTGACGCCGGAATTGCTGGATGAATTGCAGGCGGCGCTTGACGCCCATGGATTCGGAAACATAAGCGTGGAGGCGGGCGCGAAACTTCATGTCGGCGCCGCGGGGCAGGCGGGCGGCATGGTCGCGTCGTTCAACGCGGGAAATATCGCGAACGCAGCGGACGCGGAGATTGTGGTCAAGACGGCGAACGGCCTCAGCGCGGGCGCGACGACCCTGACGAACGGCATAATTGTTGGAAATATCGAAAACGGCGGAAAGATTTTGGATTTGAACGCTGACGATGATTTGACAACCGGTTTTCTGAACAACGACACCGCAAGCACCGGGAAAACCAAATTGACGGCCGGGGGCGATTTGGCAATCGGCGGATATCTATACAACCTCAAGGCGAACGACGTCGTTTTATCCGCCGGCGGGGATATCGAGGTGAGGGGGGACGCGAACAATTCCGGAGGCGGAAAAATCATCATCGCGCGCGGCGGAGGCGATGTCTTGTTTAAGGGAAATGTCATAAACATGCTGAATGGCTCGATGCATTTCGGCTGGGATTGGTCTGACGGCAACGGCAACTGGACATATAGCAATCTCGACCCATCAAAGGGCGTCGACACCGGGGAATGGAGTTTCATTTCTCCGCTCGGCAATCTGACAATCGACGGAACGTTCAGCAACAACGGCTCGTTCCGCGCCATTGTGAGCGGGAAGACGTCGCTCGGCGGAATATTTAATCAGGCGAACGCGTCGGATTTCTATCTGGAAACGGGGACGCTTGCGTTTACGAACACCGACGGCGTTGATTATATGGCGAGCCTGTTGGGCAACACCATGTCGAAATTGTATCTGAAACTGACGGGAACGGGCGCCGGCGCCGGCATAAGCGCGTCGTCGGTTACGAACGGCGCCTCGATGAGCATGTATTTGGGGGCGGAGACGATGGGTATCTCCGGCACCGTAGGCAATTCCGGAAACATATCGCTGGAGGCGCGGACGGTTGTGTCGGCCGGCAGGGTTGAGAATAACGGAATCATGTCGATATATGGCGTTGGCGGCGCCGTTTTGGGACATGTGGATAACGACGGGACGTTGACCGTAACGACCGCGGTCGGAACGCAGGCCGGGCAGAGCGGCGCGCAAAAACTGACGATGGGGTATTTGGAGAATGACGGAACCCTTCGGATTGACGTGAACAAACTGGCGATGGCCGGCGATTTTATAAGCGGTGCGGGAACCGCGCATATTTATTTTCATAACGCCGCTCTGGACCTTGCGACAGACCATCATTTCCAGAGCATCATAATGAACGGCGGCCGCGCGGACATAGGGGGAAGCGCCGGAATAATGTCCGTCGACGACGGAATATCCGTCGGCGCGGGCGGATTCTTGAACATAATCGGCGAACTCTCCGGCATAAAGGTGGATTATGCGAACGATGGGTTTGCGTCGTTGTCCGTCGCAAAGGAACTGATATGGGGAACGGGGGTAAGTTATGCGCCTGGAAACATGAACATAGGCGTCTCGGGCGCCAATCCGTCGCTGTCGATTGATGTCGGGGGCGGAACGATTAGTATCGGCGGCGGCGTGCTGGTCTCCGGCGATACGGCCAGAACATTGGAATTGAAGTCGTCGAACGCGGGCGGCATAACGATTGGCGGCGCATTGTCCGCCATCGGCGCGGGAGCCGGCGGCGGCGCCAACACCATTATTCTGAACGCGGGAAAGACAACCGCCGGGTCTTTGCTCCAGTCCGGCAGGGGGGTAATCAAGACATATGGCAACCTGAACGTGACCGGCGCCGCGAATATAGGAAACGGAATCAATTTCAATAATGGAGTCGGCGGCAATTTCAGCGCCGCGCTTGTCGGCAATTCTTCGGGGATTCTGATTGACGACAATGTCACCAGCGCGTCGGTGAGCGCTTCGAGCCTGATATTCGGCGGCGGTGTGGATGTCGGCGCGGGAAAGCAATTGTCGATTTACTCGGGCGGCGGCATAAGCGGAACGGGAAGCATAATCAATTACGGAACCCTGTCTTTTTCTACGGTGTCCGGCGCGGTCGGCCTTGGCGGAATAGGGAACGCCGGCGCCTTGTCAATCACGACCGCGGGCGGCGGAAGCATAGGAAATATCGTGAATTGCGCGGACGCGTCGTGCGTCGGCAACGCGATAACCATTACGAACAACTCCGGTTCGCTGCTGGCAATGGGCGACATAACGAACAATGCCGGCGCCATGGCGATTTCCAATGCGAGCAATTATTGGATGATTGGCGCAATTGCGATGAACGGCGGCTCTATGACGCTGACCGGGACCGGCGCTACAATCGGTTCGCTGACGCATACCGCCGGGTCAATCGACTGGAACGGGCTGACTCTGAAATCGCAGAATGACATAGCGTTGGCCGGGGGGCTGGCATTCGGCAGCGCTACGGACCCCTACGCGCTGAAATTATCTGCGTCCGGCGGAACGCAGACGTTGGATGTCGGCGGCAACATGAATGTCGCCGGGGCGCTGACGGTTTATTCCGGCAATGCGAAAATAAAGGGGTATGGCGGCAAAATATTGTCGGCGGAAACATATTCGGCGCAGGCCGGCTCGTCTTTCGCGCTTGACGGGGCGGGAACCTTCAAGATTACCGGCAGCGCGTCGTCCACCGCAACAAACACATTCGTGAACAGCGGTTCGACCAGCATATCCGCCGGCAACGGCATCGTCGTAGGGAAGGGGATTGTTAACAGCGGAAGTTTGTTATTCGGCGCCGCCGATTTGTTGGATATTGCGGATATCGACAACAGCGGCGCGTTCAATTTGGAAGTGGGCAACGGCACGGCGACGCTTGGGAAAATCGTAAACTCCGGAACAATGAATCTGACGGTGTGGAACACCGTGCTGGCGAACAAGGAGGACGCGCTGATAATCGGCGGAATAAACGGCATGTCCGGCAGCCTGAGCATAACCGGAAACGGATTCAAGTCTTTGGGCGACATATCGGTCAACCATATCGTGCAGGGCGTCGCCGGGGGCTCGAGCTCGATTTCAATTATAAACGGCGGCTATGATTTCACGATTTCGATGGCCGATGGCAAGACCCTGCACACGGACGGCAGCATATCCGGGAAACTTGGGCACACATTGAGGCTGAACACCTCCGTATTGGATGTCGGCGGCAGCCTGTCGGCGAACAGCGGAAGGATTATCGTCAGCGCGACCAACTATCTCTCCGGCTGCGTGACCGGCATATGCAGCCTGCCGAACGGGGTCGATTATTCGTCCTCGGGCGGCTGGGCGCCGTTCCTGAACGTCGACATCGGCGGCAGCGTGACCGGCGGGGTGGAGTTTTTGGGCCTCGGAAGAATGCGCATCGGCGGAGACTATTTGTTCAACAACCGCAGCAAATTGCTGTTTGCTGTATTGCCGAAGGGGAATGGAGGCAGCAGCGTGCCGAACCAGTATGATTTCTATGTGCCAATCGAGCGCGACGCGAACAACGCCGTGGTTCTTAACACGACGAACGCAAAGCCGATTATTGATGTCGGCGGCACGTTTAATCTGGACTTTCACGGGGCAAACAACGCGTTGCAGCGCCAGAATGATTTTAAGGATGGAAGCATCGGGCTGACCATATTCGACTTTGACACGGTAAAGGACAGGGATGTGGCGGTATGGCTGCTGCAGGCTTCTGAAATCAAAAGCTTCGACCTTTTGCCGCGCAGTTTGAACGTGTATTTCTGCAATGCCGACATGACGCTGTGCTTTGATTATCTGGGCGCCGCGGGATTCGACCCGAACGGGGTGCCGGTGTATATGCGGCAGGACGGCGATTCTTTGTTCGCCGTATTCGACCGGCAGTATGGGGGGCTGATAGAAATGTTTTCCGTTCGCGAGAAGATTCAGCCGCTGAAACCGGACTTCAACATCGACAATTCCGCGGGCGCGATTGACAACTGGGCGCATTACGGGCTGCTTAGGGCGAAGTTTTACAACAATAATCCGATAGAGGCGCTGAAGGAAGCGTATCGCGGAACCATATATTCGAATATGGCGGAAGAATTGTATAATCGGATGGAGGTTTACCATAACGATAACAAGCCGCTGCCGCTGCATGAATTTTCGCGCCTGTTCGCGCCGACCGAGGGCGGGCAGTTCGCGCATTTGGTGAACTCGGCCGAAAGAATGGCGCAGAACAGTCTGCAAAAGCGCATGGTTGACGAATCGCTGTGGACGCGCAACCGCGCGAGAAGCAAATTGTGGGTGGACGCGAACTATGGAATCGGTTCGTTGTCGAGCCCCGAGGGCGGCTCCATAAAAGACGAAACCATGTCCGCGGCCGCCGGATACGATATGCAAATCGGCCGGGGGCTGATTATCGGATTCAATGCCGGAATGACCATGGCGGACAGCAACGGAAAGCAGACGCTGGACCTGTCGTATGGCTCGAAAAGCATTACGGGCGGGCGGAATACGAAGGCCAGCGGCACGTCTGTGAACGCCGGCGGATATATGATTTACAAGATGGCCGATTCGGCGCAATTGTATATTTCCGGAAACTTTTATTCGCATAAGCTCGGCCTCGACAAAACGCATGATTATATGGCGAACATCGGCGGCGACGGGCAATCGTCCGGCTTTGGCGGCGAGATAGGGATAATACATTCGATTTCCGGGCAGTATATGGTCGGGAACGTGTCGGTAAGGTTTGCGCAGAACAAAGGGTTCGAATTCTCGGAAACAGCGGGCGGCGCGGATTATATGAGCATAAAACAGGACAAATACGCGACGGTCGCGCCCGGATATTCGCTGATGCTTCAAAAGCGGATTTATCTGCAGCCGACGTTTATAATGAGGCCGTATCTGTCTGTCGGCGGGGAATACGAGATTGTGGGCATGGGCGATAGAATCGAATACATGTTCGCAAGCGGCGACGCGTATTCGGATTATAAAATAGATACGTCCCCGCTGTGGCTGACGGGCAGGGCGGGGGTGGAGTTTCTGACCATCGGCGGACTGCAGTTCGGCGTCGGATACGGGTATCACCACAACGCGGCGGTCAAAACGCATAACGCGCATTTTGGCATGTCTATGCGCTTCTGACTTGATTTCGCGCAAAAAATATGCCATAATTTTCCGCGCAACACCCTTGGAGGTTGCGACCGTTTAACAAAGGATTGAAAAATGGCAAAAATAGAAATATCCGCTGGTTTGCGGAATGCCGCAGGCAAGGGGGCCGCGCGCAAGGTCAGATTGGACAAAAAAATCCCCGCCGTGATTTACGGAAATAAAATCGGGCCGACGGCCGTCGAACTGGACGGGCATGATTTCGGGGAATTGGTCAAACGCCCGGGGCTTCGGACGAAATTGTTCGTCATTGACACGGGCAAGACGAAAGAAAACGCGATGCTGGCGGACATACAATATCATCCTGTGAAGGATACGCCGCTGCATGTGGATTTCAAGCGCGTTGACGTATCAAAGCCTGTCGCCGTCGGCGTGCCGGTCAACCTGCTGAACGCGTCGTCGTCGCGCGGGCTTAAAATGGGCGGCGCTTTGAACTTTGCTGTGCGCAGCGTCGCCCTGCTGGCAAGGGTCGACGATATTCCGGAAAGAATCGACGTGGATTTGTCGAACCTGGATATAACCGAAACCGTCCACGGCCGGGATTTGGTTCTGCCCGATGGCGTCAGGCTGGGATTGCATCAGGCGGATTTGGCATTCGTCACTATAACCGGAAAGATGAAGGAAGAGACGGAGGCAAAGCCTGCGGCGGCCGCAGTGGCGCCCGCGGCGGCCACGCCAACCTCTGACGCCAAGAAGGCGTCCGCTGCGTCCGAACCCGCGAAGAAAGAAGATTCGAAGAAATAAAAAAATCCCGCCCCGGCGGGATTTTTTATGATGCGCGAAATGTAAATGCGATACTGAAAAGCCCTGTATTTTTAATGTAGCGCCGGAAGTCAGAAAATCATGCCGCATGATATTCGAAATTGATTTCGCCGATTTTTTTATGATAGGTTTCCTAAAATTTTCCTTGTTTTTATCGCGCATAATTTTTATAATGCGAAAGTATCCGTAGTTGTGGGTATGGGGCGTAGAAACCTCGTCTGAAGTGCCGTGAGTGGCAAAAAAACTCCAACAGAATGGTTGGAGGATGGCGAATATATGGAATAAGCCATGCAATTCTTCAGATTGTTTCTAAACTCCAACCGCCATCTACGGCGGTTTTCCATTTTCGTCCTGCCTGGCGGTTTGCCGCAGGGTGAAAATCTAAGGCTGCGGGACAATCGAGCGGGGGATGACAATAAAAAGGGCAATTATGTTTTTGGCGGTTTTAATGGCGGGGATGCGCGTCGCCGGGGCTGTCCGTCTGTGCCAAAAGAAATGGCAGGTCAATTATACCGGAGGTTTTTCCCAGTCGTCGTCATCCGGCTGGGGGCATACATATTATTGGTGGGGCGAGGTCATAACGGTTCCAATCGGCGGGCTATATTTGGTGACCACCGAGACATGGGCCGGGGATAATGACAGCGCCTGGCATCATTATAGGGCGAAATCGGACGGCATGTTTATCCCCGGCGGCTATCATGTGGCCATTTATGGCGGCGTCAAACAGGCATGCAGCAACGCTGAGGGCACGTTTTGGGTCAGCGGCACGCTGTATCTCCTAAGACCAAACGGCGGCGCGCTGCTGTCAAGCCCGAGAACTTATGTCTCGGGCGGGCCAAGCGGCTGCGGCTTGGAATGCTGTTGCTGTTCTTCCGCCAGCGAGGATATAGACCGGGCCATGTCAAGGATAAGCATACGCAATCTGGCCGAAAGCGATGCGGCGGCGCACGGCATGCTGTGGACCGAAGCGCAAGTCAGAGCGGTAATGTAGCGCCCGGCGGGAGCGATGAAATGAAGGGATTTTTATTCGCATTGTTTTTCCTGATGACAAATCTGCGCGCCGAAACATTGTGCAGGGCGCTTGTCAGTTGCCAGGGTGGCGGCGACTGGTACTCCGCATGTTACGGCAGCGGGGCGGCGAACGGCTGCATGCCCAGCGCCGGGGCGTTTGGAACCGGGCAGAGCGGGATTGTGAACGATTGCGGCTGCGGCGGAAACATAAAAATAATCTGGCGCTGCTCAAATACCTTCGGCAGCCGCCCCAATCTTAACAATCCTTCCGCGTCGGACGGGCAGTATTGCTGGTGTCAGCTGAAGAATGTGTTCAATGCGGTCGGCGCGCATGCGTTTCTGTCCGATTATGGAACTTCCGCGGGTTGCCATTCGTCTTGCGCCGCGGCCTGCGCGGAGGCCGTGCTGATGTCGGATTTTCGCGGCGCGCTTTGCGGCCCGGATTACCTTCTTGCCGTTGCTTGCCCGCTTGGTTATTTGGAGGAGGACATGGTTCTGACAAAGACTGTCGGCGACAACGAAGGTTGCGGCGACGGATGGGTTGAAGTCACCGATAGAACCACGGCCTATTCCGACAATAAGGGAAATTATACCTATACTTGCGAATAGCGGCTGTTTCGGTCGTTATCCTTGGCGCGCATTGCGGGCGCAAATTAAAGCTTGCGCAAAGATTTTTATTAAACGGAAGCCGGTGACGGGGGACGACGGGGGGCAAAGTTTGCTTGCGAAAACTTTATTTATGGAATATACTTAACTTGCAAATGAAGACAATCGCCGCTTATTTTTTTGCAATCATGGCTTGCTCCGCCTGCGCGCTTCAGACGAAACACCGCGGGTTTGTGTTTCCGGGCGATTTGGAAAAGGGGGTCGCGGCCGTGAAAACGACGACGGATTTGGAAAAAAAGTTCGGCAGTCCCCAGGCGAGAACGATTTTCGGAGATTCCGTTTGGATTTATTACGGCGCGGACGAGAATTATCACGGGCCTTTTCCCATAACGTATGACAACAGGCAGGCGTTGCTGGTATGGTTCGACGACAAGTCTGGAAAAATCACGCGGACGAAAATACTCGGCGGCGACGATTTTCCGGACGTATGGATTGACAAGGACGAAACGCCGATTCCCGCGGCGATCGAGCTGAACATGATAGAGGAGCTGGTCAACAATATCGGGCGTTTCACGCCGGCGGGTCTGGGACAGTGACGGGGAGAGGATGTTCGCGCCCTCTGGCGGGACTTCGGAACGACAAGGATAAAAAGCAGCGGAAACGAAAACTAAAACAAATCCCTTAGGTTTGTCATTCCGGCGCCTTTCCTCTTGTCATTCCCATTCCTTTATACTTGTCATTCCCGCCCCCGCCTTCGCGGGGGTAAACTCCGGCGGGAATAGGGTCTATAAACCGT
>JAITQO010000006.1 GCA_031288835.1 Rickettsiales bacterium | reverse complement strand
GAATGCCCCGCGCAAACCACCGGATGGACAAGGAATACCGGAGCCGGATGGACGGCCTTTGGGTCTTGCAACGAGACGAAAACCGGAACGGCGATAAGCGCGTATTGCAATGCCGGGGTTCTGAAGCATACGGCGGGCAGCAGCAGCGCGTGGAGCGGCACGGCAACGATAGAAACCCCGCTGCAGGCCAAGGCCGGGGCGTATGTAAACGCGCAGACATGCGCGCAATGCGCCAAAGGCTCGTATGCGGAAGCAATAGGAACTCAGACGTCGTGCACGGCGTGCCAACCGAACGAGGCGACCACAAGCGCGCCGGGCGCAACGTCGATGATAAGCTGCTTTGTTCCGGCATCCGAAAATCTTACCGACAGCAAGGGCACGTATAATTTTTCCACCGACTGCTCCTGGACCCAATGACTTCAGATACCGGCCCAGATGGAAAAACTCTCATGATTTATAATTTTCGCATTTGGCGAAAAACTTGGCGACGTTCGAAAATATCGCGATTATGTGCTTTGATTTTTCTAATCATTATTATATAATCCTTTCGATGCGGGCGGGTTGCCTGCATTGAGGTATCTCAACCTCTACTGAAGCGTCAGAAAGCAGGCGACAAATGCTCCTGCCATGGCAGGATGGGCGGCGGAATATGTTGAATACGCCGCACAATTCTTCAGATTGTTGAGAACCTCCTGCCACCAACCTAAAAAATTGGTGGCTCTTTTGCGACAAAGAGGAGGAAAACTGTGAAGACCAAACGCATTGTCGTCGCCTACTTTCTGGCGGTAATGCTTTCGCGCGACGCGAACGCCGTGAAATTATGCAAAGCGGGGGGAGTCGCCGATTCGTATGCATACGGCAGGCTGAGCACCGTCGCCAAAAGCGGGTATTGTTCATCGGCAGGAACTTATCTGGATACAACCACAAGGTATTTTTTTGCGATTGGCACCGGATGCACCAGCAAGGTGTTCGATCCCGTTAACAATTATGACATAAGTTTTGGAAGCTTGTGCGAAAAAGTATATATGATAGGCAGCATAGCTCTTGGCAGTTTTGTCGGCAGTTGGCCGTGCAAATGCATCACGTCCCAAACGATTCCTGATAAAAATATCGCAGGGCTTCCTCCTGGAAACCAAGGAGGCGCCATAGCGTCGGGCGCCTGCGTTAAATATTGCGCGGAATATATCATAAACAACAAGCTTTACTAAAAATCATGACAAGAAAATCATTCTGCTTTATTTTCGCGTGGCTGCTTGCCGGAAACTTGTCCGCAACCTGCCCGGCGGGCTATTCCGAGATTGAATCCGGCTCCTATGTCGTTGTTTCAAACAACAGCGGCTGCCCGGGCGGCCACGAGGAGATAACAACACCGGCGATTTTGCCATACAACGGCGCCGCGGACTGCGACCAAAATAAGGGGACTTGCTCCCAAACGGCCGGAGCCTGCCAGATTCCATAAATGCATTAGAATATTCCGTCATCGGCCAATATTGGCGATGCCAAAGGCACATATCATTTCACCAACAAATGTTTCTGGCAATAATCAATTCCCGCAGTTCTTCCAGCGGCTCGCAGCTTACATTCATTGCGCCAACTGCGAGGAGACGGATTCCGAAAAAATCTTATCCGCGCAATGTAAATCGTCCGTATTATAATTTCCCCGTTTCTTGGCCTCGGAAATAAACGCCCGGGCCTGGGGGGCCATTCCAATACGCCCGTAAACCTCCGCGACATTAATAAAGCCGTCAGAATTGACATGCCTATCCATTGCCAGCGCGATTTCAAGTTCCCTAACCGCAAGCGCCCTGTACTTTTCGCGATTTTCCGGACACCCCGATTCGACCAAGGCGGCATAATTTTCCGCCATGCCAATATGAGAACTGAAGGAATCCTCCCACTCGTCAAAATAACTCGCCCCCCTTCTTAACAACAGAGATTCTATCGCGGCGCATGTTTTTTCCGGCAACGACACGTCATCCGGTTTTGTTTCTTTTACTTTCTCCGCTTTGCGATATCTGCGGCAATTTTTCGAGAAAACAACTGATAATTCTTTCAAGTCCGAGTTCGACGGAGATTTGGACATTCTTTCTTCTATAAGGCCGCAAGTGTCGTTCGACATTCCTGGATTCGAATCAATCGAGCACCGTCCGGCAAAGAACGCAACCACAATCGCGATGATGACAGCGTATTTTCTTCTGTGAGGTTTTCGAGTCTCGATTTCTATTTTTTTCATTTTTCTCTCCTCTTTTTATTTGTTTTATCTGCCGTCCCATCCGAGACAGTCATCGACAATTCTTACCCCCAAATCACCAAGCTGGCGTTCGCGCGTTTTTATCATGCCTTTCTCGCTGCGGGAAAAGTGTTTCACATCTCCATTTTCATACATGCACGCAATTCTGTGCGGACAATCGCGGCCGTTGAACAATCTATGCTCGTCCGTGCAATTAAGGTCGCATCCGCTCGGGTATCTTATATTTTTTCCATTCCTTATAACATAATGCTCTTGCGTTTTTATCATTCGGCGCCTTCTTCCTCCGGTTCCGCGGCATCGGCATCAGGCTCGCTCGAGCCCTGCATGTCGTCCGCGATTCCCTTGGTCTTTTCCATAATTTTCGCCTGCAATTCCTCCTGCACTGCGGGATTATTGCGCAGCCATTCACGCGCGTTCGCTTCGCCCTGCCCGATTCGTTCGCTGTTATACGAATAAAACGCGCCCGCCTTGTCAATCAGGCCGTATTTCACGCCCATGTCCAGAATCTCGGATGTGCGCGAAATCCCCTCGCCATACATAATTTTAAAGTCCACCACCCGGAACGGCGGAGCGACCTTGTTTTTCACGACCTTGACCCGCGTTTCGTTTCCGACGATGTTTTCCTTGTCCTTGATTGCGCCGGTGCGGCGGATGTCAAGGCGGACGGACGCGTAGAACTTCAGCGCGTTGCCGCCGGACGTCGTTTCGGGATTTCCGAACATGACGCCGATTTTCATGCGGATTTGGTTGATGAAAACCAAAAGGGCGTTCGACCGCGAAACGCTGCCCGCCAACTTTTTCAACGCCTGCGACATCAGGCGCGCAGTGGTGCCCATGAATGTGTCGCCTATGTTCCCGTTGATTTCCGCCTGCGGGACAAGCGCGGCCACGGAATCGACGACAACCACGTCCACCGCGCCGGACTGAATCAAAGTGTTCGCTATTTCCAGCGCCTGTTCGCCCGAATCGGGTTGGGAAACTATCATATTTTTCACATCGCAGCCGAGTTTCTTGGCGTATCCAGTATCCAGCGCGTTTTCCGCGTCGATATACGCGACAACGCCGCCTTTTTTCTGCGCCTCGGCGCACGCGTGCAGCGCCAGCGTGGTCTTTCCGGACGATTCCGGCCCGTAAATCTCCACAATCCGTCCCTTGGGGTATCCGCCGATTCCAAGCGCGATGTCCAAGCCGAGCGAGCCCGTCGAAATCGATTCTATATCGCGGGCGGCGTCATCGCCGAATTGCATAATCGCCTCTTTTCCAAACTGCTTTTGTATTTGCGCCAGCGCGTTTTCAAGCGCAGGGTTTTTCGCCAGAATGCTTTCCGGAACTATTGTCTTCTTCGCCATATTTATTCCTTTATGTATGCGATATGCAATTAAGTGATATGACTTTTGTTTTTCTGCAACGCATTAAAACCATGCGCCCTCGTTTCATATCACATATCACTTATTGCATATCACTATACCTGTTTTTCTGCCTGTAAAGCAAGGCAATTGTTGTGAGAATCCCGAACAATCCCGTCGCCAGCCACATCGCCTCGGTCGCGCCGAGCAGAACGATGAACGCCGAGCCTATCAGCGGCACGACGAACTTCGGAAGATTGACGGACGTGTTGAATATCCCGTAAAAGCGCCCCTGTTCGGACTTTTTCGCGACATCGAAAAACGTCAGGTCGTGCAAAGATTCCTGAATCGCGCCGGAAACCTGCATCAAAACGAACAGCGCCAGCATGAAGGAACCCTTGGCGAAAAACAAAGCGAACGAGCATGCGGCGAACAGCAGGAATCCGAACGCCAGCCCGATTTTGGTTCCCTTCGGGCCGTATTTTCGCGCCAACGCCCCGACAGGCTCGGACAACAGGACATACGGTATGACGCCAAGCGTCAAAATCAAGCCGAGCGTGTCTTTGGAAAATCCGTTCTCTATCACCAAAATCGGCCAATACAGCAGACGCAGGGCCTTCATCGCGTAATATCCGAAATTGACGACGTATGCCCGGACAAAATCCGCGCGCCTGAAATATGCGCGGACGCCGCGCCATACGGATTTCAGCGTCCGGCGAGGCGACAGTTTCGGAATCTTTTTGTCCTCTTGAACAATCTTGTAATGCTTGAACAGCATCCAGCCGAGCAGATACATCACCGCGGACGCGAAAAACGCCGACCTGTTTCCAAAACGCCCGGCAATCGCCATGGCAATCATCGGGGCGAACAGCGCGCCGACGTTCAGCCACAGATGATACCGGCCGTTCATCTTGGCGATTCCGTCGCGGCCGGCAAAATCGGCCATGAACAAAGGTATCAGCGTCCCTATGAACACCAGCGGTATTTCAGTAAAGAAATCAAGCGCGACAAACGTCGCGGGTTTTATCGAAAAAGACAGCATCACGAAGCAAACGGCCGTTGCCAGAACGCTGGAATAAAACAGCCGCGCCTTCGAGAACATGCGCATGAACTCGCCGAAAAACATCTGGACAATCAGCCCGAACGCGAAATACGCGGAACTGTAAATGCCGACAATCGCCGCGCTGCCCCAGATGTCCAGTAAAATCAGGGAATACACGGCGTCGATGATTCCGCCGCCGAATCCCGTGAACAAGCCGAGGTTTGCGAACGAAAAACCGTTCACGCCCTTGCTTACCGATATGTATCTGTCGTTTTTCATAACCGATATTATACCATAAATAGTCAATAGTTTTATAATCGATAGCCCGATAGCTGGCAGAGATAACGCTTATATTACTATCGAACATAAGACTATTGACTATTTGTTATTGACTTACGCGATTTATCAGATACAATTCTCGGGCAGAACAAAAAAATAGAAAAGTCGGGCCTGACAAACCGGCAATACTGGAACTTGGATATTTATTTTGTCCTGGCTTGTGGTCGGGATGCGGCGGTAATAAAACAGGAAAGTCTTCTTTCCGAAAACCGCCGGGTCATTATTGCTGACTTGTTAGCTCCCGACCGCCAACGATTATGGCATTTTTTTCGCCGTTTTGACATAGGCGTGTATTCCTAGGAATACAAACTTGTTGCAACGCCCGCCCGAAAGATGTAAATTGCGCGCATGGCGAAAGAAATATATATCAAGATTGAAAAAAACGGACCCTACATGGTCTATGGCGCGTCGAAGGCGGCCGAGAAAATCATTCTGACCGACGCGAACGGCATATCCGTGAAATACGGCGACGGCAGAACGTTCGAGATAAAAACAGACCCGGCGGCATTGTGCCGCTGCGGGCGAAGCAAGAACGCGCCGTTTTGCGACGGCAGCCATTCGGATGGATTCGACGGAACGGAGACCGCCGACAAAACTCCGATTATGCAACAACCGTCGGCAAAGGCGTTCAAAGGGCCGGAACTGACATTGATGGACAATCAGAACTACTGCGCGTTCGCGAGGTTCTGCGACCGCGGCGGGCGGATTTGGAATCTGGTGCTTTCGGGCGAAAATCCGAAACTGGCGATCGAGGAGGCGAATCTTTGCCCGGCGGGACGGCTTCTCATGTTCACAAACGACGGCAAATCCTTGGAAACAAAGGATGGGAAGGAAATCAACCTGATAGAGGACGGCGGGCTTAAAATATCCGGGCCGCTCTGGATACGGGGCGGGATAAAGGTAATCGGCGCGGACGGAACGGCATACGAGGTCAGGAACAAGCAGACATTGTGCCGCTGCGGCGCGTCCGGAAACAAGCCGTTTTGCAACGGCGCCCACGCATCGCTTCATTGGAAAGCGAGCTACAAAAAATAATCCTTTTTTTCTCTGCGGGAACGTGCTACAATATAAATTGAATCCAAAGGGATTTGGGTCACCGGAATCGGGGCGGCGGCGCGGCAACGGTGTCCGGTTCGGTCGGATTGGTGAAACTTGGCGAACTCGAAAAGGCGTTAAAAGAATGCCAGAACGCCGTGAACTGGGTAAAATAATAAACGGGAACTGATTGATATGACGGATTTACGAGCCGCTTATGAGACCGTATTTTTGGATAAACGATAACTATTTGTTATTGACTTTTTCATCCCTTTATAAACTCCATCCTGTCTGCCTGGCCGAAAACCCACATCAAATCGCGGACTTCCTCGGGAACGGTTCCTAATGCGGCGATTTCCTTCGCCTTGTCGACCGCGAACCTGAATAAAGCCTGATGCGCGCGGTAATCGACAAAGTGATAATTCAGCCAGCCGGATTGCTGCGTGCCGAGGATTTCGCCCGTGCCGCGCATAATCAGGTCCTGTTCGGCGATTTGGAATCCGTCGTTCGTGTCGCATAAAACCAGCAAACGCTTTTCGCCGTTTTCGGACAATCCGAAGCCATGCAGCAAAATGCAATACGATTGCCTATCGGAGCGTCCGACGCGACCCCGTATTTGGTGCAATGCGGACAATCCGAACCGCTCGGCATTTTCAATCACCATAATCGTCGCGTCAGGGACGTCGATTCCGACCTCTATCACGGATGTGGCGACCAGAACCTCCAGGTCTCCATGCGCGAATTCTTCCATAACCCTGTCGCGTTCCTTCTTTTCCATCTGCCCGTGGACAAGCCCCGCCCTGAAATATCGTCCAAGTTCGTCAAACCTCTTCTGCGCGTTCATCATGTCTGACGTCTCGGATTCCTCGACCAGCGGGCAGACCCAGAACACCTTTGTAGGCATCTGCGCCTTGATTCGCTCCACCAGCGCGCCCAGGCGGTTCGCGGGAAGTTTCGTTGTGACAATAGGAAGGCGGCCGGCCGGCTTTTCGTTTATAACCGACACGTCCATATCGCCGTAAATCGTCATTGAAAGAGTTCTTGGAATCGGCGTCGCCGACAGCGCCAGAACATCGACGAACCGGCCCTTCGCGGACATCGCCGTCCGCTGCGCGACCCCGAACCTGTGCTGTTCGTCAATAACCGCAAGGGTCAGGTTCTTGTATTCGACGTCGTCGGAAAACAGCGCGTGCGTCCCGATTGCGATTCTCGCGCGGCCGGACTTCAGCGATACTAGTTTTTCATGCCGGGCCGCCCCCTTGTCCCGTCCGGTCAGGATTTCGCAAATTATGCCGAGTTTTTCGCACATCGGCCCGATTTTATCAAAATGCTGCTTCGCCAGGGCGTCCGTCGGCGCCAGCAAAACGCTCTGCCCGCCGAAATCCAAGGAATAGAGCATGGCAAGCAGCGCGACGATTGTTTTTCCGCTGCCCACATCACCCTGAACCAGCCGCATCATCGGCGACGGAGACAGCATATCGTTCCGTATTTCACTCAGCGCGCGTTTTTGCGCCCTGGTCAGCGCGAATTGCAGCGACGATTCCATCTTGCCGCAATAATCGGAAACTTTGTCCTTCTTGTCCCTTGTCTCTTGCTTCTTGTCTCTTTGCTTGCGCGTAATCGCAATGGCGGCCTGCCCCGCCAGCAACTCCATATACGCCAGCCGCTGGATGGTTTCGTTCGTCGGCAGCAGGTCCTCGGTATTTTCCGGATAATGCGCCTTTTTCAGCAAACCGAATATCTGCCCGCCGCCGTCCGGCATTTTTGCAAAAATGCCGTCCCGGACATTCGCCATAACGCGCTGGGTCAACCCAGCGGACAGTGGATAAATCGCCTGGAACGCCGGGATTTTGTCCGCCGCTTCAATCGGCTCTATAAAATCCGGGTGGTTTATCACAAACCGCTCGCCCGACGCATCCAGTTTCCCGGATACCATGCGAACCGAGCCAACCGGCAGTTTCTCCAGCCAATAATCCAGAAACGAAGTCCCGAAAAATTGCAGAATCACCTGTCCGCCCGTCTTGTCGTATCCGAAAACCTGCGTCGGCGGGCGCCTTTTCGAAAACTTTGAAACCGATGTTTTTTTCACAGTCCGAATTTCCAGCGGGATTGTAATCACTTCGCCGACCCTGGCGTCCAGAATGCTTTCAATCGGCGGGCGGTTTTTGACCGCGCGCGGAATGTGCAAAAGAAAGTCAATCACACGCCGGCCGCCCAGCAATTCTTCCAGCCGGCCGGCCAGCACAGGGCCGACGCCCTTTATGAACTGCAAATCGGTCGTTAAAAAATCAAACAAATCTTTTTTCATCTTTTGCGAAATGTAGCAAGTGACAAATTAAATGTGATATGTCTTTTGTCTGCCGGCGCCGCATTGAAAATCGCATACCTTCATTCGTATCACACTTCGCATATCACTTGTTACATATTACATTTTATTTCCCCAAGCAAAGCTGGCCGAACACGGAATCGTAAATTTCGTCTGTTCCTATGACTCCAAGGATTAGGCCCAATTCGTCCGCGGCGCGCGCTATGTGCTCCGATTGCAAATCCGGCTCCTTATCTATAGATTTTTCAAGTTCGGCAACCGCATTTTCAAGATGCGCGCGGGCGCGTTCGCCCACCGCCAAATCGTTTTCCGCTCCGTCCAGCTGCGCGTGCAGTTTTTTTCTTATTTCATCCAGCAGTCCGCCAATCCCGCGGCCAGTTTTCGCCGACACGTAAACACGGCCTGCGATTTGCGATTCCTGATTCGCAACCATGTCGGACTTGTTTACGACAATTATTTCATTTTCGGGATTTTGATTCCCGATTTTGGTTCCCGGATTTTGCCAATCAAATACCCTGACAACCAGGTCGGCGTTCTCAACCTGCTCTTTTGTTTTTTCAATTCCGATTTTTTCAATCTCGTCGTTCGATTCGCGAAGCCCGGCGGTGTCAAGCAACCGCACAAGGTATCCGTCGATATCCAGTTCCGCAGAAATCACGTCGCGCGTGGTTCCCGCGATATCGGACACAATCGCCCTGCCTTCGCCCAAAAGCCGGTTGAACAAAGACGACTTTCCGACGTTCGTCTCCCCGGCCAGAACGACATTGAATCCGGATTCAACAAGCCGCGCCTTAGACTGCAGCGCCGATTTGACCTCGGATAACAGCGCCGTTGTTTTTTTCAGAATCCGCTCGCCTATGTTTTTCGGCAAATCGCCGGCATCATAATCCATTCTTGCCGCGGACAACGCAGCCAATTCAATCATCTGTTCGCGCCAGCGCACATAGACGCCGCTATCCGCGCCGACGATTCCCAAAAGCGCGCGACGGCGCTGAGATTCCGTCCTGGCGTCAATCAGGGCGCGCATTCCGTCGACTTCGACCAAATCCATCTTGCCGTTGTCAAACGCGCGGCGCGAAAACTCGCCCCGTTCGGCCATGCGAAACCCGAATGTCCGCAGTTTGTCAAAAATCGCCCGTATTACCGCCTGCCCGCCATGGCAATGCAGCTCGACGACGTCTTCGCCGGTGAACGACTCCGGCGCCTTGAAATAAATGGCAATCAGGCTGTCTATGCCGTAAAAATCAATCAATTTCGCGAACCGCGGCCGTTGCGGAACCGGCAAAAAATCCAAATCCGCGCCCGATACCCTGATAACGGCCACGCCGGATTTCCCCTGCCCCGAAGAAAGCGCGAAAATCGTGTTATTTGCCGACTGCATATTCTTTCAACGCCTTTGTAAGCAAGGACTGGACGTTTTCGTTCGGATTTTCTTTAATCAGTTTCTGCACCAGTTCGACGGAATCCGCGCGACGGTATCCGAGCGATTCCAGCGCGGACAGAACATCTCCGTAAACGTCGCCGTCCGATTCGGACGACGCCAAGGCGCCGTCAACTTTGCCCCTCAGTTCGACAATGATGCGCTCGGCAACCTTTTTCCCGACGCCGGGAACGGATGATAGCGTTTTCGCGTCGCCGCTCGCTATGGCCGTCCGCAGAACGCCCTGCCTGAACGCGCCGATTACCGCCAGGGCCAATTTCGTTCCGATTCCGGAAACCCCGACCAGCTTCTGGAACATATCCTGCTCGTCCTGGGCATCGAATCCAATCAATTGGATTGCATCTTGACGCACAATGGTTTCAATCCAAAACGCCGCGTTTTTTCCAACCTTCTGCCGCGCCAAGATATTCTCGGGCAGAAGCACTTTGAAACCGACCCCGCTCACGAGCAAAATCACGAAACCGACCCCGACATACTCGACAGCCCCTTGCAATTTTCCAAACATTTGCTATCCTTTTTTCTTATATTAAAACAAAATGCGGAGCAAATCAAATGTCCGGGCATTCCAAATGGAGCACTATCAAACACAAAAAAGGTCTCGCGGACGCGGCACGGTCTTCGCAGTTTACGAAACTGGCGCGCGAAATCACAATGGCTGCGAAACTCGGGGACCCGAATCCGGACAACAACTCGCGGCTGCGCCTCGCGATTCTGAACGCAAGAAAGGCGTCCATGCCGAACGACAACATAAAGCGCGCGATTGACAAATCGCAGGGCGCGAACAGCGAGAGTTACGAAACCGCCCGCTACGAGGGATACGGGCCCGGCGCGGTGCCGATGATTGTTGAGGCGATGACCGACAATCCCCGCCGCACAGCGCCGGAAATCAAAAACCTGTTCGCCAAGGGCGGTGGAAATCTCGGCGAAATGGGCTCGGTAGTCTTTATGTTCGCCCAGAAGGGCGCGATTTACTACCCATTGTCCTCAGCGAAGAATGCGGATGAAATGACGGAAATCATTATGAACGCCGACGCGGACGATTTGGAAGCCGCGGACGAAGGATATATCGTTTATACCAAACCCGAAACATTCGCGAACGTTCAAAAGGCATTGGCCGAAAAATTGGGCGAGCCGGAAGAGGCGTCTCTTGAATGGCTCCCGAACAATCCGATGGAATTGGACGACGAGAAGTCCGCCCAATTGGAAAAACTGGTGGATGCATTGGACGCGAACGACGACGTGCAAAAGGTGTTCACCGCCGCCGCATAAACCGCCAAGACGCGGAACGGGCGCCGTCGCGCGAACATTTCATTCCACAGCGCAGCATTCGAAAGCAGACGTCCTGTAAAAGCAACGAAAAATAGAAAACGAAAGGTGCAAAACATCCCCGTCCGTTCGCCATTTGTTGTTATCTATTCTCTATTCTGCTGTAATTGGAATGCGCCAAGGCGATGGCGATGGCATCCGCCTCGTCCGGCGTTTTTGGTTTTGCGGACGGAAGCAGCAGCCGAACCATCGCATCGATTTGCGATTTGTCGGCGTGCCCGGCGCCGGTTATCGCCTTTTTGATTTTGTTGGGCTCATATTCGTAAATCGGGATACCGCGCGTAGCGATTGCCAGAATTGCCGCCGCTCTCGCATGCCCAAGTAGCAGTGTCGTCGTCGGATTCTGATTCACGAACGTGATTTCAATCCCGCATTCGTCCGGTTTCCACAAATCCAGCAACGCGCCGAGTTCGTTGAAAATGAACGACAACCGAGCCGGCAGCACTCCTTTTGTCGACGGCAGAATTACGCCGGACGCGACATAATGCCGCCCGCTCCCGACGGAATCTATAACAGCCCACCCTGTGTGAACCAGCCCCGGGTCGATTCCGATAACGCGCCTTTCGCTTTTCATTTCGATACGCTATGATAGCCAAAAGAAAAAACCATGGCAACAAATGAAATCACCAAAACATCCGAAGGCGGGGATTACGCGGAAATCAACATCTATCATCTGCAATATGCGAAGAAACTTTCAAATACTTATTAAATTAATATAATGCACCCGAGAATCGAATGTGTATCTTTTCGGATGTCCTGAGCCTATATCTTTTCCAGCAACACAGATTTGTAAAAATCTCCTTGAAATCGGACACTATCCGCGCCGGAATTCATAATAAAAGGCGGAACGCACGGCACAATTGTCATCCTGGATACTTTAAATCCGTTGTCCGCGGCAAGATTTTCAATCAGCGCGAAATCTATTTCCGGGTCTTGCGGGAAATCGGAAATCATCGTATGCTTCCCCGTCGCGGGAAAAAGTTTCTTTAATAAAGCCGGAACATCGTCGCCCCATCTTTTGTCTTCGCCAAGCAACAGGTGTGCCACCACCAAATCATATATCTTCGCAATATCTGTTTCGACAAGACTGAAATCGCGGGTCAGCGCACACTGGCGACGGATTTTCTTTTGCGCTCGTCGCCGGGGAATATCACAGCATCTATTTTTGCCCGCGGAAACATCTCGCATAACAGCGCAAGGCTGGTGCGGCCGCTACCGGCGTCAAGGATATTGCGAGGGGCCAATTCGCCCGCCGTCTTTTCAAATACCTGCCTATGCGCATCGACTGGCACCGCTCGCTCCGTATTTGCTCAATCCCCAGCCCTGCATAAATCGTCAAAATCGGAGTATTTTTCCTCCACGTATTCCGGCCTCTCGTATTTCTCAATATTCAATATGACTTTCAGTTTTTTTTCGACCGCCGAAATAGCCTTCGCGGTTTGTTCCGCAGTGTATTCGGCCAATCCGGCGTGATTCTTCCGAAGCGACAAAAACGCCATTCTCACATCGGGCGCGCCGTTGTCCCGCAAAATCTTCGCCTCAAGCGGCAGCTGCGGCATTGTGCAATTCTCATCCTTGCCAAGACCAAGCTGGCTGTCGCTCGGAACCCCGCCGGTTTTATAGTCAATCACCCGGCTGCCGTTTTCAATCCTGTCCGCAATGGCGAGCATACGCCGTCCCAGATATGTCGTTTCTATTTTTTCCTCCGCCGTCGCGGACGCGCCGTTATTCAATAATTCCGAAACCGCGCGCGCGATTTCACCAAACCGGCTTTGCCAGAACCTGAACAATACATTTTCTTTGCCGATATACTTCAGCGCCTCGCCGCACAGCATCCTCGCAATTTCCTGCTCTGATTTTATTCCGCTTTCCGCGGCGCTTTTCAGAACGTCGTGAACCATGGTTCCGAACTCTCGCGCGCCGGCCTCGTCCCCTATGTCCGGGTTCTTTCGCAAACGCAAGACATGCCTGGCGTAAAACCGGTACGGATTATGGATTAAGTCTTCCAGCCAGGTGGCGTAATAATCCCCGGAGTATTTTACAATCGGCGGCGCCGCGTCAACAGGCGCGGACGGAATGTCATCGAGCGAGCGAACCGCCGCCAAAATATCGGAACCCTGGCGGACGTCGCACCGGACAGAAACGCGCGAAAGAAAGCGGGATGGCGTTGTTTCGGTCCCGCCCGCCATTTTGCTCCGCGTCCAATAGACTTTCTTGCCGCAGGACAGAGTCATGAAATCCAGCGCCATCAGCGACACTTTGGAATCGGACGACGGCAACCCGATTTTCTTCGCGATGTTTCTGGGCAGCCACGAATGCCGGAATCCGTCTCCCGGGAACATTCCCTCGTTCAGCCCCGTAAGTATCACCACGTCCGCCGTTTGCATTCTGGATTCTGCCGTCCCGAGAACCGCCACATCATAGTCCGCCGCCATAGGCGCGCGAACGGACTCCGATTGCAGCATGTCTTTCAGCAGTTCCGCCGCGCTTTCCGCGTCCAAATCGTATTTTTTTACGATTTCCGACAAGCCGGACACTTTGTCGAAAAACAAGGCGGCCTTGTCCCTGTCCGCCGTTTTATAATCCAGCTTCTCGAGCGAGTCGGAAATAAAATCAAGCAAACAGCCGCCATACTTCAATTCGCCCAATCTCTTGGTTTCGGCAATCTTCGCAATATCGGCGTCAATGGACGGCTTTTTTTCCGCGCCGAGAACATAATCGAAAGCCAGCGTCGCCAGACGTCCGATTTCCGTCCGGGCAAGGGGCGTTCCGCCAGATGAATCGACAGACAAAGCATAGCCATCCATCGCGCTTCTGATTCTTTGCTCGCCCGCGCTGTCAGGCGTTATGACCAGAACTTTTCCGCCGGCATTCCTCGCCATTGCGGAAACCGCCGCGACAACATTCGCTTCTTCCGACTCCGTATTGCAGTCGACGCGCGTTACATGTCCCGGCGTTTCCAATTTTTTCCCGGACAAATCGTTGTCGAAGCAACTATTGAAAAACTGGATTTTTCCGCCGCCGACATCGATTGTCTCGGGACGGCGGCCCGCCAGGAATTGCTTTATCGACCAATACGGGTCGGCGCGCCCTATGTCGGCGAAATCCTGCAAAAGACCCGGCAAAATGACGTATCCGTTCGGCATTTCCGATATTTTTTGCATCAAATCGCGCGTGGGTCTTACAGAAGCGGTCGAACCCATGCAAAAAACCCTTTCATATTCGCCAAGATGCTTCTGCCAATTCCTTATGCCGCGGTTTCGCGCCTCCGGCGCGGTTGGGCGTCCAAAATCCAAGGTTGCAAGCACGTTCATAAGCGCCGCCTTTCGCGCGTCGGAAATCAAACCCGGCCAATCGATTGCCCGCGCGTCAACGCCTTCGTTTTCCAAATAATCAGACAAAGCCGCCAGTTCCCCGGCTACCGACAGGGCGCCGGAAAAACCGCTTTTGACCCCGACGGCGGCGGCAACGGATAAAAGCAGTTTCGCCAAAACGATTTTCCGCTCCGTATTGCTTACGGCGTCATGCTCGTCTTCCCCATCGCCCTCGCCCAAGCCGACTATTTTCGGCATCATTGCCGCGCCGCCCAGTTTTTCCGCCAAAACCTCTTCCAACTTCCGCCCCGCCCTGCGCGTCGGAACGAAAACCAGCGCACGGGACAAATCGCTCCTATCCTTTAAAAGCAAGGATGAAAGCGTTTCAATCATCTTTGTCGGGTCTGTTATTTGATACAGCATTTCAATTCTCCAATCCCGGTCTTCCTTTCGCTGCTGGTCATAATCCCGTCGTCGAAACTCAGCGCTTCTTTTTTGTCGCATTTCGTATAAACGATTTGAAACGGGATTTTTCGAGAATTGCAAAAATCAATGATAATTTTGTCGACGTCCTTCGCTCCAATCCTGGAATCAATCAGAATAAACAATTTTTTCAATTCCGCGCGCGACGACAGATATTCCTCCAAGCGGTTCAGCCATGCGATTTGCTCGTCTTTCGACACGCGCGCGTATCCATATCCCGGCAAATCCATCAGCCATACTCTGTCGTCCCAGTTGAATAGATTAAGCGCGCGCGTCCGGCCGGGCGTGTTCGACACCCTGGCTACTTTGACACCCGCCAGCGCATTCAGCAAAGACGACTTTCCGACGTTCGACCTTCCGGCAAAGGCGTATTCCCTTATGCTCGGATGCCGCGGCAGATTTCTCACGCTGTCAAACGCCCCCATGAAAGTTATCATTTTTTAAGCACCCTTTCGTATGCTTCTTTTTTGGAAATGCCCGTTATTTTGACAATTTCCGCGGCGGCGTCCTTGGTTCTCAATCCGGCGCCGACAACGTCGCTCACAATTCCGGAAATCTCGGCATCGGTGATTTTTCTGGCCGGCGCCGGAGCTATGACCAAAACGATTTCTCCGCGCGGCGGCTCTATGTTCGCCAAATCGGCTGGATAACCGATAATGGTTTCCTCGTGCATCTTCGTGATTTCCCGGACAATTGCCACCTTTCGTTCCGGCATGACCTTCGCGCATAGCGCGAGAGTTTCCATAATCCGCTTCGGCGATTCATAGTAGATAATCGTATGCCGGATTCTGTTGTCTTCGGACAGCTCCTTCCCTCCTTTGAAAAAGCCGCAAAAGGTGAATCTGTCCGTCGGAAAACCGGACAGCACAAGCGCGCTGATTGCCGCCGACGCGCAGGGCGCGACAAAAACCGGCAGGCCCGCATCCCTGCATGCGCGGACAAGGCGGAACCCAGGGTCCGAAATCCCCGGCATTCCGGAATCGGTAATCAGCGCGACCGGCGACATTCTGATTTTTTCCAAAAACGCCGGAAGGACTTCCGTTTCGTTATGCTCAGCGAATACCGCAAGATTATTTTTTATACCGAAATGCTCCAATAGCTTTCCGGACACGCGGGTATCCTCGCACGCGATTATATCCGCATTTTTCAGCGCTTCAATGGCGCGCGGCGACATGTCGCCCATATTTCCAATCGGCGTCCCGACAATATATAAACCGTTTTTCATCGTCATAATCCGTTATTCAGATTTCAAGGACAAAAAATATCCGGAACACAGTTGCATATGTCTTGCCCTTTTTGTTATAATATAACAATATCGGAGTATTTTCAATGTTTATGAAGAAAGCGGCGTTTTTATTGTTGGGTTTTGCGTTCTTGAACGGCTGCGTGGACCACGGGCGCGAATGGGGAAGCGAATGGTCCGGGACCGAGCCGGCGGCTCCGACCGAAATGATGGAAAGCCCGGCAAGCGAATACGGGGCCGAGCCGGTGGATAAAACCCTGAAAACCGTGTCCGTTCTGTTGCCTTTGTCCGGCCCGAACGGCGCGGTCGGAACGGGAATACAGCATGCGATTGAAATCGCGTTCTTCCAAAAGCAGCCCGGAAACATAATGGTATCCTTCCACGACATCAGCGGCAAGACAGAGGACCGCCGCCGCGTCATGGACATGGTTTTATCGAACAAGCCGGACTTGATTATAGGCCCCCTGTTCGCCGACGACGCCGAGATGCTGAAGGAAATGAAGCCGACGGAATTGGCGGCGCTGACATTTACGTCCGCAAAGCGCGCTCTGGGCGACGGGGTGTTCACGCTGGCCCTGATTCCAAACCAGGCCGTCGAGGCGATTATGAAGCAAATCAAGGTCGAGGAGAAGAAAAAACTGCTGATTCTCGCCCCGGATACCGCGACCGGATACATGTTGGCGAACAATGCGCTCCAATCCGCGCGAATATACGACGTGGACGTCGCGGGGTTGTATTTTTTCATAGAGCAGGACGCGGCGGACATGAAGTCCTTGGCGGAGGAGGTGTCGCTGTATCAGGCGCGGGCAAGCAACCTTGTGAACGCGAAGGAGATTTTGTCGGACGTTCTAATCAACCAAAAGCTAATTCCGTCCGAAAAAGACTCTATCAAAACGCAACTGGAGGAACTGAACAAGCGCGATTCACTGGGCGAAGCGCCGTTTGATTCCGTCTTGTTCCTCGGAACGGCGGCGGACAGCAAGACACTGGGCGCATACCTGCGTTATTACGACATCACCGCCGGCACGACGCAGTTTTACGGCTCGGCATTGTGGGACACGGACATAGCATACCGCGACAGTTCGCTCGCGGGCGGCGAATACGCCGGCCTGCCGCGCATATCCGATTCGTTCATGAGACTTTATTCGGAAATAGAGGGGGTGAGGCCGACCCGGTTCGACACCATCGCATACGACGCGGCAATGCTGGCGATAAAGGCGCTGTCGGGGCCGAAGCCAATCGGCGCGTATCTTTTGGACCCAAGCGGATACAACGGGATGGACGGATTGGTCAGACTGCGCCCGAACGGCGAAAACGAGAGGGCGCTCGTGATAATGCAGCTGAACGGCGTTTCTCTTCCGACCATCAAAAAGCGCGCCGAATCGAGTTTCACAAAGCCGATTTACCAAACGTCGGACTATGAACTGGGCAAGCCGTTCAGAAAAAAACTTTCGTCCGACGGATATGACCCGATGAACTATATCCGCCTGCCGGAGCATATTGCGTCAAAATACCACTCGAAAACATACGGGGCGACTTCCTATGCGGACGCGCCATATGAAAATCCCGAGCCGGTGGAGGTATATCCGGAAGAAGAAGGCGAGGTCGTCTCCGACCCGGCGTTTCAACCGACGAAACTCGACTCCGTGGACAAGCAATTAATCGACGAAGTTAGGATGAAGGCGAACTAAATCTCCGAATCCGGCAGACGCCGGAATCGTTCATGCCAATCTTGAAGAACTCCCTTGTTCCGCGGTTTCATAATGGTAGCAAAAACACTTTTATTTCATCTTCTCATAAAAGCTACCAAAGTGGTGGCAGAAGGTTGTCACCAGGGATAATTCGGCGCCTTCGATTTATTCCGCAGACATTCTGCCAGGAGGCGTTTATCGTCTGCCGACGCTTTTGACAGGAGTTGATAAATCCCGATAGGGAGAGCGATTACCCTATCCTTCCGTTTTTTATTGTAATTGTCCGGTTGGCGCTTTTCGCCAATTCCAAATCATGCGTCACAAACAACATCGCGGTTCCGGTCTTTTTAACGATATCGACCAGAAGATTGAAGACGACCTTTGCATGCTGAGGGTCGAGCGAACCGGTCGGCTCGTCCGCCAGGATTATGTCAGGATTGTTCGCCAACGCCCGCGCGACGGCGACGCGCTGCTGCTCGCCTCCGGACATCTCGGACGGAAGATGAAGCGCGCGATGCAGGATGTTCATGGTTTTCAGCAATTTCTTCGCGCGCAGAACGGCATCGCCCTCGGGAACGCCCGCCGCCAGCATCGGCATTATCACGTTTTCAAGCGCCGAAAAATCCGACAGCAGGTTGTTTCGCTGATAAACGAATCCGATTTTATGCCGGCGCAGCAGCGTCCTTTCCGCATCATTCAATTTATTGGCCGCAACGCCCGCTATTATGATTTGACCGCGCGTCGGCCGGTCGAGCAACCCGACGCATTGGAGCAGCGTGGATTTGCCGCAGCCGGACGGGCCGACCAGCGCGACTATCTCGCCCCTGCGCAAATCGAATCCGCCGCCGCGCAATATCGCGAGCGGCTGGCCGTTGCCGTCGATGAACGTCCTGCCGATATCGCGAGCGGACAGAACGGGCCTCGCGAGCGGCGCCTTCGACAATGATTTCAGAATGCTACTCATATCTCAGAACCTCCACCGGGTCTGTTTTGCCAGCCTTCCACGCCGGATACAATGTCGCCAGAAACGCCAAAAGAATCGCAACCAACGCTATCCCGACAACGGACGCAACGTTTATTTCGGACGGCAGTTCGGAGAGATAATACATTTCCGCCGGAAACAAATCGCGCCCGGTCGCCCATTGGAAGAACTGCCTGATTTGCTCTACGTAACTCGCAATCAAAACGCCGAGCCCCGCGCCGACGAGCGCGCCGACGATTCCTATGCTTGTGCCGGAAAGAATAAAGATTTTCATAATCGATTTTCTGGGCACGCCGAACGTCCGGAATACAGCGATGTCGCGCGATTTGTCCTTGACCAGCATGACCAGCGACGACACGATGTTGAACGCGGCGACAATCACAATCAAAAGCAGGATTAAAAACATCACGTTCGATTCGACCTGCAGCGCGCCGACGAATCCGCGGTTCAGTTCCCGCCAGTCGCGGACGACGAACCCGTTCGGCAGATTGTCCGCGACAATGCGCTTTATCGAATCGGTGTCGTTCGGATTTCTCAGGAATATGTCGACGTGCGTCGCGGCGTTCCCGATGTTCAGATACTTCTGCGCGGCGTCAAGCGGCATGAAGACAAAGCCGGAATCATATTCGTGCATTCCCATGAAAAAAGTGGACGCGACCTTATACGACATGATTCTCGGCATCATTCCGAACGCGGTGGGCGTGCCGCCGTTTGCGGAAACCAAGGTTGCGCTGTCGCCGAGTGTCAGACGCAAGCTGCGCGCGAGCGTCGCGCCCATGACGACGTCGCCGCCCGCGATTTTTGCAAGCGCCGAGCCGTAAATCTTCGTTCCGGCGTCGACCTTTTTGGACAGGTCGGACATGCGGATTCCGCGCACCATCGCGCCCGAGTTCCTGCCGTTAAAGGACGCCATCACCTGCCCCTCGACCACCGGAACAATTCCTGTCGCGGCGCCGGAGACGCGCTTGTCCTCGCTGATTTTTCTTATCAGATAATCGAAATCCCTGATTGCCCCGTCCTGGTGGTAAATCACGATATGCCCGTTCATTCCGACTATGCGCGACAACAGGACGTGATGAAATCCGGACATCACGGACATGACGACGACCAGCGTCGCGACGCCGAGCATTATCCCGACAAGGGACACCCATGAGATGACGCTGCCGAACCCGCGCTTTCTCGTGCGCATGTATCGGAATGCAACTTTTCTTTCGAGCTTCGTGAACATTTTATTTTTCCAGATTCAATTGTTTGTCCAGCATTTCGTTCCATTCGGCCGCATTATGGGACTTGAATACGCCCCGAAGAAACCCGCGCAGAAATATATGTTGTTTTTCCGCGGCCGCGCGCCCAGCGTCCGTCAGCATCATGTCCTTCAGCCTCAAAAGTTTTTCCATTATATGATTGACCAGCGGAACAGTCGGCCTTTTTCCATATTCTTCGGCGGACACATTTAGTCTGGGCAAAACTTTTGCATCAAACAAGACAGCCCCGCCCTGCCTGTAATCTTCCATTCTCTGCAGCGCTTGCTCGTAATTCATTCCATCCATCATGTCGGCGTCGGACACGATTTTCGCCTCCAAAAATTCTGGAACAATACCCTTCAGCCGTTTGGAAAATCCGATTGTTTTTATTCCATCAGTGACGCGCGCCTGAACCTCCGGCGCAATCCGGGCGTCCGCCATAATCCTCCGCGCGTTTCCATAATTCTCCGAATTGCCGAAAAATTTATAGTCGTCGACATCATGAAGCAGCGCCACCAGGGCGATTATATTTTTATCCGCGCCTTTTCCATCCTCGCCCGCGGCGATTTTCATAGCATTTTCAAGAACATCCAGCGCATGTTTCAACCCGTGCCCACCGGCCGATTTCATCAAATCCGCAACCGAGTTTTTCACCTTCTCAAAATCGAAATCATATTTCATTTCCCGACACATTCTCCTGTTTCATTCCTCCAAATACTCGCGCAGAGCGGCGCCGGCGAGCGGTTCGCCGTCCTTGTCTTCCGCAGGAACAATCGATATGACCTTCGGGCTGATGAACACGACCAGTTCGGCGAACGGGGAAATCGTCGTCTCCGGGTCCTGGACGAACGCGTGGGTCGGGATTCCGATAATCACCATATTGTCGCCCATGTTCGTCGGAACGTCAAAGTTCGCAACTTCGCCGTTGTGCGTGCGCAGAACTATCTTGGATTCGACTTTTTTCTTTCCGCCGTAATCGCCGTATCTGCCGCGGGCGCCGACAATCAGGTCGGTTTCGAGCCGCTCTTCCTTCGTGCACTGCCCTATGTCGAACCGCGACGACCAGCCGTTCGGAACCACGAACGACCCCTCGGAAATCAGAACGACGTTCGCCTGTTGCGCCAGAAATGTCTGCAGTGTCTTGGTGTTGATTTCCGGCGACACGACCAATGCGCGCCCCATTACGCCCGGAATGGACATTTTCACATTCTTGTCGCCGAACGCCGGCAGGATGTTCATCCAAACAATCGGATTTTCGGTTCTCGGATAAACGCGGTAGACGTCCATGTCATACGCAATCAGGAAATTGCGCGTTCCGATGTCCGCCAGGATGCCGCGCGCCTCCTTTTCCGTCTGGTAATTCCCGTCGAAGGATAAAGTCTTGTCATCCCAATTTACCACCATGTTCGACATGTCCGCGCCATGGAGGGCGTCGAGCAGAGCCATTACGACCATTTCATTCTTCGGCATCTTGACCAGCCATTTTGCGTTGTTGGTCAGGTGCAGTTCCTTGGCGTCGTCGTCATAGTAGTAATAAGAGCGCACCATTTTCGACAGCAACTCTGCCGCGTCCGCCAGGCCGCCCGATTTTATATCCGCCGAGATTCTGTCGGGAATCGACTGGTCTTCCACGACCTGGATTTTCGTTCCTTCAAGCAGCGCGGCCAGCGCCTCGGCGGCCGTCTTTTTCTCAAACTTGTAATCCTTGACGTTGAATGGCGGCAATTTGTCGCCGGAATCAAGCCTGACAATACCCACGGTTTCCTCTGGCAGAACGGACAGGACGCTCTGGTTGTCCCAATCTACGCGGCAGCGGCGCGGCAATTCCAAAGAAAAGCGCCGCGCGGTGTCGGTCGTCAGCGCCGCCTTTCTCGGATAAATCGGAACGGAATGCTCGTCCACGACAAAGTTTTCGACAACCTGCACCGAATCATAATCGTCGCCTTTCTGCCGCTGGCACGACGCGAGAAGCAAGAAACAAAAAACTATCGTCAAGATTTTCCTCATGTCAAATCCTTTACTTCCTCCGGCGCAATCAGCTTTTCGAACTCCGCCAGAGTCATTTCGTAAATCGGCTTGCTCGAAGGCGTGAGATTGTCCTTCTTCGCCTCCAGCTCCGCCTTCAGTTCCGACACGTCCGCTCCGGCCGCTTCGCCAAACGCGACGACAAGTTCCAGCAAATCGGCGGCGAAGAACCGTCCGCTGTAATTATCTATGTCGATTCCGCCCTTTTCGACGCATATGGCGGACATGACTGTCCGGACTTTTTCATACAATCCGGCCAGAGCGTTGAACTTTTCCATTCGGCCCTCTCTTTCGGACATTATAGAAACTATTGACCCTTTGACGCAATTAAATTATAATATGCGGACAATGAAAAAAACCTTGCCTATTGTCGCGTGTCTGTTGTCGATTTACGCATGCAGCAGCCCGAACAGCGGGAATATCGACAACGCCACCATTCTGAACTGGGAGAACGAATCCGTCACCAGCGAGCAGTTCGTCAAGGACCACAAGGTTTGCCTTGGCGTGGACCGGCCCGCGCACATGCCGCGCTCGCGCGTGGCGAAATTGCTGATGCCGAACGCCGGAAACCAAATGCCGAACTGGGAGGGAATGTGGGTGACCTTCCAATCGAACGAAAACAAGGATATTCCGCAGAGGTACCTGATGTCCAGCCCTCCGGGGACGACCAGCAAATCTGTCGGCGCATACAGGAAATGCATGTTCAAAAAAGGATACCTACTCCGTGCAGAATAACAATTTGCTGTTTTTAACGTCGCATCTGTCGCGCCAGCTGATTGCGTTCTCGAAGCAGATGACGCGCGGCGGATGCGACGTCTTCATAGGCGCGCCGGCGAATGAAAACCTGCAGTATTTTTCGGCCAGGCATTTCATCCGCCTTCGCAAAATAGGCCGGTGCTTGCTCGGCGCGAAAAAGATTAAAAACTTTCAAGGAAAAATCGTGTGCTTCGACGGGCCGGCGGCGGCGTTCGCGAAAAAGGCGCGGCGGCAAGCGGCGGAGTTTCTGGAGAACATAGGAATCGACCTGTCCGTATGGAATCCCAAGGCTATTTCCGGGAACAGGCAGACAATGCTGCTGGCGCAATACAATATACAGCCGCACCAGAAGATGCTTCTTGCGATGGATTTTCCGGAAAAGGACATAAAAAGCCTGATTCAGACGATTCAGGAACTGGGACGCGACGACTATATAATCGCCCTCTATGGAAAAATCACCCATAGGACGGCGCGGCGAATCAGCAGGAAAATCGAAAACGTCCCGCAAATCATTTACGTGGGGAAAGAGCAAGACCTGCCGTCGCTCATGCGGGCGAGTTTCGCAATCATATCCCTGTCCAACAAAAGCAGTTTCTATAAAATCGCCGCCAACGCGATGGGGCGCATGACCGCGTGGAGGCAGAGCGACATAAAACCCAACATACTGCTTAAAAACGGCGTGTCCGATGTGCTGCAAAAAATATTGGAAACGCCGTCGAAGCAGCGCGAGAAGTTCGAGAACGAAAACATCCGCCGCGCGCAGAACTACAGTTTCGAGAAAAACATGAACAAACTGAAGGCCATGATACGGGAATGAAAGGAAAACTCCCCCTTTTCGTTTGCGCGTTCGCCGCCGGCGCGATTATGGTTTACGCGGCCGTGCGGTTCGCAATCGGAGACGTTCCGCCGAATAAAATTATCGTTTATTCCAACATTGGAAAGATTGGCGACGATGTCCGGCAATTCTTGTCAAAAAATGCAAAAACGCCGGGAAAAATCCCCGCGGAACTGGCGGAACGGTTCCCGAATATAGAGCATATTTCCGTCAGGAACAACCAAAACGGAACGGCCGATGTCCGAATCAAATATAAAAAGGTTGTAGGCGTCTGGGAAAACGATGGAGTGTTTTACCCGCTGCTGGAAAACGGGGCGCATATAAGCGCCGCGTTTCCGAAAAAGCCGGAGCAAGGCATCGTATTCCGCGGCGCGCTGCCGAATGGCGTCGGGGAAATAATAAGGATTTTGTCTGGGGCGCCGGAACTGGCGAAAAGAATCCGTTATTTGGAGTATGCGGAGGGGCGCAGGTGGAACATAGTGCTGGCGGGCGGCGCGCTCGTGATGTTGCCTGAACGAAACGAGGCGGACGCGATTCGCCGAATAACGGGTTCCGGCATTCTCGGCAAATCGTTCTCGACGCTGGATTTAAGGGATGCCGGCCGCGCGCTTGTGAAATAGAAATTGTCTAGGAAAAAAACTTCTTTTCTGGGGCTTGACGTGGGAAGCCAAACCGTGCGCGGATTCGGCATGGCGTGCGACGGCGGGACGACGCGGAGCTGCCTTCACTCCGAAAGCGGCGACAGCACGGCGAAAAACATGGCGCGGACAATCGACGCAATCGAAGAAAAATTAAACGTCCGGTTCGGCGGCGCGCACATCACGGGAAATTTCGGGCCGGTGGAATCCGTGTTCGGAAAAAACACCATCTGCTTCCCAAGGCCGCGAAGGCTGGGGCAGATAGACGTTTGCAACGCGATTTTCAACTCGCGGGACGCGCGCTGCACAGCGAACGCGACCCTGCACCTGATTCCGCTGCAATTTCTGGTCGACGGCGGCGACGTCGCGAACATGCGGGACATTTCATGCGGCACGTTTTCCGTCCGCTTCAACGCCATAACGTATCCGGACGAAATCATCGAAGAAATAAAAAGGGGGCTGATGTCCGCGTGCGTTCCGCCGCTCGGATTCTACGACCCGATATATCTCCTGGGAAAGGCGTACCACAAAAAAAACGAAACGGCCGTGTTCATCGATTTTGGCAAGACGAAAACATCGGTCGGCGTGTGCAAAAACAGGGGGCTGGTCGAAAGGTTCGACATCGGAATGGGACAAGACGAAATAACAAAAAAAATATCCGCGGATTTCGGCATAAGGCATGCGGACGCCGAGAAAATAAAATTGGACGCGCTGAACGTTCCGCCGGCGCAGTCGGACGAATACGTGTCGGCATCGGACATACACAGCTCAATCACGCGCAGCGACGTATGGAACGCATGGAACGAGGCGAACGAGCGGATTATGGACGAGATTCTAGGAGGGCTCAGAACCGACAGCCGACGCATGTTCATAACCGGGGCCGGAACGACGCCCGACAATATATACTCTCTAATCCTTAAAAACAAAGGATTGGAAGAAATAACGATATTGGACGAATATGCGGTTGTCGGCGCGTTCGGAAACATGTTCAAGCAGAATATGGGTATAAAAAGACGGGAACCGGCCGGGTTGAAACCGAGAAGAAACGTGCCGATTATTCCGTCTGTCATGTGCTGGGACATAGGCAACGCCTATCTCTACAAAATGTTTTCAAGCGTCGGAATAAACAAAATCCACATGGATATAATGGACGGATTTTACACAACGCGCGTGTCGGGCACCTTGGACGACATGCGGAAAATCCGCGCGAGGACGCCCATGCGGATGCACGCGCACCTGATGGTCGACGACCCGATGGCGTGGATTGAGCCTGTCGCCCGGCACGGAGCGGACACGATAATTCTTTCCAGCGGAACAAGAAACATCGTCGGGGCGCTGAAAAAAATAAAAATGACGGGAAAGGAATGCGGATTGGCGCTGCATCCGGATTTTGATTTGGGGAACTTGAGAAAGGAGTTGCTGTTCATGCTGGACGAGGTGATGGTAATGGGCGTCGCCCCCGGCGCCAGCGGGCAGCAATTTCGGCCGGAAACGCCGAAAAGGATTCGGATTATCGCGAACACGCGCGCGAAATACGGCTTTGATTACCGGATTTCGGCGGACGGCGGAATCAACGATGAAACCGCCCAACTGTGCTGGGACGCGGGCGCGGACTTTCTGGTCAGCGGCAGTTTTCTGCACAACGCGCCGGATTTTGCGGATGCGGTCGTGAAACTGCTGCCAAAGAGATAAGTTTCGGTAATATAATCAAAGTGGTTTTATCATTCTAATATTGGAATTATAACATGACTCGTCATTCCGTCGCGTTGCCAAACGACAACGTAATCCAGGTAATAAAAAATGCGCGCGAAACGCGCGACGATTCATCCGGAGTTCGAATTTCAGTTACCAATTTTGGCAACTCATAATCTATCGGCATTGTGTCCGCCCGGATACACGGAAATTGATGTCGGTAATTCATATAAAACAAGTGCCGGCGACACCGCATGCCCCGGCACACACAATGTAGAAATCAGTTCACCCCTGATTCCGCCAAGCCAACACGAAAGTCCGCAAACGGACGATAAGGGACACTTACAACATACGCATCATGCGCTATCGAATGAGAAAATATCATTGCGCAGATGAAAATCCAACAGGGTAGGATGGTTTCATACATGGGTCGACCGTTACTTCCCGCCCTGCCCCGCTGACGGACAAATAAACATGCATCGTATTTTCGGGTAGAAAACCGGCTGCGATTTCCGGCCATTCGACAAAGACCAAGCCGGACGAAATCACGTCAAAAAATCCGATTTCTTCCAATTCTTCGGCGCTATTCACCCTGTATAAATCAAAATGAAATGTTTGAAATCCGGACGGCGGGATTTGGCCGCCGGATTCCGGACTTTGGATTTCGTATTCCTGAACCAACGTGAACGTCGGGCTTGGAACAACGATGTCTTCGCCGCACATCGCCCGAATCGCGGCGCGCGCGAATTCGGTCTTTCCGACGCCGAGCTCGCCGTGCAGCGCGACGCAAACCGGCGGCCGCAATTCCCTCGCAAACCCGGCCGCATAATTCCGCAAAGATTCGACATTTTTCAAAAACATGACTTAATTCTATAGGAAATCGTTCCGATTGCAAACCAAGGCGAACCGCCTTATCATAAAAATATGCTGTATCGTCGCAGGCGTTCGTCGTTCGTCAGCGGGCTCAAGGTCGGTTTTTTCATCGGCTTCGCGCTTGGCATATGCGTGATTTTCGCGCCGTATGTCTGACTATTCCTCGCCCCAGTCATACAAATGATAATCGCTGGTTTTTTCCAAATCCGACCGCGTGATTACGTTCGCAGGGCATTTGTAGACGTTCGTCGTTATTATATACGACCTTTCCTGCCCGAAGAATTTCCATTCCTTCGGATTCGTCCGGATTGACACAATCCAATACGCGTTTCCTTTCCGCGCCTGGTCGACGATGCGATTTTCAAGGTATGCGATGGCGTCCTCCTTATTATAGACCAGCGCGTCGACTTCAAGGCGGTAGAGGAATTGGCATCCAATCGGCTCGTCCCTAAGCTGCGTTATATTTTCCGTTTCGGGATTTTTTTCGACAAGTCCCGTGCAAGCCGCCAGTCCGAGCAATAAAAATGCAAGCGTTTTTTTCATATCTCAAACGGAATTATATCATAATTTTCCGCATTGCTGAATAATTTTCTGAGCGCGAGATTGTTCAGCGCGTGGCTGCCCTTGAACGAATCAATCTTTCCGGCGACGCGAAATCCCGACATGTAAAGGTCGCCGACAATATCGATGATTTTGTGCCGGACGAATTCGTCGGGGTAATAAAGCCTCGTCAGCGCTACGACGTCGTTTTTTCCCGCCGACGTTATGTTTTCCGCTTTCACGCCGCACCCCAGGCCAAGCCTCTGCAGCCTTTCCAATTCGCTTATAGTGCCAAGCGCGATAACATTCCGCTCATTCGCGCCCCGCCCCATGCCGCGCCTTTTCAGCCATTCCCACTCGCCGACTGTTCCGAATGTCCGCGCCTTTGCGATGGTTTTCTCAAAATCCGCGGCCGATGCGCCGAAATCGCCATAGTCGAAAACAAACGCGTATTTTTGGTCGCCGATGACCGGTTCCTTGTAAATCAGCCGGGCGAAAATTTCCAGTCTTTTTCCATCGGACGGCGACAGCTTGACATAGCCGTCCCGCCGCCGCCCGCAAATAAAGTTGGCAGCCTTTATCCACCACGGCAGTTTTTTATCCAATTCCCCCCGCCTTGCGACAACCTCGTTTTTAACAACCAGAAGACCGGACTGGACCGCCGGAACCAAGCCCTTCAATCTGCCAATCAATTCCGCGGCGGCGCCGTCCAGAATCGGCATCTCGGGGCCGTCGATTTCTATTTCCGCGTTCGCAATCCCGCAAACGAACATCGCGGCCATGAAATGCTCGATTGTCGTCACCTCGTTCGGCGGAATTCCGATTGCGGTGTTGCGCAACATGGCGTTGGCCACATTTTTATACAACGCCGGAATTCGAACCCCGTTCCTTATAAAAACGATTCCGCCCGAATCCGTCGCCCGGACAGTTATGCTTGATTCGACGCCGGAATGAATCCCGACGCCCGATATTTCAACCTTCTTCATTTTCAACCCCAAGTTTCTTTTCAAGCCATACGTAAAAGTTCGGCTGCAGCGTTACTTTCTTTGGCACAAAGCGAACCTTTTGCTGAATGTTGCGCGGCAATTTGTTCCAGTCGTTCTCGGAGCAAACCAAACGGGCGTCGTATTTTTTCGCCAGCCGAAACAATTTTACGATTTCATCCCTGGTATAAAAATGGTTTCCGCGGAACGGAACCCTTTCAACGACGCGAATGCTGATTACATTTCTCAGAGCGTCAAAAAAAACGTTCGCATCGCCGCTGGCGAACGCGACGTATTTGCCGAACAACCCCGTCGCGTCAAGTTCGCACCTTGCAAAAAATACCGGCTTTTTTGCCTTTTTTGCCACCTTCAGTATGCGAAGATTCGCGGCCGCGGCATTATTGTGCTCCAGCAAAACCGCATCGCACCGTCGAACCCCGGAACGCGGCGTCTCGCGCATCGGGCCCGCGGGCAACAGAAACGAGTTCCCGGCGCTTTCGTCGAAAAATAGAATTGAAATGCCGTTCTTTGCGCCGTTCCAGGCGCCATCCAAAACAATCGCCGGAACCTTTGATTCGGCATAATCGATTGCGCTTATGTTTTCCGGGGCGTTTCCGATATAAACGTCTATGCCGGACGCGGACAGTATTTTCGCCGGAACGCCAGCCTCGCGCGCGCTGTCCGATGCCCTGGCCTTCGAACCGCGGCCGCGGCCGGGCACTATGACGGGCGCGCCCAAGTATTTCGCAATCTCACGAACAAAAGGGGTTGTTTCGGCGGCGCCAAGATATGATTTTTCAATCGAAATCACCGGTGTTTTTGATATTTTTCCGCAAAACAACCGGGGGATAAAAAAAACTTTCGACAACAGAAAATATGCGGCCGACAAAGGCAGCAGCAAGACCGCGAACAGATTGAAATTGCGAAACCAAAACGGCGTTATCATGTCATATCACCTTTCGGGCTCCTGCTCCATGACCGGCAGTCCGACCTCTTTGTCCAATTGCTGCAATTGCATGACCATGTAATCCTCCAGTTTTTTATGCATGTCCAGCGTTTCGTTCGGATTCGATTTGTCATAATAAATCGGCGCGCCCGCCACGCAGATTATTTTCCCGAACATCTTCGCAATCAGATATTTGTCCCACCTGTCCTGAAACCACGGTCTCGTCGTGGTGAAACAAACGGGGATAATCGGCGCGCCAGACATCTTCGCGAAATAAACGCACCCGTCGTTCAGCCGCATGCGCGGCCCCCTCGGGCCGTCGGGCGACAGGCACAAGATATTGTTGTTCCTAAGCATTTTGACGCCCTGGCGCAGAACGTTCACGCCGCCGTGCCGCGTGCTGCCGAAAATCGGCCTTAACCCGAACATGCGCTGCAGCTTCGCCATCATGCGCCCGTCGCGGTGCTTTGAAGAAATGGCGTATCCGTGATGTCCGAACCGCCTGACGATTGGCGACAGCATCATGCTGCGCCCGTGCCAGAAAACGAAAATCGCCGGGTGCCCTTTGAAGTCCCGGAAAATATAATCGCCGCGGATTTCCTTTTTCGACGTCCAATACACCAGTTTTATGCCGAAATAAAAAAATAGGGCAATCAGCCACTGGACGGGGCCGAAGGATTTTATCGCTGTGAAAATCTTTTTTCTGATTTTCTTCATAATCTGAATTATAGCGGCAAACGCCGAGGATTTCAAGAGAGTAAGGAAGCCCGCCTGGGCGGGCTTCGATTTCATTTCGTTTTATTTTGATTGAAGGAAACAAGCGAGTTTAGAACTAATAAGTTTTACGAGGCAGGCCTTGTAAGGAATATTAAGGCTCTTATTAACGACCCAACAAAGCCTCTGCAACAAGCCTCCGGCTTGCCAAAGTAGTCGTAATCTCACAAGCCGCTAAAGGACGCGACACTAGTGCCCGCTGCTCCAGCGCTGGGGCCACTATTTGCTCTACTGTTTTGTCACAAATATGCTCTCTTATATATTCAATATTTTTTTCATCAAAATTGTCATATGGGGGCTTATCATAATAAGGCTTTTTTTCGCAACGAAAAAGCTTCCCCGCATTTTTAATATCTTTCATGCCGCAGACCTACCAAAACCGATTGACTAATTGGAAGTATAATGTGAAACACATAAATAAAGCAAGCAAAATAAGTTCAAAAAACTGATAAAGACTGTATCTTATCAGTTGTCTTGCGCTCTAAAAAATCGTCCGAAGGCCAGAACCACAAAAAAAAACGCGCCGGACGGCTTTGCTTGATTTGGTTGCGGGGAATGGATTTGAACCATTGACCTTCAGGTTATGAGCCTGACGAGCTACCGGGCTGCTCTACCCCGCGGGAAGTTTTCTGATTATACACTCTTTTCATTTATTGTCAAGCAGGACGGCAATGTTGAAAAATCCAGCAAAATGCTATATATTTGCAATTATGAGCATTAAACGAATCAAATCTTTGTTCCCGAACGAGAAGCTAGACTATCTCGCCAGCGGCGTGAAGAGCGCGGTTTTCAAGACGGAATCCGGAAAAATAATCCGCGTCAAACCTATATTCTTCGGCACGTATGAAAAAGAAAGGCGCATTCTGGATTTTATAAAATCGACGGGCGGAGGCATAGGGTGCGAAACGCCGTCGCTGTCGTGTTTCGTTCGAGGGTTCCGCGCCTATTCCGTTCACGACGGGATTTGCGGCACGAGTTTCGACTACGGCGAGTTCTCGAAACTTGCTCCCGCGCGGCAAAAACAGTTCGCGGAACAACTGGCCGCCGCATTGCTCAAACTTTATCAAATGGGGGGAATGGCAAGAAAAAACGGGGATAAAAAACTATTCGCGCGCCGCGACTGGTTTTCCTTTTTCCGCAATTTCCGGCAGTATTTGCTCATAAGAAAATACATCAAAAAAGCCGGTATTTGGAGAAAATTATCCCGATTGCGCGAATCTGTCGCCGCGCCGGGCGGCGGACTGATTCACGGAGACCTGCACGGAAAAAACATCATTTGCGGCGAAGACTTCGACCTGGCGGGCATCATCGACTTCGACGGCGCAAGGTTCGGGCATTTCGAACATAATCTCAGGAAACTCGGCGCGCCGCTTGTCGATTTGGTAACGGACTGGTGCGATAAAAACATGGAAAAGAAATTAAACAGCACCCGCTTGGATTATTATCGGATGGCTATCCTGATAAAAAAAATAAGAAACGCGCGGGACAAGTCCGCGGCGGTAAAGGAATTGGAATCGCTGCTATCCTAGGCGCCGCAGGCGCGGATGCGCCAGCCTTTGTCGTTCAGGTCGATTTTCTTGTTTCGGATTTCCTGTTCGGCGTTCAATTTCTGGCGCATCAGCTTGATTTGCGGCTGCGATTCCAATTCCGCCTCTATATCGTCCATGACATTGTGAATGTCGTCCTCGTTTTCCACAAATACCGGCAGCATGTTGTTCGCCGCGCCGGCAATCGCCCGCCTCATATCCTCGATTCCGTCGTCAATCACGGAAAGGTGCGCGCGAATATGCTCGTCCTCGTGCTCCTTGATTGCATGCCATTCGCAGGAATCGAACGGATGCCTTTTGTCTATCTGAACGACGAAATCGGTATACCCGATTGCCGCGGATATATGCTCGATGAAAACGCAGAATCCTCCGTCCACCCTTTGCGCGCCGTATGACATCTCGTATTCCTCCGAAAGGGTCGATATGACGTTTCCGTGCAGCAAATCCATCTTTTTTTCCGGCTGGACTATGGACACCGAAAACTCCGGAACCTTGATTTCCAAGGACGGGAGCATTTTATACTGCAGGCATTCGCTTGCCTGAAGCTGAGAAAATACAATAAAAGGGACAAGGGACAAGGAACAAGGGACAAGACGCCCAATCATTGCTTTTAACGCAACTCCAAACATCGTCCCATAATCCCTTGTCCCTTGTTCCTTGTCCCTTTTACTCATCGACTTCAACCTGCTTCAGATAATGGTCTACAAAGCCCGAGCCAAACTGGCGGTATAACTCCTCGGCCAGCAAAACCGACGGGCGTCCGCTTTCGAACAATTTCAGCAGATTGCCCAATCCGCCAAGCTCGGTGTTCAATATGACCGATTCCCCGGTAATCGGGCGCGAAAGCAAAACCGCCCTTTTCAGATTCGGATACGCCGTTCCCTTTATGAACGCCATTTCCGTAGGATTCAGTTTCCAATAACCGTAATCCTCGTTCGTCGCGGCCTGATTTCGGAAGAACAAAACCGTCTGTGCCTGCCCGCGGACCACATCGCCGATGCCGAGTTTGTCGATAACGTTCGCCCTCTGAAAGGCCGCCATATAGCATTGCCTGTTTTTGCGACCCTCCTGCAGTCCGGTTATGAAATTGTCGCGGAACATTTTGTTTTCGAGCATTGGGGCGGTCTCATCAATCATAATCAGCGCGGGCGCGCCTGACGACAGGGTGATTGAATTGATTCTGTGCAATATATAGGAAATCACCGCGGGCGCGAGAACCGCGTCGTTCAGCACGTCGGTGAAGTCGAATGTCGTCAGGCGCGAGAACAGGTCCAAAGTGTCCGTGTCCTCGTTGAATACGTCGCCGTATTGCAGCGGGTCAATCCACTTCTTCAATTCGCCGCGAATGCCGCCGCCGCTTGAAAAACACGCCGTGTAAAGATTCTCCAGCAGTTTGTCTTTGCCGTCCAGATAATCGAACACGACGGATACGGCGCGGGCGATTTCATCCAAATCGGACGGCTGCGTCGCATTGGCGAGCAAGGCCAGCCACTTGCGCAAAAACGCGCGGTTGTATTCGTTGTCCTCCATTTTCAGGGGATTCATTTTCGCATTGAACGACGCCGCGATTCTATCCGCGTTCTGCGAGCGGTTTTCCAAACCGACGTATTTTCCGCCGGTCGCGAGCGTAAAAATTTCCGCGCCGCGGTTGCGGTCGAAGAAAAACGCCTTCAATTTCTGATGCCTCAGGCTCTGCGCGATTAAAAATGAAAACAAAGTCGTTTTTCCGCCGCCCGTCGGGCCGATGACCAGGGTATGCCCCACGGCGCCCGGCTGTTCGGAAACATGGAATTGGAATTGATACGGAGTGCCTGCGGATGTCGGAAAAACGACAAGCGGCCCCCTGCCCCAGTCCGAATTCGGAATGCCGGGCGGAATAAAGCCGAGGGGCAGCGCCGCGGCGGCAGCGCCGGACAGGACGTTGAATCCGCGCGGGAAATCGTCGAATCCGGGGATTTGAGAAAAAAACGCAGCCTTTAGGGCGAATACCTCCGCGACGGGCGCCACCCCGAATATCGCGAATATTTTCTTCATCTCGGATACGTTAGACTCCAACTCCTCGACCGTCTCGCCGAAAATCATAAACGAAGGATAAAAATCGACGAACGTCTGGTTCCCCATGATGTTTTCGTCGATTTTTTCATACGCCTGCTCGATTTGCTCCGAAACTATTTTCTGGCTGTTTTTATTTGACGATTCGCTCGACTGCTTTTGCCGCATCAGCCGCTCGATATTCACGGCGTTATGAATACGGAACGCGCTCGACGAGACAACCTCGCACTGCAAACCCAGCGCCTGTTCGAAAAAATCTGTGTCGATGAAATCCGGCGCGACTTTTATAGATACAATGGACGCATACTTCGCGTCTGTGCCGAAATTGAATCTTATGATTCCGCCCGGCAAAAACTCGGCGTTGTCCGAAGAAACCAATTCGTTCATATTTTGGTTCGCACGCAGGATTACCGGCATAGAAACGGGCGACAAAACGCGCGAAAACAGGGAGGCTATGTTTTCCTGCTCGTCATGTTTCATGATTTTCGCGTTGAAAACGGATAAAATGGATAAAATAGTATTCGTATAATTGTCCATGCGTTCGACCGCGTCCGTTCCGAAAACGCTCAAAACCAGATAGTTTTTGTTGTCGAATATTTTCAACCCCTGTTTTTTCCACCTGTTGTAAATGCGTTGCAAGATATTCTGGTCAAACTCATAATCGTCGTCATAAGCCGTCTTGGTGCGGATTGTATAAAATCTTAAAACTATATCCCTATCCTTTATTTGATTGAACAGGGATTGTTTCATATCGAACAGCCGCTGGCTTTGATTCTCGTCCATCATCCCCGTCTGAACGCCGCCTATCCCGAATGCCCTGACCAGCGTCCCGTCTTTCAATTTCACCGTCATATTGTCGCCCTGAATCCGGTCGAACGGCAGATAATCGCTGTATTTTTTATATCCGAATACCGGGAAGAAAACCTTTGATAGCAACGGCGTATAAAAAATCAGAATAAAAAAGATTAAAAACAGAAGCCCGACGAACAAAAGGTTCGTCATTTGAAAATCATTCTTTATAAAAAAATCAAAAAATTCGTGCATTTATACAACCAGTCTGCTTGGTATTCTCTTTTTGAACAACGCTATTTTCGCAATAATAATACGCATTAAAAACGGCTCCTTTTTAGACCAAAAAGCCAAAATAGAATGCACCGCCATCAACGTCAATAAAAAATACAGCGGATTTACCGATATTCTTCCGTTGCTAAAAACCAATCCAATCGAAAAAATCGCCAAATATATAATAAATAATATTAAAAAATTAAACACCGCCAAACTATACGGCACAAAAAATATGCGCGCAGGATTCGCCAATGCCTTCAATATAGGAATCTTCATTCTCCCCTTGCCTTTCTTGGAATTATAAAGATTTTAACATATTTTAACAATAGAAAAATAATTAATGAAGATATTGTTTAAAATAAAAATAAACATTCTTTTTTTAACAATTCTTATTTTGTTAAAAATAATCATATTATTTTAACAATTTTATAAAACATGCAAAAATCGCATATTTTTTTGTTAAAAATATCATTAAATAGTAAAGTATTTTATTTTTAACATAATTTCAATACATAATAGTAATATAAATAATAATAGTTTAATTTTTTTATTCTTGATGAAAAAAACAAATCCCTCAAACCGGGGATTTATTTCTTTTTATAACCTTGTTTCGCTTTGAACTTAGGTTTCGCCGGGTCGAATAATATGATTTGTTTTCCGCGGCGTATCTGTTTTAACTCGCCGCGTTTTTTCCACCCTTTTAATGAACTCAAAATCCTCATAATAACCTCGCTTGCTGAGCAATTTTATATTATTTTTGCAAAAAATCAAGATTTAATTGAAAAGAATGCAAATATATTGTATAAAGCAGTATGCAGAGAAAAAACCGCTTATTATCCGCATTTTTATCAGTAATCGCGATACCCGCGGTAATGATAATCATATTGATTGATAAGCCGGATTATCTTTTTTTTAATTTCATTCACAGGGCGGCGGTTCCGGTGGCGCAGGTGGTTGGCCAGGGATTATCATATCCAATCAGACTTATTGGAAAAATAACCGAGGGCGTTCGCAAGAATAAGGAAAATATGAGGGAAAATGCGAAAATAATTGCCGAGTTGGAGGAAATAAGCAAGGTATCGGTGGAAAACGAGATACTCAGGCTCGAAAACGAATTGTTAAAGGAAAAATTAAAAATCATAGAGAGTATGAAATATGAGGCCGCCGTCGCGCGAATCATCCATAATAACAGTTTTTTAGAGAAGCAAAGTTTTGTAATAAAAAGTCCCGGCGACGAAGTGTTTCCCGGAAACGTCGTGGTGTCGAACGCCGGATATCTGCTTGGAATAATAGTGGAAAAAATGGGCGGCTTTGCCAAAATACAGTCGATTAGGGACGGAGACTCCAACATTCCCGTCCGCATAGCCGGAACGGATGTCTTCGGGTTTATGCAGGGAACCGGAACGTCTTGGCCGGAATTGCGATTCTTGTCCGACGGGGACTTTGTCCCCAAGGACGGAATGTTTTTGATTACCAGCGGGGTGAATGGAAATATTCCGAGCGATATTCCGGTCGGAAAAATCGAATCCGTAAAATCAGACGGCGTAAAGGTCAAGCCGGGCAGCGAATTGAAAGAGCAGGAAAGCGTCATAATTTTGTTTTTTGACAAAGCCGGCAGATACGAATGATTTTTCCGCCCTTCGCGAAAAGTAAGTTTTGATTCGGACAAAAATGAATAATATATTGCGCCAATTTTTCCCGTTCGTCGCGACCATAATACTGTGGTATCTGTCCGAGCCGCGTTTTAATCCTTTCGGCATTCTGTCGCTTGTTCCGATTTTTTATTACAGGTTCTGCTATCCGGTGAAGCGCTGGTTTTTTTTCGGATTTCTGATGTGCTTTCTTTTGGATTTCAACGCCGGCACTTTGTTTTTGTTCAGCTCGGTGTTTTTGCTGATGGACGCGCTGAACGCTTTCTTCGGAATTCTGGAAAAAGACAGCGGCTCTGGTTTTTACATAAAGTCGTTCAGCATGTTTCTCGGCTTGGCCGTGTTTTTTATTTTTTCGTTCGAAGTTTTCGGCGCCCATCGTTTCTTTGTGTTTCTTGCCGGCGCGGTCTGGCTTTACTTTTGGCTGTTTCTTTTGTATTTTCCGTTCGTCGCGTTGTTCAAATGGATAGGGCATGATAGATAGTTATCAGAAAGTTGTATTCGACAGGCGCGCCGCGCTCATTGTCGGCGGGGTGGGCGTGCTGACGTCCGTTTTGGTTCTGCAAATGTTCAGTTTGCAGGTTCTTAGAAGAAAGAGATATCGAAGATTGTCGCAGAGCAATATTTACAGAATCAAGGTCGACATTCCGCGGCGCGGAATCATATACGCGAGCGGCGGCGATATTTTGGCTCGCGACGAGCAGGTATACCGTCTTTACGTCATTCCGAAGGACATGGGCGATTTCAACGCCGATTTGGACTTTTTGACCAATGCGCTCGGGCTTGGCGAAAAGAATCTCGCCCGCATTTGGAAAACCCGGCAAAAGCAGCGGGATTTCCAGCCGATTTTAATCAGGGAAAAATTGAATTGGCAAAAAATGGCCGAACTGTCGGCGCTGAACATGCCGGGCGTCCATATCGAGCAGGGATACGCGCGCCGATATCCGTTCGGGGGCATGGCGGCGCATATACTCGGATATTTGTCCGAGCCCAAGGATTCCGTTGTTCCTTTCTTCAAGACGGGCAAGTCCGGTTTGGAGAGGATATACAACGATACGCTGATGGGCAGGGCCGGCAGGACGATGAACATTGCGAACGCCGAGGGAAAAATCATAGGCGAAGACCCAAGCCAGGGCTTTCCCGCGCGCCTCGGCCTGCCGCTGCAGACGACGCTCGTGAAAAGAGTCCAGGAAACTTTGGAAAAGGAGATTGAAAAGTTGCAATCCGGATGCGGGGTCGCGCTCAGCGCGGAAACAGGCGACGTTTTGGCGATGGCCTCCCTGCCCAGTTTCAACGCCGACCTGTTCGGAAGCGAAGACGGCGAGGATTATATGGACGAGCTCGGAAAGAATCCGATGAAGCCGTTTTTGAACAAAGTTCTTGACGGAATGTATCCGCCCGGCTCGGTGTTCAAGATTGTGGTCGCGCTGGCCGGACTCGAATCCGGAACGATGAAGCCGACGGACAAGGTTGTGTGCCACGGCGAATGGCGGTATGGAAACCACCTCTATCACTGCTGGGAAAAACGCGGGCACGGCGGCATGGATTTGCATGCGGCGCTGAAGCATTCCTGCGACATTTACTTTTATCAGATGTCCCTGAAGATAGGAATCGACGCGATTGCGGCCATGGCCCGGAAGCTGGGGTTGGGCGCGCGCTCGTTCGACAATTACGACGAATCCGAAAAGACGGGAATCGTGCCGTCCCGCGAATGGAAGGAAAGCAACATAGGCGTTCCGTGGGTTCACGGAGACACGGTGATTACGGCAATCGGACAGGGGTTCGCGCTTGCCAACTGCATGCAGCTGGCGGTCATGCTCGGCGCCGCGATGACGAATTACAAGGTAAAGCCGCGTCTGACGTATGACAGGGAGGTATCGCGCGAATTGGTCGGGCTTGACCCGCAGAATATTCACGAGGTGTCCAAAGGGCTTGCGGCGGTTCTGGAAAAAGGCGGCACGGCGTCCGGAAGTTATATAAACGTGGATGGGAAGAAAATGGGCGGAAAAACGGGGACAAGCCAGGTGCGCCGCATTTCGCTGGAGGAGCGGGCGGCCGGAATCCGGCAGGACAAAGATTTGCCGTGGGAACTGCGCAACCACGGACTGTTTGTCGGCTTTGCGCCCGTCGGCAATCCGAAATACGTGGTTGCGGTCATAGCCGAGCACGCGGGCAGCTCGTCGCCCGTCGCGCGCGCGGCCAGCGCGGTTATGAAGGAGATTCTGAATGCTGGATTATAGGATTCTTGCCCGCCGCTCGGCCCGCAGCGAGAACATGGGGCTCGGCGAAAGGTTTTCCCTGATGTCGAAGCCGCTGCTGCTGCTTATGTGCGGCATTCTGATTTTTTCGCTCGCGATGCTGTATTCCGCGGGCGGCGGGCATTGGAATCCCTATGCCCTTCCGCAGCTGTTGAAAATCGTTCTCGGCTTCGGAATATTTTTTCTTGCCGCGCTGTCGAATATAAAGACATGGCTCAGATTTTCGTATTTATTTTACGCCGTGGCGCTGTTTCTGGTTCTGCTGGTTCTTTTGACGGGGCATACGGGGATGGGCGCGCAGAGGTGGCTGAATCTCGGCTTTTTCACAATCCAGCCGTCCGAGTTCATAAAAATCGCGCTTGTGATGGTTTTGGCAAGGTATTTCGCGTGGCATAATTCGGCGCAGGTCGTGCAAATCAAGAACTATATAATCCCGGTCATTTTGTTTCTGGTTCCGTTCGCTCTCATCGTGGCGCAGCCGGATTTGGGAACCGGGATGTCTCTGGCTCTGACGGTTATCGGGATGTTTTTCATAGTCGGCGCGAACAAGAACTGGTTTTTGCTCGGAATAATAATGACGATTCTGGCCGCGCCCGTTCTGTGGCACACTATGCTGCGCGATTATCAGAAAGACCGGATAATAACATTCATGAACTCTGACCACGATTTGAAGGGCAGCGGATATCAAATCGCGCAGGCGAAAATCGCGTTCGGAAGCGGCGGCCTGACGGGAAACGGATATATGCAGGGAACGCAGAATCAGAACCAGTTTCTGCCGGAAAAGCAGACGGACTTCATATGGACGATGGTGGGCGAGGAGCTGGGTTTTTTCGGCGCGCTGCTCCTGCTCGGTTTTTTTTACTCGATAGCGGTTATTTTGTATAGGATGTCGAAGCTCTGCCGGTCTAGGTACGCGCAGCTGATGATATTCGGGTTCGGAATCAACTGGTTCGCGTATTATTTCATAAACATCGGAATGAACATGGGGCTTTTGCCGACGGTGGGCGTGCCGCTGCCGTTGTTCTCGTTCGGCGGCAGCGCCCTCCTGTCGCTGCTTTTCGGTTTCGGATTGGTGCAGAATTGCTGGGTTCACCGCGATTTGCAATTGTCCGCGAAAGGTGGTTAAATAGAAAAATTAAGGGCAGAGGCTAGGGCTTAGCGAGTAAGGATTTGGCATGAAACTGATGATAGTGGAATCTCCGGCAAAGGCGAAAACGGTTGGGAAATACCTCGGCAGGGATTGGCGCGTAATTGCGAGCGTCGGGCACGTGCGGGACCTGGTGCCCGAAAACGGAAGCATAGACGTGGGAAAAGGCTTCGCGCCGACGTGGCAAATCATGCCTGGCAAGGAAAAAATAATCAAGCAGATTGAGGGCGAGGTTAAAAAGGCGGACGAGATATATCTTGCGTCCGACCCCGACCGGGAAGGCGAGGCGATTGCCTGGCATATCCTTTCGATTTTGACGGAAAAAAAGGGCCTGCTTGCCGGCAAAAGGGTATACCGCGCGACATTTCATGAAATCACGAGAAACGCGATTCTGAGGGAGTTGGAGAAGCCGCGCGAAATAGACCAGAATCTGGTGGACGCGTATTTGGTGCGCCGCGCGCTGGATTATCTGATAGGATTCACGCTGTCGCCGGTTTTGTGGAGGAAAAGCATCGGAAAATCGGCCGGCCGCGTGCAGTCCGTCGCCGTGTTTTTGGTTGTGGAGCGGGAAAAGGAAATAGAGGCGTTCAAGAGCGAGGAATACTGGAGCATCGACGCCGATTGCAGAAAGGGAAACCATGGCTTCGTCGCGCGCCTGTCCAGATTCGGCGGCGAAAAAATAGAAAAAATGTCCATACGCGACAAGACCGGCGCGGACAGGATTCTTGATGGGCTTCGAAAAATAAAAACCCTGTCCGTCGCGGGCGTCGAGAAAAAGCAGACGCAAAGAAAACCTTATGCGCCGTTCACAACCAGCACATTGCAGCAGGAAGCGGCGCGGAAATTGCGCTTCGGCTCCAAGCGCACCATGGGCGTCGCGCAGAAATTGTATGAAAGCGGGCTGATTACCTATATGCGCACGGACTCGACGAATCTTGCGGCGGACGCTGTAAACGACATCCGCTCCTTGATATCAAAGGATTGGGGCGATTCCTACATTCCGAAGACGCCGAACGTTTACGCGAGGAAACAGAAGAACGCGCAAGAGGCGCACGAGGCCGTCCGCCCCACCGGCTTCTTCTCCGCGCCGGATATTGACGACGCCGACGCGAAGAAGCTTTACGATTTGATTTGGAGGCGGACTCTTGCGTCCCAGATGACGAACGCCGTGTTCGATTCCGTCGCGGTGGACCTTGAGAGCGGGGAAGCCGCGTTTCACGCCACGGGGCAGACGCTTGTTTTCGACGGATTTTTGAAGGTTTACAACGAAGACAGGGACGACGGTGCGAACGAAGATAGGGAATCCAAGCTTCCGCCGCTTGCCGTCGGCGATACGGCGGACATCGTCGAACTTCTGCCGGAACAGCATTTCACCCAGCCGCCGCCCAGGTTTACCGAGGCGTCGCTGGTCAAGAAGCTGGAGGAGCTCGGAATCGGCCGCCCGTCGACATACGCATCGATTATGTCGACGATTGTGGACAGGAAATACGCGGAGTTGGACAAATCGCGCCGGTTTGTCCCGACGACTGGCGGGTGGCTGGTGTCCGCGTTCCTTGCCGATTATTTCAACCAGTTGATACAGGTGGATTTCACCGCGAAGACCGAGGACGCGCTGGACGACATATCGAACGGCGCGGCAAAAAAACTGGACGTGCTGTCCGGATTCTGGGCGCCGTTCGAAAAATGGGTGGATTCTGCGAAGGACGTTCCGATAAAGGACGTGTGGGACAAGCTGAACAAGGACTTGTCGCGGCACATATTCAGGGACGGGGGAAACAAATGCCCGGAATGCGGGGGCGAGCTCGCAATCAGGCAGGGGCGGTTCGGCGCGTTCATATCGTGCAGGAATTATCCGGAATGCAAATACATGAAGGGGCTCTCGTCCGCGGAATCGAAGGAGCAGAGCAATTTGGAACTTGGGGACGGAATCAGTTTCAAGACGGGGCGCTTCGGTCCGTATGTCACGGACGGGACGAAGAACGCGTCGGCGAGAAAACACACCGCGGAAACGATAACCCTTGAAATCGCGCGGGAATTGCTTTCGGGCGCCGGCAAAAAGGCCGAGCCCGCCAACCTTGGAAAAAATCCCGCGACAGGCGCGGACATTCTGTTTTATCCGACCGGGCGATACGGCGCGTATGTTTCCAGCAACAAGGTGAACGTCGGGGTCAGGGAACAGCCGACGCTTTCCGAGGCGGCGGAATTGATAAACAACAAGAAGCCGTCCGCCTTCAGGAGAAAGCGGAGCAAATAGGGGGAAGTCATGAGTTATAAGTTATAACTTATAACCGACTCATGAGCGATGGAATCATTGAAGCCCTTCGTCGAACAGCTGAAGCAGCGCGTGTCAATCGTGGACATCATAGGGCGCAGCGTCCCGCTGAAATTAAAGGGGCGGCAATGGTGGGGTTGCTGCCCGTTCCATAACGAGAAAACGCCGTCTTTTTCGGTGAACGAAGAAATGGGAATATTCAAATGCTTCGGCTGCGGCGAGGGCGGGGACGTGATAACGTTTCTGATGAAGCGCTTCAATATGGGGTATATCGACGCGGTAAGGGAGATGGCCGGAATCGCCGGCGTGAAAATGCCGGATTTCAAACCCCGCGACCCGGAGGAGGAAAAGCGCGAGGCGACGTATTTCGATATTCTTGGCAGGGCGGCGGAAATGTTCGCCGCCGCCCTGCCCGGCTCGCCCGCCGAAGAATATCTGAAAAGACGCGGATTGCCGCCCGAAGTCGCAAAGAAATACGGGCTCGGATACGCGCCCAGAAACAGCATAATCGCGCAAAGGTTCGGAAACGGCGGGATTGGCGCGGGACTGACGCGGCGCAGCGCGCGCGGCGGCGCGGATTATGATTTTTTCCGAGACCGCCTGATGTTTCCGATAATGAACGTCCGGGGACGGGTGGTGGCGTTTTCCGGGCGCTCCCTCGACGGAACCGAGCCGAAATACATGAACATCGCGGAGACCGAGTTTTTCGCAAAGCGCCGCACTTTGTTCGGAATCAACTTCGCCCTGCCTGAAATCCGGGACAAACGCCGCGCGGTTATAGTCGAGGGGCAAATCGACTGCATTCGGATGCAGACGCGCGGATTCGGGGAAACGGTCGCTCCGCTCGGCACCGCGCTGACGTCGGAGCACATCGGAATCCTGCTGAAATACGCGAAAGAACTGGTTTTTTGCTTCGACGGGGACGTCGCGGGGCAAAAGGCGGCGGCGCGGGCGGCGGAACTGCTGATGCCGCTGCTGAAGCCCGAAATGACGATTCGTTTCGCGTTCATGCCGGATGGAAAGGACCCGGACGATGTTTTGCTCGCGGGCGGCGACATGGACGGAATCATAGGCGCGGCGGCTCCGCTGCCGGATTTCGTATGGGGCCTGGCGAACAAAGACTTTCCCGTCATGACAGAAAACGGGCGTGTCCGCGCGGACAAATGGATTCGCGGGCTTTACGAAAAAATCCCGGACGCGATGCTAAAAAACGAATATCTGGCGACGCTTAAGAACCGCGAATGGGACGGATGGAACAAATACCGCCGGACGATTGTTCCCGAGATTAGGACGCCCGACCCGGCGGAAAGGCGCGCGCGGCAGATTGGGGAAATCGCGCGGAAGTTTCCGGACATTTACGACGCCAACTTCGAGCTTTTGGGTATCGCCGATTCCCCCGAATCCTCGGATTCGGGGATGACGCGCGAACAGGCGGAAAAAATCGTCCGCGGGCTCGAGCTGGAGCGACAGCTTAGAAACCTGATTGCCGAGTATGCGCCCGCCGAAGAAATCCAGCGCATAAAGGACGAGATTCTCGAGATTTGGATTTAGACGGAATCCGATTTGCACGCCCTGCCTTCTTCGTCGAGCCAATCGTAATGCGCCAGATAATACGGCCATCCGTCTTCGCCGTGCAAATCGGGATATTTTGCGGAATTATGGTTGTTCAGGAACCATCGCTTGATTTGATGCACCGTTGTCTGCACAAGCGCCAGGTCTATCACATATTCCATAATCGCGACTTTTTCCGGTTCGTTTGCGATTTTTTCATTTTTCCGCGAATCCTTTTGGGATTTTGGTTTGTTCATGTTTTTCTCCTTTTTTGTTGTAAAGCCGCCAAGAAATTTGGCGGCAGGAGGATAAGAACAATTCTAGGGAATTGTGCGGCATATTCAGTATATTTTGCCACCCTCCTGCCAATGCAGGAGCATTTGCGTCTGCTAAGACGCCCTAGAGAAGGTTCTTATACCTTCAATGCCGGAACCTTCCGGCATCGCTGGAATTATAATGCAAAAACCTTTCGAATGCAACAGCGAAGTGGCGGCGAGCCCCGAGTTCTATTTTACAATTTGCCTGCCGAAGACTTGCATTTTTCAATCTGTTCTACGATTTTGTTTATTTCTCCGGCGGACATTCCGGACAATACGGCGGATGCGGCGCCCGTCGCCACCCCCACCCCGCTGGCCACGGTGTTCGCGGTTTTTGCCGCGCCGCCCAAATCGAACTTGTTTTGATTCGCGTTCGCGGCCCCGGCGTTGCCGGCGGCCGCCGGTTCGGCTTCGGCGTTATCCTGATTGTCTCCGCTCGGTTCCGCCGCGGCTTTTTTGCCGGCGTTCGCGTTGCCCGCCGCGTTGGCGATGTTGAATCCTGTCGCCACCGCCGCGCCGGCCGCGCCGATTCCGCTGACGACCGTCGATGCGACCAGCATGTTTTTGACCTTGCGCAGTTTGCCGACGTCAATGCCCCTGCAATCATCCTGAATCGCGTTTATGACATTGACCGGAACTTCTTTGGCAAGCCCGCCGCCAGACTGCGCCGCCGCGCCTGCCTGATACGGCTTGTCCGGCATTTTCGCGTTCGGATAAACCAGCAGTTGTCCGGTCTGGTAGTTGTAATTTATAAGCGCGGTTGTCTGGCTATAATCGGTCAAAACGAAAGTTCCGTCATCCGCGGTTTTCCACGAGCCGTCACGATAATTCCTGAATCTAAGCTGATAGCCCTTGAAGCTTTGCTGGGACGTGCCGGCGAATGCGAAATCCGTTCCGCAAAGCAGGAAATATTTCACCGACGGGTCATCGAACGATACCCATCCGGTGGCCCTTTCGGCGTCGCTCCTGTTGTATGCTATTATTGATTGTCCCGCGATTGCGTTGCTGTTGCTGAAACTGCCTCCGGATTGCCAGCCAAAGTCGTCCGACCAGTCGAATACGTAGCATCTTGGGACAGGTGATGCATCAAAGGCCATGTCGGCAGCCAGATATCTTGTTTGTGCCGCGGCGAAACACCACAGACATATGGTTGCTAATTTCCAGACTCTCATTTCCAATCCTTTTGGTTGCTTTTTTGTCTGCACTCCAAAAGGTGGCGGGATTCTGAAAAAGCCGCATTAGAACGACCGCGCTCGCTTTCAATATATGGCGGGCGCAATCCCGCCTTGGCGGGATATATGGTTTTATGTGCATATCCGTGCACATCTAATGTCGAGTTTTTCAGTTCTCGGTCTCCTTTCGGATACACTGGAATTATATCACGAATCGATTCGTTCGCATAGGGATTTTTTTCATTTATCCCCGTCATTGCCCCGGATGCCGGAATGATGAAGCCGAGACGAAATCCCGCAGGGATTTTTTCATTCACGCCGGAGTTTACCTCCGCGAAGGCGGGGGCGGGAATGACAAACAACTTCGTTGTTTGTTTAGGTTTTTTAGTTCAGTTGTTAAATAAAAAGTTCGCGATGTCGCCGTCCTGCATGACATAATCCTTGCCGACGGTTTTGCATTTTCCGGCGTTTTTGACAGCGTTCTCTCCGCCCAGGCCAAGCCAGTCGTCTGGGCGTATTATTTCCGCGCGGATGAACCCTTTTTCGAAATCCGTGTGGATTTTTCCGGCCGCCTCGGGCGCCGTCATGCCCGCGCGGATTGTCCATGCGTGCGCCTCCTTCGGCCCGACGGTGTAAAATGTCGAAAGCCCCAGCGTCGCGTATCCGGCCCTGATGATTTTAGACAATCCGGATTCCGCAAGGCCCAAATCGTCCAGGAATATTTTCCGCTCGGCTGCGTCCCGAATCTGCGCGATTTCCATCTCTATTTTTGACGAAATCACCAAAACGTCGGCCCCGCCGCGGCGGGGCGCCGCCGTTCCGCCGCCCGGTTCTTTTGCATATTTTTCATAAACCGCCCGGGAAAAATCGTTTCCGTCTTTCGCCGATTTCTCATCCACGTTGCAGACATAAATCACCGGCTTCGACGACAGCAGGCTGAACCCGGCGCCTTGTCCGGTTATAGATTCGCCCGATTCCAGTTTCTTTTTTATTTTCTCCGCGTCCGCCAGCGACGCAATCGCGTCCTTGTCCCCGGCGTGGGTTTTCTTTTCCAGGTTCCTCATCTGTTTGTCCAGCGATTCCAAGTCCGCCAGGGCCAGTTCGGTGTTGATTGTGTCGATGTCGGACAAGGGATTTATTTTCCCGTTCACATGAACGATGTCGTCGTTTTCGAAGCAGCGCACCACATGAATGACGGCGTCGACCGCCTGAATGTGCCCTAGGAACTTGTTCCCAAGCCCTTCGCCCGCGGACGCCCCTTTGGCCAGCCCGGCGATGTCGACGATTTCGAGCTGGGCCGGGATGACTTTGGCGGACTTCTCGAAATCCGCCAGCGCCGCCAGCGTTTCGTCCGGGACGACCGCCTTGCCCAGATTCGGCTCTATGGTGCAGAACGGATAATTCTGGGCGTCCGCGGCAATCGTCGCGGTCAGCGCGTTGAACAGCGTCGATTTCCCGACGTTCGGCAGCCCGACTATTCCGCAGTTGAATCCCATGTCAAATCCTTTATAATAGTTACAACTTATAACTAATAACTTGTAACTGACTATGGCATATCTTTTTGACGATTTCAAGAGCATAAGGACATTTCCGGCAAACACCCGCGTGTATAGGGACGGGGTTTTTGCGCCTGAGCTGTCGTCGGAAAACGAGGGCGCCGGCCTGCCGCTTCACATTATTCACGTCGGAAAAATCACGGGCCGGCAGGATTGGATTGTCGATATGAACAGGACGCGGGGACGCCGCGCGGCCGGCAGCGCGAATGTCTTTTTGACCGCGCGGATTGAGGTTGAAGGCGCGGCGAAAATCAATTTGGAAATAAACGCGAACATTGCCGGGGCGGCGTTCGACGGGGCGGTTTTTGTCAAAAACGCCGGCGATTTGACATTGAACGTAATCGGGAACAATAACAAAGGCGGAACGAAAATCGCGTGCCGCGCGAAACTTTTCGCCATGGCGGGCAGCAGCGGCGACCTGTCCGGAGTGGCGAATATCCCGGCCGGGGTTCCGGATGCGGGAACAAGCGTCGAATTTTCCGCCCTTTGCCGCGGGCACGTGAAATTGTTGAAAATGTCGCCGGCGCAGCGGATTTCGTCCGTGCCGGCGGCGGCGGGGCACGGCGCCTCGATTTACCGCCCCGCCCCCGCCCAAATCCATTATCTCGAAACCGCCGGATTGCCCGAGGACGAAGCCGCCGCGCTGCTGAACCGGGTGTTTTTGGAGGAAGAAGTCTGACCGTCGCCGCCCCTGCCCATGGAACGGGGGCGGCGATAATCCCTTTCGCCGGCGAAGGAGATTTATACGAATTGCGAACCGCGCTCGCAATCACTTGATGTATATTATGTGAATTGCCACCGCGCATCGCCGCCAGTCATGGTTCCCAGCCCCCGGCGGTCAACGCAAGGAAAAATGTGGTTAGGGACAGGGGTTGGCGGGTTTTCCTAGATTCCTTCTTTTCGGCGCGTATCACCGCCCATCTTCAGGATGACAGCCATACAATCGCCGGGCGTGTTCAACCAACCTTTTATAAAGCAAGGGGTCAGTTTCCTTATACTGCCCGACCTTTTTAAGCATATCGTTATAGCGTTCGGCGTTACGCTTCTCGGCATCTTCACGGGTATTTTTAATAAAGGCTTCAAGTTTTCGTTTGTTTTCTTCTTCTTTTTTGGCGTGTTCCTGCCTTGCTCTTTCGACATTCTCGGAAAATCCCCGGGTTTTCCTTTTAACAAGCTCATCGCACATAATTTTGTTAAATTCCATAAACTCATTCCACTGATAGTCTTTCATTTTTATCCCTTTGTTTTGACTTAATTATCGCATGCGCGGGAATGATTTGTCAATGCGCGCCTCGCCGTTTTATTTCACGACGATTTTCAGGACGGCGTCGTATCCGAAATACGCGTTGATTTTTTCGATGATTTCCGGCGCCTGATACGACATTGCTAGGCGCGCTGCCGGATTTTTCGCGCGGATTGTCGCCGTCCTGCCGCTGACCCCGCGCGATATTTTAACCAGCTCGGAATCTTCGCCGACAATATCGCCCCATTTCGCGGCAAGGTCTCCGTCCGACGCCTTCGCGCCCAGCCGCCGCAGAAAATTGTTAATCGCCGGGCCGGCGAACATCGGCCGCGTCGAGCGCCGCTCATTCGCCATCGCCGCCCCCTTTTGCCATCCCGGCGAGGGCCGGGGCGCAGCCGCAATATTTCTGCCTATACATATCCGGCTCGGGCGCATACCCGAAACCGGGATTTTCATATGCGGCGCGCGGCGCGCGGCATGATTTTATCGCGGTCTCCGCGGCCGCGTCGACTTGCGCCTGATTTTTGTGGGGCGAAACTCCGAAGACGGACGTTATCGAATCATACCCGTGTTCCGCCGCCCATTTCGCGCCCCATTTCAGCCGCATAAGAAAGCATTTTTCGCATCTTGCCCCGCGTTCCGGCTCGCGCTCCAGTCCTTTGACGCATTGAAGCCAGGCCTCAGGCTCGTATTCTCCAACCGCGAACTTTGCGCCGTATTTTTCGCATAATCTGATTTGTTCGGCCAGGCGCCTGTCGTATTCCGCGCGCGGAAAGATGTTCGGGTTATAGAACAGAACGATAAAATCGCGCCCCTCCGCCCTCAATTTTTTAACCGCGTCCGCCGAGCACGGCGCGCAGCATGACATCAAAACGATTTTTGTTCTTTTCATTGAAAATTGGAGGCACGGGTCGGAATCGAACCGGCGTGCAAGGATTTGCAGTCCTCTGCATAACCATTCTGCCACCGTGCCAAGTCGCATCATGTTACACCGTCGGAACGGGTTTTGCAATATAAAAACGCGGCGCGGCCGCGTATTTCGGATTTTGAAATGCTAGTGTATTTTGCAGACCGCCCGGTGCACTTTAGGACAGATAGACGTTTCGCCGCGGCGGTCGAATAATTTTTCCATGCTGTGAATCAGCCAATTCCGGTCGGCGTAGGTTCCATCCATCAGCTCGTGCGATTGGCACGCGGATTCCATGCTGCACATCTCGCATATGGCGGATGCGGCGATAATCCAGTCTGCTTTGCCGTCGGATGGGTTGGAGGCGCGCGCCACGACGATGCGGTCCGGCCCGTTTTTGTCATTGGCGGAATTCATCTCGCGGACAAACCAGTCGGCCAGCTTGCACGCGCGCAAGGCGTCGCCCGAGTTCGATATCTTCGCGCTGCCGCCGCATTCATTCCGAAATTTGCACGATTCGCCGTCCTCTCCGTCTCGGCAGGCGTATTCGCGGCGGGCTTCGCAGAACTTGTTCATGATTCTGATTTGAACGGACACGGGCGCTCCTTTTTTTGCCATAATATCAATGTCCGACGTATTGTCAAATATATTTTTTGACGATTTCAGGGTTGTCGGAACTTGTCGAATATATCGGACATGCGCCGGCAACGGGGCAATTTTTGCAATCCGGGCGCAGCGCCTTGCATATGTATCTGCCATGCATGACCATGACGTGGTTGACGATAGGATGATATTTTTTCGGAATCATGGCCAGCAGTTTCCGCTCCACTTTTTCCGGCGTGTTGTCATAGTCGTCCGCCCAGCCGAATCGGTGCGCCAAGCGGAACACGTGCGTGTCGACGCCGATGTTCGGCGCCCCCCACAGGACGTTCGACACCACGTTCGCCGTTTTCTGTCCGATTCCGGAGAGTTTCATCAATTCGTCGCGGATGCGGTATTTGCCCGGGAACACCCATGCGCCGCCGGGCGCCGGTTGCGGGACGCCGGCCAGTTGTTCGGACAATCTTATGATATTTTTCGCTTTGTTGTTGAAAAAAGAAATCACCTTTATGTGTTTTTTCAGCCCGTCTTCGCCCAGCGCCAGCATTTTTTCCGGCGTGTCGGCGGCGGCGAATAATCCGGGAACGACCTCGTTGACCTTTTTGTCCGTCGCCTGCGCGGACAGAATCACCGAAACGGCCAGAGTGAACTCGTTCACATAATGAAGTTCGGTCAGTTTCGCGGTGTCGAACCGTTTCTTCATGGCTTTGAAATATTCCTCCGGCTCCACCGTTTTGCGTCCATGGGTTTTGGCAGCGTCCGCCATTTTACGCCTTTTCTATCTTTATGGAAATGTTTTTCCCCTCGATTTCCGTCTTGTGCCCCAGGGGCGAATCCGCATAGGCGATTTCCGTCGCCAATGTGTCGGCCGCAACCCTCCGCTCGTGCGTTTTCAAGGATTGGATGATTTCCGCATCCCCCGCGACGGACAATTTGATTCTGTCCGAGACGTCCAGCCCGACGGCCCTCCTCGTGTCCTGGATAAAGCGCAGCGCGTCGTTCGCCATCCCCTCGGCCGCAAGCTCCGGCGTTATTTTCGTATCCAGAATCACGACGGCCGTATTGTCCGGCATCGCCGCTCCGGTTACGCCGTCTTTGACATTCAGGCGCGTTTCGTATTCGTCCGGCGGCAATCCCCAGTCCGCCGGATTGAATCCCGGCCGTTTCGCCGCCGCCGCGATTTCCTTCAGTTTGCCGCCAATGCGCGCGCCGATTTTTGGCGTAAGCAGATAGACGAACGAATCCGCGTTCGCCACGATGTCGCCCGTATGCCGGATTTCTTTGACATTCAGTTCGCCGCGGATGATTCCGTCAAACCCGGAATCGTTCCAGCCCGCTATTTCCAAGGATTGGAGCGGCAGGCGGTTTCTGAGTCCGTATTTTTCCCTCAATTGCTTTCCTGTGGAGACGATTGCCTGAACCTTTCGCATGTTCGCCAGAATCTCCGGAGCCGCGCGGTTTCCGGAGGTTTCCGGAAACCTTTCAAGATGCGCCGATTCCCTGCCCGTCAGATTTTTGTAAATATGCTCGCTTATGAACGGCGCGAACGGCGCGAGCAGTTTCGCGAACTCGGTCAAAACATGAAACAGCACGTCGAACGCGCCTTGGTCTTCGTTCCAAAAACGCTCGCGGCTCAGCCGGATATACCAGTTGTTTAGAACATCCAGAAATCGGACGAACGCCGCGACCGCCCTGTCCGGCGCATAGTTGTCCAGCGCCCCCCGGACAACTTGACCCAATTCGTCCAGTTCCGCCAGAATATATTCGTCCAAAACTTGTCCCCTGTCCCCCGCCCCATGTCCCTTTGCGGAGATGCCGCCCGCGTTCGCGTATAGCGTGAAGAAATGATACGCGTTCCACAGGGGCGTCAGAATCGTTTTGATTGTCTCGTTGAAGACCTTGCCGTTCTTGTCGATTGACAGCGGCTCGGCCTTCATGAAATTGCTGCCGAATACGAACAGGCGTATGGCATCCGCGCCGAACTGCTCTATCTGCTGCTCCGGATTCACGAAGTTTCCCAGCGATTTTGAGAGTTTTTTCTTGTTTTCGTCCAATATCAGGCCGTTCACGGAAACCGTTCTGAACGCCGGCCTGTCAAACAGCGCCGTCGCCAGAACCATCAGCGAATAGAACCATCCGCGCGTCTGGTCCAGCCCTTCGACAATATAGTCCGCCGGAAAAGCCGCTTCGAATTTTTCCTTGTTCTCGAACGGATAATGCAGCCGCGCCCACGGCATGGAGCCGCTTTCGACCCAGCAGTCCAGAACGTCCGGAATCCTCTTCCACCCGTCTTTTTCCAGCGCGTCCAAAGTCGGCCGGTGCAAATCGTCAATCTTGGCGCCGAAGAAATCCTCCATTTCCGCGATAGAGCCGAACACCCTGTATTCGCCGTTCCTTTCCCAAACGGGCAGCGGCACGCCCCAGAATCTGTTTCTTGAAACGGACCACGGCCTGGCGTTCGCAATCCAGTCGGCGAACCTGCCGCCGGCCGACGTCCAGCAAACCTTCGCGTTGTTGGCCAGCAGCTTGTCCTTGATTTTCGGAACGTCGATATACCATGAATCCGTCGCGCGGTAAATCAGCTTCTCCTTTGACCGCTCGCCATAGGGATAGGCGTGCTTGTATTGCTCTTTTTTAACCAAAAAGCCGGATTTTTTGAGATATTCCGTTATTTTCGGCGTCGCCTCGAAAATGTTTTCGCCCGCCCAGTCGCGGACGCCGGCGTCAAAATTTCCATAATTGTCCACATTCACGATAATCGGGAATTCCGGACAGAATTCCTTTGCCGCCCAGAAATCCTCTTCGCCGAACGCGGGCGCGATATGGACGATTCCGGTTCCGTCGGAATCCGAAACATAATCCGCGGCGATGACGACGAACAGCCGCTCGTCGTCATAGTAATCGAACAATGGCTTGTATTTCAGTCCGACCATATCCGCGCCCGAGAGCGCGCCGACCTTTTCCGCCTGCGCGAATTGTTTTTCATACGCCGCCAGGCGCGATTCGGCGATTATGTATTCTTTGCCGTCCGCATCCTTCATAACCGCGTATTTGATTTTCGGATTGACAGACAGCGCGGAATTGCCCGGCAATGTCCACGGGGTCGTCGTCCATGCCAGAACGCGCCGCCCGTCCAGGAGTTCGAACCATATCGTGACCGCGTCGTCCACGACGTCGCGATAGTCGGCGGACGCCTCGCTGTTGGATAGAACTGACCCTAATTTCCAATCGTAGGGGTTCACGCGGTAGTCTTTGTAAAGGAGGCCTTTTTTATACAGCTCCGACAATCCCCATATTACGGATTCCATATAGTTTTTGTCCATCGTGCGGTATCCCTTGTCGTCGCCCATCTCGACCCAGCGGCCAATCCGCGCGATAAACGCCTCCCACTCCTTTGTGTATGTCGACACGTCGGCGCGGCACATTTCGCAGAACGTCCCGACTCCCTGTTCGGCGACAATATCCTTGGCCTGCCTGCCGCTCTGTTTCTCGACCGAGTTTTCGGCCGGGAATCCGTGGCAGTCCCATCCGAATTCGCGGTCGACGAACCGCCCCAGCATCGTGCGGTACCGGCAGACCAGGTCCTTGAAGGCCGAGACGCTCAAATGTCCCCAATGCGGCAGGTTGTTCGCGAAAGGCGGCCCGTCGTAAAACGAGAACGGCGCGCCCTTCTCCGTCGCCTTTAATGATTTTTGGAAAATATCGCTCGCGCGCCAGAAATCCAGTATTTGATGTTCGATTGCGACAAAATCCGCCTTTGGTTCTGTTTTCGGATACGCCATGTTTTTTGCCTTTGTTAAATAAAAAAGGGCGCGTTCGCGCCCCGGCGATACGCCAAAGCGCCCCTAGGTTTATCTGATAATGATTATGGTCTTTCTGCTCATTTGCGCGGATTATATCAGAAGTTTTTTTGTATTTCAAGCGTTTCGTCACATGCCGCAGGTCATCGTGAATGTTTCGCGCGAATCCGTCTGCCCCGTTATGACGCCGGCCGATTCCGTCTGCCCGGCCGGACATACTCCGTCGGCGCTTTGTCCGGCGTCCGCATAGTCCGCCGGACAGGCGACGTCCGCGGTGACCCCGACATCGTGCGGCTTGTCGGCTTCGCATGCTTGGCCGTGCATAGTTTATACGCCTCCGCCATCGCGGCCATCATCAATATGAACAGACAAAAGAATATAAGCGGTCTCATGATTCCTCCCTGTTAAAACCATCAAGAAAGTCTTGGTGGTTGCGATTCGCCTTTTGGCGCGTGCTTGACATCGGCGGAAAATGAAATAAAATCTGGTTAAAAAGGAGCGGCTTTGGATATGAATACATTAAAGCAGGCAATTAATGCCTATCTGGCGATTGGAAGAAAAAGATTAGAGATTAAACAGAAAGAGTTGGGCAAAGAGCTGGAAGTGCATAAAAAGCGGATGGATGAGGAAGTGCGTTCATATGCGGATTCCCGCATATCCGCGATTGACCGAAATACGTGCGCAGCCATAGAAAATGCATATAGAAAACATTTGGATGCCATGGAAGAATTGAAGCAATTCGAAGAAAAAAATCCGTCTCTTTACAAGAAATTGGCGGAGCATGAGGAACGCAGCTTTGCTTTCATTGTTCGGTCTCATATTGAAATCTGCTCCAATGCGACGCGATGGATTCGGGCGATTAAAGATTCAAGGTAACAGTGGAAAGATATGACGCGATTGTAATCGGCGGCGGGCACGCGGGCGTCGAGGCGGCGGCTGCCGCGGCGCGGCGCGGCGCGCGGACGCTGCTTTTGACCAAGTCGCCCGGCGACCTGGGGGCGATGTCGTGCAACCCCAGCGTCGGGGGGCCGGGGAAATCGCAGATGGTCGCCGAGATGGCCGCGCTCGGCGGGATAATGCCCGTCGCCGCGGACGAATCCGGAATCCAATTTCGCATGCTGAACGCCGCGCACGGCCCCGCGACCCGGGCGCTGCGCGCGCAAATCGACAGGAATCTTTATAGGAAAAATATCACATTTCACGTTTCGCATATCGCGAATCTCGAAATCGTATACGATGACGTTGAAGATGTCGACCTTGAAAACAAGGCCGTGAATGGAAAATATCGCGGGACTGCGCTGGTTTTGACAACGGGAACGTTTCTGAACGGCCTTGCGACGCGCGGAACCGAGAAAATCCCGAGCGGCAGGCTTTGCGACGACGGAACGTATCAGGAAAATACGGAAAACATATCGGAAATGCTCGGGGCGGCGGGCTTTTCGCTCCTGCGCCTTAAAACCGGAACGCCGCCGCGCCTTTATGCCGACAGCGTCGATTTTTCCAAATGCGCGGAGCAGACGGGCGACAATCCCCACGAATGGTTTTCTTTTCGGGGACAGGGGTCGGAGGATAGGGAACAGGCTTCGTGTTTCATAACGCATACGAACGAGCGGACGCATGAAATCATCCGCGACAATATAAAAGACGCGCCGCTGTATAACGGGGATATATTGGGAATCGGGCCGCGATATTGCCCGTCGATTGAGGACAAGGTGATGAAGTTCCCGGAACACCTGTCGCACCATGTGTTTTTGGAACCTGAAACGGGGTTCGCGAATCCGGAAATAATATACCCCAACGGCCTGTCGACGTCGTTTTCCGCCGAAATCCAGGACAGGTTTCTGCGAACGATTCCCGGGCTTGAGAACGCGCGCGTCGCGCGATACGGATACGCGATTGAATACGACGCGATCGACGCGCGGCATCTCCGCGCGACGCTGGAAAGCAAAACGCATCCCGGAATATTTTTCGCCGGGCAAATCAACGGCACCAGCGGATACGAAGAGGCCGCCGCGCAGGGATTGGCGGCCGGGGCGAACGCGGCCGCGTTCGCGCTGGGGCTGCCCGCGCTGGAGATTGACCGCGCGAACTCGATGATAGGGGTAATGCTCGACGACATCACGACGAACGGCGTGGACGAGCCGTATAGGATGTTCGCCAGCCGCGCCGAATACCGCCTGCAGCTCCGCGCCGACAACGCGATATTCCGTCTGGGCGGCATCGGCGTCGCCTTGAACCTTGTAAATCCCGGGATTGCGGAGAAAATGCGGGAACGAAATGCCGCTACCTGCAAAGCGAACGATTTTCTGTATGCCGGCTATATCGCCCAGCAGAATGTTCGTATCGAAAGGCTCGGGAAAGACAAGAATATCAAAATCCCGCCCGGATTGGATTATTCGTCCATATCGGGATTGACGAACGAGCTGCGCCAAAAACTTTCGCGCGTCCGTCCGGAAAACATCGCCGCCGCTTCGCGCATCCGTGGGATGACGCCCGCCGGAATCATGGTTCTTCTCGGCGCCGTTCGGAAATAATCCGCGCGTGGGAACCAGTCTGTCCCCGCGGACATATATGCCTTTGCGTCCGCCGACGCCGCAATCGACGTCGCCGGCCGCGTCCTGGAAAATGGGTATTATAAGTAGGGGCGAATCTGCGGATTGCGTTTTTCGGAACGACGATTTCGCCGCCGGGATTAAAAATATAGACAAAACCGCGCCGGATTTTTTATTATTGCAGCTTGTGCATGAAAAAACTTGCGTGTTTTTTGTGCCTAACGACGTTTGCAATGAGGGAGATGATGGCCGTCAGCGCCGCCGAATTGCTGGCCTTGCCAGGCGATTCCATTGAAATCGGCGGATATTTTTACGAAATAACCGCCCGCATGTCGGAACTTGCCGAATTGGCGCGCCGCATTCTCATCGCCGACGGCGGCAGCGTCAGGCTTTTGATTCTTGATTATGACGGCGCCGCGCGCGTTCTTCCGAAGTTCGGCGGCCTTGTCTACCCGGCGCTTTTGGGCGACACTGACCCGATGTTCAACTATTTTATCGAGTCGGACAACGTAAACGTCAATTCCGTGCGGGAAACCGATTACGCGGTGATTTTCGGGGGCGGCGACAAAAGGGCGATGTTTCTGAATTCGCTCCGCACGGGCGACCCGGACAGTAAAATCCTGAAAAATTTGGACGCGGCGCAAAGCCTGCCGCAGTTGTCCCGGGAAATGGGCAAGACCATGTTTTTTAATCCTCTGGTTCTGAACGACTCGCTGCACAGGATGATGGCGGGGATTGATTTCGGCGGCATGGATAGGCCTGGTCCGTTCGGCGGCGTCAGATACGAAACGGACGGCCAGAACCTTTGGGGCGGCGTTTCGTTCGGGCATTCCGGCGCCGATTTTTCCGTATCGTCCGGATTTTACATGGGCGAGGCGAACGAGGACGACAAATACAAAACCGGCCGCGCCCTCGTCTACGGAGCCGGCGTGTCCGCATATTACAAGCATTTTGGAATCGGCGTAAAGACGCTTTGGGCGGATTGGGACAATATCGCCGTGATGACGCCCGCCGGAGGTTTGAAAGATAGCGCGAAAAGCCGGCTGTTTCACGCATTTCTGGATTTCTCGCCGGCATTCGACCGCCTTCGCCCCGTCCTGCGGCTGAATTATGTCGAATCTGAAATCGCCGTGGAATCGGACGAATATCTTTATCTGTCATACGGCCTGCACGCCTATGTGTCGGACAGGCACGTCGGCGTTTCTGAGAGATACGGATTCTATGTCTCCCGGGATTTTTATAAAACCGATTTCGGGCTGACCGCCGGATGGCGTTTTTCCGAAGACGACGCGGCTGTCGTCGTCAAGCTCGGGCTCTCCAATTTATCCGTTGAAATCCGGGCCGGATTTTAGCAAAATGAAAATATGATAGAGCAGCTGACGCTTACCAATTTCAGGAATCACGAAAGTTTCCGAATCAGGGCGGACGGGGGGAACGTCGCCCTTTCCGGCGCGAACGGGGCCGGAAAGACGAACGTGCTGGAGGCGTTGTCCCTGCTGTCGGGCGGTTTCGGGCTTCGGGGCGCCCAATCCGGGGATTTGGCGCGTTTCGGGACGAACGAATACGCCGTTGCGGCGAAGTTTTCCGACGGCTCGGAACTCTGCGTTTTCTGGCTCGGCGGCGGGCGCAGGAAGGCGAAGGTGGACGGCGAATCCGTTCCGCTGTCCGAATTGCCGAAACGCGTCGGCATCGTTTGGCTGACATCCGCCGAGGATTTGCTTTTTTGCGGCCCTCCGTCCGGGCGCCGCGCGTTTTTCGACAACCTTGTCGCCGGATTCGACGGGCGCCACACGGGGCGCGTCGCCCGATTGTCGAAGCTGCTGTCCGAACGGGCGTTCGCGCTTAGGAACGGCGCCGACGAAAACTGGCTCGGCGGCATAGAGGCGAACATCGCGTCCGCCGCGTCCGCCGTCGCGGACGCACGGGTAAGGTATGTCGCCGAATTGAATCATTTTTTTTCCGACGGCGTCGCCGGACTGTCCGGAATGCTGGAGCAAAAAATAATGGATGGCGAAAAAGCCGGCGATTTTGAGGATTTTTATCTGAAATACCTGTCTGAAAACCGGTTTTTAATCGCCGATAAAATGAGCGTCGACGGCGCGCACAGGACGGACTTTTCGGTCATGAATCGCAAACTCGGGCTGCCGGCCGAAAAAACCTCGTCCGGACAGCAAAAGCTGCTCCTAAACAAATTGATAATTGCGAACGCGAAACTTTTGCGCGCGAAAAATCCGTCCCGGCCGCTTTTGGTGCTGTTGGACGAGGCGGATTCCCATCTTGACGGGAATGCCCGAGACGCCCTTTTCGCCGGCCTTGCGGACGCGGGCGCGCAAATATGGCTGAGCGGGACGAATGCCGCCGCGTTCGCCCCCGTCCCGAATTGCAAAACAATCGCGATGTAGGCGCGCGTCCGGCCCGTCATTCCGTCGCGTCGTTCCGCGAATCCCGGCGTTTTTTCAGCCTGTGCTCGACATAGCTCTCTATCAGATGCGATTCCGGATGCCTGTTCGTCCCTATACTTTCGAGACCCAGCAGGTTTTTTACGGATGTCTTTATGTCTTTGCGCAGGCCGGCCCCCGCCTTCCTGCTTCCGGCCTTGGATTCCAATATCCTGCTTTCTATCAAGTCCAAGTAATCCTCCATGGCGTCGTCGTTGGACTGAATCGCCAGGAACACGTCGTCGACAATATTCCTGATAATGTATCTGTTTACTATTTTTCTTGCGAATTCATCGGTATTTTTTGCCATTTTTCCACCTTTTGGTTGTTTGTTGTGTGTCCAAAAGGTGGCGGGATTTTGAAACAATCGTAGCAAGACGATCGCACCTGTTTTCAATATATGGCAGATGCAATCCCGCCCTGTGCGGGATACTATTTTGTGTGCATATCCTACACACTTGCTACGAGATATTTCAAGTCTCGGCTCCCTTCGGATACGCGTTAATCATAACACGCAGCGAAGCGAAAGTGAAATGAAAAATTAGGGACGAGGGACGAGGGAAAAGAGACTGTAGAGTGATGTATTGACAAAGTGACTTATAATTCGTCATTCCGGCGGCCCGCCGCAGGGCTGGAACGCCGGAATCCAGATGAATAAGGCCCGTGCTTTGCGCGCGACAATATTATCTGGCTTCCGTTGTCGGCGCCATTCGGCACTGCAACGGAATGACGGGGGCTGATTGCCCGCCGCGCCTTATTTTTTCGACAGGAACCTTTCCAGCCAATGGTTGTCGAAGTTCGCGTTTTTGACGTCCTCGTTCGCAACCAATCTGCGCTGCAGAGGCAATGTGGTCCTGACTCCGGAAATCTCGAATTCGTTCAGCGCGCGGGACGCGCGCCTCAGGCACGACGGCCTGTCTTCGGCGTGGACAATCAGTTTCGCAATCAAAGAATCGTAATTCGGGGGAATCGCGTATCCCGCGTATGCCGCGGAGTCGACGCGGACGCCGAATCCCCCGGCCGGGCGGTATTGCGAAAGAGTCCCCGGGTTCGGCGTGAACGTCTCCGGGTCTTCGGCGTTGATTCTGAACTCCATCGCGTGACCCTTCGGCGCCAGGCTCTTCTGGGAAAAGCCCAGCTTTTCGCCCTCCGCGACGCGAATCTGCTCGCGCACAAGGTCAATCCCGTATACCTGCTCGGTCACCGGATGCTCGACCTGCAGTCGCGTGTTCATCTCCAGAAAATAAAACTCGCCGTTTTCATACATGAATTCCAGCGTTCCCGCGTTCGCGTAGCCCATTTTTTTTACCGCCCTGCGGCATACGTCGAGCATTTTCCTGCGCTCGTCCCCATTGATTGCGACGGCCGGGCATTCCTCCATAATCTTCTGGTTTTTGCGCTGCAGCGAGCAGTCGCGCTCGCCTATAATCACGACCTCGCCGTGATGGTCCGCCAAAACCTGGAATTCTATGTGCCGCGGGTGTAGAAGCAGTTTTTCCATGTAGATTGTGTCGTCGCCGAACGCGTTTTTCGATTCCGCCTTGACCAGTCCGAAGTTCTCGGCCATCTCGTCCTTGGAAAACACGGGGCGCATGCCCTTGCCGCCCCCGCCCGCGGCCGCCTTCAGCATGACGGGATACCCGATTTTGTCCGCCCATTCGTATGCGGATTCCAATGATTCGACCGAGCCGTCGCTGCCCGGAACAACCGGCAGCCCGCATTCGATTGCGGTTTTCTTTGCCGCGACCTTGTCGCCCATCTTGGCGATCGTCTCGCTGGACGGGCCAATCCAAATCAGTCCGTGCTGCTCGACCTTTTTCACGAATTCGGCGCGTTCCGACAAAAAGCCGTATCCGGGATGAATCGCGTCCGAGTTGGTCAGCAGCGCGGCCGTCAGAATCGCCCCCTCGTTCAGATACGAATCCTTGGTCGGCGCGGGCCCCACGCACACCGATTCGTCCGCCGCGCGGACGTGCGCCGATTCCGCGTCGGCCGTCGAGTATATCGCCACGCTTGCGATTCCCATGTCCCTGCACGCGCGGATGACGCGCAGCGCAATCTCGCCCCTGTTCGTTATCAAAATCTTTTTGATTTGCCTTTTCATTTCACGATTATCAAAGGCGTGCCGAACTCCACGGTCTCGCCGTCTTTGACAAGAATATCGGAGACCACGCCGTCCCTGGGCGCCTTGATTGGATTGAACGTCTTCATCGCCTCCACCAGGCACAGGGTGTCGCCCTTCATGACTTTTTTTCCGACATCCGTGAAAGGCTTTGCCGTCGGCTCGGGCGACAGGTACGCGACGCCGACCATGGGCGACGTGATTGCGCCCTCGGCATTTGCCGAGTCCGCCGAGTTTTTTTGGCTTTTTTGGGATTTTTCAGAATTGATGCCGGAATCTATTGCCGCATTTGTTATACAAATATTTTGTTTTGACAAGTGTATTTTTCGCCTAACCAGTCCCCAGAACGCGGACCATTCCGCGGTGATTTCCATCAGGCCGGTTTCGTCCATCATTTTGGCGACTTTGGCGATAGCGCGTTTTGACATATGAATCCTTTTTAGCAAGCGGGATTATAGCATAATTTGTCGTATAGTCAACCGATGTCCCCGCAAAGCGGGCTTATTTGATTTTTTTGACTATGGCCTTCATCTGCCTGGCGCCCGTCGGCATCGGGGTTTGCAGGATTTCCGTGCGCGCGATAAGCAGGATGTCGAAGTCGTTTGGCGGAACGCATCCGCGGAGCCATTCGCGCAGCATTCGCTTCGCGCGGTTTCTCTGAACCGCGTGCGGAAATATCTTTTTGCTGACAACCAGGCCGTATTCCCCCGTTTCGCGCAGTTTTTTCCGGTATTTCATGATGAACGCCGGCGTGGAGATGGACTTCTCTCCCTCGAAATTGAAATCCCTGTGAGATTTTATGGTATTTTTCATAATTCTTGACATTTTAGCAGAAAATAGTATTTTGTCAAAGTGTTTAATAAAAACGGATTTTTATACTCCGTCGGGTATGTTTTGGCGCCCGTTTGCGCCGAATTGGTTTCCGTCGCGCCCGGATTTCGAAATAATGTTGTGACATTTCCCGCGCGGACGTGATATAATGCGTTGCGAGGAAAGGAAACGAGGTCCGAGACAATCCCGGCCACCCGAAACGCAAATCCCTAAACACAAAGGAGAAAAAAATGAAAAAACCGGAAACACTGGCAAAAATAGCCATAGCGGTGTCTATTGTAGCGCTGGCCGTCGCCATATACGGCGCGGTTCGCCCAGGCCATCGCCCGCCGATGGGGTTCCGTCATGACGGAATATCGGAGCGTCGCGGAGATTTCCGCAGCGGCCCAATGCCCGGCGACGCGCGCCGCATGCCTCCGCGCCCGGGAGACAAGGCGGCTCGGCCGGCCGGCGCGCCGAAAGGCTCCGCGAAACCGGAAAAACAGAAATAAGGGGCGCGAAGATGAAAAAACTTGCATTGCTTGCGGCGTTCGCCGCGATATGCGCTCCGTCCTATGCGGATGATAATCCCGCGCCGCAGCGCGGCGGCCCCGGAGGCGGCGGATTCATGCGGAACCTGACCGAGGAGCAAAGGGCGTGCGTCGAGAAGGCGGATTGCCCGAAAATCGAAAGAAAGGCCCCGGAGGGCGCGAAGCCGGATGACAAAGAACGCGGCGAAAGACCCGAGCGTCCGGAAATGAGCGAAGAGGAAAAGGCGGCTATGAAGGAAAGCCGGGAATGCCTGGACAAGGCGTTCGAGGATTGCGGAATAGAGAAGCCCGAGCGTCCCGAGGGCGGCAGGCCCGGCCCCGGCGGCAAGGTGCCCGGCAAAGGCCCGAAGCCGCAGGAATAATGCCCGCCGCACTGCCAAAAAGCCGCCGCAAGGCGGCTTTTTCTTGCACGCGCTTCGCGTAAAAAAACATTTGCAAACCGGCGCCGAACGCATTAGAATCCATCGCGGGTGCCGGAGAGAAAAAACGAAAAAGGATTCGTAATGGCAAAAATGCACGCTTTGCAAAAACTCTCAGAGCAAGTGAAGGAAAAGAATTCCCGTCTTATCCTGGGGCTCGACCCCGAAAACCAAGAGCTCGTGTCAGACAAGATGGTTGACCATGTAGTCGGTCTGATAGACGAAACCCATGAGAATATCGTCGGAATAAAGCCGAACCTCGGTTTTTACGAATGGCAGAACCGCGATTCGTTGAAGACAATTTTTCATTACGCCAAAACCAAATATCCGGAATTGCTGAAAATCCTCGACGCGAAGCGCGGCGACATAGGCAATACCCAGAGGAAATACGCCGCGGCGGACTTCCTCAACTTCGATCCGGACATAGTTACCGTCGCCCCATATACCGGGCAGGCCGACACCATACGTCCGTATCTTGACGCGAAGCCTGAATGCGCGGTTTTCGCGCTGGCGGCGACGTCCAATGAAGACACGCCCGTTCAGAATCTGAACGCCGGCGGGCTGAAAATATATCAGCAAATGGCCCTTGAGGTGCGGGGGGTGGATGCGGGGCGCGTCGGCCTGGTCGTCGGCAGCACCAAGCCGGAGGACATGCGGGACATCCGCGCGGCCGAACTTGAAGAAGGTTATGCGCCGGAAAACACGGCATGGGTTCTCGCGCCCGGGTTCGGCCGCCAGGGCGGGAATCTGGAATTTGTAAAATACGCGGGGCCGAACGCGGTTTATCCGATTTCCAGCGGACTGGTAAATCCGAAGTATCTGAACGGGCGGACGCCGGGCCGGGCGGCTCTTGAATGGAAGAACATCCTGAACGACGCGGCGGCCGGCGGCTACGAGATGCGGTCGGTTTCGGAATATTTCGTCGACGGCATGATTTCCGAGGAAATACTTTGGCTCGCGCCTGACGCGAACGCGGAGAATTGGCGCACGCTGAACAACGGGACGAAATCGCCGATTTATTGGGATATCCGCGCGGTGCAGTCGTATCCCGCTCTATTTAGGAAGGCCGTTTATCTGATGCGGAGGAAAATCGAGCGTTCCGGCGTCCGGTTCGACCGCGTGGCGTCCGTTCCGTATGGCGCGCTGGCGCTGGGGAATGCCGTCGCCTATGACATGGGCAAACCCGTGGTTACCATGCGCAAGGAAGGCGCGAAAGAGCACGGCGACAAGGACAGCATAGTTGGAAGATTTAAAGACGGCGACACGGCGATTATCATCGAGGATGTCGTGACCAGCGGGAAATCGATTTGGGAAGGATGCGAGCAGCTTTCCGCGAAAGGCATCAAGGTCAGCGACGCCTTTGTCCTTATCGACCGCCAGCAGGAAGGCGCCGCGGACAGACTGGCCGGCGTATACGGCGTCAAATTGCACAGCCTGCTGAAACAAACGGAGGCGGCGAAGAAAATGCCGGCGAACCACCCGATGCGCGACGTAGTCCTGAAATATCTGGAAGAGAACGTAAAGTGACAGGGGAGCGGATAATGCCCGCCGCACTGCCAAAAAGCCGCCGCAAGGCGGCTTTTTTCAATCGCACGCGTCGTCCGTGCCGACGATCATTCTTCGCAGGTTATAGTATACCGGCCTTTGTCGTCGTCGCCGGTTTTGGTTCCGACGCATTGCGCGTATCCGGCGGGACAATCGCCGTCCTTAATCTCCGCCATGCCGCTGCAATGAGGCGATGGGGAGCAGATTGCGGAGCGAGCGAGCGAGTAATAACTGAAATTGATCGCGCAGACGGACGAGCAGTTTGCGGCGCAGCCCGTATAGGTGCTTTCTTGCATGAATACCCACGCGCCCAAGACGTCGTTATCCACCACCATTTGGCACCAGCAATTTAACCCGCCGCCGGCCGCGGGAGCGCCCGTGCTCAGAGGCGAGCCGCTTGCGTCGGAACATCGCGAAAATCCGTTAATCACTATCGACGAGCCGCCGCCGCCCCACGGCCCGCTCGAGCTCCATGTGTCTTCGATTCCGCCGCCGCCTGAAGCGTAGCCGCCGCCGTCCGTCGACATATTCGCGATTATGGGGCACGCAAAGCCGTTGGGAACGTGGCACAGCACCGCCGCGGATGAATCGTAGGCCGCAAATATAAAGAGATAAATCGACAGCAGCGATTTTCTCATGGACGCCCCCTCGCGCGTTAATAAAAACCACCAAGTTTTCAATTGGTGGCAGGAGGTTCAAAACAATCCGATGAATTGCGCGATGTATTCCAAATATTCCATCGCCCTCCCGCCGCGGCAGGAGCTCTTGTCCGCAATGGACACCATCGGAAAGGTTTTGAAGCCTCAACGCAGGCAACACGCCCGCGTCGCCCGCATTATAAGTCAAATCATGAAAAAATCAAAGAAAAAATCGATATGGGGCATATAATGCGTGATATGCGACAAGTGAAGTATGATATAGATTCGATTGCCGATAGCGCATGGAAAACCGCACATCCTCGTTTCATATCGCGTTTCGCGGCGGTCGCATTTTGGTGGGCGTTGAGGGACTCGAACCCCCGACATTTTGCATGTAAAGCAAACACTCTGCCAACTGAGTTAAACGCCCGTTTTAGTATCACGCATCACATGTTGTATTTCACGGCAGATTCATTCCTCCGGTGGCCTCGCCCATAACCTTGTCGATGACGGCGTCGACCTTGACCTTCGCGTCGTTATACGCCGCCGAAATCATGGCCGACGCGTCGCCCGCGGATTCCTTCAGCAAATCCGGAGATATGGTCAGTTTTTTAAGATTGTATTTGCCGTCCAGTTCCACGATGGCAAGGCCCGCGCCGGCGATTCCCTTTACGGACACGTTTGCGAGTTCGTTCTGCGCCGCCGCAACCTTGTCCTGCAGTTCCTTCGCCTGCTTCATCAGTTCGTTCATATCCATGCCCCGCTCCTTTTGTTAGGGGACAAGGGAAAAGGGACGTGGGACAAGGAACTGAAAATATTTATTTTGCGATATACCGCAATTTTATTGCTTTCTATTTGTCCCCCGTCCATTTTCCCATTGTTATTTTCCATCTTCTCCCGTTTTCTGGTCTATTCCCTTCATGGATAGCCGGGTTTTTCCGCGGTTGTCCCTGCCGAGGTATTTCACCCACACATGGTCGCCTTCCTTCAGATTGGCGTCGTTGATTTTGGCAATCCGCTCGCCCGTTATCTCGGAAATGTGAACCAGGGATTCGTTTTCGCCCATGAACTTCACGAACAGGCCGAAGTCCTTGACGCCGGATACTATGCCCTCGTAAATCACGCCGACTTCCGGCTCGGCCGTAATATCCTTGATTCGCGCGATGACGTCGTCCGCCTGCTCCTTGCTGGTGGCCAGAATCTTGACGTTTCCATCGTCGTCCAGGTCGATTTGCGCCCCGGTTTCCCTGACCATGCCCTGAATCACGCTGCCGCCCTTTCCGATGACTTCGCGGATTTTTTCCGGATTGATTTTCATCGAATACGTCTGCGGCGCGAACTCCGATACGCTTTTTCGCGGCGCCTTTATGGCCTTTTCGATTTTGCCCAGGATATGCATGCGGCCGTCTTTCGCCTGTTCCAGCGCCTTTTCCATAATCTCGAACGTGATGGAGGTTATTTTGATGTCCATCTGCAGCGCCGTGATTCCCTCGGACGTTCCCGTCACCTTGAAATCCATGTCGCCCAGATGGTCCTCGTCGCCCAGAATGTCGGTCAGAACGGCGTAATCGGCGCCCTCTTTAATCAACCCCATCGCGATTCCGGCGACGGGGCGCTTTATCGGAACCCCTCCGTCCATAAGGGCGAGAGTCGCGCCGCACGTCGTCGCCATGGACGACGAGCCGTTCGATTCCATTATGTCGGACACAATCCGGATTACATAGTCGAACTGCTCGCGCGAAGGCATCATCGGGTGAATCGCCCGCCACGCCAGGTTGCCGTGCCCGATTTCGCGCCGGCCGGGGCTTTTCAGCATTTTCGCCTCGCCCACCGAATATCCCGGAAAGTTATAGTTCAGTATTATGTCCTGGTCGCTCTGCCCGTCAATCCCCTCGATTGGCAGCGCGTCTTTGCCGCCGCCCAGGGTCGCCGACACCAGCGCCTGGGTTTCGCCCCGGGTGAACAGCGCCGAGCCGTGCGCGCGCGGCAGAACGCCCAGCTCGATTTCAATCGGCCGGACGGTTTTGTTGTCGCGCCCGTCGATGCGGGGCTTTCCCGCCAGAATCGCGCCGCGCATAATCCGCGCCGCGATTCCCTCGATTGTCTCGTCGGCGAGCGATTTCAGGGCGCTTTCGGCCATCGATTCCTTGAACTTTTCGGCAGTCTCGGCTTTCGCCGCCGCACGGATTTCCGCCAAGGCGTCCAGACGCGCCAGTTTTTCCTTTATGCCCAGGGACGCTTCGATTCCGCCCGCGTATTTTTCGCAAAACTTCTCGATTTCGATTTGGGTTCCGGTTTTTTCTGCGATTTCCCACGCCGGCTTCCCGGCTTTTTCGACCAATTCGCCAATGGCTTTGAGCACCTTCTGCTGCTCGTCGAATCCGAATTTCACCGCGCCGAGGGTCGTCTTTTCATCCAGTTCGCCGATTTCCGATTCCACCATCAGAACGCCGTCTTTCGTCGCCGCGACGACCATGTCCATCTCGCCTTCGTCGGTTTCCGATTTGTCCGGGTTCAGAATGTATTTTCCGTCCGCATATCCGACGCGCGCCGCGGCGACGGGCCCCATGAACGGGATGCCTGAAATCGCCAGCGCCGCCGCCGACGCAATCACCGCCATGATATCCGGCTGGTTCTTTTTGTCATACGAAAACACCTGCGCCACAATCTCGACCCTGTTTTTGAAGTTGTCCGGGAACAGCGGGCGGATGGGCCTGTCAACCAGCCGCGCGGTCAGCGTTTCGGCGGTCGTCGCCCTGCCCTCGCGCCGCTCGCGGCTGCCGGGGATGCGCCCCGCGGCCGAGAACTTTTCCTGATAATCCACGGTCAGGGGGAAGAAATCCTGCCCCTCTTCCGCCGTTTTTTCCGCGCAGACGGTCGCGAGAACCATGGTTCCGCCCATCGTCGCCATGACCGCGCCGTCCGCCTGCTTCGCGAAGCGGCCCGTTTCCAGCGTCAGCGTTTCATCGCCGTATTTTACGGAAACGGTCACCGGGTTGTTCAATTGTTCCTTGTCCTTAATCAAACCAAACAGCATAATTATACTCCTTTATTTTGTTGTTATGCTTTTTTGCAGGAGTATAAATCATTCGTCGTTATGTTCTTTTTACGAACATAAGAATGAATAATCCCCCTCCTGCTTTCGCCTGCGCGGCCCGTGCCGCGCCCGCGTTTATTTACGAAGCCCCAATCTTTTGATAAGTTCCTCGTATTTCTCGGGGCTCCGCCCCTTGACGTATGCCAGCAGTTTCTTGCGGCGGTTCACCATCGCGAGCAATCCGCGCTTGGAATGCTGGTCTTTCTTATTGTCCTTCATATGCCCGGTCAGGTTGTTTATGCGCGAGGTCAGAACCGCCACCTGCGATTCCGCCGACCCGCCGTTGTCCTTGTCCGACGCCTTGTGTTCGGCAATAATTTTCGTCTTCTCTTCTTTCGTTATCGACATTCGAGACTCCTTTTCAGTCGTTTTCCGCATGCCTTTCGCAAAGCACGCGCTTTGGTTTCAGGACGCCCCGCTCTATTTCCCCGATTCCGATGAATCGACTGTCGGAATATATGCGGACGAATCCTCCGTTGCGAATCGCCGGCTCCGATTTTACGAATCCGCCGTGCCGGAACAGCTCCGCGTCCTTTGGCTCCAACTTCATGACCGGAATGCCGTCCAGCCCGAAATCAGGCGGCATCAGGCAATCGCCCGGCGCCGTTTCGCCATTATTAAATAATTTTTCCAAAAAATCAAGGGCGCGTCCGTCTTTTATGTCGAATCCGTTTGTTTTTATGCGTCGAATCATGTCGCAGGTTCCAAGCAGCGGCCCGAATTTCGAACGCCGGTTGACGGCGGAAACGATATCTTGAGCCAGCGCCCTGACATACGTTCCGGGCGAGCATTTGACGCGTAGCGCGAATCCGCCGGGCGCGTCGGGCGGGTTTCGGGCGCGAAGCGCCTCCAATTCGAAAACATGTATTTTCTTCGGCCGCAATATCGGTTCCAATCCTTTTCTCGCAAGGACGTAAGCGGGCTTGCCCCCGATTTTTTTCGCCGAAAACGCGGGCGGCGTCTGCTCGTATTCCCCGACCAGTTCCGGCAGTATTTTCAAAACCTCCGCCTCCTCCGGAACGGAATCGTTCCGTTCCGAAATCTTTCCCGTGATATCCCCCGTATCCGTCCTGATTCCCCATTTTATGGAAAAGAGATATTCCTTTCCCTCGTCCCTCGTCCCTTGTCCCTCCAGGAACGGAATCATTTTCGTCGCCTCGTCCAGCGCTATGACCAAAAGCCCCGACGCCATGGGGTCGAGCGTGCCGATATGCCCGAAGGTTTTCGCGCCGAAGAGCCGCGCGACCCTGGCGCCCGCCCGCCTGCTGGTTATGCCCTCCGGCTTGTCCAAAAGCACGAATCCCGACGCCGTCATACGAACCCGCCGGATTGCGTTTTCCACATGCGGGCGTAAATGCCGTTTTTCTTCAGCAATTCGGCGTGCGCGCCCTCTTCCGCGATTCCTCCGTCCTCCATGACGACGATTCTGTCCATTTTGCGCAAAGTGCTCAGCCGGTGCGCGACGGCCAGGGTGGTGCAGTTCTTCATCAGTTCGCCGAGCGCCTGTTGAATCGCGGTTTCGGTTTCGGAATCGAGGGCGCTTGTCGCCTCGTCCAGAATCAGTATTTTGGAGTTTTTAAGAACCGCGCGCGCGATGGCGATGCGCTGGCGCTGCCCGCCGGACAGTTTTATGCCGCGATTTCCGACGATGGTGTCGTATTTGTCCCCGGTTTTCATGATAAAGTCGTGAATATTGGCCATTTTCGCGGCATTTTCTATTTCGGATTGCGGTGCGTCCGGCCGGGCATAGGCGATATTCTCGCCGATGGTCCGGTTGAACAGAACCGGGTCCTGCGGAACGAACGCGATTTCGCGGCGCAAGCTGTCCTGTCGGACATTCCTGATATTCCGCCCGTCTATGAAAATCCCGCCCTTCTCTACGTCGAACAGCCGCAGCAGCAGCTGGGATAGAGTGGTTTTTCCGGCGCCCGATACTCCGACAACCCCAATCCTCTCGCCCGGCTTTATTTTAAGGGACATGTCCCGCACCACCCGGTCGCTGTGATATTTGAACGATATTCCGCGAAGTTCGATCGCCCCGCGCGTTATTTCCATCGGCTTCGCGCCGCGCCTGTCCGTGACCCGCCGCGGAACCATGATTTCGCCCCACGCCTGCCTTGCGTCGGCGTATGCCTCGTTCGTGCTTTTTATGATTCTGCCGATTGCGCTGAAATGCTGCTCGAACCGTCCGAACGCCGCCGATACCAGCGCGAACCCCGCGACATTGATGATGTCGTTATGGAACAGATAGGCGCAGTATGCGATTGTTCCCACCCACATTATGCAAATGTCGACGAACCAGGACGCCGCGTTGGTTGTTATCGCGAACCGCTGTTCCTTCCATTTTTTTTCCTCGGCGTCGAGCCGGTCTTTCCGCACATATTCCAATTCGCGGTCTGCGGACGCGAAAATCTTGATGTTCATAAAGTTCAGAATGCTGTCCGATACAGTTCCGTCCGCCTTCGAGCCGCTTTTTGCGGCCTCCGCGGCCAGCCTGGCGCTTTTCCTCATGACCAGCAGCTGCGAGGTTATCAGCCACGCGCCGGCCGCCAGAATGATGAATGCGACGCCGGCGTCCAATTTCAGCAGCATTCCGAATATAAGCCCCAGCCCCGCCAATATTCCCAAAATCTCCGACGCCAGGGATATCGTCATCGGATGGAACCCCGCGCATATGCGTTCCGCCTGGGATTGTATTAGTCCAACGTTTTTATCCAGAAAGAACCTGTAATCGGCGCCGTAAATGCATGCGGATAATTTTTCGGAAATCTTGACCATGACGCGCGGGCGCAATTTTTGCTCGAAAACGGCGGCGGTGGTGAGGAGTAGCCTTCGCGCGAATTGCATTCCGAACGCAAGCAGAATTATCCCGAGCGCGTAGTTCCAAAAGTCCGGCCCCTTGTAGTCGAAAATGGAATAAATCCTAGACATTATGAACGGATAGAACGAAATATCGAACGCATTTTTTACGACCCTCAGCACGCACAGGATTATCGAGTACCATTTGTGCTCTTTCAGCATTTTCCAATAAAATCCGAACAGGGTTTTAGGCATCCGCTCCTCCTTAAAATAAAGTCAATTGTTCCGTTTTTTCCGGTTCTTTTGCGGTTTTTTGTGCGCTTTCGAGCTCCGCCAGAATGCGTTCCGCGGACTTCAGAACCTCATCCGGCATCCCCGCCATTCTGGCCACGTGGATGCCGTATGAATGGTTCGCGACGCCCGGAATGATTTTGTGCATGAATACGATTTCGCCCGCTTCTTCGGCGATTTTTATGGTCAGATTTTTGACGTTCGGAAGGTCGTTTTCGGTCAGCTCGTGATAGTGCGTCGCGAACAAGCACCTCGCGCCTATGCCGCTGGCGTATTCCAGCACCGCGCACGCGATGGCCATCCCGTCGAATGTCGCCGTCCCGCGCCCGATTTCGTCGAATATTATGAAGCTCTTCGCGCTCGCGCGGTTCAGTATGTTCGCGGTTTCGGACATCTCGACCATGAACGTCGACTGCCCGCTGGCCAGATTGTCGGACGCCCCGACGCGCGAGAACAATTGGTCCGCGATTCCGATTTCGGCCTCGCTCGCGGGAACGAACGACCCCAGGTGCGCGAGAATCGCAATCAGCGCGTTCTGCCGGAGATACGTTGATTTTCCCGACATGTTCGGCCCGGTCAAAAGGGCGATTTTCTTTTCGTTCAGGTCGCAGTCGTTGTTGACGAATATGTCCGCCTGCTCGCGCAATGTTTTTTCGACTGTCGGATGTCGCCCGCCGATGACGTTAAAAACCGGCTCTTTTGCGATTTTCGGACGCGTCCATCCCATGTCGGCGGCGACGTTCGCGAACGCCGCGTAAACGTCTATTTCGGCCAAAAGCCCGGCGATTTCTATGATTTTATCCGCCTTTTCCTTTATTCGCTCCAACAGTTCGGCGACAATGCCCTGCTCTATCGCCATCGCCCTGTCCGCGGCGTTTTTGATTTTGCTGTCCAGTTCGGACAGTTCCGCGGTGGTGAACCTGAGATTGTCGGACATGGTTTGCCTGTGGATGAACCCGCTTCCGGGGGCGAGCATCGGCGCGGCGTTCTTCGCGGCGACCTCTATGAAATATCCTATGACCCCGTTGTATTTTATTTTAAGTCCTACGCCGGCGCCCGCGGCGTATTTGTTTTGAAGCGCCGCAATCGCCTCCTTCGCGCCGCTTGCCAAATCGCGAACGGCGTCCAGTTCCTGCCTGAACCCGGGCTTGATAATCCCGCCGTCCCGGAAAAACGCCGGAAGATTCTCGGCAAGGGCCGTCCACAGTTCCGCCGCCAAACCTTCGAACAGCTCCATTCCTTGGAATTGCCGGGACAGAGCGTTGTCCAATTTCGAGCCCGCGACCTTCAGCTCCGGCAGCGCCTCCAGAAAATTGGAAACCGCGCGGATGTCGCGCGGAGTTCCCCGCCCTGATTCGAGACGGGCGAGCGAGCGCCCGACGTCCGGTATTTTGCCCAGAATCGCCGTCCAGTCGTGCAGCACGTGCCTGTTCATGAACAGATGGGCGACATGCTCCTGCCTTGCCTTTATCGCCTCCGCGTCGCCGGAAAGGTTTCGCAGCCACTGGCGCAGTTTCCGCCCGCCCGCCGCCGTCCTTGTTTGGTCTATTATGTCCAGAAGGGTTGTTCCGCCGGGATTCAGCGCCGAATCGATTTCAAGGGACTTCCACGTGCTCGCGTCAATCAGCAGCTGGTCTCCGGCCCATAGTTTCCGCGGGGCCGACAGTTTCGCCGGCGCGTCCCGCTGCGTTTGCCTAAGATACGCCGCCAGCATTTTCATGGCGTCGTTCGTCCCTTCGGAATTGCCGTATTGCCGGACGTTCAGCGGGGTCGCGTTGAAGGCCGCCCGAATCCTCGAAACCTCCGGCGTTTCGGCGAGCCTCTCGTCGTAAAGAACCTCGGCCGGCGCCAGTTTCGACAAATCTTCGAGCAGGTTTTCGCTGCTTCCGACCAGAAGCTCCCCCGTCGATATGTCGGCGCACGCGATGTCCGTTCCCGCGATTGCGGCCAGATAGTTGGATTTCTTGGGCGCAAGCAGGTTTTCGTCGGTCAGTGTCCCGGCAGTGAGCACCCGGACGATTTTTCGCTCGATTTGCCTGTGCCCGCGCTCCCTGGCCTCGTCCGGGGTTTCCATTTGCTCGGCAATCGCGACCGAAATCCCCTGCTTCACAAGCCGCCCGAGATAATTGTCCGCCGCGTGCCACGGAATCCCGCACATCGGAATCTCCACGCCCCGCTCGTCCGTTCCGCGCCGCGTCAGAACCAAATCCAGCGCCTTGGAAACCCGCGCCGCGTCGCCGAAAAACGCTTCGTAAAAATCCCCCAGCCGGAACAGCAGGACGGCGCCCGGGTTCTCGCTCTTCATATCCAGATATTGCTGCATGACCGGGGAAAGTTCCGTTTTTTTATTCGTCATTTTTGACCGATGGCACGATAGTCTGACAGTAAGCGGTCATGGGATAGCGCGCGGATTCCGCTTCGCCGACTATCGGACTATTGACTGGTTCCTACCGTCTCTACTTTTGTTTCCGCCTGCTTCAGCAGTTGCTCGCAATACGTCTTCAGCTTCGTCGCCTGCTCGTATGCCGCCACGGAGTCCGAGAGAGGCAGCGTCCCGTTCTCCATCTTTTTCACCAGTTCCGAAAGCTGGCGGTATGCGTCCTCGAAAGACATGCCGCTCTCCGCGGCCTGCGCCCCGCGACTCTTGTCCGCCGCGGTTTCTCCGCCGCCTGATATTGAAGATTCGTTGCCGATGTCTTTCATGTTCCGTCCTCTGATTCGCGCCCCGCGATTAATACATCGTCTGCAGTATGTGCTTCGACTTTTCTATGTCGGTCAGCATTTTCCCGGAGCCGCGCGCGACGCACGACAGCGGCTCGTCCACCAGGAACGCCGGCAGGTTCGTCGCGTTCCGTATCGCCAGGTCCAGCGCGCGCAGCATGCTGCCGCCGCCGGTCATCGCGATGCCGAAATCCACGATGTCCGCCGACAGTTCGGGCGGCGTCAGTTCCAGCGCCTGCTTCACCGTGTCTATGATTTTGTTTGTGGTCTGCGCCAAGGCCGCCGCCACCTGCGATTCCGTGATTGTCGTTTCGCGCGGAACGCCGGTCAGCAAATCGCGGCCCTTGATTGACATCGACAGTTCCTCTTTTTTGTCTTTGGGCGCGATGGCGCACCCGATTTTCTTTTTGATTTCTTCGGCCGTCGTTTCGCCAATCAGAAGGTTTTTGTTCTTGCGGACATAGTCGATTATGTCCAAATCCATCTGGTCTCCGGCGACCCTGACCGCGTTCGTGTATACCACCCCGCCAAGGGCCAGAACCGCGACCTCGGTCGTTCCGCCGCCGATATCCAGAACCATGCTGCCGACTGGTTTGTCGATGGGCAGCCCGGCGCCGACCGCCGCGGCCGTGGATTCCTCGACGATGAACACCTTGCGCGCGCCGGCGGAATCGGCGGCCTCCTGAATCGCGCGCCGCTCGACCTGCGTGGCGCACGACGGCACGCATATTATTATCATCGGCGCGGCCAGCGCGAAGTTCTTGTGCACCTTTCTTATGAAATATTTTATCATCTCCTCGGCCACCTCGAAGTCCGCGATTACGCCGTCCTTCAGCGGCCGGATTGCGGAAATCGTTCCCGGCGTGCGCCCCAGCATCTGTTTCGCCTCCGCCCCGATGGCCAGTATTTCCTTGCGCCCCAGCAGGCGGTTTTCCGCTACGGCGACCACCGACGGCTCGTTCAGCACGACGCCGTGCCCCGCGACGTAAATCAGCGTATTGGCCGTTCCGAGGTCAATCGCCATGTCGGATGAAAAGTATTTCATAAGTCCGTTCAGCATTTCGTTTTTCCCATGATTTTTCCCAGTGTAAAGCAAAAGGTTCCGGAATGCAAGCGAAAACCTGCCGATATCCGTCGTTTTTCGTCCCCCTCGCGCGCGGGGGATTTGGCCAAAACAGGACGTCAGACCGTTTCCTGCGCCATAACCGTCCGCCTGAAAAGATTGCTGCCGCGTTCGCGGGCCTCGACGCCTATTTCCGACAGCAAACGTTTCAATTTTTCCATATCCGCTTCTTTTCCGGGGATGAAATACCGCGCCCTGCCCGCGCCGCCCGCCGATTTGTCCATCAATTTCACGCTCGCGATTTTCAGTATTTCCGCCTTTGCTTTCTCCCGTTTTTCGGCGGCGTCGGCCGCCCGCTCCAGCATCCACAGCTGCCCGACGCTCATTACCGGCATTCCGTTGGAATATCTGCTTGAAAAACGGATTCCCCCTGAAAGATATTCCGAGACGCGCCTGTATAGCCAAGGTATTTTTTCAATGCGTTCGACGACTTTTTTGATTTTTTCTTCATTCGGCTCGTCTTCGTGCTCGACGCCGTCCGCGATTGTTTTTCCGATTTTTACCGCCGCGTCCATCTGGGCGCCCCGCCTGGCGAACCGCGACATTTTTCGGCCGATTTCCGCAATCAGGCCGCTTTTGTATTCCGCCGGCGCTTCATGCATGTAAATCGTGACCGGGTCGTGCCGCCTGGACCACGACCCGGGGTTGTCCGACATCTTGAAGCAGTCTATCGCGCGTCCCGCGTCCGCCGCCGCGATGTCGTCCAGCGTTTTCAGCATCCGGACGCCGGGCGCGACATTCAGGGATATCCTGTCGACAGCCGGCATGTCCTTGCCGGCGCGCCCCCTCTCCGGCGTCCTCCATAGCCATCCGTCGCGCGCGCCGTCCGCCCGGACTTTTCCTTTGTCGTCCGTCATGGCCAGCGACAGCATTTCATAGATATCCGGCGTGTTTTTATACGGTTTTTCGGAATCCGCGTGCCTAAGCGCGTAGTATATGCCTTCGAATCCCGCCGCGCCTTTGGCGCCCATGGATTCGGCGAACGCCGCCATCCAATTTTCGTATGTTTTTTCGTTCAATTTTCGGTCTTTTGCTTCCCGGCGAATTTTTTAAGCCCCGCGCCGGCCACGACTCTGCGGAACCTTTGCGTCAAAGCCGGCTGCCTCGCGAGCGTTGTCCCTTCGCCCCCTATTTGTCCCAAATCGCGGCCGTTTATGCACCACGATACCTTCGCGTCGTTTTCAATTTCCCCGATAACCGTGTCGATTCTGGTGGCGGCGGTTCTGAGGTCGCTTTTAATCCTGTCCTTTTCCGCGTCCGCGGCGCCGCCCGCCGTTTCCATATAGTCGTCGACCAGCAGCGTTCCAGCCTGCGGAAACGCCGCGCATTTGGCGCCCGCGTTGTTTTCTTTGCATTTGCTCCATTCCGTTCCGTTCGAAAATCCGACGCGGCCGAAGTCCGCGGCGCCCAAGAAATGCGTCGTTTTGTCATTTTGGAACGGCGGGGCGCAGTCGTTCAGCTCGCCGCATACTTCCAGCATTCTTTTTTCCGCTATTTCTGTGCATTTTGCCGTCAGTTTATCTTCCAGCCGGGCCATTATGCCCCATATCATCCCGCCGATGTCCGATATTGAAAAGTCCGGATTATCCTGTTTGCATACGACCAGTTTTTCCGCCGGGCACAGTTCGTATACGGCGGCAATGTCCATGCCGATGCAGTTTCCGAAATCCTCGCCGCACGCGTTTTCGCCGGTGAGGCATTCATTCACCTCGTCCGCGCATTTGCCGGTGCGCATGGCCGCGAGTTTTTGCTTCACGAACACCCACAGTTTTCCGGTTTCGTCGCATTCGTCAAGCTCCACTTTGCAGAAGCTGCGCGCCATTTCCGGCCGCGCCAGGCATCCGTCCATCGTTTCGCCCAGCCCGTCGATATTTTCGCGGCACGCGTTCAAAACGCAGTCGGACATTCGCGTCAGGCAGGCCTGGCGGGCGTTGTTTTCCGCGTCCAGTTCCGCGGATTTGAGGGTCGGCGCGATTTCGGCGACGAACCCGTCCCACGCCGAATCCCTGACCGCCGCGCAGTTTTCCAGCACCGGCTCGCAATGGAATTTCTTTTCCTCGACCCCGCCGACGCAGCGCGTCCAGTCCTCTCCGCAGACGTCGGCGCCGTTCATGCATTTCTTCAGTTCGACGACGCACCGGCCTTCGTCGTATTTGTTTTTGGCTTCGAACTGTTCGACGGCCGTCTCGCGCATGCTTTTGCGCGCCTGCGACGTCGCGGCGGCGCCCTTTTCTTTGATGTTTTTTATGGCCGCCTGGTATGCCGAGCAGTCCGAGCGGATGTTCTGGGTGTATTGCAGCTTGGTGAACGAGAAGGAGGATTTGCATTCGGCCGACACGTCTTTTTCGCACATTTTGACCGCCGCGTTGTATTTTGCCGCGCCGATTTTGCAGACAATGTCGTCGTTTTCGCATTCCGCTTCATCGTCTTCGTCATTTTCTCCGCCCTTCTGGCCGGATACTTCTCCGCCGTATTCGATTTCCGTTTCGATGGAGGACAATTTGCCCAGCTCGGCGTCGACCGCCGCCACTGTTTCCTTGTATTCTTTGTCCAGTTTTATGCTGTCGTTCGAACAGGCGCAGCGCCCCCCGTTTTCGATGTCCGACATGCAGAACATGTCCATGCACCGCCAGTATTCCTCCTTGCACGGATTGCCGTCGACGTCGTTGTCCGCCCTTGATGCCGCGATTTTGGGCGCCTTCGCGCCGCCGCCGAACAGCACCTTTGACGCGCTGGCCGCGCGGGCGGCGTTCGCCTTCGGGGCCATTGCGGTTGCGGCGATTGCCGAGCCCGGCGCCGGGCCCGCGGCTGCCGCCTGGCCGCGCGCGGCGGTTCCGCGCGTCTGCGCCGCGGCGTCGGCGCGTCCGCCGCACAGCGCCGCCGCCAGCACAAAAATCCACGCTTTTTTCATTTGCTTGATTATAGCATATTTTGGGGGATTTATAAAGCGCGTTCCGCGGGGCGCGATTTGCCATTCCCCCGCATTTCTTCTTGTTCTTCTGCCGCTTTCTATACTTGTCGTTCCCGCGAAGGCGCGAATAATAAAAAATTGATTTTAATTATTTCACTTTCTGTTGAAAGCTATTGACGGCGTTTTTAACAAGGGTCTTTGTCCGTGAAAATATCGCGGTTTTTTCATCGGCGGTCAATTCGGTTATGGTAAATCTTCCATTATTCAGATAATCCAAATGAACTCGTTTGGCTATATCCTGCACAGTTTTCAGCATGACGCCATCGTATTCGGATATTTTCACCGCGTCCACCAGTATTCTTGAATCTTTAAAATTTTTTAGGAAACCCCCAACCCGACACAAATAACCGCCTCTAAACATGTTTAAGGGATTGCCATACATACGCGTAAAGACAACTTCGTTCTCCAACCTAACAAACACTTTATATGGAACATACTGAAGACCATCATATCCCATAGCATGCAACGACTGTAATCTCTTCTTCGCCGAAATCTCGGGATTGCCCATTTCAAGCACAACCTCTTCTGTCAACCCATCGAAAATTTGCTTTGGAATATCCAAAAAACCATTCTCTTTCATAGCGCCAAGCATATTTAATTTTTCACTCGCTGAAAGTATAGGATGGTTTATATATCTTAGCAGCGTCTTCTTCTCCGCCGGCGTAGGCATCCTGCAACGCCCGTAGCCTTTCACTATTTTACTCAGCGCAGAATAGAGCAAATCCTTATACTTCATTCCGTTGACATGTATCCTGCCATCTAGTTTTTTCCCATAAGGGAATAATCTTCGCATGACGCCCGAATTCATATAAGCGCTATAGCACTGAAAGTATTCTATCGAGTCAACAATTTCAACGTCTTCGAAAGCGTAAAGGTCGCTGCTTTTTAATTTCTTGTTAAGAATCAATTCATAACGAAAGTCATCCTCATTAAGAACGAATTCATAACAAACGTCCCAATCAGATGAATATTCACAGCAGCAAATATCCACGATGCTCCTTCTAAGTTTCTGCGGTTTGTCATAAAGAAAATCCACAATATCCACATGGCTATCAAGTTCATCCATGAACTGGCTTGTGGCAAAATGAAATTGATATTTTTTCCCAGTTCCTGTCTTGTCAATCAAAACTATCAGAGGGCCTTGTTTATTATATTCATCGAATGTTTCGGAACCCCGTTTTGATGTAGTGCACCAATGGGTGTTGGCGCCATACAGACAGTTCGCCTCGTATGTTTCCGTGACGACTGCCAAAAGTTTATCGTTCTCAAAAATTTTATAGGCGCCTTCGTCTTTGGCGATTTTCCTTAATTGGTGCATTGACATTCCGCGTTTTGTCCCATTGATTGCCCGACGCAGGTCGTATACGGTTGGGTATCCGCTTATGTCTTTGATTTCCAACTGGTGCTTGCGCGATTCAAATTCCGCAAAATTATCGTTCAGCACGCCCAGGTCTTCCGATACGATTTCCCCCCTGGCATAATATTCCAGCGCCCTATCCAGATATTTTTTTATTTTCGGAAATTTGACGAATTCATCGATAAGTGCATCGGCTGTCGGGAAGTACACTCCGTCGCCATTTGTATTCTTGCGCGCAGCCAGCAGGGCGTCGATTTTATCCCCATATTTATTTTTGGCGTATAACTTTGTTTTTTCTATCTTTTTCATTTTACACCTTTACGCTTCGATTGTAACACAGATATGTAATTTGTCAATAATAAATACGCGAAAAATTTCAGAGAAAATCCACAGATTTGATTTTACGTTCGCCCGTAAAAAGCCGCGCATAAAACTGGCGTTTCCGCTGGCGAACCCGTCTTTTCAGCGCCGAATGGCGCGAACACCTCTCTCCGTCATCCCGTTGCGCCGCCGAAGGGCTGGCAACGCCACTCTCGTCATTCCATTGCGTCCTTCTCCTTGTTTTTCCATTGTTTTTTATGGCAATTATGCGATTAGCTACGCTAACAGCCAAAATCTACATCTAACCGCCAGTATCTAGGGGACTTCTTACAATATCCGCAGAAGTCCGTAGGAATATCGTTGTAATCTATCAAACTGTAATGTAACTTGAAATGTTGTAATGTTAATTGAAAATCCGCTATTTTGCAGTTGTTTTTGTTGTTTTTGTGGAATCAGATTTGTATGATACGGGAAAATTAAGTGAGCTTCGATATGAAAAAGATACTTGTATTATTGATGTCCTTCGGAGTTGTGGGTTCGGCTCTGGCGACAAAAATATCTATTGAAGAAAAGACCTGTTCGGTTTGCGGCCGTAAAGATAAATATTCCGTCGTTGCTTCTTATAATACGTTTGGCTCCACTATATACCTTGATTCAAGGGTTTCCGGCGGCAAGAAGCCGAATCATTTCATTAAAAGATGCGAAAAGTGCAATCTGGTCGGTTATAGTATAGAAAAGCCTGTTTGCGACAATCAAAACGATATTGTCAAATCCAGCGAATATCAAAATTTTTTCAAGAAAGGCAAAATAACTTATTCCGACGAATATTTGGCTTATGCGTTTTTGTTGGAAAAATGCAACGCGGAAGATAAAAGAATCGCCGGGGCATATCTTGATGCGGCTTGGAATGCGGATGATAGGCAAGATAATGAAAGCGCCGTGTCATGTAGAAAGAAAGCGTTGCCGTATTTTGAAAAACTTGACGGCTTGGAAAACCGGCTTGTCCTGTTGGATATTTACAGAAGGACTGGCGATTTTGAAAACGCAAGGCGGTTGGCAAGCAAAATTGGCCGGCGCGGCAATGAATGTCATATTGAAGATATGATTGAATTCCAAAAAGAATTGATAAAGAATAAAGATTCCGATAATCACGCTGTTCGCGATAATGATTGCAAAAAAGAATCTAAATCTCCTAAATATCATTGGTTTTGGAGTCTATTTAAATAAGAAGTTCCATAATTGGATTTACCGTATCAAAAAACGGACTTTTTCATGCTGTAAATACTGACATGATAAAGCGATTTTTTATTTGGCTGTTAAGAGGCAGGAAGAAAAAAGAATTTGAGTTATATGATATGGCTGGCAGGTCTGCAAGCGAGCTTTGCTTCTAGATGAAAAATTAACCCATAATTCCTTTCCATTGTTCAAGAAACATTTCATAAGTAAACATATCATTATTTGAATTCATTTTATAATCTTTCCACTCATTCTTAAAATCTTCTGGTTTAAGGTTCTTTGCAAATTTCTTAAAAACAATGTTTAGAAAGAATATTTGCCTTTGTAGTGAAGTCAAGTTAGCTATCATAGGATTTGTCATCTCATATACTCCTTTTGACAGAGTATATCAGACAAGCATTACGAAAAACAGCAAATATTCAGTTAACGTCACAGCCCAAGCATTTACATTACAGTTTGGCAGGTTACAGCCATATTTTTACGGATTTCTGCGGTTTTTGCTAAAAATATGCAGATTACTGGCGGTTAGATGTTGATTTTAGATGTTTGCGTACTTATCCATATAATTGCCTTTTTTATACTTGTCATCCCGGCGCCTTTCCCCTTGCCATTTCCGCGAAGGCGGGAATGGGGTCTATAAACCGTGAGCGAAGCGAACCATCTTTTATTTTAAAGAACAAATAACGAAGAGCAGGTAACAGACAAACTCGAACACTTCGGCAGCGGGGCGGTTTATCGTGATTTTCAATGTGTTTGCTTTTATTGTCGCGCCTTTTTATAATCAATTCTTTTCCAAATATTCAAACAGCGGCGCCCGCCCTTTGCGCGTCGGTATCATGAATTCCGGGATGATGGCGCTCGTCGTTCATGCCGTTCGGCAAAGCGCTGGAATGGCGGACGAGCCGCCAACTTTGTCGCCATTTCACTTTGTCGCTTCGTCATTCTGTCGCTGCGTCACTTATCCGTCTTTCGCCTTTTCTTTTTTTTGTTCCCGCCGTTCGGCGGGTTGCCGGAATAACTTTAACTTTGTCATTCCGTCAATTGTCCTTTTTCCCTCGCCTCTTTATCCCTTTCCGGCGGGCTGCCGGAATAACAGGCTCTGGCCTGCGAATCACGCCCCCGGGTTTTTGCCCCGCTTTGCCAGCAATTCAATCAAAAGCTCCAATGTTTCCTTGTCCTTAAAATACAGCGTCATGCTTCCGGCGCCGTTGATTCGGACGGATATTTTCGCCTTTATGTCCAGCGATTTTTCCAGCCGTTCCTCCGCCCCGCGCAGCAGTTCCGGCGGATAGCCGTATCTGGCCGGCGCCTTGCGTTTCGCCGTTTTCGCCCTCGGCCCCGATTTCACCAGCTGCGCGGCCTGGGCGACGGACAATTCTTCATCCATTATTTTCCGCGCCAATTCCTCGGCGTTTTCCGATACCGCCAGCGTCCTCGCATGGCTGGCGCTAATATCCCCGGATTTCACCATCATCTTCACCTTTTCCGGCAGGGACGACAGCCGCATGATGTTCCGGATATACGATTCCGATTTTCCAATCAGAGCGCTTAAATCCGGCAATGCGTATCCGCATTTGTTCATTATATTCTTATACGCGTCGCACTCCTCGATTGCGTTCAGGTTTTCGCGCTGGACGTTTTCAATCAACGCGATTTCCATCGCGGATTCCTGGGAAATCGGCTTTACCAGCGCCGGAATTGTCTCCTTGCCGGCGATTTGGGACGCCCGCCAGCGGCGCTCGCCCGCCACGATTTCGTAAAGATGCGGCATGCCCGTCACCGTGCGGACGATAATCGGCTGAAGCACCCCGTGCTCGCGAATCGATTGCGCCAAGTCCTCCAGCTCGTCTGCCGAGAACGTTTTCCTCGGCTGGTCAGGATTCGCCCCGATTTGCGCGATGGGAATCGGCCGCACCACCACCCGTTCCGGCATTCCGGACAGGGCCGCGATTTCCGGCGACGCCCCGGCCTCGGTCTCCAAATCCGCCAATCCTTTTCCAAGTCCGAATTTTGCCATCAGAGCCCCCTTTGGGTTTGGTTTCTTTTGATAATGGTTTTGCATTGCCTTGAACGCCGTTTCCGTTCAAGCGCTTCAAATGCATTGCTGAGTCCGAAGACGCGCCCCTGCCGCTGCAAAACCGGCAGGTTGATAATTGTCTCGGGCTTGTTCTTTTGTTTTGCCATTTTTCTTCCTTTTGGTTGCCCTTATTTCACATGAAATAAGGTTTTTTATTTCATGTGAAATAAGCCCTATTCCTTTTCCACAACCTCGGTCGCAAGCTTCAGATACTGCTGCGCCGTAATCGAGTTGAAGTCGTAGAACAGAATCGGTTTGCCGTGGCTGGGCGCTTCGGACGCCCGGACGTTACGCGGTATGACCGTCTGAAACACGGCCGTTTTGTAATTTTTTCGAACATCGTCCTCGATTGCCCGGGACAGGTTGTTGCGCTTGTCATACATTGTCAGCAATATTCCCATCAGCGCCAAATCCGGGTTCCAGCGTTTCCGGATTGCGTCCACGGACTTCATCAGCTGGCTGAGTCCTTCGAGCGCGAGAAACTCGCACTGAAGGGGGACAATCAGGAAATCCGCGGCAACCAGCGCGTTTATGGTGAGATAGCCCATCGCCGGCGGGCAGTCAATCAGTATGTAATCATAGGAATCGCGAAGGGCGCCCAGCGCCGTTTTAAGGCGGCTTTCGCGGTTATCCTCGTCCAGCAGCTCGACCTCGGCGCCCGACAATTGCTGCGTCGACGGGATGATGTGCATGCCTTTCACTGATGTCGTCAGTATGTTTTCCGCCGCGCGTTCAAGCCCCATAATCACCGGATAAATCGATTGCCGCGTGCTGCCGCGCACAAACCCGAGTCCCGTTCCGGCGTTTCCCTGCGGGTCCAAATCCACCAAAAGAACCGACTTTTTCACCGCGGCGAGCGACGCGCCGATATTGATTGCGGTCGTTGTTTTTCCCACCCCGCCCTTTTGATTTGCGAATGCGATTACTTTTGCCATGGTATTCCCTTTGATTATTATCGGCATTCTAGACGATTCGTTTTTTGATTGCAAGCGAAAAACCTTATTTCACATGAAATAAGAAGAAAATTAAAAACAGCCGGCGCGAATCCTTATTTCACGTGAAATAAGGATTCGCCATCTGTTTCGGAAAAATAAGAGAACGTGCGCCGGAAACAAAACGGCCAGGTAAAAAAATACGGCGAACGGCGAAAACAGTTTCTTATTTCACATGAAATAAGAAACAAAGGCGGTTGTTTTCGCATATTTTTGCCACGGCTGTTTCGCCGATTAATTCTTTGCCGGCAGATAAACAATATGAACAATATAAAACCTTATTTCATGTGAAATAAGAAATCGGCCGGGTAAAAAACCGCCGATTTTTCGTTGTTTTCGGCGGTTTTCTGCCGCTAGAAAAGAAAATCGCTCCGCCCCAGGAAATCCGCGGTATAGATGGGTTTCGACCCGGCAAGACCGCGGATTTCCGCCATCTCTGCAAATGCGGCAAAGTGTTCCGGTATGGTTTGACACAGAATTATTTTATTGTCAACTTTATCACGAATCCATCGCCTGTCTCGCCGGGATAAAGCTCTATGAAAAACCTATGTTTTCTGCGGGCTTCGGCGATTTCGTCCCATACCCCTCTTCCCTTCAGCAAAACATAGCGTTGTCCAGTTTTTGCCGTCCAATCGAGCATGCGGGAAAGCGGGGCGAGCGCCCGGGCGACGAAAACGAAATTCGCTCCGTTTTTTGCGTTTTTTATGATGTCTGGAACGGCATTTTCCGCCCTGTCGTTCACTATTGCAAGGTTTTCGAGCGACAATTTTTGTTTCAGCGTTTCCAAAAACATGCATTTTTTTCCAATCGACTCTATCGCGATGACTTTGTATCCCAAAATTGCCAGAACGGCGCCCGGGAATCCCGCTCCGCTGCCAAGGTCGACGACGGTTTTGTCCGGCGGGATGTATTTGGCCAATTGCGCCGAATCGTCAATGTGGCGTTTGCGAATATCGGCGACGGTGCTTTTTGAAACCAGGTTCATTTTTTCGTTCCACTCGGCCAACAGTTTTTCGTAAAGATTGTATTTTTCTTCGATGGTCATTTGTCTGTCGGCGCCATTATATCAAAGAGGCGAATATGGGCAAGGGGAAAAAAGGACGAGGGACGGAGGAAAAGGGACCGGAAAACGACAGGTGATGAGGTAAGATATTGACAAAGGCGCCGCCATTCCGTTGCGCCGCCGCATGGCGCAACTCTTCTCTCCGTCATTCCGAAATCGCGCCGAAGGTCGCGAACTTCAGAATGGTTGGTGGATGAGCGGCTTCTCTTTGTCATTCCCGCCTCCGCTTTCTGCGGGGGTAAACTCCGGCGGGAATGGGATTTTCAGTCCTGCAAACAAAAACTTTGCTCGAACGGCAGTGAAATACGCTTGGCATTCTCCTATCTTTTCACATTTGTCATTCCCGCCGCTTTTTACATTTGTCATTCCCGCGAAGGCGGGAATAGGGTCTATAAAGTGCGGGCGAAGCGAGCCGCCTTTTCAGATAATGAAGAGCGAATAACAATGCGCAAAGAACAAGCGCGCCTTGCCGCATGCTTTTCACATTCCGCCTCCCTCGAACAAAGTTTTTGCGTATAGGAATGAAAGACCCTATTCCCGCCCCGCCCTGCGCCGGGGTGACAAAAAACGCGGGAATGGCAAGGAGAAAGGCGTCGGGATGACAAAACCTCGCTTGGATTTTGTTTCGAATTTCGATTGGGATTGATTTTGGCGGCGGTTTCGTTTATCATGTCTTTAATCATGGGCAAATCGAAAGGGCGCGTTTTTTCATGGATGTTTTTTTTGGCCGGTTTCGCGTCCGGTTTCGCCGGCGCTTATTTCTCCTGCCTGCCGTCCCGGCTGTCGGCTCTCGGTTCCAGGTTCCCGAATCGGGAATCCCGTTTCGGCAACTGGCTGGCCGCGCAGCATGCGGTGTTCGCGGACGACTTTGAAAGGGCGCTGGAGTTCCTGGGCAAGATGAAGGACAAAAAAAGCGAATCCGTCGCCGCGACGCAGAGCCTTGTCATGTTCCTGGACTCCGCGGACGTGAAAAATATTCAGAGCCTGAAAAAAATCAACATCTTCGCCTTTCGCCTGATAGGCGCGTCGACCATGGCCCGCGACGGAAAATGGGCGGCCGTCCACGGGATTTTCAAGAACGAGCAATCCCAGATATTCGCGCCGTTCCGGATTTGGTCGTCCGTCGGCATAGGAAAATTCCGGAATGCAATCGCCTTCATAGACAAAAACGCGCGGGCGACGGATTCGTGGAAGAACTTCGCCAAGGGCGCCGTATACGCCGCGACGGGCAATCCGAAAACCGCGCGCGGGTTTTTCGGCCGCGTTCCCACGTCGTTCATGAACCTGGGCGACTATCACATGGTCATGTCTTTCTATAAAAAGAACGGTTTTTCGAAAGACGCCGCCGAACTTCGTAAAAAATGGGTGGGCAGTCCGGGCGGGATGTTCATGGCGGACTTGGATTTGAAAGAGGACTGGGGCGTTTACGATTCGTTCCAGAAAATGCTGTCCGCGGGGCTGGTTCAGAACGTGTCCCATGGCGGAGAGCAGGGATTCACGGATTCGGGCCTGCTGATTCTCCGCATAGCCGCCATGATTGGGGGCGGGAACGACGCGCTCAATTATTACACCGGCGGATACTTTTATTCGGCGGGCAGCGAGAATTATAAAAAATATTGGAACAAACTGAAGAGCAATCCGATTTACGCCCCGTTCGTGGATATGAAAGAGGCCGAAAAAAACGGATTCTCGCCGAAAGCCGAACGCAGAATGAACAGGATTATCAGGCATCATCCCCTTTTTGTTCCTGCTATACAGAAATTGTGGCGGAAAAATATGCAGGACGGCCGGGAAAACGCCAATCTCAGGATTTTGGACAGGGCGCTGGAGCGGGGCAACGTGCCCGAGGCGGGCAGGGCGTATCTGTTGAAAATGCGGGCGCAGACTTTTTATATGTCCGGCGATTACGAGTCGGCCGAAGGGGATTTGGCCGAGGCGCTGAAATTGTCGCCGCTTGACGCCGGGGTCATGGGGTTGTCCGCGCGCGTTTGGGCGGCGAGAAAAAAGAATCTGGACGAGGCATACCGCTATGCCATTTCCCTGGTAAGGGCGTTTCCGGGAAATGTCGAGAACTGGGATATTCTGGCGATGGTCGTTTTCGCCAAAGAGGGCGCGGGCCCGGCGCGGGAAATCTTGGAAAAAGTCGGCCGCGTTGCCGAGGAATGCTCGGAATTGTTCATGCATTTGGGCGATTTCCGCGCCCGGGACGGGGAAAAGTCGGGGGCGGCGCAGGCGTATGAAAAGGCGATTTCCCTGTCCGGCGACGGCTTGGTCATAAAAAGCGAAGTGGAAAGAAAATTGAAAAGATTGAAATAGGCCGGGGATTTTTCCGTCGGGTTGCGGGACAAAGGAGCAAAAAATGGGCAAATGTTATGTTTTTCCGGGGCAGGGGGGCCAAAGCGTCGGAATGGGAAAGGTTTTGTATGACAAAAATCCTATGGCGCGCGCCGTGTTCGACGAGGTTGACGACGCGCTGGGCGAGAAATTGTCGGACTTGATTTTCAACGGGCCGGCCGAGGAACTGAACCTGACGAAAAACGTTCAGCCTGCGGTTTTCGCCGTATCGATGGCCATGTATCTCGGATGGAAGGCGTCGCCGGACGCGTTGGGGCCGCCGCCGCCCGATTTTGTCGCCGGCCATTCGTTGGGCGAGTATTCGGCGCTTTGCGCGGCCGGTTCCGTAGGAGTCGGCGCCATGGCGCGGCTTTTGCGCAAAAGGGGCGAGCTGATGCAGGACGCGGCGCCATCCGGAGTCGGCGCGATGGCCGCGATTATAGGCGTCGGGGACGTTCCGGCTATTTGCGCCGACGCGGCCGCGGCCGGAATATGCGAAGTGGCGAATGACAACAGTCCGGGGCAGACCGTTATTTCCGGATATTCGGCGGCCGTCGAAAAGGCGGTCGAATTGGCGAAGGGGCGCGGGGCGAAAATCGCGAAAGTGCTGTCTGTGTCGGTGCCAGCGCATTCGGGACTGATGCGGCCGGCCGTCGAAGGCATCCGCGCGGCGCTCGATGAAATCGAATGGAAAAGCCCGATATGTCCGCTAATCTCCAACAAGACGGCGGGCGTCATGACGGACACCGCGGAGATAAAGGAATCGCTGGTTTATCAGTTGACGCACGGGGTGCGCTGGCGCGAAAGCGTTCTGAACATGCCGGCGCTGGGGATTGACGAAGTGGTCGAAATCGGCCCCGGAAACGTTCTGACCGGGCTTGTCAAACGCATTGCGCCGGAATTGAACTGTTATAAGCTGGAATTATAATATCCTTATTTCATGTGAAATAAGAAACCGCGCCGCCGCCGGCCGCATTTTTTCGAAAATGTTTTGTTTTTGCGCGCTTTTTGTTTATGATTGCCGCGGTTGGAAGGCCGAAAATAATGAAAATTAGAAATCTGGTTTTGCTTTTGCCGATTATGGCGGCGTGCGCGTCCGCCAAAAAGACATCGGTGAAATCCGCGCCCGTCAAAATCGATTATGACAAAGTTTGCACGTCCGAAAATCCGATTCCCATGCCGACGTCCATCGAGGAAGGGGATATCGTTTTTGCCTCGTGCGACGGAAAGATTCGCAAAATCGGGGATGCGCCGGCAAAAAACGCGCCCTCCGACCTGCCGGACAACGAGCGCGGGCTGAAGTATATCAGCATCGCGTGCGCCGCGAGCAATCGCGAGATTGACGTATGGAATGTGAAGCCGATGGAGCATGCGAAGGAAGGCGCGAGCGTAAAGCAGGCCGAGGTCATCGGCAGAGCGGGGATGCATAGGGACGGCAGGGGTAATTACGTCGTGACGGTCATGTATGACGGCAATAGAAAATTGTATATGAATCCGGCGCAGGTGTTATTCCCGGGAAGGAAGGCGGAGGAGTGTGAAAAAACCGCGCCGGCGCCCGCCGCGTCCCCTCCCGCTTCGGTTTTGTAATTATTTTCCAGCGGAGGTTGAGAACGCGGCATCAGTGTCGTATGATATGAAAAAGGAGAAAATATGTTTGATTTGAAGAACAAAGTCGTTTTGATTACCGGCGCGACCGGCGGAATAGGGCAGGGGCTGGTCGCCGCGTTCGCGGGGCAGGGCGCCAGGGTCGTTCTGACCGGCCGCGACGTGGCGAAACTGGATGCCGCGAAAAAAATCGCCGGGGACAAAAGCCTCGTCATTTCGGCCGACCTGTCCGAAGCGGGCGAGGCCGAGAGGCTGGTCAAAGAGGCGATTGAGAAGGCCGGCGGAATCGATATTCTGGTGAACAACGCCGGAATTACAAAGGACACTCTTTTGATGCGCATGACGGACGAGCAGTTCGACGACGTTTTGAACGTGAATCTTCGGACGATTTTCCGTCTCTGCCGCGCGGCTGTCCGGCCGATGATGGCGCGTCGTTCCGGGCGTATTATAAACATGGCGTCGATTGTCGGGATAATCGGCGGGCCCGGGCAGGCGAACTATGCCGCGTCGAAGGGCGGAATAATCGCGCTGACCAAATCGATTGCGGCCGAGGTCGCGGGCAGGGGCGTCGCCGCGAACTGCATCGCGCCCGGATTCATAAAATCGCCGATGACGGACGTCCTGCCCGACGAGCTGAAGGACGCGTATTTGAAGCAAATCCCGGCCGGCCGTTTTGGCGAGCCGTCGGATGTCGCCGCCGCCGCCGTGTTTTTGGCGTCGGACGAGGCGGCCTATGTCAACGGCCAGACAATCCATGTGAACGGCGGGTTGGGAAGGTTCTGAAAGCTATAAGCTGTAAATTATAAGCCATCGTGTCGCGAAGGCATGTTTTTATAGAATATTTGTACTGCCTGCAAGCTTTGCCGACTTATAATTTATAGCTTATAACTGATAATTCATTCTGTCGTCCGGTTTCCCCTGCGGCGGCGCCTGTTGGGGGCGCAATATGTCCCAAAATTAACGTCGGAACACCCTTGCGAAATGGTTTTTATGCTTTCATTCTATTGTCCGATAGCATGCGTTCCGCTGCCGATGCCAGGAATGCCGAACGGTTTTTTGTGCGGGAATCTATGCGAGCCATCAGTTTGGCATCCATTGAAATAGTATAGCGTTTGGTTTCGCTGGACGGCAGCAGGTCGATATACGCGACCGCATATTTTGTATCTTTCCAGTCCGGGAAATCGTCCCATTCTTTCTCTATTTGTTCCAACGTGCGCGGATTCGGTATTCTTTCGCCATGTTTTTTCATGACATCGGCATGGCCGGACAATGCCTCGTGCGCGTTGCGGTATGCCGACGCATAATCGTCGCCGGCGGACGCCAGCCCGGGAAAGTCGGGAAACGCCACGCCGAGCATATCGCCCGATTGCCCGCGTTCTAGTTCGATAAATGCTATATATTGCGCCATGTTCGCATCCTTTATTTTAATCCCGCCTGCTTAGGTATGCTTTTTGCCGTTTTTGGACTCATCGTGCCTTTGTGCATCGGTATAGTTACAGTCCCAGGTTTTATCGGGTGATTGTAATGACGGTGGGAACCGTTTGCGCGCACGAGGAATCAATTGTCTTTTTTTACCATTTTTTCCAACTCATCCGCGGTTTGTCTTACCGGCATTTCTGAATCTTTTCGTTTCTTTATATCGTTATGTTACATAACTATTTATGTAATGTCAAATGGAAAACAAACTAATTCTACAAAAACCCGCCGAAAAATCCCGGTTTGATTTTTCGGCGGGTTTTTGCCGGTATTTTAAAACAAAGGACTGCGAATCCAATGCGGAAGGGGGCGGCTTCGTCATATCGCCGCGCCGCGGGCGATGTTCACCGGCCGGCCCACACAAGATGCCGGATGATAAGATTATGGCGCAGAGTGCCGCCTTTAAAAAGCGTCTTGTAAAGTTCCCGTTGATGCGGGCAGACCAGGCCGCACGGCGATTCCGCCTCCCTTTCCGCATGCGTCGGCCAATTTTTTGTCCGTCCGCACCCCAGATTGCAATGGCCGCAAACGTCGTCCTCGATGGCGGCGAATACGCGCAGGTCATTAAAAGTCGTTCCCCTGGGCAGCCACGCGTCCGTTATTTCGCCAAAATTGCGCCCCACGTATGTGATGAGGCCGACGGAGCGGAGCAGGGGGTAACGCGGCGGAAATGTCAGAACCGGCGCCGTGAACTCCGGCACGGTGTCGTAATATTCCCGCGTGAGCGGAAAGTATTGGCGTTCGTCGAACAGAATTATGGGCATTTTCATTTTTTTGCCGGACCAGTCGCTCGAACTTTGTGTGCGTTTTATTTCAAACGACACGAAGTATGGTTTTTTCTTCATGATTTATTCCTTTGTTTTTCCGATTGGCGGGCAATGTCCGGATTCAGTGCGAATATTTCTCGTTCATCGCGTAATAGGTTTTCAACAGTTCGTCCGCGCCGGTCTTGCTCAGGAACCCGTTTTCTTCCGCGCGCGATATTTCCGCAATCATGCCGTTCGCATAGGCCAGGTTATCGAGCCTGGCTTTTTCAGACATTTTTTCAGACTTCTTTATGGTCTTTTGTCTATTGTTTTTCTGGGGCATAAGAAATCCTTTTTTGTCAATAATATACCCCCTTGAAAGAAAGTCAAGATTTAATTATTTTTCCGGCGGGCAGGCCGCCGAGCTCGTATTTTCCATAAGAAATGCGGTGCAGTTTCCGGACCGGCAGCCCGATATGGTCGAATATGACGCGGATTTCGTTCTTTTTCCCCTCCGTGACCGTTATCTTGAAGTCCGTCGCGTTCAGCCGCTCTATCTTCATCGGCCTGTAAATCGTGCCGTCGATTTTCGCGCCCCGGCGGACCGGCTTCAGCAGGCGGCCGACCGTTTCGTCGTCCATCGTCCACGTCCGTCCGAGTTTCGCGACGTATGTTCGCGGGATTTCGGAATCGGGCAGGGTCATTTTTCTGGCGAAATCGCCGCTGTCGGTCATCAGAAGCAGCCCGCTGGTATTATAGTCCAATCGCCCGACGTATTTCAGGTTCCGGTATTTTTCCGGCAGGATATCGTAAATCGTTTTGCGCCCTTCCGGGTCGCGCGCCGAGCATATGCATCCCGCCGGCTTGTGAAACAGGTATACGGCCGGCGTTCGGCCGGCGCGGCTCGCGGTTTCCGCGCCGCGATTCGGGACGGGTTTGCCGTCGACGGTTATTTTTTCCGCGCCGTCGACGAAGAACACGGGCGTCTCGATTTTTTCCCCGTTCACGGACACCCGGCCGGCGAGAATCATTTTCTCCGCGTCCCTTCTGCTGGCGATTCCGGCATCCGATAAAAATTTCGATATTCTTAGCATTTTGGCAAGGAATCGGCAGTCTGATAGCAATGGTCGCCGGATTGCGCGCAAATGTCGTTTCGTCGGCCGCAGACAGTTTGCTTTTTTTTTTTACTTCTTCATTCTTTCCTGAATTTCTCTGATTTTGGCCTCGTCGTATCCCATGGCGCGAATGTGCTGGGGAACAAGATGCTCCGGCAGCGGGGCCGATTCCGGCAGAGCCCGGTTTTTCAGCGAATCCGTGTTGAACCAGTATTGTTTGTCCGCCTCTATCGGGCGCCTGGCCCACCCCTGGTAGATGACCAGCTGCTTTTTGTCGTCCAGCGTCCGTATGTCCATTTCGCTGTAAAGGTCCTTGGAATCGGGCATCTCTTCCTCTTTTTCCCCGACTTTCTGCATTTTCTTTTTGATTTCCATCCCTATCATTTTCGAGAACTTGGTCGCGGTCTCCACGTCGTTCTGGCGCAGCACGATTTTCGCCGCCGTAGTCGACATGATTGTCGCCGCCGCGTCCGCGCCGTATCGCTCAGAAATCTGGTGCAGGTCCTGCCCGATGACCAGATACGAGACCTTGCATCCGCGCCCGAGGTCGGGCCCCTGAATCACGGCCTGCAGCCTTTGCATCTTCGGGAACTCGTCCAGCACGAACAGAACGGGGAACGGGCCCAGCTTCTCGCCCGCGTGCACGCCGTCCGGCAGGTTGGCCAGCAGGAACTGGCTCATCAATTCTATGAATATCGCCGTTATCGGATTCACCGCGTCCGCGTCGACCAGGTTTATGGACAGAAACACGTGCACCGGCTTCCATTTTCCGTCCTTGGGGTCTTTGATTCCGCGCAAGTCCGAAAAGTGAAAGTCCGAATGGCTGGTTCTGTTCCTGACCGCCGCGTTCCGGAAAATGCCGAGCCCCGCCATTACCGTGGACAGAATCGAGCCGCGCTCCTTGTCCGGCGTGTTCGCCAGCTGCGTCAGTTCCAGAATCGAACGGTGCGCGTATCCGTATTGCCGCGCCTCGTCCACCGCGTCGGTGAACAGGTCGCGCATCGGGTCCGCCATTATCACCATCTGGTCGCCGTTTTTCCGCCTCTGCTCCGTCTCCTCTGCGATTCTGATTTGATTCATGTTCAGCCAGTCCAGAATCATGGACAGCGACGCCTCGTGCCCGAACCAACTGGACGGAATGTTCCGCCACGTTCCGACGTGGACATAGTTCGCCGCGGACAGCTGCCCGGCCGCGAGCAGCGCCCGCGCCGCCTCGGCGTTCGGGTCGTTCATCATCGTGTAGTATTCGCCCAGAATCGCGGCGTCGTCGTTGTCGAACGCCCCCGCCCTGAGGCGCGCGTAAAAATAGTCGTCCGCCTTGGCCTTGTCTATCTTCGACACCATGAACTGCACCAGCCCGGACAGGGCCGCGCGCCCGGAAATCGTCCAGTGCGGGTCCGCCGTGCTGGCCGCCTTGTCCGGAATCAGAACCGCGCAGATGGAGTCGATGTAAAGGTCCCGCTGCTCTTCCTGGAACGGGACGTGCGTCGGCGACAGCGGGTTCCACGACGGGTAATAAATATTCCGCGTCGGGTTGTCCTGTCCGGCCCAGTTCATTATGAACACGAATCCGTGCTTCGCGCACCAGCCGGACGCGATTTGCTTCAGTTCCGGCTTTGGGTCGTTGATAATCATCGACACGCTTTCGGCGCACTCGAACACTGTCGGCACGACCACGCCCGCGGTTTTTCCGGTGCCGGGCGGCGCGACGCACAAAGCCGACAGCGTTTCGGGCATTTTCAGCGGCTTTTTCTCGAAATATCCCAAAACTATCATGAAGCCGTCGAGCAGCCCCATTTTTTTAATCTCCGCCTTGGTCGCCTTTTTGGACGATTTTTCATCGAACTTGTCCTTGCCGTGCGGATTCAGCTCCTTTTCCAGCGTGTCGTTCCGCAGCATGTGGTATAGAATCAGCGGGACGACGGGCGCGACTGTCGCGATGTCCGTCCTGAGAAACACGCGCCCGAGCCACGCCGGTATTTCCGCGAAAATCGACAGCGTTCCGGAATAAAGCACGTTGTGCAGGAACAATTCGCACCATTTCGCCGTCGCCGGAGACCATCCGTATCGCCATATGTGCTCGGCCGCGAACCCAAACCCGAACCCGAGAAAGCAGACGACCCATACGAAGACGTTCCAGCGCATAATCCAGAACAGCTGCGCCATCGGGTCGCGGTCGTGCTCCTTATACGCGGACGAGCGGAATATGCCGAGTCCCTTTCCCTCTCCTGATACCGATAATAACTTGAAACTCTTCTTCATGTTTACTATTATAGCACAAAAGATTTTTCGCCGCAGGCGAAAAATAGTTATGAATTATGAAAGCGTCGCCGCGGGTTTTTATCGACATGCCGCTTGAGGTCGGAAAGCAGTTCGAACTGTCTTCCGAACAGCATCATTATCTGGCCCATGTGATGCGGGCGGACAGGTTCTTGGCGTTCAACGGCGGGAAAGAATACGAGGCCGAGATAATCGGCCGTTCGCGATTCGTAATTCGTAGTTCGACGGAACGCCGCGACCCGTCCGGCGAATGGACGTTTTGCTTCGCGCCGATCAAGCGCGCGGAAGACCTGATTGCGGGCGTAGTCCAGTTCGGCGCGGGAATCTTGCAGCCCGTGATTACCGAGCGAACCGTCGCGCGGCGCGTCAACTGGGCGCGCATGCGGAAAATCATTGTCGAGAATTGCGAGCAGTCGGGGCGCGGCTCCGTTCCCGAGCTGCGCGAGCCGATTCCGTTCGCCGCGCTGGACAAACGGACAATCGTCTACGGTGACGAAAGAAAGGCCGCCGAGCCCGAATCCGCCGAGTCCGTGCGGCGCCCGGCTCCGCCGGCTCGCCGCGGGGCGCCGGAACTGTCGCTGATGGTCGGCCCCGAGGGCGGTTTTTCGGACGCGGAGTTCGCCGCGCTGGACGCGGCCGGCGCAATCGGCGCGCGTCTGGGCGGAACAATCCTGCGCGCCGAGGTCGCCGCCGTTGCGCTGTGCGCGAAGTGCCTGTTATGACAGCCAGGATTTATTGTTTGCTGTTGTTCGTGAGGTTCCGGATTGGGAGGGACGATTTGTATTTGTGGCTGCTGCTGGACGCCCGCGCGCGCGGGGGCTCGGCTCGGCTCGATGATTTCCGCGATAAAAGCGTGGAAGGGCGGGCGCCGCCCGCGCGCCGGGTCGACGATGCTGTCCTGCGGGAACTTCTGGGCGACAAATATTACAATTCGGTGAAAACGGACATAAGCAAAGTCGAGAAAATCATCGGCATGTCGATAATGGACGTTTTTGACGACAATCCCGTGTTCGCCCGATTCTCGCACCTGAGGGGCCTGGCCCGCAACCGCGAGTTCGAGGTCATGTATTACGGAAAGGTGAGGTAGCCGCGCCGCCGCCGCGCAAACAAGCACGAATCTTCATTCCGCTCTGGCGCCGCCAACGGAATCCAGGCGATAAAAAACGGAGTGTTTTGTCGTTCCAGCGCCTTTTTCCTTGTCATTCCCGCGAAGGCGGGGATGGGGTCTTTCAGTCCCGCAAGCAAAAACTTTGTTTGAGGGAGGGCAGAATGTGAAAAGCATGCAGCAAGGCATGCTTATTCCCTACACATTGTTATCTGCTTTCTGTTATTCGCTCTTCAAGTTAAAAATGATTCGCTTCGTTCGCACTTTATGGACCATATTCCCGCCTTCGCGGGAATGACAAAATTACTTTGTGCGTTTGTTTCGGTTTTCGTTCCAGTCCCGGCTTGCGCGGGGATGGCAAGGAAAAAGGCGCAGAAATGACAGAAGTTCCTTTGAAACTTTTGTAAAAACGAACCTTCGAATTATTTATGTTTAATACAGCATCACAATCAGGCGGCCCTCCCTTCTTCCTGCTGTCGCATGAACATGGCGAACGGACTATTGCGGCTGTTCATTCTTTCGGTGAAATCTTTTTGCACGTTTTTGTGGTGGTGTAGAATATTCGTGTCTTCGACCGTTTTCGTTTGCATGAAATCCCAGAAATCCATCAGTTCCACCGCCTGCTGGTATTTCGTTTTTTCATTCGAATCAAAGCCGGGCCTGTTTTCTTTGTTCCTCAGATTCTCCGCGGCGGCCTCGTACCTGAACTTTTTTTTGAACGTGACTATCTTTCTGGCCAATTCCCGCGCCTCGGGCGTTCCGCGCCCGGCGGCTTTTCGCTGCGCAATCAAATCATTCATCAATTCGTGCGGATTGTCCGCAAGTTCCGCCGCCTTTTCCAATTCTTCCTTTCTTTTTTCGGCGTCATTGAGTTTATTGTTGTGAACCCTTTCAGCTATTTCGGCCTTTTTTTCCGCTTTTTCCAGTTTTTCTTTGGCTTTTTTAACCATGTAGTCAGCCACATGGGTTTCTCTCATCAAAATATTGTCGCTTTTATCTTTTTTAAATGCTTCGTATGCCTTTCTCTGGTTCTCTTCCTCTTTACGCATCTCTTCATACGCCGATTCCAATTCAAGTTTGGATTTTTCCTTCAGATATTCGAACCTTTTTTCTTTTCTTTCCGCTGTTTTTACTTCGGCTTCCTTGGCCGTCTTGTTCGACATCGCATTGCTTATCTCGCCATCTATATTCGCCTCGACCTCGGGGGTCATTCGCCTCCCCGCAGCCTCTTCCTTTTTTCTGTATGTTTCGATATGGTCCGGGTCGTCGTGCGTTCTGTAATACTCCAGCGGCTTTTTCAGCGCGCCGAGGTCTTCGTCGTTTCCGAACCGCGCTCCTCCGAGGCGGATTTTGTTCACGGTTATTTGTCCCGCCCAGAACAGCGCGTTCACGCCTCTGTTCACCGCAAAGTTCGTTCCGGTGGCGAACCATTTCAGAAATCCTTTGTCCATTCCCGTCACGCCGTCCCACAATTTGATGTCGTTCTTTTTCCATTCCTCCCACACGTCGGAAGTCAGACTGCCATACATTAGGACCGACAGCGTTTCCATAATCGCCTTGGCTTCGTCGAACTTGCCGGTTTCAAGGCACATCGCGATTACCTGCTGGACCACCGCCCTCATTTGCGCGCCGTTTTTCAGGCATCCGGCGAACGCCTTCGGCATTCCTTTCCCTATCTTGCCCATGACGTCCGCAAAGGTATCCCACGCCCCGACGGCCGCGGGACTTTCCCCCTCGAGCCTCTCTTTTATATCGTTTGCTTTTTCGAGAACCTTTTCAAGCCCGTCCTTTGGCTCGATTTTCGCCTCTCGAATCGCCTCGACAATGCTTTGCGCCGCCGCCGTCACATAGTTGTGCTTTTTATGTCGGTCGGTCAGTTTTCCGACGGTTCCGCCGATTGCCTTGTCAAAAGCATCCTTTTTCTGCTGCAGCCATGTAGGCTTGTCGTCCATTTTCGTGGACAGCTTGTCATAGTTGGCATTTTCTTTCGCCTTGTCCAATTCGTCCGTTATTTTGCGCCCGGCCGAACTTTTCTCAAACTCTTGCCGGAACTTTTCGTCACCGTAAACCGCCTGGAAGATTTGCCGATATACCTCTGGCTGTTTGAACATTTCAATCTTGCGTTTGGACTCTGGTCTACCCAAATCCTCTTTCGATTGGTCCAGCCCATTTTCGAGTTCATTGAACGTATTCAGGAACTCATTAATTTCTTTTGAGTTTTTGTCGGTGTCTCCCAACTGAAAGAACCAGTTGCTCACACTGCGCATGATATAGTTCACCCTGTCTATGAACGCTTCGCCGTAATTATTTCTGTCAAGGTCGTCCATGAACTTCTTCAGGTTGTATTCCTTGTCATTGAAACAGTTGGTTAGGATGAACGACGCGACTGGCGTGCGCGAATTTTCCGTGAGAAATCTGCCCAGGTCTTTCGCCTTTTTCTGCACTGCCTCGTCCGGGTGAAACTTGTCGAACGGCATTGATTCGCCGAAAAACTTGTCCAGAACGGATGTCAATTTCGGGTTCTTGCGCCCAATGTCCTGGTGGTTGTCGTCCATTCCGCGCAGCGCTCCGAGAATCCTGCGGTACAGGTTTTCCACCTGTTCGGGCTCCAGATTCGAGATGTTTGGAAGATTCTCGTCTCCGTTGCCTATTACCCAGTTATCTTGCGCCTTTGTCAGTCTCTTTTTCTCTTTCAGCTCGGCGAACTTCGCCTTTTTTTCGGCCGGCATGCTGTTCAGATGCAGCTGGCGGAAATAGCCGTAAAGAAAATCGCCGAAATTGTTGTATATATATGTGTCCGCCATTTTGCCTCTCCGTTCTTACATATATAATATAATACCAAGTTAAAATATGTCAAGTGGCGCGCGCTTTTTTTCGCAATATTCGCCGCCGCCTGTGATATAATGATTATATCATGAAAAACCTGCTGAACCAAGTCCTTCGCCGCAATTCCGCCGTTCCGGCGTTCAATTTCTATAACTTGGAATCGTTCCATGCGATTTCCGCCGCCGCGCGGGAAACCGGCCGGCCGGTGATTTTCGCAGCCAGCGAATCAGCAATCAGATACATGGGCGACGCGTTTCTGCGCGATTTCGCCGTGAAAAACGGATACGTCCACCTTGACCACGGCCGCAGTTTCGAGGCGGTAAAGCGTGCGGTTGCGCTGGGATTTCAAAGCGTCATGTTCGACGGCTCCATGCTGCCGTTCGACGAGAATGTGAGGCTGACGCGCCGCGCCGCCGACTATGCGCGCCGCCGCGGCGTCTGGATCGAGGCGGAACTGGGCGTTCTCTGCGGAACCGAGGACGGCGTCCGCGCGCCGCATTGCGGATTCACCGACCCGGCGCAGGCGAAAAAGTTCGTCGAGTTGACCGGCTGCGATTCCCTGGCGCTCGCAATCGGAACCAGCCACGGGGCGCACAAGGGAAACGGGCGCCTTCGGTTCGACATATTGGCGGAGGTGCGGAGACTGCTGCCGAAAACGCCGCTGGTGCTGCACGGCGCCAGTCAAATCCCGAAAAAATACGCGCGGGTTTTGGGACTGAAAGACGCCTCCGGCATTCCCGCGGCGGAAATTAAAAAGGCCGTCGCGCTCGGAATCAACAAAGTGAACGTGGATTCGGACGCGCGTTTGGCGTGGATGGCGACGGTAAGGCGAATGTTTTCCGACCAATTCGCCGTTCCGGCGGCCGGAATCGACCCGCGGCGGATTCTCTCCGCCGCGACGGACGAAATGACAAAGTTGTATGTCGGGGAAATCCGGCTGATTTGCGGGAAATAAAACATCCCCTGCGCGAATTACTTTTCGCCTTTCAATTTTTTCGCCAGCAACTCGTTCACGGTTTTCGGATTCGCCTTGCCGGCGGTTTCCTTCATGACCGCGCCGACGAAGAATCCCAGCAATCCGGCCTTGCCGGCCTTGTATTGCGCGACCGCGTCCGCATTGCCCGCCAGAACCTTGTCAACCGCGGATTCGACGGCCCCGGCGTCGGCCGTCTGCCCCAGGCCGCGCCTTTCGGCGATTTCCCGCGGCCCGCCGGTTTCGCCGTCCAGCATTTTCGCGAAAATATCCTTCGCGATTTTGGAATTGATTTCATCCGACGAAATCATATCCGCCAATTCCGCCAGATAAGCGGGCTTCATTTCGTATTCCGGGTTCGCCGCCAGCGCGCCCAGCATCCAGTTCGCGACCGTTTTCGCCCGCGCCGGCGCGCCCCCGACCGCCGCGTCGAAGAAATCGTATAAATCCCTGTCGTCGCCTATTCGGTTCGCGTCGGCCGGCGCCAGCCCCATCGCGGCATACCGCGCCTTTCGCGCCGCGGGCAATTCCGGCATCGCGCGACGCGCGTCCTCGATTTCCTCGTCCGTCACAATCAGCGGCAGCAAATCCGGGTCGGGGAAATAACGGTAATCCAGCGCGTCCTCCTTCGACCGCATGACGGACGTCGTTCCGTCGCCCTGGTTGTAACGCATGGTGTCCTGCGAAACCGTTCCGCCGGATTCGTAGATTTCAATCTGGCGGCGCGCCTCGTATTCTATCGCGGTTTTTATGAACTTGAACGAAACCATGTTTTTCGTCTCGGTCCGCGTGCGGAACGTCCTCTCTCCGGCCGGACGAACGGACACGTTCACGTCCGCGCGCATCGACCCCTCCTCCATATTCGCGTTGGAAACGCCGAGCGTCCGCGCGACGGAGCGTATTTCGCGAAGATACCTCTCCGCCTCGTCCGGCGAGGTTATGAACGAATTCTCCGCGCCCGGCGCCGTGTCCAGGAACGTCACGATTTCGAGCAGGGCGACGCCAGACCTGTTCAGGTCCGTGAATGTCTTCGAGGGATGCGCGTCGTGCTTGTTCTTTCCGGCGTCCTGCTCCAAATGCGCGCGCAGCACCAGAATCTTTTTCGGCTTTCCGTCGTCGCCGGCGATTTCGACCCATCCGCGGCCGACGATTGGGGGCTCTTCCGCGGGCTGGGAAATCTGATACCCCTGCGGCAGGTCGGGATAAAAATACTGCTTTCGCGCGAAGCGCGACCGGCGCGAGATTTCCGCGTTCAGCCCCAGGCCCATCCTTATCGCCTGCCCGACGCATTCGCGGTTCAGCACGGGCAGCATTCCGGGCATCGCGGCGTCGACGAACGACACCTGCGTGTTGGGCGGGACGGCCGGGTTGTAGTCGGCGCTGGCGCCGCTGAACAATTTGGATTCGCTCAAAACCTCGATGTGGGTTTCAAGCCCGATTACCAATTCCCAGTCGCAAGTTTTTCCCTTGATTGCATACATCTTCTTTTCCTTCGTTACGCGTCGCGCATCACGAAACTCGGCCTGTTGTCCAATCCCGCGAACCTTTCGATTTCCCGCGCGAGGGCGAGGACGCGGAAGTCGTCGAACCTTTTTCCGACCACCTGCAGGCCGAGGGGCAGCCCGTTTTCGGCGCGCCCGCACGGGACGCTCGCCGCCGGAACGCCGGCCAGATTCATCGCGACCGTGAACAAATCCAGCGCGTAGTATTCGAGCGGCGTCAGGTCGGAATCGAGCGGCATCGCCGTTCCGGCGCCGGACGGGCAGACGATTAGGTCGCATTTTTCGAACGCCCTGGCGAACGAATCCGCGAGCATGCGGCGCACGCGCGCGGCCTGCAGGAAATAAACTTCGTATGATTCGCTCGACAGCACGGCGGTTCCGACAATCATCCGGCGCCGAACCTCCTCGCCGAAACCCTGGGCGCGCGTTTTCTTATACATGTCCGTCAGGTTGTCCGCGTCCGCGCGGAAGCCGTATCGCACGCCGTCATACCGCGCCAGATTGCTCGACGCCTCGGCCGGCGCGATTATGTAATACGCCGCCAGCGCGTCCAGAATGTTCGGAATCGAAACCTCGGCGATTTCATACCCCGCCGCGCGCAAATCGCCCAGCCTTTCATTCCGCAGCCTTTTCATGTCTTCCGATATTTCGACATCCGCGAATTCTTTGATGACCCCTATTCTTTTTATCCCTCGCCCCCCGTCCATTGTCCCTTGTTTCGCGCTTGTCGAATCCTTCGGGTCGTGCCCGAGCATCGCGCGAAGCATTAATTCGCAGTCGTCGACGGTCCTCGCGAGCGGCCCCGGAGTGTCCAGGCTGGACGCGAACGCGACGCAGCCCCAGCGCGAGCACAGCCCGTATGTCGGCTTCATCCCGACAAGGCCGGTGATTCCGGACGGAAAGCGTATGCTGCCCCCCGTGTCCGTCCCAGTCGCGGCCATGGCCAGTCCGCCCGCGACCGCGCTGCTCGAACCGCCGGAACTGCCGCCCGCGGTCAGGCGCCTTTCGATTTGATAGGGGCTGACCGGGGCGCCGAAATGGCTCGTCTTGCTGAACGTCCCCATCGCGAACTCGTCCAAATTTGTCTTTCCGAGCAGAACGGTTCCCGCGTCGATAAGTTTCTGCGAAACGGTCGACTCGTATTCCGGCACGAAGTTTTCCAGTATTTTCGACGCGGCTGTCGTGCGGATGCCCTTGGTCGCGAACAAATCCTTCATTCCGATTGGAATGCCCTCCAGAGGGCGGGCGGTTCCGGCGGCATATCTTTTGTCGGACTCCGCCGCGTCCGCGAGGGCGCGTTCGGGCGTTTTCGTGATATAGCAGTTCAGGATATCGCCGTATTTTTCAATCCTCGCCAAATGCGCGCGGGCGAGCTCGGTCGCGGAAAACTTTTTTTCTTTCAGTCCGGCCAAAGCCTGAACCATCGTCAAATCAGTCATATCTTCATCCTTTCGAGCGACAAGAGACAAGCGGCGTGTTTTTGATTGCCCGCATTGCATAAAAATCCGCGCGTTCTCATTATTTGTCTCTTGTCACTCGCCAATAACCTTCGGCACGGCGAAGTATCCGCGAGAAACCCCGTCCCTGTCCGGCGCGTTCGCCAGAATCGCGTCGCGGCAATTCCCGTCGTCCGCAACGTCGTCCCTTTCCGGCAGGGCGTGCTCGGCCGGGGTCAGAAGCGGCTCGACCCCGGACGTGTCGATTCTCTGCAGTTTGTCCAGCCATTCGATGACGCCCGATATCTGCATTTTTTCAAGCTCGCCGTCGGAGGCCTCTATGCGGACAAGGTGGGCGAATTTTTGCAGCTGCTGCTTGCTGAATGCCATTTTTCTTCCTATAATTCGCCCGAGTATAGCAATGATTTGCAAAGATTTCAATTTTTTTCCGACAACCGGGAGACTTGCGGGAATCGATTGGGGCGAGAAGCGCGTCGGCGTCGCCGTTTCGGACCCGGGGCGCGGGTTCGTCTTTGCGCGCCCCCGGATTACGGCCGCCGCCGGAGCGGCGAAGCGGATTGCGGATTTTGCGAAATCCGAGAACATCGCCGGGATTGTGGTGGGACTGCCGCTGCGGCTGGACGGAACGGAATCCGAAACGACGGCGCGGGTCAGGGCGTTCGCGGAAGAATTGGCGAAGGAAACGGACATTCCCGTCATTCTGTTCGACGAAGGCCTGACCAGTTTCGAGGCGGCGGAGCGCGGAGCGGAGAACCTGGATTCCGAAGCCGCGCGCATACTATTGGAAAACGCCGTCGGCTTCATGGCGAGAAACTCCGCAGGCAAGGCGAATCCGAAAACCGTGAACAAATTGTTGGCGAAGAAATTGAAGGGCGAAAAGTAACGCGCGCGAAGGACAAGAGACAAGAAAGCGACGGAGTGATGTATGACGGATTGGCAAAATTAACGCCGTTCCGCCGAGGATTTAAAACTCGAATCTTAATCCGGCGTAGACGTTCAAGAACACGATGTTATGCGCGGAGAATATGTCCCGGCTTTTGCCCGGCGTGACGGCGTCGCTTTTCCCGTCGTTGTTCAGCGCCCATCTGATTCTCGGAATGTAGCTCGCCCGCGCGCCTATGTCGAGAAATACCCCCTCGTCCATTCCATACGACATCCCGACCGCCCCGGACACCGCGAAATTGCCGGTGCGCGTGGTGGACGTGTAAAAGTCGCACAGGTTTCCGTTCTGCTCGCCGAAATCGCTGCAAATCGAAATGTCCGCCTGCAGGTCGGCGTAGTTGTCCGACAGCGACAGAACCGTCTCGCTGGTCGCGTACCCGAGCCCGATTCCGACATACGGAATCATCTGTCCGGCCGCCCTCTCCCCCGCGAGAAAGTCGTAATAAATCATCGCGGATACGACGTCCGTCGAAACCGTCGACCTGGCGACCGCGACGGGATTCTGCTGGGGCTCGAAGCCAATCGCGTCCAGCTCTTCCAAAAACAGGGGATTCGCGTTGTAATCGGTTTCGGAAATATACAGCCAGTCCAGTTCGATGCGGATGTTCGGGCGGCCGTCCGGAACCATTCCGACGCTTGCCCCGCCGGCCCACGAAAACGAATCGTATTTCTTGCCAAGGGGCATTTTTCCCAAATCCGCGGTGGCGATGGGCGTCGTCGGATTGCATCCGGCGCCGTCGCAGGTGTTGTTGTTGAATATGTTTCCGTTTCCGTCCGTGTAGTATCCGACGATTACGCCGCCCAAATCGTTCTTCATCGACGCGAACGGCATGGCGACCCCGCCCTTTGCCGACACCAGCAGGCGCCCGCCGTCGTCATGCCCACCGCCGTATTCCCAGTTGGCGTGCAAAGGGATAAGATACAGGATGCAAGATGCAAGAGACAAGAATAGTATTTTCACATCTGAAATTATATCACAATTCCGGGCGAATAAAAAACGATAAATGCGCGTCCGGCCGCGGGCGTGATTATATGCCGCCGCATGGCGCGAAATCGGGAACGTCGAAAGCTATTCGATTAGATACGCCGATTTCGACGCCGGGCGTTCCTTCAATTTGTGCTCCATATAACTGTCCACCATGCGCGATTCCGGATGCCTGTTTATCCTGACGTCGTCCAAGTCCAATAACTTCTTTATCGACGCCTTTATGTCCTTGTGCAGCTCGTCCGCCATTTCATGACCCGCGGTGCCCAATTCGCGCGCCCTTGTCGCGGCCAGATTCATAAAGTCGTTCCGCGTATCGTCGTCCGTCCGTATCGCCATGAATACGTCGTCGACAATGTGCCGCAGGTATTTGTCCAGCACCTTCCTTGCAAAATTATCCGTATCTTGAGCCATTTTTCCACCTTTTGGTTGTTTGTTGCATGTACCAAAAGGTGGCGGGATTCCAAAAAGGCCGTAACCAGACGACCGCACCGGTCTTCAATATATAACCGGCGCAATCCCGCCATTGGCGGGATAGAAGTTTATGCGCCTATCCAAGCGCACTGGTTACGAGACTTTTTGGTTCTCGGTTCCTTTCGGATACGCGGCTATCATAACACGCGGCAAGGCGAAAGTGAAATGAAAAAATATGCCGCGGGGCGATGCCGTATATTTTGATTATGATTTATATTTGCCTTTTTATTTGCAATTCATTTTGGCTTCAGGGCGAAGAAAACGCTCCGCCATTGGTCAGGGCCTGTCTGCGCAGCATTCGCGGCAACTGCCGCCGACAACTGATATTGCTTGACGAAAACACTTTATCCGATTATATAGAGCTACCGGGGTTTGTTTGGGACAAATATAAAGGCGGCGATATGAGACCCGCCCATTTTGCCGACATAGCGCGGGTCGAGCTTTTGCACAATTACGGGGGATTTTATGAACGTTCCGCATATCGCGCGGGACGCGACGCACCAGTTATGGTGGCGCTATGCGGACAGGCCGTTTGACAAAGAAACGTTCAATCGCGTTACGGATGGGGCGTTTTTTCAAAAAACGGCCTACAAGACGGAATCGGCAAAAAATCCAATCCCTGGAAGTTTTGCCGATATTATGATAAACAATGGCGATTTGATTTTGCGTGGCAATAAATAGTATGCGAAGATATGCCGGGGACATCGTTGGAACGCCCCGCGGCGCGCGTTAAAACCCTCCCCTGTTGATTGGGCGGTAGGAAAGCGCCACGGCTATGTCGGCCGCGTCCGCGGTTTCCGAGCCGCGCAGGTCGGCGATTGTCCGCGCGACCCGCCTTATCCGGTTGTATCCCCTTGCCGACAGACCCATTTTCTCCGCCGCATCGTTCAGCAGCCGCAGCGCATCGCCGTCAATCTTCGCGAACCCGTCCAGCTTTTTCCCGTCCAGGCGCGCGTTCAGAACCCCCTGTCTCATCAGCTGCCTGTCGCGCGCCGCGGCGACGCGCCGGCGTATGTCCGCGCTGCTCTCCGCAGGCTTCGCGTCATCGGACATTTCCCACGGGTTCACGGCGTCGACATCTATGTGCAAGTCGATGCGGTCGAGCAGCGGCCCCGAAATCCTGTTCTGATACGCCTCGGCGCAGCGTGGCGCCTTGCTGCACGACATCTTCGGATTCTTCAGGTGTCCGCACGGGCACGGGTTCATCGCCGCGACCAACTGGAACCGCGCCGGGTATTCCGCCTGCGTCTTGGCGCGGGAAACCAGGATTTTTCCCGCCTCCATCGGCTGGCGCAGGATTTCCAAAGTCTGGCGGCCGAACTCGGGCAGTTCGTCCAGAAACAGAACGCCGTTGTGCGCCAGCGAAATCTCGCCCGGCCTGGCGTTCGCGCCGCCGCCCGCCAGCGCGACGGACGACGCGCTGTGGTGCACGGGGCGGAACGGCCGCTCGGACACCAGTCCGCCGCTTTCCAGTTTTCCGGCGATTGAATACAGAATCGACGTTTCCAAAATCTCGTCCGCCGTCATGTCGGGCAATATGGACGGCAGCCTCGAGGCCAGCATCGTCTTGCCCGCGCCCGGAGGTCCGATCATCAGCGCCGCGTGCCCGCCGGCCGCCGCGATTTCAAGCGCCCTTTTCGCGGCCGTCTGCCCCCTTACCTCGGAAAAATCCGCATCCTGTCCTTCGCGTTTCGAGGCCGGGTCCGCCCGCGGAACGGGCAGTATTTGCGTTCCGCGAAAATGATTGATTAGCGACAGGATGTGCGTCGGCGCCAGAATATTCGCATGTCCCGCCCATCTTGCCTCCGCGCCGTTCGCCCCGGGGCAGATTATGCCGAGTTTGTTTTTTGCGGCGTGGACGCTTGCCGGCAGAACGGACGGGGATTTCAGAATCGTTCCGTCCAGACCAACCTCGCCCAGAATGACATATTTCGACAGTTCCTTTTCGGGCAATGTCCCGAGCGCGCACAAAATCCCGCATAAAATCGGCAAATCGAAATGCGAGCCGGACTTTTCGATGTCCGCCGGCGCAAGATTGACGGTGATTTTCTGCGGCGGCAGGGACAGGTTCATCGAAAACAGGGCGTTTCTAATCCTTTCCCTTGATTCGCTGACCGCCTTGTCCGCAAGCCCGACGATTGCGAACGGCTCCTTCGGATGAATCAGCCCGCCGGTCAGCTGCACCTGGACGTCAATCGGCGTCGGCGTCATTCCGTTGAAGATGAGGGTTTTTAGCGTAAGCATCTTTTTTAGTTATGAATTATAAGCTATAAATTATAAGCCTTTGCGTCACGCAGGCACGTTTTTATAGAATATCGCACCGCCTGCAAACTTTGCCGGCTTATGGCTTATAACTCATAACTTCTTTCTCATATCCACAACCTCAATCCGCGGAAGTGTAGCGCCGCCGAATCTGGATGTCAATCTGGAGCATTCGTATTTTCCGGCGCGGACGTTTTTGATTGTCTCGAACGACGGCGTGGCGGACGCCAGAATCACCGGAAAGCCCGCGATTTTCGCCAGCAGAATCGCCATATCCCGCGCGTGGTAGTTCCCCATGTCTTCCTGCTTGTATGACGAATCGTGCTCCTCGTCGACCACAATCAGTCCCAGGTCCCGCCACGGCAGGAACAGGGCCGACCGCGTGCCGACGACGATTTTGATTTTTCCCCCGATGACGCCGCGCCAGATTCCGCGCCGCCGCGCGGGCGTGAGGCCGCTGTGCCACACCGCCGGCTCCGCCCCGAACCTGTCCTTGAAGCGCCCCATGAACTGCGCGGTCAGCGCGATTTCCGGCATCATCATCAGAACCGATTTTCCCGCGCCGTATGCGCGCAGAACCGCGTCGAAATAAACCTGCGTCTTTCCGCTGCCCGTTATTCCGTCCAGCAGATGAACGCGGAATCCGTCCAGTTTTATCGCGTCCGCCGCCGCCCTCTGCTCGTCGTTCAGGCGCACCGCGCCCGTATCGCGGTAATCCGCCTCCTTGCCCTCCCGCATCGCGCTTCGGAAATCCGCGGCGCCCGTCATCAGTTTCAGAACGTTGCCGGGCGGCATCATCGTCCAGTCGGACATTCTCATTATCCATGCAATCGTTTTTTCCGGCAGCGAGAGCCCGTGGCGCGCCAGCACGGGCTTGATTTTTTCCAGCGGCACGTTCCCGTCGCCCGCGCCGACGACAAGGCCGTCGTAAACTTTGTTCTGGACGGATACGGAAACGAAGTCGCCGATTCCGGCGGGCTCGGACAGCCTGTAATCGAACCCGCGGTTCGCTTCGTTCGGAATCAGGACTTTCGCTATTTCACCGGCCGAGAACATCTTCCAAATCCTTGTCCGTCGGAACGCGCGGGATTATCATGTCCGCGGCGTATTGATTCTTGAACCACGTCCTCTGGCGCTTCGCGTATCTCCTTGTGCGCGTCGCCCAGTTTTCCAGCGCCTGCTCCATCGATATTTCGCCCCTGATGTATTTTCCGATTTCGTCGATTCCAATCGCGCGGTCCGGAAAGTCGATATGCTTCGCTACTTCGTCCATCCCGCCGTCGTCCAGCATGATTTTGAGCCTATCCCTTATCCGCCCGTCCAGAATGTCGTTCGGCGGCGCGACCAAAATGCGAAACGGCGCGGGAACAAGCGCCCCGGCGCGGGGCAGTTTCTGCCATTCGGAAATCGAGAGGCCGGTTTCCAGAAAAACCTCCAGCGCGCGCATCATGCGCTGCGGGTCGTGAAACTCGAAATCCGTGAGTTTCCTTGCGGCGTCCGGCGCCTCGGACACCATTTTCCGCGCGCGCGCGCGGTTTTCCGCGGATACGCTCGGAATCGGCGATATTCCATACAGCAGCGCGCCGATGTAGTATCCGCTGCCGCCGACGAAAATCGGAACGTCCGCCGCGTCGTATTCCGCGCGCGCCATCTTAAGATAATCGGCCACGGTTATCTGTTCCGACAAATCCCTGATAGAGAACAACTTGTGCGGCACGCCGTCGACAAGGGACGAGGAGCGGGGGACGATGGACAAGGGGTTGGCCGATATGTTCTCAATCCCCCGGTAAATCTGCACGGAATCCGCGTTTATGATTGTTCCGCCGACGCGCTTTGCCAGTTTGTGCGCGAAATCCGACTTGCCGGATGCCGTCGGCCCGGCAATCACATATGATTTTTTTACCATTGCAATCCGTATTATAAAATGTAAATATACCATTGTCCAGGGGTAGGGGCGGGGGATGGCGAGCGCATGAAATTAAAAAAGTTTTTTATCCATGAACTTGCCACCCACCCGTCCTTGATTCCTTTCTAAACGAAAAAGGGGAAAAATATGAGCAAAACGAAAGTTGCGATAAACGGATTCGGCAGAATCGGGCGCCTGGTTCTTCGCGCCGCGCTGGAATCAAAAAGGGATGATTTGGAGTTCGTCGCCGTCAACGACCTGATGCCGGCGGACCAGTCCGCGTTCCTGCTGGAATATGATTCGGTTCACGGGAAACTCGAAACCCCCGTCAGGGCGGACGGCGACGCGATTCGTGTCGGCGCGCGCGAAATAAAAGTCATCGCGGAGCGGACCCCGTCGAATCTGCCGTGGAAAGAGCTGGGCGTCGACATAGTCATGGAATGCACCGGATTGTTCGCGTCGGCGGAAAAGGCGCGGGTTCATTTGGACGCGGGCGCGAAGCGCGTTCTGGTTTCCGCGCCGTCCGACGGGGCGGACGCCACAATCGTTTATGGCATCAACGACAAAACGCTGAAGAAGACGGATTTGATTGTCTCGAACGGCTCGTGCACGACGAATTGCCTGGCGCCAATCGCGCGCGTCGTCGACGAAAAGTTCGGCATAGCCGAGGGATGGATGACGACGGTTCACTCATACACCGGCGACCAGCAGCTGCTGGACAGGAATCATCCGGATTTCCGCCGCGCGCGCGCGGCGGCGATAAACATCATCCCGTCGTCGACGGGCGCAGCGAAGGCAATCGGCGTGGTTCTGCCGAATCTGGACGGCAGGCTGAACGGAACCGCAATCCGCGTTCCGACGCCCGACGTTTCGATTACCGAACTGATTGTGCGGCTGGAAAACAAGGCGTCCGCGGACGAGGTGAACGCCGCGATGAGGCGCGCCGCGGAAAACGAATTGAAAGGAATCCTCGGCTACAGCGAGATTCCGCTGGTGTCGTCCGATTTCATCCATGACAGCCGCAGTTCGATTTTTGACGCGACGATGACGAAAATCGTCGGCGAAAGGACGCTTCACATCGCGTCGTGGTATGACAACGAATGGGGTTTTTCGAACCGCATGTGCGACACGGCCGCGGAAATCGGAAAACTTATCGGATAGGCGCGGGCGCGCCTTAGCGGGAATCGGCGGGCGGGCATTTCCTTGCCAGAATCATTTTATACACGTCTTCGATTGTCCGCGGAACCGGAAAATCGTCCAAGGCGTCGAAGGGCAGGTTCAGTTTCCGCGCCAGATAATAGGCGCATTCGCCTCTCGGGCCGCCGCATAGATTGGGAACAGGCGTGCTTTGCCTGATTTGGCTTTTTTTCATTCCAAGGCGCTTTGCAATCAGTTTCGCGGAAAAATCCAGCAGGGCTCCTTTTTCCAAATATGTATGCTTTTTCCCGCGATTAAATCCATCGCCAGGTTTTTTTTGATTCCCAGTCTCTTTGCCGGCAGGTTCGCGCGAGATTTCAGTTGTTCTTCTTGAATGATTTTTTCAATAAAATTGCGGAAAAGGAATATCTTTTCGGGAAAGAACGCCGCGGCGGACGGCGGACTATGACTTCATCCTTAGGATTTTTCCTAAAGGAACCAGCGTTATTGCGAGCGCGGACAGAGCGGCGAGCATGGCCGTCCGGATTCCAAACCCGTCCAGAAGAGGCTTCATCAGCATCAGCATTCCGCCGCTTAGAAACATGGAATACATCCCTCCGGCGGACATGACGGCCCCGAGCTCGGCCGGCCTTATTCTTTCGCGGATATAATTGCCCGTCACCGTCTTGCACAACGAATGCGCCGCCGGGACAATCGCGGCGAACGCGCACAGGGCGTAGACCGCCGCCATGTCGCCGGCATGCGGCATCGCGGCAACCGCGCCGAGCGCGGCCGCGAGCGCGAGGACGCAGCCGGGCAATATTTTTTTTCCGCCGAACGCGCCGGCGATTATACGCGCGCATTTGGAAAGCGCCGCGCGCGCGGACTGGTTGAGCCCGAGGAATATTCCGAACATCGCGACCGGAACGCGCGCCGCCTCCATCGCCGGCTGCAAAATCCACATCAGGACGACGGCGAACGAGCCGGATAGCGCCGGAAAAATCAAAAGCCATTTTATTTCCGGATGCGTCGCGGACGTTTTAATCACGCCCGCCAGGCGGCGCAGCGGCGACGATTCCGGCGCGGTTTTTCTTTCGTCCTCCGCCAGTTCGGGCAGCTGCCACGCGCAGATGACGGCCAGAAACGCCGCGGCCGCCTCGATTGCGATGATAAAATCCCCGACGAACGCGTAAAGGTATCCGCCGAGAAGAACGCCGATAACGGACGCCGCCTGCGAGAACGCCATGATGCCGCCGTTTTCTTTTATAAAGTCCTTTTCGCGCCCCATTCGTTTCAACAGGTCGTATGCGTATGCCTCCTGCGTTTCGGAAAAAAGGGCATAGGACAGCCCCATCGCCATCTCGCACGCGGCGATTTGCCAGAATCCGTGCGCCCGGAACAAACACGCGAGCGCCGCGAACCAAATCGTCGCGCCCAAAAGCAAAACCTTTCTTCCGGACATCGCGCCGGATATGTATCCGGACGGGATTTCAAACAGAAACGACGTGACGCGGAACATTCCCTGAATCAGAAAAAAGTCGCCGACGGTGATGCCCTTGCTTTGGTAAAGAAGCGTCGCGACCGGCAGGACCAGCATGAAATCCTTGAAAAACTCGCCCCATTTCAGCAGGCCGAGCGCCTTTTTGTCCGACCTGTCCGCCGCGCGATTCATTTCATTTCACCACGATTTTCTTCACCGGAATTGTTGTACGATTTTCAGCGCGTGCTCCGACAGCTCGTATCTCGTGCGCAGCACGTTCGCCTTTGTTTCGCGCCTTTTCCTGTCGTTCCATTCCGCCCCGCCGATGCAATCGGCGGCATACAGAATCTGTCCGAACGAAACGTTGTTGTATCGCGCCGCGGCCAGATAGCTCGCGCATTCCATGTCGACAGATACGCATCCATCGGATTTACGAAGGGCGATTTTGTCCTTTGTCTCGCGATAGAGCGCGTCCGTCGTCCAGGTTTTTCCCTTGATATACGGAAGTTTGTTTTTGATGAAATATTTTTCTATCGATTCGACTATGCGCCCGCTCATACTGATTTCGCGGGACGGCTTCACGTAGTGATAACTGGCGCCTTCGTCCCTGACCGCGACCGCCGGTATTATCAGTTTTCCGTATTGGTGCTCCTTGTCTATCACGCCGCACGACCCGACGGCCAGAAACTTTTTGCACCCCATCGCGCTTATTTCCTCTATTTGTCCGACGGCGAACGGGCCTCCCAGCAAGGCGGCCGTCAGGCATACGTTTTTATTTCCGACCTTGACCTTGTAAATCGGTTTCTTAATGCCGCCGTCCGACTTGAAATACGACACGGTTTCGTGCGGATATTTTTTGACCAGTTTTTTAATAGCCTCGTCAAAAAAGCAAAGAACGCAGTATTCCGGCATCCCGCGGATTTTTCGGATTATTTTGCGCGGGTCGATGACGGCGTCCCGTCCCTGGTCGAATTCCAAGATTGGAAATTTTTGTTTTTTCATAATAGGTTCCTTTTATTTTACAATCACCTTCAAGAAAGTTTTCTTTCCTTTCTGCACCAGAAGTTCCCGCGCGGGCAGGACGACGGCCTCCGCGCCCGCGACGCGGAGGCCGCCGATTGAAAGCCCGCCTTGCCCGATGGCGCGGCGCGCCTCGGACTTCGACGAAAACAGTCCCGTCAGCATCGCGAAGTCGAGCGCCGGCATAGGCAGCTCGGCCTTTATTTTCATGCTCGGAATATTCCCGTCGGCCGCCCCGCCGCCGAACAGCGACGCCGCCGCGTCCGCCGCGTCCGCCGCCGCCCGTTCGCCGTGCGCGATTTTCGCCGCCTCGAACGCCAGGATTTTTTTCGCCTCATTCAATTCGGCGTCGCGCAGCCCCGCCAGCCGCGCGATTTCGTCCATCGGCAGCTCCGTGAATATTTTCAGAAACTTTTCGACCAAATCGTCCGGAATATTTCTGAAATACTGATAGTAATCGAACGGCGATAATTTGTCGGCGCCGACCCAGACCGCATTGCCGGCGGTTTTGCCGATTTTATTTCCGCTGGAATCGGTTATCAGCGGCGTCGACAGGACGAAACTCTCAGCCTGTCTCTTTCTCCTAATCAAACTGATTCCGGCGACGGAATTGCCCCATTGGTCCGCGCCGCACAATTGCAGGCGGCAGTCGTATTCGTCGAACAATTCCAAAAAGTCCACCGCCTGCAGGGGCATATAGTTGAACTCCAGGAAACTCATGTCGTTTTCAAGCCGTTTTTTGACGCTCTCCATGGCCAGCATTTTGGGAATGGTGAAGCTGGTTCCGAATTCGCGCAGAAAATCGAGATGCGAGAAGTTCTTGTGCCAGTCGTAGTTGTCGACCATAATCGCGTCGGACGCGCCGTTGCCGAACCTTATGAACTGCTCGTAGCATTTGCGCAGCCCCGCGCGATTTTTATCGACGTCGTCCTCGGTCAGCAGCAGCCGGGACGTATCGCGCCCGCTGGGGTCGCCTATGCGGCCGGTGGCGCCGCCGACCAGCATTATCGGCCTGTGCCCGTAACGCTGGAACCAGCGCATTATCATGACGGGAACCAGATGCCCGACGTGGAACGAATCCGCGGTCGGGTCGACGCCGAGGTATCCTGTCCGGCCACCGCCGTTCAGCCAATCGGCCAGGCCGTCCAAATCGGACGCCTGAAACATCATCCCCCGCTGTTCTAGTTCGTGCAAAAAATCATTCTTCATAATCGTTTCCTTTTTATAAGTTTATCAAAAAAAAATCAAAAGTTTAAGCCCGATTTCGGGCGCATAAATTACCGGCGCGGCGCGCCGTAAAGATAAAGGCAAGAAAACGAAAATGTTTTCATAACGCTCCGATTATAAAATACGCCGCGCGGAAAGTCAACCCGCTTGCGAAGCCGCGAAAAATCAAAGAAAAAAATCTGTTGCAATGGTTTCCGTCCGCATGTATAATGGCCCCGTTGAGGAAAAATAATGAAGAAATATTTGCTGGCGCTCGCCATCCTTGCAACCGGATGCTCCATCCCCAAGAATCCCACCGACGTTGATTTCACGCAGGTCAAGACGGCATTCAATCCGGAAATTTACGCGCAGGGCGGACGCGGATACGTCGTTTTCTCGGCCAACAATATTCTGCTCGACGGCCACGACACGGTGTCAATCGACGACGCGGACGGAAACCGGTACCAGTTCAGGTTCGGCGGAAAAAAGAAGCCGGTCGCGGCCATGCTGCCGGCCGGCGGCTATAAGGTCGCGAACTTCGAATCGTACAGCGCCGTTTGCGGCGGCCGGATCTGCACCAGGCAGTCCATGTCGGACATCGTCAAGAATCACGACATAGGCTTTTCGGTCAAATCGGGCGAATTCGCGTACCTGGGCGCCCTGAACATCACGGGACAGTACGTGTCCGGCGAGGGCGGCGGGCTGTTTTCGGGCAGCAGCACGAAAACATACAATATCGGCGTCGCCGCCGCCGACAAGTCGGACAAAATCTCCGCCGAGGACAAGGAAAAATACGAGCGGGAATCCGGCCGCCCGTTCGCAGTCAAAATTATGAACGTGAAGCCAAAGGAAACGAAATGAAAAACCCGGCGCCGCTTTTTACGGCCTTGATTTTGTCCGCGTGCTCGGCGTCCGTCGGAACGGGCGGGCTGGGGTCCGAGAATTCCGTCCGCGAGTTCATGTCGCGCGACGATGTATCACGGGCCGCGGTCGTCGCCGAATTCGGCGAGCCAGTCCGCAAGTTTTCCAGCAAGGATCTTGAGGTCTACGAATATCAGAAGATCACGATTTCCGACAGAATCATAGACTATATTCCGGTTGTCGCCCTGGCCGCGGCGTTCGTCGGATCCCAGACATTCGAGAACCGCAGCCTGTTCGCGTATTTCGACAAAAGCGGCAAGCTGGTGAAATTCGACACGGTTTACGATTCCGGGCCGTACCGCGAGGCGGACTAGGCGTATTTCGAGGGGCCCGCGCGGTTTTTGTCGACATCATCCTCGGTCAGCGGCATCCCGGACGCATCATCCCCCGCTGTTCTAGTTCGTGCAAAAAATTATTTTTCATTTTTCAATTCCCTTTATTTCCAGAACCTTTTTCAATGGAAACAATAGCACGGCCGCCGCCGCAACGCAAACGAACATCGCCGCCTCGATTCCGACGCCGTCGATAACCGGCTTGGCCAGCATCAGGACGATTCCGCTCGCGATTTGCGAGAACATGGCGTTCACCGACAATATCGTCCCGCGCTCGTTCGACTGAATCCTGTGGTGGACGTAATTCTTCATTACCAGCGCGACCATCGCCTGCATCGCCGGAATGACGGCGAAAACCGACGTGATGGCGTAAACCAGCGCCATATGTCCGGCCGATTCAATCGCCGCCACGACCAGCATGAATCCGGCGGCGAGCGTCGCCATGCAAAGAATCATCAGCCGGCGCGCGCCCATGAACGCCAGCAGCCGGTGCGCGATTTTGGAAAACAGCGCGCGGAATCCCTGGTTCAACCCCATGAATAATCCGAACAGGGCGACCGGGACCAGGGCGGCCTCCATCATCGGCTGCATCACCCACATCAGCAGTTTCGTGAAGCCGCCGTAAAGAGCGGGGAAAATCATCAGCCATTTTATCTCGGGATGCCTCACGGACATTTTCACCACGGCCAGGCAATCCTTTATCGGGCTGGACTCGGGCGCGACCTTGCGCCTGACCTCGCGCAATTCGGGCAGCCAGACCAGCATTCCGACGGCCATCAGAACAGACAGCGCCTCTATCGCCAGCAGCAGGCTGCCGCTGAACGCGTATATCGCCCCGCCGACCAGCGTGCCGATAGTGGTTCCCGCCCGCGTGAACGTTTGCACGCTGCCGTTTTCTTTGACATATTGGTTTTCGCGCTTCATCCGCTTCAGCAAATCGAACACATACGCCTCTTTCGTTCCGGAAAACAGGGCGCTCGCGACGCCCAGCATTGCCTCGACCGCCATGACGCCCCAGAATCCCTCGGCCCATATCAGCCACGTCATGGCCGCCAATTGTATCAGTCCCCCGAGCACCAGAATCTTTTTGCGCGAGAAAACGTCGGAAAGATAGCCGGACGGAATCTCGAACAAAAACGCGACGACAGAAAACAGCCCCTGAATCAGGAAGAATTCGCCGAGCGTCACGCCCTTGCCCTGATAAACCAGCACAATCACCGGCAGGATTGGCATGAAAAACATCAGCGCCTCGCTCCATTTCAGCAGCCCCAGCGCGATCCGGTCGCGCCTGCCGGCATTGGAACCGCGCGACCGCGGCGAAGTTCCGGCATTAAAAGATTTCAATTTTTTCAACATTTTTTCATCCTATAATAATTTTCATTCATGCCAAAGCAATACTTTCGACAAACATCATTTTGCCCTGTTGTCTGATGGTATCGACAACACATACTCCGTCATTCCGCTCTGGCGCCGAACGGCGCCGACAATGGAATGATTGGCCATGCCCGCGAACCACCACCCGTCCCCCCGATTATTAAAAAATCCCGCTTTCGCGGGATTTTTAACTCAACATCTTCGCCACTTCGTCGGCGAGGTTGTCGGCCCGCTTTTCTATTCCTTCTCCCAATTTATAGCACGCGAACGCGGCCAGCGTCCCGCCGTGCTCGGCGACCACCGCCTTCACGGTTTTCGACGTATCCATTACGAACAACTGTTCCTCCAAAACGGATTCCGCGTAGTATTTCTGAATGCGGCCGGCGAGCATCTTTTCCGCAACCTGCTCGGGCTTGCCCGACGTCGCCCCGGATTCGATAAAGATTTTCTTTTCGCGTTCCACCGCCGCCGGCGCGACGTCCGCGACCGTCATGAACTCGGGCGTCGCCGCCGCTATGTGCATGGCGATTTTCGGCCCGACTTCCGCAATCCTCGCCACGTCGCCGTTGAAGGCGACGGCGACGCCGATTTGCCCCATTCCGGCCCGGATTGCGTTGTGGACATACGTGAACACGACGTCGCCCCCGACGCCGGATATGCGGCGCAGGGCCATGTTCTCGCCGATTGTCGCGATTGCGTTCGTGATTTCGTCCTTGACGCCCGAATTGACGCTTTCAAAGTTTCCCTTTTCCGCCAGCGCCTTTTCGGCAATCATCCGCACCAAGTCTTGAAATTTTTCGTTTTTCGCGACAAAGTCCGTCTCGGCGTTCACCTCGACCACGCAGGCGAAATTGTCGCACGCGACCGCCGACACCAATCCCGCCGCCGCGACTCGGTCCGCCTTTTTCGCAGCCTTCACGATTCCCTTTTGGCGCAACCAGTCGCACGCGGCCTCCATATCCCCGCCCGTTTCCTCCAGCGCCTTTTTGCAGTCCATCATTCCGGCGCTTGTCTTTTCGCGCAGTTCCTTTATCAAGTTCGATGTCAGTTCGGCCATATTTTGCTCCTTTTCTTCAATTATACCGGAATCCCGGCGCGGATTCATCGGGATTAGAATCCCATTATTCCGCCTCTTTGTCCGCTTCCTTTTCCGCGGCTTTTTCTTTTCTTTCGGCGACCTTTTCGGACTTCGCGGATTTTTCGCGCGCCTCTTTCGCCAGCACCTTTTCCTCTATTTCCTCCGCGGCGGCGACTGTGAAGTCTTCGGCGCCTTTCTTCGAGACCGCCCCGCCGAGCCGCTTTTCAATTCCGGACAGAATCGCGTCGACGAACAGGTCGCAATACAATTGAATCGCGCGCGACGCGTCGTCGTTTCCCGGAATCGGAAACCCTATGCCGTCCGGATTCGCGTTCGTGTCGCAAATCGCGATTGTCGGGATGTCCAGCGCGCGCGCCTCCAGCACCGAGTTGTATTCGCGGGGCACGTCGATTACGACGACCGCCTGCGGCACCCCGTGCATTTCCAAAATGCCGCCGAAAATCCCGCGGAGCTTCCCGGCCTCTTTCGCGAGCAGGCCGGCCTCTTTTTTGGTCAGCCCCAGCTTTTCGGCGTCCTCGATGTCCGCCTCGATTTTCTTCAGGCGGCGGATGGATTGGGACACCGTCGTCCAGTTGGTCAGCATGCCGCCCAGCCAGCGGTTGTTGACGTAAAACTGCCCCGACCGTTCGGCCGCGTCCTTCACTATGCTCTTCGCCTGATGCTTCGTCGAAACGAACAGAATTTTTCCGCCCGCGGCCGCCACCGCTTCGAGCGCGGTCAGCGCCTTGTAAAGCAAGGGCGCGGTTTTGTTCAGGTTTATTATGTGAATCTTGTCTTTCGTTCCGTATACATACGGCGTCATCAGCGGATTCCAGCGGCGCGTGTTGTGTCCGAAATGGACGCCGGCCTCCATCAGCTGCTTCATTGTGAACTTCGGCAATGCCATGTTTCGCTCCTTGGGCGTCGGCGCAAAATCTGGATTCGATTTGTTATTCCCTGGAAAGCGGGAACGTAATTCGTAATTTTGCGTTTCTATTGTTGTCCTCGCCAACCGCCATCGGGCCCCGAAGGGATAGAAACCTGCGGCTGACTGTGTCGTTCCGGCGAACCGGTGCGCGCATTATAGCCGATGAAATCCGAAAAGTCAATACTTTGAGATTCTAAGAACTCCGTCGCGGCTGGAGACGTTCCATCCGTTCGACGCGACCAGATTCTGAAACTTCCGTCTTTTGTTCGTAAGGATATACGCCGTAGCGCTGCTGCGGAAAATAGAGCGCAAAGTCAGGCCGAAATTCGTCCCGTCCTCGCGGATAATCCGGTTCAGTTCCGTCCAGTCGGAAAGGCCGGCCAAATCAATCGATATAACCGTCCTGTCGTTCGATTCGTCCGCCGCGGCCAGAAAATTCGGAACGTTGTTGTCCGCGTACCATTTCTCGACGGCGGCTCTGTCCAGGGTGATTGCGAACTTCGCCGAATACGCGGTTTTCGATTGCTTTTCGTTGGAAATCGACATGGCGGCGACAAGGTTTTGCAGCGCCTGCTCGTCCGCGCCGGCAATCAGGTTCTCGACGACCATGCGGTCGGAATAGCGCGACAAAACCTGCATCACGCCCGAGCGGACGGCGGAATCGGTCGCGTCCCTCTTCGCGGCCGCGGCCGTCGCCGCGCGCATGTCCGCGCCGATTTCCGCAAGCATGTTCGGCGCCGCGCGCGCGAACGCCGGAACAAAGGCCAGCATGCAAAGGACAAGCAATTTCCTCATATCTTGGAATCATAGCAGTCAAAACGAACATAATCAATCGCAAAGTGCGAAAAAATTGCAAATCGCCGGAATAATGTTTATAATCCCGAACTATGAAAAAAAAGAATGCCCAAGACCCGATTAAGAAACTGTCCGGAGGGGTCTCGCGGTTGCGCGCGCGCCTCAAAAGTCTGGAGGATTTCATCGACGGATACGTCATGCCCGTCTATGTGATGGAAGAGCTGGAGTCCGCTCGTGCCGAACTGTCGTCGCTGCATGCCAAAATCGACGCGAAAAACGCCGCCGGGCTGGCCGAAGAGGCGAAGAATATAACGGACGAAAAAAAACTGGCGCCGTTTCTTACGAATCTCGTTCGCCTGTGCGAAACGAACCTGGCGGCGTTCGACAGCATGATGCGCATAATCGAAACGGCGAAGGAGCAGATGCTGTCGGACGAGCCCGCGTCGCTGCTGATACATATGCTGGAGACCGTCGGGGTTCAGGAAATGTTCATGAATAGCGCGTCCGTGCAGGCGCAGATGCTTGGCGCGATTGGAAGGCTTCCGAAAAAATACAGGGCGCTGGAGAAAACGCGCGAAGTCGAAGACTCGCTGTGGCGCAGATTCGCCGCCATGATAGTCAGGTCTGTCGGCGGGACTGAGCCGACGCTGGAGGATATTTTTACGAATATGGGCGAGAACGGCGCGGCGGACGGAATCGGGCAATTGGTCTCGTGCGGAGCCGACATGGGAAGGGCGAAAACGGAAATCAAGCTGCAGACGCAGAGATACATATTGGGAAACGCCGCAAGAATGCCGGCCCGCGGCTGCGATTGGGCGGCCCGATTCCTTGAGAGCATGCGCGACGTGTGGCGCGATTTCGATAACGCGCGCCGGCAGGGAATATACGAGCCTTATAATCATCCGGCGGACGAAACAGCCAAAGATATGAGGAAGGAGCCGCCATCCCTGGCGAAAATCTACCAGTTTCCGCAGATGCAGATGCAGAAACAGAAAAGTTAAAACGACGCGCCGGCTCCGGCCGAAATGAAAAACAGGTCGTCGATTCCGTCGGACGCGACAATCCCCGCGCTGCCGGACAGATGGAAATGCTTCGTCAGCTTGTATCTGATTGAAACGACCCCCGTGTGCGCCGTTATGTCGGGCGCGGAACGCCAGACGCCGACGTCGGAGAATATATACGACGCGCTCGCGGACCATGAAAGAAAATCATACGACACTCCGGTTCCGGCGGCAAGGCCGTCGGACGCGAATCCTGTCGGATTGTCGTCGACAACCGCCTTGAACGTCGCCGCCCAAATCAAGCCGCCCCATTGTATATTGGCCCCGGCCGTTCCCTGATACCGCGCGTCCGCGAACACCGGCGGCAGGAACGCGTCGCCAATCATGCCGCGCGGCTTGTCGATATACGAAAATCCGAGCGACAGGGATTTTTTTATCCGCCCGCCGGAATCGCGGTATCGGACGCCGGCGTCAAACGAAGAATCGAATCCTTTGGAATGAAACGTCCGTCCTATTCCGAACTGCAGCGGCTTTGTCGGCAGGGTCGCGTAGTTCATGCGCCACGCGTATTGGTTTCCGCGGACGGCCGGCGCCGTGATTCCGACATAATCGTCCGGCAGAAAAAGCGGCGCGTTGTTCAGGCGCAGCCCGCCGACATCCGGCAGAACCAGCGCGAGCTTCGACGCTATGGATTCCGTCCAGCCCGTCTCCGCGCGCCCGTATTCCGTTTCGACATAGGCGAACGCGTCTTTGGCCATGTGTCTTGATTCGCGCGCCAGCCGGTCGTAGGCATATACGAAACCGGCGCCGACAACTTCGGAAAACCGGCGGCTGATTTGGGCGCGCAGCAGGTAATCGGACGACTTTTCTTTGTTGACGCTTATCAGCGCGCCCGTCGCCGTCAGCCGGAAAGCGTTTCTTCCGTGCCGATATTCGTAGGCGGACGCCCCGCGCGCGAAAAAAACCAAAAGCGGGATAATCAAAATCCGGGCGCGGCGGCCGGCGGGCGAACGGTTTTTCTTCATTTTTTGTCCTCCAGCACGGCTTTCTTCAATTTCTCGAACGCGCGTTCCTCGATTTGCCGCACGCGCTCGCGGCTGATTCCGTATTCCGCGGACAATTCTTCCAATGTTTTCGCCGGGTCGGACAGGCGGCGGGCGACGAGAATCTCGCGGTCCCGCGCGGGCAGCCCCAGCAGATGCCTTCGCAGCAGTTCGCGACCGTTCGCCCGCAGCTCCATATCCTCCATCTCCTGCTCTATCGGCTTCGCGTCGTCCTGGATGAAATCCACCAGCTCTCCGTCCCCGTCGTCGTATTTGTTCGCGTTCAGCGACATGTCGCGGATATGCATGCGCTCGCTCATGTTCTCCACGTCCGCCTCGGACACCTCCAGCTTGTCCGCAATCTGCTTCACCTGCGCCCCGGACAGGCGCGAATCCATTATGCCGAGCGCCCTTTTCGTCCGCGCGAGATTGAAGAACACCTTTTTCTGCGACGCGCTGTTTCCGATTTTGACCATAGACCAGTTGCTCAGAATCAGGTCATACATTTCCGCGCGAATCCAGAACGTCGCGTATGTGGAGAACCGGAATCCCTTCTCGGGGTCGAACCTTTGCAGCGCCTGCATCAGGCCGACGTTTCCGGACGCAATCAGCTCGCCGATGGGGATGCCGTAATTGCCCAGCTCGTAGGCCATCGACACGACCAGCCGCAAATGCGACGACACCAGCGTCTCGGCCGAAAGTTTGTCGCGGTTCTTCGCCCAGGACGACGCGTATTCGTATTCCTCGCTCGCGGTCAGAAGCGGGAATCTCTGCGCCTGCTGCAAATACCGCGCCAGACCGTCGTCCGGCGCCGGAAGGTTTCCGGAAAAACCGCCCTTGATTTGTTTTCTCATAACCTCTATACTATAAAGCAAAAGCAGAGGTATTTCAAATGGTAAAAGCGCAAAAAAGGCCCGCGCGCAAAACTTTGGAGGAGCATTCCGAGGACGCCCTCTACCGCGAAGTGTGGGAAGAGGTGCACATGCAGAGGCTATACGACTTCATCCGGCACAACGCCAAGTATATAATCGCGGCGGCGTTGTTGTTCGTGGTTTTTGCAGCCGGATTGGTCATGGTTCGCAGCATCAGGCGCGGCAACGCGATGGAAACGGCGGCGAATTACGAATCGGCGCTGGACATGAATCCGGAACTTTCGCGCGAGGCGTTGTCGCGGCTGGCCAAAACCGCGACGGGGGGCATGGGCGACCTGGCTCTGTTCCGCGCGTATCAGATGGCGCTTGGGGCGGGCGACCGGGCGGACGCGACGGCGAAACTTGAAAAATTGGCCGAAGACGGCTCGACGCGCGATTTCCGCGACCTCGCGCTGGTCCAGCTGGCGCAGCTGAAGGCGGACGGCATGTCGGCGGACGATTTCCAGAAAATGCTGGCGCCGCTGCTGACCAAGCGCAGCCCGTTCTATTACACGGGGCTTTTGTTCGTCGCGGAAAAATACCTGTCGGAAAACAAGAGCGGCGAGGCGCGCCAATTCATAAAGAAAATCACGTCCGAGCCGAACGCGCCCGCGTCCATCGCCGCCGCCGCCGAAATGCTGTTGAAATAGCAATGAAATGATTAGAGACAAGAGACAAGAGACAAGAGACAAGAGACAAGTCGGAATGATTCCTTGTCGCCGCCGCCGCATAAAAATCCGCGGATTCTCATCGCTTGCCGCTTGTCTCTTGTCTCTTGTTTCCTGTTCTACCAAAGACCCGGTTCTCGAAGGCGCGCGCGCCCCCGTTTTCGTCCGCGACGAAATAAGGGTGCTGAACAAAAAGCCGTCGAATATCGGCGCGGAAATCAAGCCCGAAAAGTGCGGCTTCACGGTTGACGGAAACAATCAGATATGGCGCGGGGCAAGGCGGATATTCGCCGGGCTGCCGACCGAATCGGAAATCGAATCCGGCAAGAAAGCCGCCTGCCGCGGCGAATACGTCTATGCCGGGCTTTCGACCGGCGAATTGGTGAAGGTGCGCGCGGCGGACGGCGAGCTGATATGGACGGCGGACATTTTCTCCGAATATTCGCCTGTCGGCGGCGCGCCGTTTCTGGACATAATCGCGGAGCCCGTTTTCAACGGCGGATTCATATACGCCGGCGGTCTTGGCGGCGCGTTCTGCAAGATTAGGGACAAGGACGGCTCGAAGGCGTGGTGCCTGCCCGTCGGGGTGCGGAAAATCGTCCGCGCGGCGAAGAACTTCAACTTTGTTCTGACGACGGAGAGCGACTTGCTCGCCGTGTCCTCGGACGGAAAGGTTTACATGAAGGAAAGGGTGGGCGATGACGAAAACGCCGGCGATAAATTACGCGGAATTATTGAATGACGCGCTGCGCGGGGTCGTGCGCCAGGCGCTCGCGCACGCGCGGGCGAACGGGCTCGGCGAAACGGGATGCTTTCACATCACGTTCAAGACGCGCGCGGCGGGCGTGGTCGTGCCGGACTTTTTAAAAATGCGCTATCCGGACGTGATGACGATTGTCCTGCAGTGGACGTTCTCCAACCTGAACGTGTCGGACGCGGGATTCGGCGTCATGCTGAACTTCGACGGGCGGCCGTTTTACATACAGATTCCGTTCGCGGCGATGACGGAGTTCAAAGACTTGCAGTCCGAGTTCATGCTGCAGTTCACCCCGACCGCGGAAATCAGGCGGGAGGCGTCCCCGTCCCCGGAACTGCCGCTTGAGGAAAAACCTAAAACCTTGTCCGACCCGCGCATTTTGTCGATGGAGGAGTTCAGGAGGAAGAAGCAGGAGAAAAGTAATAAATGATATGCGGCATACCGCTTATCGCATAAAAAAACATTTGCAAAAAGTTTTTTGTTCGGCTATAATCGGCGCATTGAGATAAAAAGAAATCCCCATAAAGGAAAAATATTTATGCAACACAAGAAAAATCAAATGTCCATGGGCCTGATGGTCCAGCGTTGCCACAGATGGCGGCAAAAACGCAAGCAATACATCGACCAGGCGCGGGCGACCGCGGATGAAATAGAGCGCGAGCGTTTTTTGCAGATGGCCGAGCATTACGGCCGGATAGTGAGCGACGAGCAATCCAAAATAGACACCAAGCGCGACAATGGCGGCAGGCCGGCGGAGACGCCCGACACGGCCGACGATTCCCTCGACGACGACTTTCAGGATTTCAAGAATTCGTGATTTTCCGCCGGAATATGTCTTTCATGCGGAGCCGGCTTTTTGCCGCCGCATTCCCGCGGGAGGCGCTGCAATCGAAAAAAAATCGCATAAGGCCGATATGCCCGGAGGCGGATTGCTATTGCGCCAGGCACGCGACGGCAGCCGCCGGGTTTTTCATCGCCAGCCATCTGATTTTATATTCCGAATTGTAAATCATTATCAGAAATATCGCCGCCAGCGCGATTACCGACAGCACCGCCCACTTCTTCCCCTTCATGCAATGCTTGGCGATATTGTAAAGCAGAAACAGGACATAGCCGTCGACCAGAAGGTTTATCGCCCACAGCGACGTGCAGTTGAACGCCAGCGCGTCCAGAATCAGAATGACCGGATACATGAAGAATATGCTGGACGTGCCCTTGACCGCCAGTTCCCAGTCGCGGTTGCCGCCGGTGATTTCCGCGAACATCATCATCAGCCCGGCGAACACGAACAGAACGCCGACCGCAATCAGCGGATACGCGACAACCTTCACGAACACGCCGCCGAACGTCACGGTCGCGCCGCTGATTAGGTTGATGGCCAGAACCGCGACGCCGCCCAAAAGGCCGAACAGGAAACACTTTATCATCGATTCTTCCAGCGAGCCGTCGACGACGATTTTCTTAAAGAATCTTTCCGGCCTTGTCAGTATCATCCAGACGCGGTGCGGAATCTTTTTCAATACCTTCAGCATGCGGTTTCCTTTTTTAGCATTTTAGTTTATAATGCGGAAAAAGCAACAGGAAAATTATGCGCGCTGCAATCGTCGGGCGCCCGAACGTCGGGAAGTCGTCTTTGTTCAATGCCCTTACCAAAACGAGGGACGCGCTGGTGCACGACCGCCCGGGCGTCACGCGCGACATTATCGAGGGCGCGCGCGACGGCGTGACGTTTCTTGACACCGCCGGGCTGGAGCCCGCGAACGGCGGCGTTTCCAAGGACGCGACTGATTTCGCGCTGAGGGCGGCGCGCGAGGCGGACGCGGTGCTGTTCGTGGTCGACGCGCGCGCGGGGCTTGCCCCGGCGGACATCGAATGGGCGAGATTGCTCAAAAGGGACAAGGGACAAGGGGCAAGGGACAAAAAGTTCCTGCTGCTCGCGAACAAATGCGAATCGAAAAAAGGAACGGATAATCTGCATGAGTTCTACAAACTCGGATTCGGCGAGCCGTTTCCGGTTTCGGCCGAGCATAATATCGGATTGAACGAGGTTCTGCAAACTCTGAGAGGCGATGTCCGAAACCCGACGACCGAACGAACCGCTGGGCGCGGGACGCGAATCTCGATAGCGATTATGGGGCAGCCGAACGTCGGAAAGTCGACTTTGGCCAATCAAATCCTTGGCGAAAGGCGCCTGCTTGTGAGGGACGAGCCCGGAATCACGCGCGACGTCGTCCGGATTCGCGCGCGCTTTCTCGGGCGCGACATCGAGGTTGTCGACACCGCCGGGCTGCGCAGAAAATCGCGCGTCGGCGACGACGTCGAGACCCTGGCGGCGCTGAAGGCTCTGGACGCGCTGTCCGACGTAGACGCCGCGGTTTTGGTTCTGGACGCGACGAAGGATATCGAAAAGCAATCCGTTCAGATTGCCGGGCGGGTTTTCGACGCCGGCGGGATTTTGTGCGTCGCGCTGAACAAATGGGACCTTGTGGGCGACAAGGACGAAAGGCTGGCGCGGCTGAGGCGCGCGTTCGGCGCCGGATTCTCGCAAATCATGAAGCCGCTTGTCGTTCCGATTTCCGCCGAGCGCGGCCTTGGGGTCAAAAACATGATGAGGCGTATTTATGAATTGTCGGACATCGCGAACGCGCGCGCGCCGACGTCGCTGGTCAACCGGACGGTTGAAAAACTGGTCGCGGAAAAGCATCCGCCGATGTCGCGGCTGAGGCGCCCGATGAAAATAAAGTTCGCGGCGCATACGGGGCTGCATCCGAACGTGATTACAATCAGCGTCGGCGGCGCGTCGGACATTCCGGATTCATATACGCGGTATCTCAGGCGCGGAATCGCAGAACGGCTGGGCTGGGAAAGCATTCCTGTTATGATTCGATACACAAAGGACGAAAATCCGTTCGATTGACGGCGTTTGCTCCGTCATTCCATCATGCCGCCGCCGCGCCGAAAATCTGGTCGTCGAGGGAAAACCGCGCCGTCGTGCCGCGCGCGAAGGCGTTTCCGTCAGCAGGTCCGGATTGCGAATAAAATCGATTTTAAGCCCCGCGGACAGAAATGCCTTTGCTCGCGCCATGCGGTAAATCTTGACCGGCTGAAGGCCGCCGCCGCATAATAAAAACTTTTGTCGTTCCGCCGCCGGATGACAAGGAAGCGGAAGTATGAGAGAAAGACGCCGACTTTGCGCTCCTTCGTCTCCTGTCCCTATTGCCGCCTGTCGCCGTCCCTGTATTCCTCCAGCGCCTTTTTTTGCGCCCTGGATAATTTCGACGGAACCGACGTGGCGATTTCGACATACAAATCCCCGCCGGGCATGCCGCGTCCGCGAACGCGAAGTTTTTCGCCTATTTGCGTTCCGGCCGCGATTTTCACCGCCAGTTTTTTATCGTCAATCGTTTCAATCCCGATTTCGCCGCCCAGCGCGAGCGTCGCGAACGGCACGTTCGCGCGCATCAGCAGGTCGTTCCCCGAGCGCTTGAAAACCGGATGCGGGCGGACGCGTATGTCGACGTAAAAGTCCCCCGGTTCTCCTCCGAACGAGGCGGCCTCGCCCTGTCCGGCAAGGCGCAGACGCGCGCCGTCCATGACGCCCGCCGGAATCTTGACCTCAATCTCGCGCCGCCTGCGCCGCACCCCCAGCCCGTCGCACGCGCCGCATTTTTCCCCGATGATTCGCCCCGTTCCGCCGCAGTCCGGGCACGGCCGCTCGGTCGCGAAAAATCCGCCGCGCGCGCGGACATACCCGGTGCCGCGGCACGTTTTGCATGCGGGCGCTGGCCGTCCGTCCTTCGTTCCGTATCCGTTGCATTTCTCGCACTTCGCGTTGGAATCGAACTTTATCGTTTCGGTCGTTCCGAAATACGCGTCGCGGAGGTCGAGCGCGATTTCATGCAGCATATCGCGGCCATGCGTCCCGCGCGCCTCCTCCCCGCCGCCGAATCCGAATCCCCGCAAAACCTCGTCCATCATGTCCGACATGTCGAATCCGCCCATGTTGAACGAGAATCCCGAAAAAGGGTTTCCGGCGCCGAACGGATTTCCGCCTCCCGCGCCTCCGCCGCCGGCGAACGCCGCGTCGCCGAACCTGTCATACGCGGCCTTCTTTTGCGGGTCTTTCAGGATGTCGAACGCGCCGTTGATTTCCTTGAACTTCTCCTCGGCGCCTTTGTCGCCCTGGTTTTTATCGGGATGATGTTTCAAGACCAGCTTTCTATACGCGGACTTGATTTCGGCGTCCGTCGCGCTTTTAGAGACGCCCAAAACTTCATATGGATTTTTCATATCCGTTATAATATAGTGCCCCGAGCCCGGAAATCAAGCCCGCGTCATATGAACAATTCCTTCACGAACTTCGCGTTCTCGGTGATGAAGCGGAATCTGAACTCGGGCTTTTTGCCCATCAGTTCCGACACCAGTTTGTTCGTGCGCGCGGCGTCCTCGGCGCCTTCCTCGGTCTTCGGCGGCAATTCGACGCGAATCAGGCGGCGCGTTTTCGGCGACATAGTGGTTTCCTTCAGCTGGCCCGGCATCATTTCGCCAAGCCCTTTGAACCGGCTGATTTCCGTTTTCCTGCCCTTGTATTTTTCGGCCAGCAGCTTTTCCAATTCCTCGTCCGAGTCGACATACGTCGATTCCGTCCCGCATGTCAGCCTGTAAAGCGGCGGGCACGACAGGTAAAGGTGGCCGCCGTGGATAAGCTGGGGCATCGTTTGGTAAAAGAACGTCATCAAAAGCGACGCGATGTGGCTGCCGTCTACGTCGGCGTCGGTCATGATTATCACCTTTTCATACCGCAGTTTCTCGTCGGACCAATTTTCGCCCGCGCCCGCGCCGACGATGTCGATAAGTTCCCCGATTTCCTTGTTCGCGCCGGCCCTCTCGTCGCTGTTCGACATGACGTTCAGGATTTTTCCGCGCAGGGGATATATCGCCTGCAGCGCGCGGTCGCGCGCCTGCTTTGCGGTTCCGCCCGCCGATTCCCCCTCTACGATGAACAATTCCGTCCCCTCGATTCCGTGCTTTGTGCAATCGGCGAGCTTAAGCGGCATGCGCGTGCGCTTCGCCGGGGTTTTCCGCGCGATTTCCCGCGCCTGCTTTGTCTTGATTCGCGCGTTCGCCAGGTTGCCCACGAAATCCAGGATTGCGTTCGCCGTCCTCGGGTCGCCGGCCAGAAACATCTCCCACGGGTCGGACAGCGCCTTTTCCGTAAACCGGGCGATTTCCGGATTCGACAGTTTTTCCTTTGTCTGCCCCAGGAACTGCGGGGTTTTGTAAAACACGCTGACAATCGCGGCGGCGCTGTCAAACACGTCGTCGCCGATGATTGCGGCGGACGATTTGTTTCCGACCTTCTCGCCATAGTTCTTCAGGCCGCGCGTGATGGCGCTTTTGAATCCCTGCTCGTGCGTGCCGCCGTCGACGGTCGCGATTGTGTTGCAATACGACGCGAAGAACCCGTCGTCCGACGCCGCGCCGTCCTCGTCGGTCAGGAATGTCAGCGCCCATTCGACGCGCCCCTGGTCGTCCGGGAAGTCGATGTCGCCGGAGAAAATGCGGGGCGGCAGCCGCGGGCTTTCCCTCGTCTTTTCATCCAGAAAGTCGGACACGCCGTTCGGATAATAGAAGGTCTCGTTTTCCGGAATGCCCAAATCGTCCGTCAGCAGGTCCGGATTGCAAATAAAATCGATTTTAAGCCCCGCGGACAGAAACGCCTTCGCGCGCGCCATGCGGTAAATCTTGACCGGCTTGAAGGCCGCCGCCGCGCCGAAAATCTGGTCGTCGAGCGTAAACCGCACCGTCGTGCCGCGCGCGGACGTCTTTGCCCCCCGTTCGATTGAAGAAACGGTTTTTCCGCGGGAAAATCTTTGCGTCCACAAATATCCGTCGCGCGCGCTTGTGACGATTGTCTCGGACGACAGCGCGTTCACGACGGCCGCGCCGACCCCGTGCAGCCCGCCGCTGGTTTTGTAAACGCTGTTGTTGAACTTGCCGCCGGAATGCAGCATGGAGAAAATTATTTCAAGCGCGGATTTGCCCGGGTACTTCGGATGCTCGTCCACCGGGACGCCGCGGCCGTCGTCCGAAATCTCGATTGTCTTCGCGTCCGGCAGACTCACGGTGATTTTTTTCGCGAATCCCGCCACCGCCTCGTCAATCGCGTTGTCCAGGATTTCGACGGGCAGATGATGCCACGCCTTTTCGTCGGTTCCGCCGATATACATTCCCGGCCGCAGCCGCACGGGCTCCAGCCCCTCCAAAACCTGAATGTCGGACGCCGAGTAATTCGCCATGGCGGAAAGGTTATACGATTTTTTCGCTTTTTGCAAGCGCCTTGATTTTCCGTAGCCACCCGGTGGAGCATAATTCCGCTTGCGCGGATTTCTTATTGTCTGCTCCAGTTTGTCTCCTGTTATTCCATGAGGGGAGATAGTATTGTAGGCATGGAATCTGGATGCAGGCGGAATATTTTCTCGGAAATGCATTTTATAAAATATCTGTCGCATGATTATAGAAAATGCTGGTATTTTTGCGTGCTATTTGCTATAAAATTATGTCAGGAAAAGGTTCTGGTAGCGCATGTGTGGCGAACAATTCCATCTTGGATACAAAGATACTATAAATTATGGCAGTTATTACACGCCAGAATCGGTGGTGGATATTGCGTATGGTATGATTGCCCGGAATATTCCAGACTGGCGCGAACATGTTATCGCAGACACGTCTTGCGGATATGGCAATTTTTTACGATTTGCCGGTTCTATTGGCGCAGACTGTGATTCTGCCGCTTTGCTGAAAGCAAAAAGTAATACGAAAAATTGCAAATTCGTAAACCATAATAGTTTATTAGATGTTAGCCGCAGCTTATATGGATTATCCAGTGAGGACAAGCTTATAATTATTGGTAACCCGCCATACAACGATACGACATCTATTATTCGCAACGGAATAAAAGAATCTTGCTTGGTAGATTTTGACCTGAAGCATCGGGATTTAGGCATATCGTTTTTGCTGTCCTATGACAAGTTGATGGCGGATTATATCTGCGTTTTACATCCGTTATCATATTTGATAAAAAAAACAAACTTTGACGGACTGGGAAATTTCAGAAATAACTATGTTTTAATGGACAGTATTATCATCAGCAGCGGTGAATTTTCCGCCACATCGAAAACTACGCAGTTTCCAATAGCGATTGCTTTGTATAAACGCGACAATCGCGGCATGTCCTATGAATCTATTTGCGAGCGCAGCTGGCTGACAAAAGAAGGAAAAAAGTTCAGAATCAACCAATTCGATAAATTGAGCAATTATGTAACAAAATACCCGAACCAGAAATACGTGCCGCGTGAAAAAGCAACGGCATTCTTTTGGACAATGCGGGATATAAACGCGTTGAAACGAACGAGAACCTTCATTGAAAACGAGGTTTATAATTCTATCCGGGTGCCGCGCGAAAAGCTGCCTTTCTATTGCTACGCCGACGTATTCAAAGAATACATTCCTCATATCCCATATTACTTCGGGAACAGCGATGTAATTATCGATTACCAGGCATTCAATGGATTGAAAGATGTTTTTGTTCGCAGAAGCTTGCGCAAATACAAATTTCTAAACCATTTGCTGCCAGGTGAATGCGCATATGAAAATGATGACGCGACGATACATTCATACTTTAACAATTTATTGGGGGAACATTATGTGGATAAGAAAAATTAATGAATCCGGGAAAGAATTGGCGATAGCGATTCCTTTGACAAAAGGAACTGACAAAACTCGTATTAAAAAGCGCGGTTTTTTCAACGAATATGGCTTGCCGGTGTCTACAAAAACAGAGCCGTTTTCGCTGGATTGTTATGTCGAGTGGCAGATTGGTTACGATGTCGTCGTTTCTGATGCGGAAAAATTGGAACGCACGACAATTAAGGATAAAGTTTTCACGGGCGCGAATGGAAAGGACAAAACTTTGTACGAATTGTCAGAATATATTTATTATTTTCACAAATGGGGCGTCGTATCAAAAAAACAATTGCTAGAACTCAAAAACTTTCTTGCGAAATTAGGGGAATCGGATTTTATAGATGACCCGAATAATTTTGCAATAGAGCGTAGCCAACCAGTTGAGCGCAAGGTTCTAGATATTGTTTTTGCATACACACAGGTCAAATATCCGATGCTGATACATAGATTCGGTGATTATGAGATTCTAACGGAAATAAAAATCACAGAAAAACAATACGCCATAGGCGTTCAGCCAATGCTGTATTTTTGTTTTCCAATAACAGAATTGAAATCCGCGAACCCTATAATCGGACGCACGGCCGAAACGAAAGAGACTGCGGATTTGATAATCGACTCCAGCAATATCGACATATTTCTTAAAATGCTGAAGATTTTCGGAGTCCTCAGCCCAAGTCATAACCAAGATACGCTGACAATTATCGATAAAATAATAGAATAAGTTCAAATAATGAAAAAAGGCCATAAATGCATGCATAACGCTGTATCATATGGGAAATTGCCAGCATGTTTGAACAATAAAGAAAAAGAAATATAGACTATGGGCGGAACCCCCGCACGATGATGTCTTGTAGAGCATAGCCAACGTTACGAAACATTTTAATATGAAAAAAATCTTATCGGCGGGCAAAAAAAAGAAAGCATTTCTCTAAAAAATTAATTGTTTCAAAAGGGGAAGAAGTTATAGAACTCAGGCATATTTTGGAAACATTTGAGAAATTATGGGATTCTAAAATTGGCGGTGAATCTATGGATGTAAAAGAAGTTATTGAAAAATGGCTATATAAAGACGAGTCCAATCATCCGCAATGCCAGAGGCATTGCCATACTTCATTTTATCAGATAATAAAAAATCCGCTTGCGCGGATTTTTTATTTGACTGCCGTTGTCGCGGCGTTGCGGTTCTGCTTCCAGACGCTTTCGCCAGTGCCCGCGACGGCGGGACGTTCCTTGCCATAGGAAATCGTCTTAACGCGGCCGGCCTTTATGCCGTCCTTGACCAGCACCTGCTTCGCTGCGTTCGCGCGGCGCGCGCCCAGGGCCATGTTGTATTCGACGGTTCCGCGTTCGTCGCAGTTTCCGGCGACTTGCACCTTGGCGTCAGCGTGGTTTTTCAGATACAAGGACTGGCCCAGCAGATTGTCCTTTGCCTCCTTGCTGATTTCTGCCGAATCAAAGGCGAAGAAAACCTTTTGATTGTTGATGTCCGCTGGCTCGACAATGGAACCGCCGCAGGCAACCAACAGGGCAAGCGGGGCGTATTTCAATACTTTCATAATTTCCTCCCTTGATTGGATTTATTTAGTATTCGCTGATATAATACAACAAATGCATAAAGAAATCAAGGGAAAATCTCGATGTGGAACGCGGAAAATATTCTTAAATCTTTGGCGCTCGCCGGTGTCGAGTGGGAGCTGCGCGAGCCGGGTGCCATAGGCGCGAAATCGGAATCCGCCGGAAACGCCGCAGCCGCGCCAATTGCAAACCCCGCGCGCCAAACCCCGCATTTTTCCGCGCCGAAGGCGGCAAGGCCGCTCCCGAGCGCGGACATCTTGGAAACGGCGCGGAAGCTGGCGGCGTCCGACGACATCATCTCCGCAATCAAAAGTTTCAAAGAACACCCCTTGTTTTCCGGCGCAAAGAACACCGTCGTTCCGCATCTGCCGCCGCCCGCCCGCCCGCCGCTTCTTGTCATTACCGACATTCCCTCGCTTGCGGACGATGCAAGCGGAAATGTTCTGTCGGGCGCGGAGGGCGAATTGTTCGACAAGATGCTCGGGGCGATAGGGCTCTCGCGCGAACGCGTCGCAATAACGCCGCTGGTGTTCTGGCGCCCCGCCGGCGGACGGACGCCTCTTGCGGATGAGATTTCTTTCTGCAAACCTTTCGTCGATAAAATCGTCGCGCGGGCGCAGCCGGAAAAGATTCTGACATTGGGCGCGCTGGCCGCCAGGGAAATCGCGGGCGCGTCTCTGCCGCGCGAGCATGGGAAAGTCTTTGGCAACGTGATTCCGATTTACAAGCCTGATTTCATTCTTGCGAACCCCGCGGTAAAAAAAGATGTTTGGGAAGCGTTGAAACAAGTGACAATGGAAGGGATAAGAGTGGATAGTGACAAGTAAGCGTCGTTTCGTTTCGGTGTTCGTCAGGCCGCTGAAAGACAAATAATCACAAATCTCATGCCGCGTCCGCAATCCGCGTCCGCGTTTAATATTCGTTCAGCAATCGTTTCAGTTTCCTCAGGTCTTCGGGCAGCGTCGCGCTGAGTTTCAGCGGCGCGCCGGAGGTCGGATGCGCGAGTTCCAAAACTTCGGCGTGCAGGCATTGCCCGCCGTGCCCGCGCAAAAATCGCAGCAGTTCCCCCTGTCTCAGTTTTGTTTCCCGGCCGCGCCCGTAAACCGGGTCTGTCAGAACCGGAAAGCCGTGCGCGGACATATGCACGCGAATCTGGTGCGTGCGCCCGGTGCGCAAAACGCATCTGATTTCCGAAACGCCGGCGCGCGTCCAGACGTTCATTACTTCCGCCGTGGTTTTCGCCGGCTTGCCTCCGGTTTTTACCATCGACATTTTCTGCCGGTTGCGGGACGAGCGCGCGATGTTGCCCTCTATGTCCGCGGCCGTCCATGCCGGGACGCCCCACACGAATGCGACGTATTTCCGCGTAAGTTTGTGTTCGGAAAAGATTTTCACCAGCGAGCGGAACGCCGCGTCCGATTTCGCCAAAATCACAACGCCGCTGGTGTCCTTGTCAATCCTGTGGACGACCCCGGGGCGAACCGTTCCGCCCAGCGCGGACAATGCGCGCGATTTTTGCAGTTCCTGGACAAGCGTTCCGGTTTTGTTTCCCGCCGCCGGATACATCACCATTCCGCGCGGCTTGTCGACGGCGATTATGTCGTCGTCCTCGTATATTATCGTGATTGGCGACGCGCGGCTCGCGGTCGGCGGCGCGTGATTCGGGGTTAGTTTCCGCGCCGCCGGTTCCGGTTCTTCCACGATGACGGTTTCGCCGGGCTTCAGCCTGTGCGAATTGTCCAGGTTCTTTTCCATGCGCTGGATTTCCGAACGCGAAAAATCCGGCATGCGTTCCGCGAGAAACTTGTCGACGCGGATTCCGGCGGATTCCGCGTCGGTTGTGAAAATCCTCTTATTCGCGCTCAAAGTCCGACCAGTCCTGGCTGGTGCATTCGTCGAGTTTCACGACAAGGTTTTTGGAAACCGCGCACCTGAGGATTCCCGTCGTGCGTCCCTGCGAATCCTCTTTTTTCGCGCTTCTGTATGCCAAAAGAATTTCCTTTGGCTGCCGGACGCAATTTGCGCGCAGGAATCCGTCGCCGTTTTTCTGGCTTACCCACGTTCTTGTGTATTGCGCGAAGCCATAGCATGGAAACCCGTCCAAGTAATACATTTCCCATCCCGTGCTTCCGGCCGCCTTTGTCCCGGAGAACGTAATTTTGTATTCGCGCAGCCTAAGGCCGGACACGGCCTCCCAATCCACGCTGGTCGATTGTATGTCCGCGCGGAAAACGGGCGCCGATTTGTTGTCCCGGTTCACCGGTATTTCGACGCAATTGCCGTCGGCGCAGGTGCTTTTGTCCACCATGACGTATTTGCCGGCGCGCGCCGCGCCGAGGAACAAGAGACAAGGGGCGAGAATCATGAGCGTGGCGAAAGGCGGGGACATTTTTTTCATTTTAATTTCCTTCTGTTGCGAAGCGCACCGATATTTTTCCCGCGCCTGATATTTTTGGGGTCAGAACGCGCACGAACTCTATGTCCGACATCGGCTCTATCAGCCCGTGCGGCGGCAGCTGCACGATTTGGTTCAGCACGACTCCGGAATCCGTTTTCAGCACGAACACCAAATCGGGAATCGAATATGTGTTTTCGGAAAAGTTCCGGATGTTCCCGTGCACGATGTATCCCGATTCCGCGATGACGATTTTGGAAATCGACGCCTGCAAAAGTTCCGACTTTTCGTTCCTGCGGAAAACGTTCATGGACACGACCGCGAAAATGCTGGTCAAAAGAAACAGCAGCGCGGCGACGAACAGTTTTGCCGTCGGGCTGCTTCTCTTTTTCGGCGCCCCCGTCCGCCGGCCGCAGACTGGGCATTTGCCGGCGCCGCTTTTTCCGACGCGGAATGTAGTTTTGCAAAATGAACAGATTGCCTGCATGCCTTGCTATATATTCTATCCGTTATTTACTTATTTTCAAGTCAATAAGTAACATATAAAATGCGATATATCATATGAAATGAGGGTCTGCAAGTTTTAAAAGGCGCTGCCGGCAAACAAAATTCATATCGCATATCACATTTCGCCCATCACGTCGTTGTATTTCCTCTCGACCGCCCGTCTTGCCTGTTCCAGCGCGCGCATATAATCGGCGACTGTCGCGTTGCTGTTCAGTATCACGTTTCCCATCAGGCGCTCCGTTTCCGTCTTCCCCGTTTTCTCGAGACCATAGGCGTATTTCATCATTTGCGTAAGGGTTGACAGGTGCAAATCGGCAAACACCGCGTCGCCGCCCGACATGTCCCAGTAGAATCCTGGATTTCCGCTGTCCTCGATTCTTTCCGACACAATCAGTTTCGGCGCGACGCTGCCGGAGAATCCGACAAACGCGTCAATTGCCTTTATATGCCCCTTTTTCATGTCCAATGTTCCGGAAATGGACAGAACCGGCGGCGCGTCCGAATCCGACGAGACGGAAAATCCGGAAAGATACAGATTGTCCGCTTTTAATTCGTTCGCCGAAACCGAGCGGAATTGCGAGCGCCCGGCAATCACAATCTCGGCCGCGTCAATCGAGCGCCCGTCCGACGAAATCGCGCCGTTCACCGTCGCGTCGCCGAACGTTTCGAGCGGCGCAGTCCAGTCCATGCGGTTCAGAACGGTCATTTTCGAGGCCTCTATCCCGTCGGTTTCCACTGTGTCGAGGAATCTGGCGCCGACCGATGTTATTGTCTTCGCGTCCTCTATGTCGTGCCCGCCGAGGTCCATGTCCGACTGCATAGTCGCGTCCAGCGGGTCCGCGCTGGGCAGGCGCTGCAGATAGTCGCCCCCGCTTCTGAACGTCCGCGTTTCCGCCAGAATCGAATGGCCGCCGACTGCCGCGCCGATTGACGACATCGGCGCCTGCCATGTTCCGAACGAGCCGTAAAGCATCAGCCCGTCCGCGAAGCCCGCCGCCTGTCCGCCGGCCGCCGCGATTTGCCGGGTCCGGAGCGGCGACAGCGACGGCGAATCGAAAATCACAATCCCCTGCACGAACGAATGCCCGGCCGAATCCTTTGACTTCACCACGCGCAGTTCTATTTTCGCGGCGCCGAGTTCGTCAGGGGAAACTCCCTTCAGCTCGGACAGACGGACGCGCGCGACGTTTTTGGACACGGGCGCGAGCAGTTTCTGCCTGTTGTCCGAAATGTATTGCTCGAGGGCGTTTTGCACAGTCCTTATTTTTTTTACAATCGCGACATTCTCCGCCTGCTCCCTGTGTTTTTTCACGAAGTTGTATACGAACGGAAGAATCTCCATGAATATCGCCATGGCCAGCAGTAATTCCAGCAAACCGGCGCCGCGCTCGCCCTTCATCGCCAACCCTCCTTCAATATTTTGGAAAAATCCGAAACGTTCGGCGCAATCTCGCCGCCGCCCAGGTTCCGCAGCCTCAATGAATTGAACTTCGGCCCGGCGCCGGACGAGTTGGGGAACGTCCACGACCCGAGTTTGACTGGCGGCGTCGCCGAATACAACAGCTCGCTTGAAACGGTCAGTCCGAATCCAGGCAGGAACGTCAGGCTGTCGGCGTCCAGGAACGCGGTTCTGGCGATTCCGGCCGCGACGCCCGCAAAGCCGCTGATTGTTCGGGAGTATGACGACTTGACTTCGAACTTGTTCGATACCGTCAGTTTGTCGGAAATCGAGGCGCGGTCGGCGGTTAGCGTCCCGTGTCCGCTGTTGAAATCGTCCGCGAAAAGATTTCTGAACCATACCGCGTCGCCGTTCACGCGGACGCCCGGAAACTTCGCCTTGTCCGGATTCAGGTTCAGCCCGTCGGAAAAGTAAAGCGAATTCGCGGCGATTGCCGGCGTCTTCACCAGCGACGCGTTCAGCTCGGACGCGTTCAGTTTCTTCGCCGCAATCCCGCCCGCGTTTCTTATCGAGAAGTTGCCCATCGACATATCCCTCTTCATCGTCGACAATTCTCCTTCGGACAAAATCGTCCTGTGCAGGTATTTCGCCGTGTCGCCGCCGGATTTCGCGGCGTCGATTCTATACACTATGTCGCCGGGTTCCAGCCCGTCGAACGAAATCGCCCATTCGCCGGAAACGCCGTATGCCGCGCCGTCCTCTTCGGAGACCGCGGCGTCGGTTCCGATTGCGCGCGCGATTTTGTGCGCGGAGAGGCCGTCCCATCCGTTTTTCACGACAAGAAACGCGGTCGTTCCGCCGCCTGTCTTGGAGACGTAGAATCTTTTGTTTTCGTCGTCCGTTTCAACCAGCGTCAGCTCGTCCGGCGCGAACTCGGCGTCATGCAGGCGAATATGGTTTTTTATCGGGTCCGCGTCGGATATGATTTTCCGCGCCTCGGCCATTATTTTCATGTTTCGCCCGATATCCGACACCTGGCGGTATGCGAACGGCATCGCGACCGCGACAATCGCGATTGCGAACATCATTTCCAGCAAAGACGCTCCGCGTTCTAGATGCATTGCGTTCCTCCGTCGAGAAGGCATTTTTTTATTTCTATGCGCCGCTCGATCCTGTTGTATAGGACGAAGCGGCACACGATGTTGTCCGCCAGCGACGCCGCGTTGTATTTTCCGCCGAGCCGCGAGATTATTGCCCTGCATGTTTCCAGTTTTCCGGAGTTGTCTTCGGCCGATATCGGAATCTTCAGTTGGTCGTTGTTTATTCCGGCAAGCGACGCGTCGGGCAGGGAAGTGGTTCCGGCCGGCCGGATTTCCAAAAGCGCCGCGCCGGTGCCGCCGCTCAGAAGCTCGCTTGAAATCTGGTCGCGGAAGATTATGTTGTCGGTTCTGAGCGTCTTCGCGCGGATGCCGCTGCCCGCCATGTATTCCAAACTGCTGCCGTCTTCGTTCAGGAATATGTCCTGGCCGCGGCTGGTGTCCAGAAACGACGACAGGCTCAGCCTTTCGACATTCAGGGTTATATTCGTGAAGCTTGCGGTCGTGTTTATGTTCCATTGCGATGGCCCGGCAAAGCCCGTCTTTCCCGCCGCCATGCTGAAATCGCGCACCTCGACGTTTCTTGCCGTCAAATTCGGCGCGTCTCCGTAGTTCGCGACGGACGTCGCCGAGAAAAGCCCCGTCCGCAAATCCGAGCGGACGATGGTCAAAGGATTTCCGTTCGCCGCCGAAAACCAAACCTTTCTTGCGCGGACAAGGCCGATGTCGTTCTTATTTTTCCTGTCGGTTTCGATTCCCGACAGCAGAAAATCGCTGGCCGCGACGTTTTTGATTTTCCCGTTGTTCGCCGAAAGCGCGGCGACGGACGTTATGTTGTTTCCGTCCATTTTGATGTTTGTGTGGAAAATGTTTTTGTCCGGATTCTTTGCATTGCGCAGAATCAGCTCAGAAAACTCCTCTTCTTCGGGAACAAGAACCAGAATGTCGTCCGGATTGAAGGTTACGCCGTTCGGAACGTCGGACATGCTCCACCCGCCCGTCGCCCCTTTGAGCGGGCCGTCCCCGTCGGCCAGCATACCCCAGAATCCTATGCGCGCCATGATTTCCGCGCGGCGGAACCGGCCGAGTTTCCCGCCGTCGACGACAAGCGCCGCAAGAATGTCTTTCCCGTTCTTGCTGACCACCAGTGAAATGCTTTGCCCGAGGGGCGTGCGGGGAACAAAGCCGAGCGGCAGTCCGTATGGCTCGAGCGTCCGGACGAATTCATCGCCGGAAAATGTCTCCACGCCGTTGGGAAAATTGTCGAACTCCTCATATATGAACGCGCGCGCGGCGTCGAACGCGGACGTGATTTGCTGGACAACCGCGATGTTTTCGCGGTTCGTGTTTTTGTCCGCCACTTTCTTCACGAACATTGGCAGAAAGGCGATGACCAGCGCCAGCGCCAGCAATGCCTGCAACATGAAATTGCCCGAGGATTTTATATCTCCCTCCCACATGCGCACAGATTACAAAAAAAATGCTTGCGTGGCAATGGCAATTTTTTCTAAACTTCATCCAAGGAAGGAAAGGAATGTCCAGAATCCATTTGACATTGCCGGCCGCTTTGTTTGCGGCAAACGCGTTCGCAATCGGCGAGCTGCCGCCAGTAAACCCGGCGAAAACCGTGTCCGCGCTGGATTTATACGGGGTGGAGCCGGCATATGTTCCCAAGTTTGCAAATACGACGCCCGAACCGCCGAGAACCGCGAGTCGCGAGACGCGAGACGCGAGTCGCGAACTTTTGATTCCGAGGAAGCCGGCCGTGGACTTGTGGTCGAACAGCGGGGAGGCCCCGCTGCGCATGCCGGACGAATCCGAGTATTCTGTGGCGTCTTCGTCGGATTTTTTCCTGCCGGAGGAAACTCTGGATGACGAGCCGAAAAGGTTTTTCGCGGCGTCAAGGGTCGTGGCCCCCGCGAAAGTTCGCGTTCAGCCGGTTCAAAACAGCGTCGGCCGCGCGAAGAAAAACGTTGATGTCGTAGTCAGGGGGAATGATTCCGGCGAAGACTCGCCGCGCAAAAAAAACGTTGTTCCGGCCGCCAAATCGGCGCCGTCCGTAATCAAATCGGCACCGCGCTTTGTTCCGGTCAAGAAAACGCCCGCCCCGAATGCCGAAAACATGGCCTCTTTGGATGATGAGTTTGCATATAAAGGCGAAGTTCCTTTGACCAAATTGTCGCCGTCCCAATTGAAAAAGGCATTCAAGAAGACATTCACGTCGGAAAACAAGCATTTGTCGACATATCAGGTTGACGATGGATTCGACGAAGCGTCTTTCAGCGAATCCACAGTCGGGTTCGATTCGTCCCGGGATTTGTCCGAGGGCGGCGGCGTGCGCCCGCTTGAAATCAAAATCGCGTTCAACGACGACGATTCGGCGCTGTCGCGCGACAATTATAACCTGCTCGCCGAATACGCCGGCATAGTCGCGGCGAATCCGAAACGCGCGGTTCAGGTTTCCATCTCCGAGCGCGGCACGCGGACGTATGACGGGCGGAAACTGGCGGCGAGAAGGCTGGCAATCATAGAGCAGGTACTGAAGGATTCCGGGATTATAGACAGACGGATTATTCCGGTGTTGTCGCAGAGAAACGACGATTCGTTCGTTTTGCGCGTGATTTCCAGCGATACATTCCAAACATTGTCCGAGAAAAAGCGCGATATGTTCGGCGACACGGTGTCCGCCAAGACATATAAAAGCATGAGTTGGTAAAAATACCCTTGGACAGGTTTCGAAAAGTTGGTATAATCAGAGAGATTATAGGGAGTTTTGTATGAAGTCTCGCCAATTATATGCCAGAATCCAGGGTCTTGTGGGCAGCCTGTTTTTGACCGCCGGATTTCTGTTCATTTTTCTTGTGGTTTTCTCGGTGTCCGCCGCGTTCGCCGACCCTGTGCAGGCGGAGGTTCTGCCTGCCGCCGCGTCGGCGCAAAGTCCGCGCGGCATCCTTTCCGCGAGTGTTCAGAGGGGCGGCGGCGCCGTCCGCGGCGTCCGCGGCGCGTCCGGCAATACGAGGTCTTCGCGTTCGGTTCAGCAAAATGCGAATAATGGCAGGGAAGCAACGGCGGCCGTCGCGCTGCCGTCGGTGCAGTCGCGCGGAGTGGCCGTGCGCGGCGGAGGGGCGACAAGGACGACGGCCGCGGCGGCGCAAAGAACGGTCCGCTCGCGCGCGCCGGCGGCGGCCATCCGCGCCACGGGACAGGCCCGCAGCGTCATCGCGCGCAGCGGCGGCATTCAGCAGGCGCGGGTCGGATTGACCGGCTCGGCAATACGCGCGTCAACCGGAACGATAGGCAGCACTCTGACGACAAAGCTCGCGCAGGCCACATACAGCAACCTGATTGACCCGACGACCGGAATGCTGTCGGCGGATTCTTATTCCAACTGCCTGTCTTCATACTACACGTGCATGGACGAGATTTGCACCGCGCGGAATCCGGGACAAAGGCGCTGCGCGTGCGCCGGCCGCGTGAAGACGTTCAATACGGTCGAGGCGACCCTGCAGACGGCCAAGGAGGATTTGCTGAAGGTTTCGGGCGAACTGTCGCTTCTGATTGCATCGAAAGGCGAATCAATCCATTCGGCGTTCGAGCTGACCGATGCGGAAAAGTCCCTGAACTGCGTGTCGTTCCGGGATGAAAAAAAGCGCCTGGGGGCGAACGCGTCGATGAAGGCGTGGTGCGACGCGCATCTGATGCTGGACACCGCGTCGTGCGAGTCGTCGATGAACTCGACCTGCAACACGTTGTATGGCAACGGAACCGGCGACGCATGGATGAACATTCTGAACGGCGCCGATTCCGACATTCTGACGTCTCTGCAGACATACGCGGACACTTTAAACGAAGTGAACACGTTCAACTATTCCAATGAAGACAACCTGTTCAGCTCGTTCAACAATGTCGACCTGATTGTCAACGGCAGCAATTCCGTGTTTGAAACGGAGACCAGCGTGGACAAACTGGCGCAGACATGGGGATACGAGCTGTTCCAATACGCGCACAACAACGTGTGCGGGCGCGTCCTGGATTCGTGCTTCAACGGCATTTACGAGATGTGCGGAAACCGCCCGACGTCCCAGGGCGGCGGCAGCGGGCCGTATAACATGAACAGCGACATAACCGTGAACGGAAACGACATTGAATTCGTGACGCCGAAGGGAACGACCGCCAGCACCGGAACCGCGGCGTGCTTCGGATACACCAGCACGTCGGGCGACCCGTATTCGACATTGCGCCAGCCGATTGCGGACGCGCGCCTGTCCATCCTGCAAAAGTATGTTCTGGACGCGAACGCGGATTGCGACGTTTACGGGGAGGAGCTGAAGAAGCAGGCGCAGAACATGGCGTATCAGAAAATCGCCGCCACGCAGCTGCTTCAGAAAAAGAGGCTCGAGTTCACGACGGAAAAGGAAAACAACAGATTGCAGTCGCTGGCCACTGCGAAGGAGAATTATCTGAAATGCATAGACGAAATAATGCAGTGCCGCCAGGATAAGAACCGCGAGAGCGGATGGACGGGAAACACCACGCGCATAAAGAACTTCTGCAACCAGATGTCGAACGTTCCGACATGCTACGAGCAGATGGTTTGCAACCAGGAGGCGACCGGTATAAACTCCTCGGTTTCCGATTCGTCGCGGAATACCGTTCTGTTGTCGGAAATCGTCGCGGCAAGCCAGGCGCCGGCGGAGAGCTGCATGCTGAATACGCTGAATGTGGGCGAAATCCGCGGCTGGTCGGCCCCGGCGACTCCATGATTGATAACTTTTTTTGCCGGGGGTGAAGAGCCTATAAGTTTTTTCCGCGCCGCTTAAGGTCGCGTGTTGCAAGCATTCTGAACAATTGGTCCGGCGTCCATACGAAAGGCGCGCGGATTCCAAGCGCCCGTTTCGCGAATCCCACGCAGGTCAAAAAGGTCAATAGTCCAAAGTCAATGGCCGACAGCCGGCTTTCGCTTGTGCGGCCGTTCTTTATCGACTTTGGACTATTGACTTTAACAAACACCCATCCTGCGTTTTCCAACTTTCTGATTTCGCGCGCGCGGACGCGGAACAGCCGGATTTTATCCGTTCCAATCTGAATCAGCATTCCGTCGGCGACGATTGCGCAATGACGGAACAGCGCGCAAAAAAAACTCGGCAAAACAGCCGAGGTTTTTGTCGCGAATCCGACGAGAATCTTTTTGTTCCCCCTCATTTTTTCCTTATTATCGGCGCTGTGGTCGTCCTGCGGATTGCCTTTGACTTGATTGCTGCGCGCGATGCCTCGGTGCCGCCGCTTTGATTCAGGCAAATCCATGAATCGCCGTCGTTTATCGCGACCTCGTTCGGGCCGCAGTTGTGGTTCAGCATCTGCCATTTATAGCAGTTGCCCGAAAGAACGCTGCGGTGCAGTCTGCTGCTCCCCTTGGTGTAAACGCCGTATTCCGGGTTGAAGTCGCCGTTGTCGGTGCACCATTTTCTTTTCCCGAAGCATTTTATGCAATTATTCTGGCTGTCGCAAATCTCCACGGGCGATGTCGTGGCGACATATCCGGCCGCGGCGGTGTTTTCCCTGCCCATGCTTTTGTTGTTTTCAAGGTCTCGGCACCATAATTTTTTGCATTCCTTCGCCGGAATGCCGTCGCGCGGACTGGCGTTCGCGATGACATATCCCTCGCCGCAGTCGACGAACCTCTCGTCCGCGGCAAACAGCGCGAACGGCAACGCCATAATCGCATATAATGACAGAATTATTCTCTTCATTCCATGTTTGGAGCATTATATCAAAAATCAGGCGGAATGTCTAGCGATTTCGGCCGCGATTTTGTCCAGCGGCGCGTCGAACGGCAGCGGAGGCTCAAGCCACAAATGCGCGATTCCGCCGCGCATCCGCCCTTTTTTCGGCCAATACAACCCCGCGTCCGTGCCGGCCGGCTGAATCGGAATGCGCGCCTGTTCGGCGATAAACAAAAGCCCGCGCTTTAGCCTGACGACCTGTCCGGGTCTTGCCCTGGTGCCTTCGGGAAAAATAATCAGCGTTCGTCCCCGCCTGATTTTCTCCGCCGCGCGTGCGGTCAGAATCTTCATGTTTGTCGCCCCTTTCGCCCGGTTCACTCCGATGAACCCCATGCGCCAAAACGCCCAGCCGTAAACCGGAATCCAGAAAAGCTCGCGCTTTATTATGAAAAACGCGTTCGGGCATTTGATTGCCAGAATCGCAATCTCGAGAATCGACATGTGTTTCGACGCGATGATTGTCCCGGGTTCAATGCGCCCGTGAATTTCATATTTTATTCCAACGATTGCGCGCGCGAGCCACAGGACGCCGCGCGCGTCCCACAAAACGAACCTGCGGCTCAATCCCGACGAAGCCAACCCGACCAAAAGCAGGGGCGACCAGGCGACGAACCAAAGCGCAAGGGCGGTTTTGAACAAAATCGTTCTGAGCATCTTTTTCCTTTTTAACATATATGGTAAAAGATGCGAATGGAAAATACAAATAAAATAAGCGGTGAGAGGCAAAATGACAAGAAACAAGTGGTATGATGTCGATAACAACCTTGCTTTACCCGCGCCAGAAAGCGCATGCGATGATAAAGATTGTTATGATAAAGTTTGCACTTATAGTAATTAGCGCATATAATCGGCCGGCATGCGTTTCTTTTTGACTTCTAATGTAATTTTCTAGAAAAATAAAATCGCAGAAAAGGCCGTTTTTTCAGCCACACATGCGCGAAATTATTTTCTTGCAAGGTTTTCCGCGGTTTTGTATAGTTGTCCGTAACATAAAGGAAGACATATGGCCGATTTGCTTGACATCATGAATAAAGGGAACGGGGGGCGGGAAGCTGGCGGCGGCGCGCCCTCGGCGCCGTCCGCGCCGCAAAATAGCGGCGGCGTGCCGCCCGGCAGCCCGCCGGTTCCGACGTCCCCATTGGAACATGAAATGCAGGTGTCGTTTTTGGACTATGCCATGTCGGTGATTACAGACCGGGCACTCCCGGATGTGCGCGACGGGTGCAAGCCCGTTCACCGCCGGATTCTTTACGTCATGTCCGACGTCGCGCCCGCATCGAAGCCCACCGTCAAGTCCGCCCGCATCGTCGGAGATGTCATGGGTAAATACCATCCGCACGGCGATTCCTCGATTTACGAGGCGATGGTGCGTATGGCGCAGGGGTTTTCGATGGGCGAGGTTCTGGTATTCGGCCAGGGCAACTTCGGCTCGCGCGACGGGGACGGCGCGGCGGCGATGCGGTATACCGAGGCGCGGCTGACCAAACTCGCGAACCTTTTGATGGACGATTTGGACAAGGATACCGTCGACTGGATGCCTAATTTCGACAGCAGCTTGCAGGAGCCGCGCGTTCTGCCCGCGAAATTTCCGAATCTTTTGGTCAACGGCGGGTCGGGAATTGCGGTCGGAATGGCGACGAATATTCCGACATACAATCTTGGCGAGGTTATGAGCGGCGTGCTGGCGATACTGGATAATCCGCGTATTTCGGACGAGGATTTGTTCAGGATTATTCCCGGCCCCGATTTTCCGACGGGCGGAATCATGCTCGGCCGCTCTGGGGCGCTCAAGGCGCATCTGACCGGCCGCGGCAGCGTGATTGTCCGCTCGAAAACGCATTTCGAGGATTTCAATGACCACACCGCGATTATCGTGGACGAGATTCCGTTCGCCGTGAACAAGGCCCAGCTGATTATCAAAATCGCGGAATTGGCGAAAGAAAAGCGCGTGGAGGGAATCGGCGAACTGCGCGACGAATCTTCGCGCGAGGGCGTGCGCGTGGTAATCGAATTGAAGCGCGACGCAATCGGCGACGTCGTTCTGAATCGGCTGTTCCAATACACCGAGTTGCAGAGCTCGTTCCCAATCAACATGATGGCGCTGGAAAACGGGCGTCCGGTTCAATTCTCGGTCAAGGGGGTATTGGAATCGTTTGTTCGTTTCCGGCGCGAAGTCGTGCGCAGGCGCACGATATACGAGCTGAACAAGGCGCGGAACAAGGCGCACACATTGCTGGGGCTGACGGCCGCCGTCGGCAATCTGGACGAGATAATCGAACTGATTAAAGGCTCCGAGTCGCCCGAGGTTGCGAAAGAGCGCCTGCTCGACCGCGGATGGATGGCCAGAGATATAGAAAACTATATCAGACTGATTGACGATCCGGACTGCCGGTATGATGAGAATAACGGGATGTTTTATATGTCGGACAGCCAGGCAAAGGCGATTCTGGAGTTGCAGCTGCACAAACTGACAGGCTTGGAGCGCGAGAAAATCCACGGCGATTTGGCGGAACTGGGCGCGGAAATAAAGCGTCTGCTCGATATTCTCGGCAGCGCGGAGAAAATCACGGAAATCATCCGCGCGGAGTCCGCGGCGATTGCCGAAAGCTTCGGCGGCGCCCGCAAGACGGAAATCACGGACGCCGAGATGGATATGGACATGGAGGATTTGATTGCCCGGGAGGACATGGTAATCACAATCACCGGAACCGGATACATAAAGCGCGTCGCGCTCGACACCTATCGCTCGCAAAGGCGCGGCGGCAAGGGGCGCAACGCCATGACCACCAAGGACGAGGATTTCGTCGCGGACATTTTCATCGCGAACACGCACACGCCGCTGATGTTCTTCTCGTCGTCCGGGATGTGCTATCGCATGAAGACATACAAGCTGCCCGAGGGCGGCGCCGCGGCGAAGGGGCGTCCGCTGGTCAACCTGCTGCCTCTTTCGGAAGGCGAGACAATCACCACGATTCTGCCCGCGCCCGAGAACGGCTCCGAATACCTGATGTTCGCGACGAAGAACGGAAACGTTCGCAGGAACAAAATCAGCGACTTCGAATCGATTCGCGCGAACGGAAAAATCGCGATGAAGCTGGACGAAGGGGACGAACTGATTGCCGTCCGTCCGGTTCGCGAAAGCCAGGACATACTGCTGTCGACATACCGCGGCAAAGTAATCCGCTTCGCCGTCGATGAAGTCCGCGTGTTCGCCGGTCGCGCGTCCGACGGAATCCGCGCGATAAGGCTGGCGTCCGACGACCATGTGATAGACATGGCTGTTCTGGCTCACGTCTTCGAGGACGCCGATACGCGCTCGGCCTATATAAGGCAGTCTCGCGCCGAGCGCCGGGCGGCGACAGGAATTGAGGAAGAGGCGTCCGACGACGAAGAAACAACGTCTTTGGTTCTGCCCCCGGAAAAATATTCGGAAATGAAAAAATGCGAGCAATTCATTCTGACGGTTTCCGAGAACGGGTTCGGAAAACGGACGTCGTCCTACGAATACCGCACGACGCACCGCGGCGGAAACGGTTTCGCGGGAATAAAACTGGGCGGCAAGAACACGGCCGTCGCGGCCAGTTTCCCGATTGCCGACGGCATGGATTTGATGCTGGTGACCGACGGCGGAAAAATCATCAGGACGCCGGCCGGGCAAATCCGGGTCGCCGGCCGCGCAACCGCGGGCGTGACGCTGTTCCGCACGGCGGACGGGGAAAAGGTCATCAGCGCGACGGCGATAGAGCACGAGGAAGAGGATTTGGAGGAAAAGTAACCGCGCGCGTCGAATGTTTGGGGTTGAGGACGCGTTTTGACGAAGGAAGCAAAAATGATTCTAAGATATATGACCTGTTCGGATTTGCGCGGGAATACGGACGGCGCCGTCTCTTTGCCGCAGACCGGCCCGCGGGAGCCCGGCATCCGGTGCCACGACGGCGCGACGAGCCGCGGCATGCCGGAACGCGAGTTCATTTTTCCATACAATGAAAAAATTGCTCCGTTCGTGAGAAAATTGCATAATTTCGATGTGGGGCGGGCAATGGATTATGTCAGAACCGCGGTTGCATGCAAGGGGGCGGCGAGATGACGGAATACTTTATGCCGATTGGAGAACTGACGAGGAAACTGGATGTCCCGGCGCACACGCTTAGATATTGGGAAAAGGAGTTTCCGTCGCTGATTGCGCCGACCGTCGGCGCCGGAGGGCGCAGATTTTACAGGCAGGAGACCGTCGGCAATGTATTCGCGTTGAAGAAATACCTGTATGCCGACGGCTATACGATTGACGGCGTGAAGAAATTGCTTGCCTCCGGCGGGTTCAATGCCGCTCCGGCGGATATCTCGAAACCCGCGGCGGCGTCGTCGGAAAAAAACGCGGGAAAAAACATTAAAACCGCAATAGATTTGCTTGAACAGGCGAAGAAAATCCTGGCTGAATAGCGAAATGGATGAGAGATATTCGAAACCGCAAGGGGAAAGCGCCGGAATGACGGTGGGGATTGGGCCATGGGTTTCGGATTTCGGACTAATAATCGCTTCATAATCGCCCTGTGTTCTGCTATAATTGAAGCATATTGAAGAATGTTCTCGCAGTTTTTCTGGCTGTCGTTTCGAGTGCGGTTTTCGCGGACGATACGGCGCGTTCGTCGCGCGTTGTTTCCGTCGGTCCGTCGCCGCTGGCCGGGGAGGTTCAAAAGATATCCCGTGCCGCGGCCGCAAAGGCGGCGGCAGGCAAGAACGAGCAGTCTGCGGCCGGCCGCCCGTCGCGCATGGCCGTCCAGGCGAATAAGGAGCAATCAAGGGCATCCGCGGAGGCTGAGGAGGCTGAATCGGCCGCCGCCCAGGCGGCGACATCCCGCGACGCGTCTGCGGCGGGCGCAAAGACGATTTCTCGCGCCGCTGTTTCTCGGGGCCGCTCCGGCGCCCCGGCCGCCACCGCCACGCGCAGCGCGGCGGCGCAATCCCAATCGGGCCGCGGCGCTTCAACGCGCGGCGGCGGCGGTTCGCGCCCGTCTTTCGTCGAAGTAGACGGACGCGCCGTCACGGGGCGCGCCCAGGCTGCGGCCGGCCAGAATATTGACGATGAGGTTTCCAGAAAACTTTCGCGCCGCTCCCGCGCGGCTGTCGACACCATGTTCGAAGGGACGGCGGAATCGGCCGAGGCGCCGAGCGCTGCCAGCGAGCTGGCGGACTGCTCCGCGTCGTATTTCGACTGCATGAACCAGTTCTGCAACGTTCTGGATGCGAACCAGAAGCAGTGCTCGTGCTCCGGACGTCTGTCGCAGTATAAAAAGGTCGAGGATTCGCTGACCGAAGCGAACAACGAGCTGAACAATGTCGCCCAGCAAATCCGCTATGTCGGCCTGGCCGCGGACGAAATCCGCAGCATTATGAAAGAAACCGAGGCGGAAAAGGTCATGAGCACGACGGAGGACAGGACTCAGTCGCGCAGCATGCTTGAAGAAATTGAGAAATTAATAAAATCGCCGACTGCGGATTACAGTTCCGGCGGTTCGTCTTCTTTGGATTTTAGTTTGGATTTTTCCGGAGAGGGCGACGATTTTGACCTGAGCTCCCTCTTCGGCGACAACGAGTCGTTCGCCAATATGCGCGGAACCGAGCTATACGCCGCCGCCAAGAAAAAGTGCAAGCCGATTCTTACCCGCTGCGCGGCCAAAAAGGCGGACCAGTCGATTATCTCGGGGCAATACGACATCGAGATAGACAAGGCGTGCATACAATACGAGGCGGGGCTGAAGAAGGCCACCGCGGGCGTCAAGACGAATATCCGCTCGGCGACGCAGATGCTGCAAAAGGCGCGCCTGACCGTCCTCGGCGAACAGAACGCCTATGACGCCAAAGGTTGCGTCAGCGCGCTGGATTCATGCATGAGGGACGAGATGGTTTGCGGCGACAAATACTACAAATGCGTCGACCCGAGCAAAAGGGCGATTGACGAAAACGGCAACGTCATTCCGGGCGGCGACCTTGTCGCGCTGAAAGAATACGCCAGCACCTACGATGCAAGGTGTCTCGCCCGCCTGCTGGATTCATCCGTTTCGGAGCCCGCCAGCTGCGACGTCGCCACCGCGGCAAACGAGACAAATGGAAAGGAAATCGTCGATTATCTGAAATCCAAAATCGGCGTGATGGACAACAACGGGCGCGTCGTGTCCGGATTCTGCCGCCCGGTGCTGGACAAATGCCGCAGATACACCTACAGCGACGGGCAGTATGTCGACAACAATACCGTCATAAAATCGTATATGGAGCGCACCATGTCGCAAATCATCGCGGCGCAGTCGGGCGTTATTGCGGAATACGCCAAAACATGCCTGACAGACGTTTCCACATGCTATAACGGGCAGATTACCAGCGCCAACTCATACGGCATCGGAACCAGTTTGTCGCCGTCCATAGTAAGGCCTATATTGATGGGCGCGTGCCGCAGCGTCGCGCTGTCCTGCGCGTATGTGGTGTTTTCGACCGCCGGCGCGCGCGATAGCGTCACCGAACAGAATGCATTGATAGACCGACTGTCAAATATGTTCTATCAGACATTGATGTGCCCGCTGAACTCTACTTGGAGCGACACGTTGCAGGACAGCGATGGCGTCGTGCCCGCTGAAAAATCCAAATATATCAATTCCAACTGCAAGTGCAACAGCGGATATTATGTTTCCGTCGGAACGTGCGCGCAGATTCCCGCATCGGCGCCCGCCTGCCCGGCAAACTCGGGATATGCCGGCAGTAGCAATACTCCTTCTGCCAACGGCACTGAAAACGGATATGTCAGTGAAACTTGCAAATGCTATGAGGGATATTACGTTTTCGGTAACGTATGCAACACTTGTCCGAGTAACTCGGTGTCGGTTATCAATACATGCACTGGAACATGCGCCGCTGATGGTACCTGCCCTTCAACGGGAACGGGTGAATGCTATAATGTCGCAAACAATGGAAATGATGGGGCAAAAGGTATTATATCCCCATATTGTCAATGCCAAAAAACGGGGAAGATTACAGGAACCCCAAAAGTATGCCCGATAGCGGATTCATAACAAAAAAAGGACTATGTAATGATAACTGATTTTCTATCAAAAAACAGCGTGGCGTTTTCCGCGGCATTTGCGGCGGCGTTCGTCTTGGTTCTGATATTCGGGCGCCTGCTTATTCCCGCGCTGAAAAAATGGCAGCGCCGCGGCCAGCCGGTAAGAACGGACGGAATCCAAAAGCATGTCGACGAGAAAAAAGGCACGCCGACAATGGGCGGCCTGGTGTTCATTCCGGCGATTATAACCGCGTCGCTTTTGTTTATGGATTGGTCCAGCTTGGTCGCGTGGACGCCCCTGATTGCGCTGGTTCTGTTCGGCGCCATGGGATTCTTGGACGATTACAACAAGGTTATTCGTGGAAACGCCTATGCCGGGTTGTCCGAAATGGGGCGTCTTTTGGCCGCGGGCGTGATAGCGGTGTTCCTGTCGTTCCTGATAGACATGACGATGCCCGCGTATGTTCCCATGCTGTCCGTGGTTCTGCCGTTCGGAATCATTCTGCCGCTGGGCATGCTTTATTTCGTGTGGTCGTATCTTGTGATTGTCGGAACCGCCAACGCCGCGAACATAACGGACGGACTGGACGGCATGCTGGCGAAAGTCATTCTGTGCCCGCTGTCCGTTCTGGTTGTCGCGCTGGTTGGAATAACGCGCGTCGGGTTCATGCCGTCCCTGATATTTCTGCCCGAGGCGGCGGCGTTGTTCCCGATTTTCGGCGCGACTATGGGCGCGGTCATGGGGTTCTTGTGGTTCAACGCCAAGCCGGCGAGCATTTTTATGGGCGACGTAGGGGCGCTTGCGCTGGGCGGTTTGCTCGGAACGTCGGCGCTGCTGATGAAATCCGAAATCGTCATGGCCGTGGCAAGCGCCGTGATGGTTTTGGTGCTGTTATCGTCGTTCGCCCAGATGATGTATTACAGGTTTGTCGCGCCGAAGGGAAAACCTCCGTTCCTGATGGCGCCGCTGCATCACCATCTTGAGCTGAAAGGGTGGTCGGAAACGAAAATAGTCGAGCGCTTTTTCATCGCGTCAATCATATTCGCCGGAATCGCCATCGCAGTGCTGAAATTGTAAGACGCATGACATTTTGCGATTTAATTATGAGATTTTTTGGTATCGAAAGTAATTCATAATTTATAATTATTTTTGGGCCAAAGGTTGAAAAATGAAAAGGTCTGACCGTTCTTTGTTCACAAACTGGTGGTTTCAGATTGATTGGTGGATTCTGGGACTGGTTTTCGCGTTCTCGTTCGTCGGGCTGCTCGCCGGTTTTCATTCCCTTCACGTTCTGGATAAGATATTCCTGTTCTACGGCGTTTCCCTGGTGATTTTCCTGTTCGTTCCGATGATTGGCAGGAAGAAGACCATAATCGGATTGATGTGGCTGTTGTTCGCCGCATGCATGGCGTTGTTCCTTTTGACATACGCCGACCCGCACAGAATCAACAATTCCCTGCGGTGGGCGCGAATCGGCGGATTTTCGGTCATGCCGGCGGATTTGATGAAGCCCGCGTTCATCGTCTTGACCGCATGGTTCATAACCGAGGTCAAAAGGCGGGCGCCGGATGATTGGATTGGCGCCGCGCCGCTTTGGAAAGGCGGATGGTGGCCGGCCTATCTGGCGGCGTTTATGGCCATCCTGCTCTCTATGTTTTTCCATCCGGATTTGGGAAACATGTTCATGTATATCTCGGTTTTCGGCACGATGCTGTTTTGGGCGGGAATGAGGTGGCGGTATGTCCTCGCGTTCGTCGGCGCGGGGGCGGCCGCGTTTCTGGTGTCTCTGACGCATTCCCATTTCCGCATGAGGATATTCGGCGGGTCCGACGGGTATCAGATTGGACGCTCGCTTGACGCAATCAGGAACGGCGGGCTGTGGGGGCGCGGAGACGAAAGTTTCCTGTTCCAAAACGTCCCGATGGCGAACAACGATTTTGTGTTCGCCGGGTTGGCGGAAATGTGGGGGGCGGTCGCGTGCGCCGCCCTGGTCGGCGCGATGTTCGTTTTGTTCTGCCTGCTGTTCCGCCGCGCGGTTGAAAACAAGGACGAATTTTCGTCGTTGGTCATTTTCGGCGCGGCGCTATTGTTTGCCATTCATGTGGCTATGAACATTCTGACCGCTCTCGGGGGGGTCATGAAGGGAACGACGCTGCCCTTCATATCATACGGGGGCTCGTCGCTGCTTGCATTCAGCATATTGTTTGCTATCATTCTGTCATTGATAAGGCAGGGCAAATGGTGCGCGACATAAAAAAGTTCTGGATTGCTACCGGCGGCACGGGCGGGCATATTTTTCCGGCCCTGGCGGTCGCGGACGAGCTGATTGCGCGCGGTCGCAAAGTGATTGTGTCGACGGATGGCCGCGGGAAAAAATATGTCCGTAATTATCGGCGCGCGTTCGTCTGGGCCTCCGGCGTCGGCGCGAAAAATCCGTTGTTTCAATTTTGGTCTTTGCTCAAGATTGGCGTGTCGACGCTGGCGTTGTCCGTTCGTTTTGTTTTTTCCCGTCCGGATAAAATCGTCGCGTTCGGGGGATACTCCAGCGTTCCGCCGCTGATTGCGGGCTGGATTTGGGGCATTCCGACGTTTATGCACGAACAGAACGCGGCAATCGGCCGCGCGAACAGGTTCGCCATGCCGTTTGTCAAAACGCTGATGACCACGTTTCCGATTGGCGCCGGCGTTCATGTCGGTCTGCCGGTCAGACAGGGATTCCGTCGCCGAGATGAACCGCTGAGCATGAACTATGGCCGGCGGCTTCTTGTCACCGGCGGGTCGCTGGGGGCGAGGATTTTGGACGAGACGTGTCCGGCGGCGATTGAAAGTCTTTCCGAAAAAATAAAAAAATCCCTGTTCGTGATTCATCAGACGCGGCCCGAGAACGTCGAGAAATTGCGCAAAGCGTATGCCGCGGGCGGCGTCAAGAATAACGTTTTGTCATTCATAAAAGACATGGCGGGCGAATTGTCGGCGGCGTCATTGGTCATCAGCCGCGCGGGCGCAGGCACGGTCGTCGAAATGCAGACGGTCGGGGTGCCGGCCGTTCTTGTGCCGCTCGGCATCAATCCGGACCAGTTGGCGAACGCGAAGCAGTTTGCGAAAAACGGCGGTGGAATTGTAATCGAGCAGAAAGATTTTGCGCCGGAATTGCTGGGCAAAACGTTGGAGAAATTGCTGTCGAATCCTGAGAAATTGCAAAAAATGGCGACGCTTGCGCATGTCCCGAACAACGCTGTGAATAATATTATTAAAGTAGTCGAATCTTAATAAATCGAAATCTGAATAAATATCGGCCCCGCGACAATTTGTTATTGATTGCTGATTTCCGGATTTCGGGTTTCGAACTAAATTATTAGTCGGGCGCTTTCTCTTGACTTTTATTGTTTTTGTCATATAATCCTGCAATCCAAACGGTGTGATTTTTTTCCTTGACATTTAATTATTAAAATGTAGAATGATTAAATGTTTTAATAATTAAAGGTTTTGATTATGTTGCGGCGGGAGTTTGCGAATCTTATAGAGAAAAATATTATGATTATAGACTGGCTGAGGGATAACCTGAGGCGGAACGGCGAAGACGAGAGCTTCAAGAAGTATTCGCGCCCGCAATTGAAAATCCTGGTCCGGCTGAATACCGCGGGCCGCGCCCGCCTGAAAGACATAGCGCGGCGCGAGGGCATCCCGAGCGCCAATCTGTGCGCGGCGTTCCGAAAGCTGGAATCGAACGGATTGATTCTGCGCGAGGTTGACGCCGCCGACCGTCGGAATACCTGGTATTCGGTGTCCAAGGCCGGCGCCGCCACCGCCAGGGAGGCCATAAAATCCCTGCATCGCCGGGTATCCGATTTTTTTGAGAAAATCAGCCGCGAAGACGGAGAAAAATTGGTCGGCGCCCTCCGCCAGATAAATGAAATATTGAACGGAATAAAGTGCAGTCAGTAAAGGCGAAATCATGAGAAAAATAATGTTTTTTATTTTTCTAGGGCTATTCATTGCGCAATTCGGCGACGGGTTTGCGCGCAGCCTTGGCGTGGACGAGGCAATCGGATTGGTTTTGGAGGAATCCCAGGACATAAGGAAAGCCGAGGCGAACGTGAGAAGGATGGACGCGATTCTGACCGCCGCCGCCGCGGCCCGCTGGCCGAAGCTCGACGCCACGGCCTCGTATCAGACGAACGCCTTCGGACTGCCCATACAGGCGAGCGCTTCGGCTTCCGTTCCGGCGGCTATCGACAATATCGGTGCGCTCGGCGTTTCCGCATCGATGCCGATATATTCGTTTGGCAAAATCGGATATGCGCTGGACATGGCGCGCGGGGGCGTTGAAATTGCGAAGAAATCCAGGGAATTGGCGGAAATAGAAACCCGCGCCGCGGCGGTTCAGCTATACTGGACGGCGAAGGTGACCGACGAATCCGTCAGGGTTGCCGAAAAATCCTTGAAAAACACGAAAAATGCGCAAAGGCAGCTGACCGCCACCGGCCGCGCGAACCGCAGCAATCTTGTCAAAATCGCAGCCGATGTGGCCGCGCGCGAAATCGATTTGGAGAACGCGAAATTCAATCGGGATTCCGCCCACCGCATGCTGAAAGTTTACGCCGGAATCGGCGAATACGAGCCCATGGTCCTGACCTCGGATTTTCCGAACAGTTTCGCCGCGAAGACAAAAAAGGAAATAAATCCTTTGGAATGGCATATTTACGAATTGCAGGCCAAGATTGCCGACGCGGAGAAAAGGCAGAACTATGCCGGATATCTTCCGACAATCGCGGCGACCGGCTCGTATAATTATCTCAGGCTTTCCGATTCGTTGGAAAACATCGGCAGTTTTTATCCGGCTCTGAAATCTTCCAATGTGGGAATATCAGTCACGATGCCCCTGTTCGACGCCGGGGCGAGGATGGCGCAGGCGACGGCAAGCGCCATGAACGCGATTTCCGCGCGCGAAGACCTGGACAAGTCGCGGAAAATCAAAACCGCCGAATACAACGAGCTGATTCAGAAGCATGCGCATCTGCGGCAGTCGCTGAAAGATATTCTGAGGGCTAAGGATTTGGCCGAAAAAGCATATGACTTGTCGAAAAGCAGGTTCTTGGCCGGACAAACTTCGGCAACGGAACTGTCGGATGTGGAGCGCACTATGTCGCAGATGGAAATGGCCGTGTTCAACGCGAAACTGCAAATCTTGACGACGGAAGAAAGCATTAGGAAATATGAAACGCGATGAAAAAGAAAGCCGCAATATTTTTATCGATTCTCTTATTGTCCGTCCTGGTCGGATACCGCATTCAAAAACTGCGCGAGGAGGGCGTCAGGCATGTCAACAATATCGTCAGGATTCACAAGGAAAAGGGCAGTCCGCACGAATACGTGGTCGCGGAAAAAACAACGGATTTCTTGGAAGAGCCGCTATTCGTGCAAAACGGCCGCGCGCTGGTGTCCGCGGACAGAGTCCACATGTTTTCGACAGGGCAGAAAATCAAGGATAAAGACGCCAATATAACGTTTGTTTCCAGAGACATCGACCTGGACACGGGAATGTTCATCGTCCGCGTGTCTGGAAATATAACCGGGAACGTGATGGCCCTGCGCGAATACACGGGATTCTTTCTGCCGGTTGACGCCGTGCTGCCCGCCGGAGCGAAGGTCGTCGCAAAGGATAACCAGCGAATGGTTGTTGCCGGATTGAAAGACGGAGAAAGGATTGTAATCAAATGACGTGAAAAGTGATATGTGGCATATGATATGAATTATGGTGTGTTTATCGCCGTTAAACAAAAGTCATATTACATATCGCTTTTTACGTTTCGCATATCATACACCCAGAGGTGAAAAAATGTTAGAGTTTTTCGTAAAGCGTCCCATTACCACAATAATGTTCGTCCTGTTCTGGGTCGTTATGGGAATCGTGTCTTATCCTAAGATGAATGTGGAGCGTATGCCGCCGATGGATTTGCCCATGGTGACGACGACGCTGCTCTATCCCGGAGCCGGTCCGGCGGAAATCGAATCGCAGGTCGTGAAGCCGGTCGAAGACACTATTTCCAAGGTTTCCGGGATAAAGAAAATCACGTCGCAGATTTACGACAACTACGCCTATATCGTGACGGAGTTCAACCTTGGCGAAGACGCGCTCGAAAAGCAGCAGGAAGTCAAGGGAATGGTTGACTCCATCGCCTACAATCTGCCGGACGATTTGGAACAGCCGGTTGTCAGAAAATTGAACCTGATGCAGCAATCGGTGATGGAGCTGGCGATTTCCGGCGCCGATTTGCGCGACGCGTATGAATTCGTGGATACCATTTTGTCCCAGAAGATAACGGCCGTCCACGGCGTCGCGGACGTCGAGGTATTCGGCGGCCGCGAGCGGGCCATACGCGTGTTCCTGGACCCGCAGCGCATGACCGCCAAGGGCGTTTCAATCTCGGCCGTTCTGCAGGCGGTAACCGCGCACAACCTGAACGTGCCGGCCGGGAAAATCGAATCGAAATGGGCGGCGAACTCCATACGCTTCATCGGCGAATTCGCGACCGTCGAACAGATTGAAAACATGTCAATCACGACGGCAGAGGGGCTTCGGTTCCGTCTGAAGGATATCGCCGAGGTCATGGATACCGCGAAGGACCCGAGCTTTGGCGGGCGATATGCGGGCGAGGACGTCCTGATTATATCCATCGTGAAGGCGACGGACGGAAATGCGGTGAAGATTTCCGACGGCGTGCGCCAGCGCCTGGATTATTATAAAAAACTGGTGAAGCAAGGTCTGAAGAACGAGAATGCGGACATAAAAATCACATACGATTCCGCCGAATCAATCCGAAGGGAGACTGATTCCACCCTGCAGGGAATCATTTTCGGAATAATTCTCACGGTCATCGTTCTGCTCGCGTTCACCAAGAACTGGCGTTCAACCGTGATTGCGGGCGTCGTGATTCCGGTGTCGCTGGTGTCCGGATTCCTGTTCATGAACAGCAGCGGATTTTCAATCAATTCGATGACGCTGTTGGCGATTGCGTCCGCGCTGGGAACTCTGATTGCGAACGCGATTATTTTGATTGAATCAAGCCTGAATCTTTTGGAGGAAGGGCACGAGCCCGAGCACGCCGCAATCGAAGGCGCGAAAAAGGCGGCCGTGGCGATTTTTGCGGGCGTCGGCACGAACATAGTCGTGTTTCTGCCGCTGGCGTTCATGGAGGGCATCGCGGGATTGTTCATGAACCAGTTCGGAATGACGGTCGTGTATCTGACGGTAATGTCCCTTTTGTTCTCGTTCACCCTGACGCCGATGATGATTGCGAAGTTCATGAAAAAGGCCGAAAAGAAAAAAGTCGCCGCCACGCTGAAGCACGAAAAGATGCAGCTAAATTGGTTCAAGGGCATTTTCAATTCCGAGATGAAGCATCCGTGGCGGTGGCTGGGGCTCGCGGTCGGCGTTCTGTTCGCCTCGTCGTTTCTGCTGCGGTTTGTCGGGAACGAGTTCTCGGCGTCGGCGGACACCGGCGAAATCAACATCACCGCGCGCGCGCCGATGGGGGCGACATTCGACAAGACCCACAAGCTGGCGAAAAGGATTGAGGACAAATTGGCCGAGTTTCCGGAGGTCGCGGCCGCGTCCTTTAAAATCGGGCGCCGCGGAATCCAAAACATCGGCGCGAGCCTGACCCTTGTGCCGTCGTCCGGGCGGGCGTCCGACAAGGAAATCGCGCAGCGCCTGGTCGCCGCGTTCGCGGATATTCCGGATGCGGATTTCTTGATAAAAGCTGGCGAGATAGGCGGTCCGAGCAGCGCCGCGGACATGGTAATCAGCGTTTTGGGGGAAGACGACCCGATTCGGGAGGGCATAGCCGACGAATTGATGGCGAAAATAAACGGGCTGGAGGAGGTGCAGTCCGCGCTGCTGGCCGAGCAGACGCCGACCGAAGAAATCCAGTTTATTCCGAACCAACGGAGGATGAACGAATGGGGGACGTCGAACGCGGCCGTCGGCGTGGCCCTCCGCACGGCGATTTATGGCGACGACACGTTGAAGTTCCGCGAAAAGGGAGAGGAATATCCGCTGATTATAGAGTTCTCGAAACTTTACAAGACCGTGGATTCGGTCTCGAACATCCTGATTCCCACGCAGCGCGGAATGGTCCCGGTGTCTGAGTTGGGCAAACTGGAATACCGCCCGGCAAGCCGCAACATCTACCGCGTGGACAAGCACCGCCAGACCGAGATAAACGTCAACCTCGGAAAATCGACAATCGGCCCCGTCCGCACGAAAATCAACGCGATTATTCGCGACATGAACCTGCCCGAGGATTACCGCGTGATTTACGGCGGAATGTCCGAAATGCAGGATGAGACCACCGGAGAAATGGGCAAGACGTTCCTGCTGGCGACAATCCTGACGTTTATATTGCTGGCGGCGATTATGAACTCGCTGACCCACCCGTTCACGATTGCTACCTCGATTATCACGGCGTTCTCGGGCGTGTTCGCATTTCTGTTTCTGACCGGCGGGACAATCAACATAGCGGCGATGCTCTCCGTAATCATGCTGGTGGGGCTAGTTGTGAACGATAATATTCTGGTGCTCGAGCCCGTCATATCGGAAATTGCGAAAGGGAAAGGCGTAACGGACGTGCTGTGGGAGCAATATAACGACAAGCACCGCGTGATGCTGATGACCACAATCGCGATTGTCGCCGGAATGTTGCCGCAAATGTTCTCGACAGACGGAACGAAGGTATCCATGTCGGCGGTTTTGATTGGCGGAATGGTCGGGGCGCTAGTGTGGACGTATCTGCTGACGCCGGCATTGTTCGTGCTGATGGAAAGGCTGAGAAGGAAAGTGTTGAAAATTCGATAGTTCGAAATCCATGGCTCACGGGCGCGGTTCGCCATCCCGTTGCGCTTCTATCCCTTTGTCATTCCGGATATCGACTTTCCGATTAAATCGGATTTACAATCAATTTCAATATCTCTGGCTTTTTCAGGCCGAGGATTTTCAACAAGTCGACAGTTTCGAGCATATCCGTTGTGTATGAATGCGCGTTCTATTGCGCGGACTATTATTCGCAATGCGTCCGCACCGCCGTCCTTGCGTTATTGTAAGCGCATGCGGTAATTTTCACAATCCCGACGATGTTTTGATTTTGGACAGGGCGGCTTTTGCTGTCGCCAATTCCTCTTCACTCATTAATGTCGACTTTGTTTCGTCTCCGCTGAACGCGCGGAAAGCTGCGTTTATCAGCTGATATCAGCTGAATTTCTGAATTATACGGACGCTCTGCCGAAATCATTTTATTTTGTAATTCTCTCGAGAATGGCTTGTTTTTCCGCCACATTCCAAATCTTTCCACCTCTGTCTCATTCGGCTGGTCTTCCGGCAGCAGCGGTATCTGGAATGCGTAAATTGTGTTGAATAAATCCGCCTGTAAGGTCAATTTTTCGTCGCTGTCGAATAATCCGACGGACGGTCATTGGTTGATAATTCCGATGTTTATGCTGGATTTCGATATGCGCGATTTCGCGTCTTTGATGATTTCCCGAACATCCCTGATGAATTGCAGTTTGTGCGATTTGACAGCCTCTGCGATGACTTCGAAAAACCCCTGGCGTTCTTTTGCTTCTTTCAGAGCCAACGCCGCGCCGACAATTTGTTCGTATTTCGCCATCAATAAAGATAACATATGGAAATTATCTATAATTTTCTTCTTTTCCGCATTATACCGCGTTTAATTGTATTGAAAAAGAGATTTCTTGTTGTATAATCGCCGCATGGAAATCGCGTTCGCATTGATTGCCGGTTTTGCGCTGGGTTGGCTGTTGAAGCCAAAGGGCGATGTTCATGCCCTGAAGGAAAACCTGGACCGCGTGAACAGGGAAAACATAAATCTTATTCGCGCGAACGCCGAACTGGGCGCTCTGAACAAAAGGCTGCCCGAGGCAATCGAACTTCTGTCCAACCGCGCGCTGGAATCGACGGGCGAAAAGCAGGCGAAAAAAATAGACGAGCTGATGCGGCCGTTCAGGGAGCAGATGGAGAAAATCGAGAAATCCGCGACCGAAAACAAGGCTTCGTTCGAGCAGCAAATCAAAAGCCTTCTCGCAACCAGCGGGACGTTGCAAAAGGAGGCGTCGGATTTGACAAGGGCGCTCCGCGGCGACAAAAAGATTCTGGGCAACTTCGGCGAGTTGCAGTTAAAGCGCATTTTGGAAATCGCCGGGCTTGCCGAGGGGCGCGACTATACCTGCCAGGAATATTCCGCGGACGAAGACGGCAGGTTCTTTGCGGACTTTGTAATCATTCTGCCGGACGACAGGCGCATCGTCGTCGATTCGAAGTTCACCCTGAACAGTTACGCCGACTATGTGCGAGAAGATGACGAAGAGAAAAAAAGCGAGCATATGCGGCAGTTCGCGGCCGCGACCAAAAAACACATCGAATCGTTGTCGTCAAAGGAATATCAGAACAAAATCAAGGGCGACAACAGGCTGGATTTTGTCGTGATGTTCATGCCGCTCGAGCATGCGTATCTGGATTTGCTGCAATTCGAGCCGAAGATTTGCGATTACGCGTTCTCGCGGCATGTTATGCTGGCCACGCCGTCATTGCTGCTGCCGCTGGTCCGGACAATCGGCAATTTGTGGAAAATCGAAAAACAGAACAAAAACACGGAAAAAGTAATCGGGATGCTGTCCGGCCTTTATGAGAAATACGCCGGTTTCACGAAAGACTTCGTGGGCGTCGAAGGAAAACTTGAAGACGCCTTGAAGTCGTATAAGAATGCCGAGGTTAAATTGTCGGGACGCGGAGGTTTGTCTTCTCGGTTCAACCAGCTGGCGGAATTGGGCGGAATCCAAACCGCAAAGGAACTGGCGATAGAAGGAGAAGCCGATGAGTGAGATGAATCTCAGGTTTGTCGGCGACCCGGTTCTGCGCGAAAAGGCGGCTCCGGTTTCCGAGGTGAACGACGGTATACGCGCGACTTTGGATAAAATGGAGAGAACTATGCGCGCGGAAAACGGGGCCGGGCTGGCCGCTCCGCAGGTCGGGGTTTTATTGCGCATGCTGGTGTTCGCCGACATCGGAAAACGCGGAAGCGGCGTTGTTTATAAAATCATAAATCCAAAAATAGTTTCCAGGTCGGAAAAACAGATTGTAATAGACGAGGCGTGCCTGTCGATTCAGGGCCCGAACGGCCCCGTGTTCGCGGACGTCAGGCGTCCGGAATCCGTGTTGGTCGAATGGACGGACGAAACCGGACGGACGCGGCGGGAAGAGTTCGGCGGATATGCCTCGCGCGCTATCCAGCACGAAATGGACCATCTTGACGGGATTCTGTTCATAGATTATCTTTCAAGCGCGAAGCGCGAGATGGTGATGAGGAAGGTTAAAAAACGCAAGAGCGTTTTTTAAAATTATAACTTGCGACTATTTCTGCCGAAGGCGAAAAACTTATAATTAAAAATGGAGTTTTTTTATGAGACTGATACTTATGGGGACACCCGGATTTGTCGTTCCGATTTTTGATAAAATCGCGTCGCGGCATAAAATAGAGGCCGTCTTTACGCGCGCCCCGAAGCCCGTCGGGCGAAAGAAAATTATCACAAAAACGCCCGTGCATGCTTGGGCGGAATCAAAAAATATTCCCGTTTACACAAACATAAACAAACTGGCGAATCCCGTTCCGGCCTTTGCCGGAATGACAAATCGAATCCCGAATCCCGATTATATCGTCGTCGCCGCGTATGGCGTGATATTGAAGAAGGAGGCGCTGGATTTTGCTCCATGCCTGAATATTCATCCGTCAATGCTCCCGAAATACCGCGGCGCTGCGCCTATCGTATCGGCGATTCTGAACGGCGACGCGGAAACCGGCGTGTGCTTGATGAAAATGGCGGAGGAAGTAGATGCGGGCGACGTCCTGCTGTGCGAACGGCTTCCGATTGGCGAAAATGAAACGACCGCGGATATTGAAAAGAAGGTATCGAAGGCCGCGGGCGATATGGTGTTGCGATATCTGGATGCGCCGGAGGGTTTTCCGCCTGTGCCGCAGTCGGGCGAGCCGACGTTCACGCGCAAAATCACGAACGATGATTTGTCCGTTGATTGGAAAAAAACGCCGCGCGAGATTCATAATCAAATCCGGGCAATCGGAGGTCGGACTATAATCAACGGAATTGAAATCAAGATTCTTGAAACAGAAATCGCGGGCGGGGAATTAGAAATCAAAACCGTTCAGCCGGCGGGCAAAAAACCGATGGGCTGGGCGGATTTCATGAACGGACAGCATGAAAAATGCGATATAAGGTGATTCTTGAATACAATGGGACGAATCTGATTGGTTTCCAAAAGAACAAGGACGGCGATAGCGTTCAGTCGTTGGTCGAGGACGCCGTGTTCAAGTTCTGCGGCGAACGGGCGGAGGTTGTCGGCTGCGGCCGGACGGATGCCGGCGTGCATGCGTTTGCGATGCCGGCGCATTTTAATTTGCAAAAACCGCGTGATAGGATTAAACAGGCCCTGAACTTTTATCTGGCAAATTCGCCGGTGGCGGTCGTTTCGTGCGAGGAAGCGCCGGATGACTGGCACGCCAGGTTTTCATGCATTCGCCGGAATTACCGGTATGTTGTTCTGAATCAGGATTTCCCGCCGGTAATCGACAGGGATTTTGCATGGTGGATTCCGCAGAAGCTGGATATATGCGCAATGCGCGCGGCGGCGGAGAAATTGGTCGGCAATCATGACTTTTCATCCTTTCGCGCCGCCGAATGCCAGGCCAAAAGTCCGGTAAAAACATTGGATAGTCTGGCAATCACATCCAAAGAATCACGAATCATGCTCGATTTTTCCGCGAAATCGTTCCTGCATCGCCAGGTTAGGAGCATGGTCGGGACTCTGGTTGAAATCGGGCGCGGAAAGCCGATGGATATCGAAAGGATTCTGAATGCCCGTGACCGCGCCGCAGCTGGACCCGCCGCCCCGGCCAACGCCCTTTTTTTCATGTCGGCCGACTATTAAAGGCCGCGCGCGCGAAATAAGCAAAGTTCACGCGCCTGCCGTTATTTGTCTTGAACTTTGCTGAACAGATTCAATTTGAGCAGGGTCATATTGTTCGATTTGGTTTCAATGTTTTTTCCGGCCTGAACAAGTTTGCTCCGTTTGCTGTTTCTGAGGTTGTTTGTGGAATTGTCGTCAACTGCGCCCATGGTTCGCTCCTTTTTTTTGCATAATTATACCATAATCGCGTGAAAACGGAAAGCCGCTCTTTGTCGGAACCGCGGCCATAAAATACTTGCAAACATTATTTTTGTTGCTATAATTTGAAAACAAATTGGGGATTTATAAGATGAAAAAGGGCATTCATCCGGAGTATAACGAAATCACCGTTACTCAATCGGACGGAACGAAAATAAAAATGTATTCCACGTCGACCAAGGATTTGACGCTTGCCGTCGACAACCTGAACCATCCCGCATGGACGGGCCAGCGGATTGCGCAGGACCGCGGCCAGCGTGCGGAGGAGTTCAAGAAAAAGTTTTCCGGCTTTAAGTTCTAAATGGATTTTCAAGAAAAACTCATTCGCGGCTCCATCGAATTGAACCAAATGTTTATGGCGCTAAGGCGAACCGCCGACGGATTGCGCCGCGATTTCGGCGAGGTTGAGAATCTGCAGCAGACGCTCTCTTCCGCGCGCGGGTTCGTGAAAAAGGCCGCCGAGCGGATAGAGCAGATGATATTGTCCGACCTGTCGCTGGTGCGGCCGCGCGCCGGACTCTTGACGCCGAATGTTTCGCGCGAGGGTGACGGGCGCGACGAATTCGCGCTGGCGCTGTCCGGGGCGGAGAATTTTGTCCGCGGGATTTCGCATTTCGCGATTTCCCTGGCGCTGCGGACGAACGGAGATACGAGAATCGCGCTGATATATTCCCCGGTCGATAATGTTTTGTTCTACGGCGAGGCGGGCGAGGGCGCGTATCTGTTCGCGCCGTATCATTCCCAGCGTCTGCATGTGTCGCCGAACGCGGACGGATTCGGGCGCGATACGGGATGTCCGGCGCTGGATTTGGCGTATGTCGCGGCGGGAAAGTTCGACAGGATTGTCCTTCCTCCGCTGGATTACGCCGAGGTTTGCGCCGGCGAACTGTTGGTGAACGAGGCGGGCGGAAAAATTGTCCGGGATGGAGCGGATATAATCGCAACGAACGGAGTGTAGTTCAGCCTGGTAGAATGCTTGCATGGGGTGCAAGAGGTCGCTGGTTCGATTCCAGTCACTCCGACCAAAAAAGGAAGAAAAAATGGGCAGAGAAGATAACGAAAAAATGAACGAAACATACGCTGGTTATGAACGGAAAATAAGTCTTATGGACCCGAGATTGCGCGAATATGAGGAGAAAATGCATGCCGAACGCCGGCGGCGCGAGGAAGAGGCGGCGAAAGGGCTTGTCCCGCGCGACTTTACGGACGCCGAAATTGTCGAGAGTGTTGCAAATGAAATGAGAAATACACTTGTTCAATTGCAGACAATTCATTAATAAAGGAGACGAATATCGCAAACTTTAACATTGATAGAAAGCGGGACGCCGGTCCCCGCATAAACGGCCGGATTTTTGCCAAATCCGTGCAATTGATTGGCAACGACGGCAAGAACATCGGCATCATGCCGCTCGCCCAGGCGCTTTCCATGGCCGCGGATGCCGGGCTCGACCTGGTTGAAATAAACGGCGCGAACGTTCCGCCGATTGTGAAAATCATGGATTACGGAAGGTATAAATACGAGCAGAAAAAGCGCGCGTCGGAATCCAAAAAAAACCAAAAACAAAACGAATTGAAAGAAATCTGGATGAAGCCGTTTATCGACGACAATGACTTGAAAATCAAGATGAAGAAGGTCGAGGAGTTCCTGAACGACGGCAGCAAGGTCAAGATTTCCGCGATGACGCGCAGGGATAAAAAAGTGTTGAGAAACCGCGACGCAATCAATACCCTGTTTGACAAAGTGCTTGCGCTGCTTGCGGGCCGCGCCGTGCTGGAGAGCAAGTCCAGGCCGGACGAGCTTCGAAAATCAATAATAATCGTGCCTGTGCGCGCATAGATTCTTTGCGGCAAAGCCGCAAAGAATCTTACAATTTTCCTTTCATTTTTCCACGTTTTCTGATAAAATAGCCAAGAGAGAGCAATGAAGTTTTCAACCGCCTTTTTCGCCGTGCTGTTCGCCGCGAAGTCCCTCTGCGCCGCCGACGTGCTGCCGGGCGGAAATCTTACGTCCTTCAGCAACCAGCAGGGCGCCGTGAACAACAACCAATACAATCAGATGATAAATCCGGAACGGGCGGCGGGCGGCGGCGGTGGGGCAACGGCGGATTTTGGTAACTGCAACGCGCTGATTTTGCGGTGCGCTACGCCCAAATGCGGAAACGGCGGCTGCACGGACATGGGCGTCGCGACGCCGATTGTGGCGGGCTGCGTGGCGGATTCGTCGGAATGCAAAAAACACGGCGATGCGCTGATACAGGCGATTGCGGCGCAAATAGTGGCATCGAATACGAAAAAGGCGAACGAAGCGGCCGCGCAGGCGGCGCAGCAGCAGGCCGCGGCGGCCCAGGCGCAATCGGCGCAACAGATGCAGCAAATGCAGCAGCAGATGCAGCAGATGCAACAGCAAATGACGGCGCAGCAGGAGTCGAGCGCGCAGCAAATGCAACAGGCGCTGGCACAGCAGCAACAGGCGGCGTTGGCGCAGCAGGCCGAATTGGCGAAGCAGCAGGCGGCGGCTCCGGCGGCAAGCGTGCAGACGGCAATTGACAAGGGCGTATCGGCGGACGCGATTGCTCGCGAGCAGATTGTGGGGCAGGTCATGAGTTCGCTTGACGGAGTGGATGCTGGATTAAAATCTCTGAAACAGATAGTAAAGGACGTTTTGGATTACGCGAAATGCGACTACAACGCCACCAGCTGCGCCGGGCCGCGGCGCGTGGCGGCGTTCCGCAAAAAGGCGCAGGCGTTTTTCGAGCCGTATGACGGAGTGTTGGATTCGCTGGAAAACTCGCTTTACACGGCGATGGCGGCCGGAATCGACGTTTCGGACATCTATATGATGTTGAACAACACGTGCAATCAGTGGGGAAAATATCTGTGCACGTATAAAAACGACAGCCCATTCGTTTATTGCGAAGGTGGACAGTATAAAGACCCGAGTGGAGAAGACCCTATCAATAGGGGAAACAAAATATATGTTGACAGTGATAAGTGTAAAACATACGAATGGGCAAAGGACGCTAATAAGAAAACCCCGGGGGAGGATGGCTATAAAAACATAGTAAAAAAGACTGTGAATCCCAAATGTACGTTCGTTGAGATGTATCGCAACGACCAGCGCGATGAAATCCAGCAAAATTATATTTTGGCGGCCAGCGAGGACGGGACTAACATCCGCATGGCGTGCATGAGCGACGGGCTTTTGCAATCCGGCATTTTTGCCCGCCGCAGCCGCAAAAAATCTTCCAACATGGACATAGACGCATTGGAAATCATCATCAACCAGGATGAACCGAAGAGCAACGCATCTTTGGACACCGCCAGAAATTATTGCGCGGTCGATATCAATGATGTGGATGACTTGCGCACAAAAATAAGTTCAAGAAAATATGGAGCAATCCTGTGCAAATATGATGATAATGGAAAACCCGCAGAGATTTGCAGCAAATGCGATTTAGACGAAGAAGATGCCTGTTACGCGAACCAGTTGTATGGAATGTGCTCGACGCACGCATATAACGTTGGGAAAACAAATAATAATGAAGTCAAAGATGTTAAATCCCAAATGGATGAAATCATTGCCTTGAAATCAACTGTAATCGCCCAGCAGTTGAAAAAGCAGAGCGATTACCTGACATCGATGGTAAAGCAAATCAAGACGCAGATGCAGAAATCCGTCATGACCGCGAAGGCCGAGGCCGCCGGCGCCCCGTCCGGTTCGTCTTCATCGTCCACGTCCAGCGACACGGTGGCCGGTCAAATCGATTGCAGAAACAAAAGCCGCGCGGACACCATTTCCTGCATACGAAACAATATGCCGGGACTGCAATCAATGTCCAGCACTGATTTCAGCAAAGCGATCAGAGGTATAAAACAAGCGCTTATGGGAATGGGCAAAGAAGCGGAGCTTGCAGATGGTGCAGATGGCGAATGCGAATCGCCGGCTCAGAAAGACAGGGGGGACTGCCTGGCGAAAATAAACGGCAAGCTGCAATTTTTGCAAGACAAGGAAGACGAAAAAAATCGCGCGTCCAGGCCACAGTATTGAAAATAAAAATTATGAAAAAAATCGGCATTATTACAACCGGCGGGGATTGCAGCGGGCTGAACAGCGTTATTTTCCGCCTGGTGTCCGCGGGGCTCGCCCGCGGGCATAAAATGTTCGGCATTCTGGACGGCACCGACGGACTATCCGGAAAGGAGCCCGAGGCAATCATATTCTCGAATGATACTCTGCCGGCCGCATACGCGCGTCTGGCGGGCAGCATTCTGCGCAACGGCCACCCGGCCGCGCTGAGCTATCGCACCGCCAAAGGCGGAAATTTTCAGAACGCCGTCAAGAAATCCATCGAAAAACTGAAATTGGATGCCGTTGTCCTGCTCGGCGGCAACGGCAGCATATCGCTTGCCAATGCGAAACCCGCGGTCTATGCCTCGACACAGTTGATTTGCATCCCGAAAACGATTGATATGGACATTCCGATGACGGACAGAACAATCGGCTTTGACACCGCGATTTCGGAACTGACGAAATATGCAGACCAATTATTGCTGACCGCGCGCAGCCACCACCGCTGGTTCGTCGTGCAAACAATGGGGCGTGACAGCGGATTTCTGTGCCTGCATGCCGGGCTCGCGTCTGGCGCCGGCGCGATTTTGATTCCGGAAATCAAATGGAAAATGGGCGAATTGCTCGAACATATAAAGAAACAGCCGGCCGATTACGGGCTTGTCTTTGTGGCCGAGGGCTGCCATATTCGCGGCCGCAGCGGCCGCGCGGCCGATATAATCGTCCGCGACATGACGGCGGCCGGAATCGGCGCGCGCGCTGAATTCCCGGAGCACTTGCAGCGTTCGGGCGACACGGCGGCATCCGACCGGATTCTGGCCGCGGAGTTTGCCGGCGCGGCCCTGGCCGCAATCGAGAACAACGAAACCTTCGTAATGACCGCAAAACGCGGCAAAGAAATCAAAACCATGGCCCTTTCGGACGTGATTGCCGCCGGCGTTCCGGTTCCGGATCCGAATGTTCCAAACATGAGCATATCGAACGAATATGTGTCTCCGTCCGACCCGCTTGTAAAGGCCGCGATGGATATGGGCGTTTTTGTCTGCTAATTAAAATATTGACAAAGCTTTTTTTTTGTTTATAATTTTCTTAATAACTGAAACAAAGGGATTATTATGTTCGGCAAACAAAAACGATTTTCAGATATGGGCAAGGTTTCAAACGACACCACCCCCTTGATCGACGAGGCGATTGAAAAGCAGCAGGAGATAAAGCGCACATGGTCTTCGCGCCGCCCGAAAACGCTGGCGGTGTCAAATCCGAAGCCGTCCTCGCGCGCGGCCGACAAGCCCGAGCCGATTGCGGTTCTGCCGACAAAGCCGTCTTCCATTTTCAACGACGATTCCAAACGGGGCGGAATCGGGGCGTATTGGTTCCCGCTGCTGTGCATTGCGGCGGTCATATCCGTAGCGCTGTGGACATTTTGGCCAAAGGGAGACCCGGCGACAGCAAAAAAGCCGTCCGTTCCCGAGCCGGTGGTGAAAACGGTTGACAAGCCGTCCGCCGTTAAAACCGACGTCGCGGCCGAAAAACAAAAGGTCGCGGACAGGCCCGTGTTCGACATCGTGCGCGTAGAATCGAACGGCGTGGTCGTCATTGCCGGGCGCTTTAAGGCGAAAGAAAAGGTTTCCGTCAAAATCAACAAGAAAATCCACGCCACAGTCGCGGCGAATTCGAACGGAGAGTTCGTATACAGTCCGAAAAGCAAATTGAAGCCAGGAAACTATGTCGTCCAGCTTCTGGCCGACAAGGCGGCGTCGGACGTGGTGTTCCTGTATATCGACGAAAAGGCGGACCAGTCGCTGTCGCTGTTGTTCACAGACAAATCCAGCAAGGTGCTGCAGTCGCCGAAAACAATTTCGAAGGGGGCGTTCGCGGTGTCCAAAATCGACTATATAGCGAACAAGCGCCTGGTTGTTCAGGGCAAGGGATTGCCGAAGCTGCGCGTATCGCTGTCGATGGACGACAAGCTTTTGGGCATGACGCGCGTGTCAGACCACAAGAATTTTGGGCTCGGCGCCGGCATCGGCGAACTGAAAGCGGGCGAAAAGCACGCGTTGTCGGTCAAAATGCACGATTCTCGGAACAATATCGTCGCGTCAATCAAGCATGAATTCACGATGCCTGAAATGGCGGATGCGGACGAAACGTTCTATGTCGTGCGCCGCGACGACTGCCTGTGGGTGATTGCGAAGAACTTCTACGGCAAGGGCGTTCGGTTTTCGATTATCGCGAAGGAGAACAACATCAAGAATCCGAATCTGATTTATCCGAATCAAAAGTTCAAAATTCCTGTGAAATAAAACGTCGTTCCGTTGCGGCGCCGAAAGGCGCCGCAACGGAATAGGCGATTGGCGCAAAAGTCCATGTTCGATTTCGTTTCTTACAAAAGTTCCAAGGGAACTTTTCCGGCGTCTTTCCAGTTGTCATTTTCTTACGCCTTCCGGTGCCTTGCTCCTTGTCATTTCTCCACTTTTCTCATTTGTCTTTCCGCCGCCTTTTATACTTATCTTTCCCGCTCCCCTCTCCTTGTCATTCTCCGCACCCTTCTCCTTGTCATTCCGCCACTTTTTATACTTGTCTTTCCCTATTCTCTTCTCCTTGTCATTTCCCGCACCCTTCTCCTTGTCTTTCCCCATTCTCTTCTCCTTGCCATTTCCCGCACCCTTCTCCTTGTCATTCCCGCGAAGGCGGGAATAGGGTCTTTCAGTCCCGCAAGCAAAAACTTTATTCAAATTACAGCAGAATGCGCAAACATGCGGCAAGGTGCGCTTATTCTCTGCACATTGTTGTTTGATGTTATTCGCTCTTCGCTATATAAAAGACGGTTTGCTTCATTCACGGTTAATAGTCCCTATTCCCGCCTTCGCGGGAATGACAAGGAGAAGGGTGCGGGAAAGACAAGGAGAAGGGTGCGGGAAAGACAAGGAGAAGGGTGCGGGAAAGACAAGGAGAAGGGTGCGGGAAAGACAAGGAGAAGGG
>JAITQO010000008.1 GCA_031288835.1 Rickettsiales bacterium | reverse complement strand
AGCGAAGCGAGCCTTTTTATTTATAGAACAAAATAACAAAGAGTAGGTAACAGAGTGCATGAAACAGCCGCACCCTGTATACTTGCTTGCACGTTATATCGTTGTTCAAACAGAGTTTTTGCTTGCAGGATTGAAAGACCCTATTCCCGCCTTCGCCGGAATGACAAGTATAAAAAGTGGCGGAATGGCAAGGGGAAAGGTGCGGGAATGACAAGTGTAGAAAGTGGCAGAATGACAAGGGGAGAAGCATGAGAATGACAAGGAGAAGGCAGCGGGAATGACAAAGAGAAAGAGTATTGGGGAAAGACAAGGAAAAAGGCGCAACGGAATGACGAGAACGGCACTATCAATATCCTTCGGATGAAAAAGAGGTGTTGTCGGCGCCCTCCGGTGCGAACCCCGGAATGACGTTAACTTTGTCACAATGTCACTTTTCCGTCCCTTTTCCTTTTTCCTTCGTCCCTTTGGGCGGGTTTTATTTCGCTCGCTCGCTGTATTCCAGCGTTTCCGTATTCACGATTATTTTTTCGCCGGCTTCGATGAACGTCGGAACGGTTATTCGGACGCCGTTATCCAGAATCGCCGGCTTGCCGCTGCCCGACTGGGTCTGCCCCTTCAGGGCCGGCTCGGTTTCCGCAACCGTCGCCATAACGGTTTTCGGAATCGCGACGGCCACGGGCTTCCCGTCGATGAAATTGACCGTGACGTTCATGTCCGGCTGCAAAAACTTTGCCTGCTCGCCAAGGTCTTCTTCGGCAAGCACGAATTGTTCGTAATCGTCCAGCCGCATGAACGACGCGTTCGTTCCGTCGGAATATAGAAACTGGCACGATATGTCCTCGGCCGTCAGTTTCTCCACCGCGTCCTCCGCGCGCCAGCGGTTGTTTCCCTTGTTCCCGGAATCGATGTCCCGTATGTCCGCGACGACGAACGCGCCGCCCTTTCCGGGCTTTACTTTCGTTGTCGACAATATGCTATACCGCTTGCCGTTGTGCTGGATAATCCATCCGACGCGCATATCGTTCGCCGTTTGCTTCGCCATGTCTTCACCTTTGATTGGTTTTCGGGATTATAAATGCAAATATCTTTTTGTCAACTATTCGCCATACACAATCCGAATCGTATTCTTGCCGCCGGCATCGCCGCAGTCCGCCGGACTGGCCGTCGCGCCGCCGATTTTCCCGTTCGACGAGCGATAGGCGGCGGAATCAGGCCACGCCTTGGTCTTGAAATATTCGCAGTCCGAGCCGCCGAGTCCCGCGATTGACACGACAAACTGCCTTTTGTCCGCTGGATTCGTCTGCAGTTCGTATTTTCCGCCATACGGATTTTTGCTGCTGATTCCGATTGCGGCGAAAATCGTGTTGCTGTCGATTCCGGAAAAGTCGTCGTATTCGCCGAGCAGCTGGCGGACGCCAGTCGTTATTTGCGCGACTTCGTCCTGGACGGTCGTCCTCTTTGACGAGCGCATCGCCGCCGATATCATCTGCACGGCGGCAACCGTAATCACCCCCATTATCATCAGCACGCCGAGCATTTCTATCATCGAGCGGCCGCTTTCTTGGCGCGATTTTTCCCCCGCCGTTTTCGGTTCGTGGCGCATTGTTGTCATCATTATTCCTTATGGCGCTTGTTTTTTAAAACATATGTTTGGCCGCGGCCGCGGCCGTTCTCAGAATTGCGGCCCCGGCGCGGGCATTTTCGGCTCGTGATGAGTTTTTATCATTTTGCTTCTCCTTTTTACTTTGCTATTATATCATAAAACGGACAGGAAGTGACAAGAAAAATATCCTTTGACGAGATGATTGCGCCGGCGCCACGTTCGCCAGGCGTTTACAGGATGCTCGACGCTGGCGGGAAGCTTCTGTATGTCGGCAAGGCCAAGGATTTGGCGAGGCGCCTGAAACAATACGCGGACGTCGAGAAGCTGGAATATCACAAAATCATCATGCGCCGCCAGGTCGCCCGCGTCGAATGGACGACGACGGCGACGGAATCGGACGCGCTGATTCTCGAGCAGCATTCTATCAAGACGGAAAAACCGAAATACAACATAATTCTGAAAGACGACAAGATGTACCCGTTCCTGGCGCTGTCGGACGGCGAATATCCGCGCCTTTGCAAATTCCGCGACAAGATGATGCACGAATCCGGTTCCCGCATTCGCGGAAATGGCAGGTCGAACCGAAAATCGCGCGGAAATGTGTTCGGGCCGTTCCCGTTCGTTTCGGACCTGAACGAGACGATTGGATTGGTTCGGAAAGTCGCGCAGGTCCGGACCTGCTCGGATTCGACGTTCGCCGGCCGCAGGCGGCCGTGCCTGTTTTATCAAACCGGGCTCTGCACCGCGCCGTGCTGTCTGGAAACGACGAATTACAGGGGGCAGGTCAGGCTGGCGCGCCGCATTCTCGGCGGGCACATAAGGGCGGTCGTGTCGGATTTAACAAAGAAAATGAAGGCGGCGTCCGCCGCGCGGGACTATGAGTCCGCGGCGAAATACCGGGGGCAAATTGAATCTTTACAATCCACCGCAAAAATTGCTAGGATACGCGAAAGCGAGGGAAAGAAATGAAGTTTTTTGTGAACTTTTTGTCCGTTTTCCGCATTTTCGCCGCGTTCGCGATTGTGCCGTTGCTGATGGAGCAGATGTTCGCGCCGGCGTTCTCGGCGTTCGTTCTGGCGTCCGTGTCCGACTGGCTGGACGGATTTCTGGCGCGCAGGTATAGCGTCGCGACGAAAATCGGCGGGGTCATAGACCATATCGGCGACAAGTTCCTGGTCGCGAACGCGCTGGTCATGCTGGTCATGTTCCTGCAGATTTGGTATGTAATCGTTCCGGCGATTCTGATGATTTGCCGCGAACTATACGTGTCGGGGCTGCGCGAGTTCCTGGGCACGCAGAAAATCGAGATGCCCGTTCCGAAAAGCCGCTTCTCTTTTGGCAAAATCAAGGCGTTCGCGCAGATGATTTCGATTTCCGCCATGATGCTGTGGATTTGGGCCGTGAACGCCGATTGGAGCAGCGAATTTCTGACATACGAGCTGTTGTGGGCGTCAATCGGCGGGTTGTGGCTGGCGCTTGTCTGCTCGTTGGTTTCGGCGGCGCAATACACGGCCGCGTTCGTCGGAAAACTGAAAAAGATTAAATGATTGCGCCAATCAAAGTTTCCGCTACGGAAGACGGAACGCGGCTTTACCGGTTCTTGCTGCGCCACTATCCGGGCAGCAACATGATTCTTGTCCGCCGGCTTTGCCGCAGCGGCGAAATCAGGGTCAATTCCAAAAGATGCGGCGAGAACGCGACGTTGAAGTCCGGCGACTTGGTGCGCGTTCCGCCGGTAATACAAAACCGCAGGACGGAAACGGCGAGGACGGGATTTTCCCTTGCCGATTTGGAAAAACTGCGCCAGCGCATCATTCATGACGACGAGGACGTCGTCGTATTCGACAAGCCGGCCGGAATGGCCGCCCAGGGCGGCGGCGGCATAAGGAAACCGCTGGACAAAATGGCGGCGGCGCTGTTTCCGAACGACACCGTTCTTTTGGTTCACCGTTTGGACAAGGAAACGTCCGGAATCATCGTCGTCGCGAAGAATCACGCGGCGGCGCAGAAACTCGCGCGGGATTTTCAGACCAAGGATGTGAAGAAAACCTATATCGCGCTGCTTGCCGGCGGCGTCCGCCCGAAAAAAGGAATAATCGACGAGCCGGTTGACGGAAAAAAAGCGGTTACGAGATACGATGTTCTGGGCGAATTGAAAGATTATCTCTCGTTCGTTCGCTTTTCGCCGGAAACCGGGCGCAAGCACCAGCTGCGCGTTCATTCCGCCGGCGCCCTGGGCGCGCCGATTGTCGGCGACGACGTTTACGGCTCGCGCAGGCTCGACGGTAAATTGAAGACGGTTCTTTCGCCGAACCGCCTGCATCTGTTCGCCTCAAAAATCACTTTCCGCCATCCAAAAACCGGAAAACTCTTGACAATAAGCGCCGCTGTGCCAGAATGGCTGAGAAGCGTCGCCGATTTGTGCGATGTGAGGCTATGATGCTGAGAAGACGGAAAAAAAAGAGCCTGATTCATCTGGCGCGGATAATCATGATGTTCTTCGCCGGGCTTGCCGTGGCCGCGATTGTCGCCCTGTCGCAGCTGGATGTCAACACGCTGAAATCGGAACTGGTTCAGACTTTGGAGTCGATGGTTGGACTGCACATAGAAATCAACGGCAAAATATCCCGAAAATTGTCCCTGCGCCCCCAGATTATAATAAAGGACGTCAGAATTAAAAACGCCCCATGGGCAAGGCACAAATACGCCGTTCAAATCCCCGAAATGCGCGTTCAAATCAATCTGATTTCGCTGCTGCGCGATTCTCCGACGATTCAGTCGGTGAAGATGATTCGTCCGGTAGTGAACATAGAAGAGAATGAAAAGGGCGAATTGTCGCTGAGCATGAGGCGGGAAATCAGAATCCCGCGTGCGATTAAAAAGAGCGATTTCGCGTTCGACTTCGATTTCGGCGTCGGCTCCGTCGAACTGGAGCATCCCGAGATTTTTTTTATCGCGCCAGAATCGATTGAATCGTTCACCCCGGACAGTATTAAAATCGCCCTGCAGGAAAGGGACGAGACGCTCGGATATTCCGGGCACCTGATAGACCGGGACGGAAGTTATCCGTTTATCCTGTCGTTTTCCAAATACGACGCCGCGCGGGATGTTTATCCTGTGAATCTGACCGTCGCGGGCAACGTCATTCCGCTGGTCGCGGACATCGCGCTGGACGGGAAAACCAGGGCGCCGGTTGATATTTCGGCGAAGGGCGCGGTGAACAGGCTGCCTCCAATCGGAGAGAGTTTCGGGCTGGATTTTCCGGAAATCGCGCGTTCTGAGTTCGTTTTGCAAGCGTCGATGGGAAAAAAGTCGGTGAATCTGAAAAAACTTTCCATCAAATCGAAAGGCGGGGACGTCCTGATTTCCGGAAAATACGATTTATCTCGCAAAAAGCCGAAACTTGCCGCAAGCGTAAAGTCGAACAGATTCGATTTGACGGAGTTTTTTCCGAACCTATACGGCGGCAGGACGAAGTGGGTTCATCCGGACAGAGACCTGAACGTCTTCAAAGACATACCTTTGTTCGGCGAAATGCTGTCCGCTCTGGACGCGGATGTGAAAATAGAGGCGAAGAATCTTAAAATATACCGCGAGCTTTCGGTTCGCGACGCGAATGTCGCGATAAACGTGAAGGACGGCCTCGGCCTGATTTCTGCCGATTCCAAGTTCGCGGGCGGAAGCGTGAAGGCGAAGACGAGCCTGCGCGACACCGGCGGCGGCATGCTCCGAATCGAGGCGGCCGGAACGGGCGCGGATATTGTCGTCGGCAATATTTTGGATTCTGTGGAGGAATCCGATTATGTGTCGGAGCTGCCGGCGAATTTTGACTTTTACGCGGAGGCGTCCGGCCGCGATTTGTCCGAGGTGGTTCGGAATACGACCGGGCTTGCCCGCGTAGTTTCGAGCTCCGCGGGATATGCGCACGAGGGGTTGCTCGGTTTCATTTACGGACGCGACCTTCTGACGTCGCTGCGCGACGGCGCGGCCGATATTTTCAGCGGCAAGAAAAACAACAAGATGAAAATCTCGTGCGCGGTCGCGAATCTGAAAATCCGGAACGGAAAGGCGGAGCTGGACAGGAACGTCGCGGTTCAGCTGGCGGCGGTGAACATGCGCGTCGTAGGTAGCGTGGATTTCGGGCTGGAAAGGATGAATCTGGCGCTGGATACGCACCCCGTGGACGGCCTTCGGATATCGGTTTCCGGAAATCTTGCGAACTCTATGGCGTTTACCGGCAGCCTGGCCGAGCCGGAGTTGAATCTGAAACGCGGCGCGGTGATGGAAAAACTCGCGACCGCGGCCAGCGTCGGCACGACTGTCGGCATATTGACGGGCGGGGTGGGATTTTTGGTCGGCGCCGGCGTCGGCCTGGTCGGCGGCGACGTGCTCAGCAACTGGGCCGCGGACGAAACTCCATGCAGAACGGCGCTGAGGGACGGCGCGCCGGAAAGACGCCGCGGAGATCCGGACTTTATGGACAGACCGGTGGATGAATTGGCGGCGGAGTTTATGGCCGATAAGCCAAACAAATAATTATCGGCCTTATACTTGACATTTTATAATTTTGTCATATTATTTATCCGATGCTAAAATACGGGGGTATGAAATGGAAACTTTAACAACCGAACATGTAGAGAATCTGAATAATCTTGGCTGGGACGACACTGTCGGAGACATAAGACAATATGCCCCCGAAGAAAGGGCGTTTATAGTGGATTCTAACATCAGGGCGACGTTCAAGAAATTGCTTGACGATGAAAACGCCCCACCAGAGTTTGCAAATATACGGTCTTTATACAGGGCATTGAAGGCAAAAGGGTTGAGGTGTTGTATAGATGCGTTTAGTAAAAGAATTAATCCCAACCGTACATGCAACAGAGAGGCCGGCATACCAAGAGACCTGTCCATATCAGATATTTCGCCTAGTCAATTGCGACCTTTCGAGGCGGGCATTACAAATTGGACGGGATATTTCAATTATGAGTTTTACGAACTGGCTTCGACGCTCCTGCCGTCAGGTTTCTTACTGATGGAATCCAGGGAAAAAATAAGCAAGGTGGCGAGAGAAAGTCATAGTTCGCCGGAATACAGGAAAAAAATAAGCAAGGCGGCGAAAGAAAGATATAATTCGCCGGAATACAGGAAAAAAATAAGCAAGGCGGCGAAAGAAAGTCATAGCTCGCCGGAATACAAAGAAAGAATGAGTAAGGCAACAAAAGAGATGTGGGATTCGCCGGAATACAGAGAAAAAATGAAAGAAAGGTATAATTCGCCGGAATACAAAGAAAAAATGAGCAAGGCGGCGAAAAAGCAATGGAGTTCAAAAAAGGAATCTCTGAATAAAGAGGTTGAAGCGGAGATAGGCAAACTTCCGCCCGCTGACACCATCGAAAAGACAAATGTCGTGCCCGTTGCGCCGGGTGTTGTCGCAAAGACCGACGCCAGGCCGGCGAATGTCTTGGAGGTTGTGGCGCTGTCATCTTGTTTTAACAACGGCCGGTAATCCGATTATTATTTTATGGCCGGAAACGCCATTTCTCCCGTCAGCCGCATGATTGCCAAAAAAAACGCTTGCAAGACAGGCGTTTTTTTTGGTATTCTTGCCTGGACAGGGAGCTGAGAGACAGCCCGATAAGGAGAATTGTTATGAATTTGGAGTTTTCGGTTTTTAGACAGGTGTTGGCCGGCGCGTTGGGGCACATGCAGTCGATTATTGAGAAAAGAAACACCCTGCCGATTCTGTCGAACGTGAAAATCGAGGCGACGTCGGGCGATTTGGTTCTGACCGCGACGAACGTCGATTTGGAATTGGTCGAGCATGTGGCCGCCGACGTCACGGCGGGCGGCTCCATTACGATTCCGGTGCAGATGTTTTACGATTTTGTCCGGAAACTGCCGGAAGACGCGGAAATAAAGGTAAAACTGGAGGGCGGCGACCTGGTCGCGTCAAGCGGCCGCTCGGTCTTCAAATTCCAGACAATGCCGGCCGACAATTTTCCGACGATGGTCGCGCCGTCCGCGATTGTCAAGTTCAACATGAATACGGACGATTTGGCGCGCCTGGTGAACCAGACGAAATTCGCGATTCCGGCGGACGACGTGCGCTATCATTTGGGCGGCATTTATTTCCATATCGCGGACGACAAGAAGCTGGCCGCCGTCGCGACTGATTCGCAGCGGCTGGCGCTGTGCTCGATGGCCGCGCCGGCGGGCAGCGAAAACATGCCGTCCGTGATTTTGCCGCGCCGCCTGGTGGCAGAGGTGTCATCCCTGCTGTCCGACGTGAAGGTCGACGACGTGACGGTGGAATTGTCGGATACAAAGGCCAGGTTCACGCTCGGAAACGCCGTTTTGACCAGCAAGCTCGTCGACGCGCAGTATCCGAACTATAAAATCGTGATTCCAAAGCAGAACGAGAAAATCGCCACGCTGAAAACCAAGGGATTCGCGCACGCGATTGATTTGGTGTCGGCCGCGTCGAGCGACAAGACCAAGGTCGTCGCGCTGGCGTTCTCGATGAACAGGCTGGTCGCCAGCGTGTCGAGCAGAGAGGACGGGAACTCCGTCGCCGGAACGGAGGAGATGGACATAGAATACAACAGCGACGAGCAGTTCAGCGTGTCGTTCAATCTGCGCTTTCTGATGGATATAGCGAATCAGATTGACGGGGGCGACAAAATGCAGATTGCGATGCAGGACGCGCTGTCGCCCACGCTGATGAAAAGCGCCGCGAAGGACGCCGATTCAATCTTCATCCTGATGCCGATGAGGGCGTAATTATTGGTCAACAAGCCCCGGTAGCCAATGGTCATGAGATTTTGCAAGAACATCGATTTCATCGACGAATCGTTATCAGGCAATTGACGGTCTTCTATTAATTTTCGGGATTTTCTTTCATGTCAAAGATGGTGAAACCTGTTAAAAGAACAAAATCGAAGGCTGCCGGCCCGAAGGCCGGGGGCGCCGTTCGGCGAACTGCGGCGCGGCCGAGGGCAAAGCCGGCGGCTGTGAAGAATAAAAAGCCCGGGGCCGTCGTCCGCCGTCCGCCGTCCGCCCGCCGAAAGCCAGTTGCTAAAAAGAAGCAAATCAAAAGACAGGCCAAAAAAATAATTTGGCGCATTCTTGCCATTTTCGGCTTGCCGCTGCTTGTATTATCGGCCGTCGCCTACTATTTCCTGTTCGTTTATTCCGTCGTTCCGGAACCGCGCCCGCATGTCGTGCCGCAGGGCGCCAGCGTATCCAGGGTCGCCGGCGATTTGGGGCAGGGCGCGGCGTTCAAGCTTGTGGTCATGCTGAACGGAAACAAGGTGATGGCCGGAACGTATGACCTGCCCGCGGGCGCGAGCGTTTGGCGCCTCGCGCGGATGCTCGCGCGCGGAGAAGTCGCCGGCGTTTCAATCACGATTCCGGAGGGCCTGACCGTCAGGCAAATCGTCAACCTGCTGAATGAAAACCGGTTTCTTACCGGCGATGCGAAGCATAATTATAAAGACGGGGATTTATTTCCCGACACCTATGTCGTTCCGAAGGGAACTGGACGGGCGGCGACGATGGATTTGATGGCGAGGAAAATGGAGCAGATTAAAAACAGGTATACGGACGCGCGCGCCTCGTTCCTGCTGCCAAGTCCGCTCAAAGATTGGAACGAAGTGATGACTTTGGCGTCGATTGTCCAGAAGGAGACGGCGAAGACGCGCGAAATGCCGCTGGTGGCGTCCGTGTATCTGAACCGGCTGAGAAAAAAAATGCGCCTGCAGGCCGACCCGACAGTCGTCTATGCCATCACCAACGGGCTCGGCGACATGCAGGAGCGGCGTCTGTATGAGAAGCATTTGCGCGCGGCCAGCCCCTATAACACATACAGAAAGGTCGGGCTGCCGCCGGCGCCGATTGCGAACGTCGGGCTGGATGCAATCCGCGCGGTGCTGAATCCCGCGGATACGAACTATTATTATTTCGTCGCGGACGGCGACGGAGGGCACACCTTCTCTAGGACGCTGGACGAGCATAATCAGAAAAGAAGCGTTTGGCGGGAAATCAAGTTTAATAATTCGAAATCCGGCTCCCAAAACCCGAAATCCGCCATTCCGGAGGCCCGGCGGCCGGCCGTGGCGCCGAGAGCCAGGTGAGGATGTCGCCGCGCGTTTCCCAGTTTGCCCGAATCCCGCTGATTTTGGCGCAGGATAGCAATTTATTCCGTTAAAAACTGTTATTTTTTTTGATAAAAAAACTTTGACATCCGCATACGTGTTGCTATAATCAAGTTAATCGAAAGGAAAAACTTTTCGGTAACAATCATTTCTACAAAGGAGAAATATATGAAAAAAATAATATTAACATCTCTGGCGGCAATATTGCTGGCGACTTCGGCAAATGCCGGCGCGTATGTGTCCGGATACCTGAAGACCACGACCGACTCGGAAGGAGTGAGCAACGGAAACGATTACAAGAACGAAGTCGGATTCCTTGACGAGCTGGACCTTGACGTGACGGTCGGATACGCGCTCAGCAACGGTGTTCGCGTCGAGGCGGATATCTTCACGACAGGACTGTATAAGAAAGATGTGGATTTCGGAGATTCTTTCTTCGCCCAGTTCCATGTCGGCGCCGTGAAGGGTATCTATGACTTCGCGACGGCGGGCGGATTTACTCCGTATGTCGGCGCAGGGCTGATAGATTTGGAATATATCAATGTAAGTAAATTGGCCACATTCCATGTCGTCGGCGTTGCGGGCGTGTCGTATGCCTTGAACAACAAATTGTCGCTGGATTTGCAGTATAACCGCACATTCTACTATAATTCCAATGGCGAGAACGTCAACAACTCGTATAATGGAGTGAATGTGTTCAAACTTGGCGCAATATACAAGTTCTAAAAAAAATCCCGCGAAAGCGGGATTTTTTCAGTTATAGGCTGTTAGTTATAAATTATAAGCCGATGTTGCTTAACCGCAGTGCATCCCAGATAGAAAACATGCATACGCGCCGCACCGGCTTATAACCTCTAACTAACAGCTTATAATTTCCCCTTGACTTTCCTGTGTTTCGTCATTATAATTCATCCGCTTTGCATGAATCGTTTGCAGGGCTTTAAAGCATTTTTCTCGCAGAAATCTGCCTGTTTTAACCGAAAAATAGATTCGGGGATGTGAAACAGAAAGGCGGGGATAATGCAAAACAAAAAGAAAGAGAATACGATGCCGACAGTGAACCAACTGATTAGGAAACCGAGAAAACCGAAAATCGCGAAGTCCAAGGCGCCGGATATGAAGGGCAATCCACAAAAGCGCGGCGTTTGCACGCGCGTCTATACAACGACGCCGAAAAAGCCGAACTCCGCCATGCGCAAGGTTGCGCGCGTGAAATTGGCGAACGGAAACGAAGTCACGGCGTATATTCCGGGCGAAGGGCACAATTTGCAGGAACACAGCGTGGTCATGATTCGCGGCGGGCGCGTCAAAGACCTGCCGGGCGTGAAATACCATATCATCCGCGGCGTGCTGGATACGCAGGGCGTGGCGGCGCGGAAACAGGGGCGCTCGCTGTATGGCGCGAAGGCCAAAAAGGCATAAAGGCGGGACATAATGGAAACTAACATGCAGAATAATGAAAAGAAATACGTTTTGGGAGATTCGAAAATAGGCGCGATTTGTAGCATAGGAAAGACGGGCAAATCCGCGGAAGAGCTGTTTGCCGAGGCGCGCAAATCGCGCCCGGGCGCGAAATTCAGGCTGTATTGGGGCGATACTTTCCTGCGGAGGTGCTACGGCGGATAGACAATGCCAAGGGATTGAGCAATCTGAAAGGGCGAAGCATAAAGGAAATAAAAATGAGCAGACGGAAACAGGCAGAGAAGAGGGCGATTTTGCCGGATTCGAAATACAACAATCTGGTCGTGGCGAAGTGCATCAATGTCGTGATGTGGGACGGCAAGAAGGAAGTCGCGGAAAACATAGTCTATGGCGCGCTGGAAAGGTTGAAAAAGATTGCCAAGGACGGAAACGAACTGGCGGGATTCCTGGATGTGGTCGAGGCGTTGAAGCCGTCGGTCGAGGTAAAGGGGCGCCGCGTCGGCGGAGCCACCTATCAGGTTCCGGTCGAAGTCAGGAAAGAGCGGCAACAAACGCTGGCCCTGCGCTGGCTTGTCCAATTCGCGCGGAAGCGCGGCGAGCGAAGCATGGAAGAAAAGCTGTTCGCGGAAATGAGGGACGCGCTGTCCGGGCAGGGCGGGGCGTTCAAGAAAAAGGTCGACACGCACAAAATGGCGGACGCCAACAAGGCCTTCGCGCATTTCAGATGGTAAGGACCGAAAATGACAATGCGGAATAAAGATGGCAAAAAAGGTAGATGTCAAGGGCAGGGTGAAAAAGAGGTCGGATTTTGAGACTCTAAAGATATAAAAGGTCATTATTCAGGACGGTGCTTGTCGATAAAGCACATGAAATAAAAGCAAAGAGCAAGGAAAAATAACAAATGTCAGTTGGAAAAACAGCGCCTCTTCACATGTATAGGAACATCGGCATCATGGCGCATATCGACGCCGGCAAAACGACTACGTCCGAGCGCATTCTGTTCTATACCGGAAAGAATTATAAAATCGGCGAGGTGCACGACGGGGCGGCGACCATGGACTGGATGGTGCAGGAGCAGGAGCGCGGGATTACGATTACATCCGCCGCGACGACGTGCTTTTGGCGCGACCACCGCATAAATCTGATTGACACCCCGGGGCATGTGGACTTCACCATGGAGGTGGAGCGGTCCCTCCGCGTTCTGGACGGCGCCGTCGCGGTGTTCGAATCCGTGTCGGGCGTGCAGCCGCAGACGGAAACCGTATGGCGCCAGGCGGACAGATACAATGTTCCGCGCATTTGCTTCATAAACAAGATGGACAGGGTGGGCAGCAACTTTTTCCGCTGCGTGGACATGATACGCGAACGGCTGGGCGCGAATCCCCTGGTCATAAATTTTCCAATCGGAAACGAGGCGGACTTTCGCGGCGTCGTCGACATCGTCGAGATGAAGGGAATCGTATGGGAGGACGAAACCGGCAGCAATCCGATAATAATCGATATTCCGGACGATTTGAAGGAAAAGGCCGCCGAATTGCATACCAAATTGGTTGAAGAGGTTGTCACGCTGGACGACGAGGCCATGGAATCGTATATGAACGGAACGGCTCCGGATGTCGCGACGCTCAAGAAACTATTGCGCAAGGGGACAATCGCGCAAAACTTCGTTCCCCTGATTTGCGGAAGCGCGTTCAAGAACAAGGGCGTGCAGCCTCTTCTGGACGCGATTGTGGATTATCTGCCCTCGCCGGTCGATATTCCGGCAATCGAGGGCGTCAGGATGGACAAGGAGACGGAAGAAGTCCGGCATCCGTCCGCGTCCGAGCCGTTCTCGGCGCTGGCGTTCAAGGTCGCGAACGACCCGTTCGTCGGAAACCTGATGTTCGTCCGCATTTATTCGGGAAAACTATCGGCGGGCTCGTATGTCTACAATTCCACCCGCGACAGGCGCGAGCGCGTCGGCCGCATGCTGCTGATGCACGCGAACAACCGCGAGGAAATCAAGGAGGCGTCCGCCGGCGACATCATCACTCTGGTCGGGCTGAAGGACACGATTACCGGCGATACTTTGTGCGACGAGAACAAGCCGATTATCCTGGGGCAGATTCATGTTCCCGAGCCCGTTATGTCCATCGCCGTCGAACCGAAGACGAAAAACGATATTGAAAAACTGTCGCTGGGCCTGCAGGCGCTGGCAAAGGAAGACCCGTCGTTCCGCGTGTCCGTAGACCAGGAATCCGGGCAGACGATTCTGCAGGGCGTCGGGGAATTGCATCTTGAAATCCTGGTCGACAGACTGTTGCGCGAGTTCAAGGTCGAGGTGAACGTGGGCGAGCCGCGCATCGCGTACCGCGAATCCTTTACGAAGACCGTGACCGAAGAATACACCCACAAGAAGCAGTCGGGCGGCTCCGGCCAATACGCGCAGGTAAAGATTACGTTCGAGCCCCTGGAGCCGGGCGCCGGATACGAGTTCGAAAACAAAATCGTCGGCGGCGCGATTCCGAAAGAGTTCATTCCGGGCGTGGAAAAAGGGCTTCGCATCGCGCAGGAAACGGGCGTCTTAATCGGATACCCGACTGTGGATTTCAAGGCGACGCTGGTCGACGGAAAATATCACGAGGTCGATTCCAACGTCCTGTGCTTTGAAATAGCGGCGCGGGCGTGCTTCCGCGAGGCAATCAGAAAGGCGGCGCCGAAAATCATGGAGCCCATCATGAAACTTTCGGTAAACACTCCGGAGGAATACGTCGGCGACATCATCGGCGACCTGAACAGCCGGCGCGGGCAAATCAACGGAATAGACACGCAGTTCGGAAACCAGCTGGTCAGCGCGTATGTCCCGCTGGCGAACCTGTTCGGATACGTGAAGACGCTGCGTTCCCTCTCGCAGGGGCGCGCGAATCCGTATATGGAACTGTCGCATTATTCGGATGTTCCGCAGAACGTGGCGGACGAGGTCGTCAAAAAGATGACAAAGTGAGGACGGCGAAGAAAAGGGCTTTGATTTTTTGACTTTCTGATTTTTGCATATATAATAGCAGCGTCAGAAATTCTGAAATCAAGAAAATAATATAACCAACCAAAGGAGAAAGGTTATGGCAAAAGAAAAATACATACGCAGCAAACCCCATGTCAACATTGGGACAATCGGGCACGTGGACCATGGGAAAACCACGCTGACCGCGGCAATCGTCCACTATTACGGGGTCGGCGCGGACAGGAACAAAAGCGTTGACGACATCGACAACGCGCCGGAGGAAAAGGCGCGCGGAATAACAATCAACACGGCGCATGTGGAATACGAGACGGAGGCGCGCCACTACGCGCACGTCGACTGCCCGGGGCACGCCGACTATGTAAAGAACATGATTACCGGCGCCGCGCAGATGGACGGGGCGATTCTGGTGGTCGCGGCGACCGACGGCCCGATGCCGCAAACGCGCGAGCATGTCCTTTTGGCGCGCCAGGTCGGAATCGGCAAAATCATCGTGTACCTCAACAAGTGCGATTTGGCGAGCGACAAGGAGCTGTTGGAATTGGTCGAAATGGAGATACGCGAACTTTTGTCCGCGAACGGATTCGACGGGGCGAACACTCCGATTATTCACGGCTCGGCCGTTTCGGCGGTGGACGGCAAATCGGACGGGCTTGGAAAGGAATCCATCGACGCGCTGCTGAAGGCGGTCGACGAATACATTCCGACTCCGCAGCGTCCGACGGACAAGCCGTTCATGATGGCTATTGAGGACGTGTTCTCGATTACCGGCCGCGGCACGGTCGTGACAGGACGCATCGACACTGGCGTCATCCATGTTGGCGACGAAGTCGAAATCGTGGGGCTGCGCCCGACGCAGAAGACGACGATTACCGGCGTCGAGATGTTCCGCAAACTTTTGGACCAGGGCGAAGCCGGCGACAACGTTGGCCTTTTGCTGCGCGGAACGAAAAAAGAGGAAGTCGAGCGCGGACAGATTGTCTGCAAACCGGGCTCCATCACCCCGCACACCGAGTTTGAGGCCGAGGTCTATATTCTGACCAAGGACGAGGGCGGGCGGCACACGCCGTTCTTCACGAACTATCGTCCTCAATTCTATTTCTCGACGACCGACGTGACCGGAACAATCACGCTGCCGGCCGGCAAGGAAATGGTTCTGCCGGGCGACAATGTGAAAATCACGGTTCAGCTGAATGCGCCGATTGCGATGGACGAAGGCCGCCGCTTTGCCATACGCGAGGGCGGGCACACGGTCGGCTCGGGAGTAGTGTCGAAGGTGATTAAGTAATCGTTGTCCGAAATCCGGCGTCCGGAATCCGAAAAGAATCGGATTCCGGACGCCGGGTCTCGGATTTCGCAGGGATTGAAAAAATGGAATCGCAAAAGATAAGAATTAAACTGACCGCCTATGACCACAGGATTCTGGACGCCGCGACGGACGAGATTGTGAAGACCGCGAACCGCACCGGCGCCGAGGTCGTGGGGCCGATTCCGTTGCCGAAATGGATTCAGAAGTTCACGGTGAACCGCTCGCCTCACGTGAATAAGAAATCGCGCGAGCAGTTCGAGATTCGCAATCACAAGAGGGTCATCGACATTGTGAATCCAACCCCTCAGACAGTGGATGCCCTGATGAAGTTGGACCTAGCGAGCGGAGTGGATGTGAAAATTAAATTATGATATGCAGTATGTGAAGCATGATATGAAGCGAGGGCTATAACGCCCAGAAAAAAAGAATCATATCGCGCATTACGTTTCGCATATCGCTTGAAAAGGCATAAAAAATGAGACGTGCGGGATTGATAACGAAAAAGATAGGGATGACGCGGCTGTTTGACGACAGCGGCGTGGCGCATGGCGTGACCGTCCTTGCGGTCGGCGATTGCGCCGTCATCGGCAGCCGCACCATGGCGAAGAACGGATACAACGCCGTCGTCCTCGGCATGAACGAAGCGAAAGAGAAACACATGGCGCGGCCGCAGATTGCGGCGGCGAAAAAAGACGGGGTGAAGTTGTATCGCAAAGTCTGCGAGTTTAGGGTGTCGGAAGATTGCGTAATCCCTGTCGGCACGGTGATGTCGGCAGGGCATTTTGTTGCCGGCTCGTTCGTCGACGTTCGGGGAACAAGCAAGGGCAAGGGATTTCAGGGCGCGATGAAGCGGCATAATTTTTCGGGCGATTCCGCATCGCGCGGGACGCTTAAAACGCACCGCGCGCTCGGCTCGGTCGGTAACCGGGAATGGCCCGGCAAGGTGTTCAAAGGGCGCAAAATGGCGGGGCAGATGGGAAACGAAACGGTTTCCGTTCAGAACCTGAAGGTTTTCGGAGTCGACGAGAACGAGAACCTGATTTTTATCGAGGGCGCTGTTCCGGGCGCGAACGGCTCGTTCATAATGGTGACGGACGCCATCAAGAAAGAGCAGTCCGGATTGCCCGTTCCGACGAAATCGGCGGCCGATAATCCAAAATCGGAAGAGAATTCGGCCGTTGAAGAAGTTTCGGAGGGTAAATCCGAAGCGAAGCCTGCCGAAACCGCGGCGGAAGAAAAGCAGGGTGGATGATTATGAAGTTTGACGTGATAAATCTTGACGGGAAAAACGCTGGCTCGGTCGAACTGAGCGATGCGGTTTTCGGAGTCGCGCCGCGCGCCGACATTCTGCAGCGCGTGGTTCATTGGCAATTGGCAAACGCGCGGCAGGGAACGCATCTTGTGAAAACCGTTTCCGATGTCTCGGGCAGCGGGAAGAAGGTATATCGCCAAAAGAAGACCGGGAACGCGCGCCAGGGCGAGAAGCGCAACGTCCATATGCGCGGAGGCGGAGTGATTCACGGGCCGGTTCTGCGGGACCACCATTCGGACCTGCCGAAAAAAATCCGCGCGCTCGGGCTTAAAATGGCGCTGTCGTCCCATGCGGCGGAAAAGACGCTGGTTGTTTTGGATTCCGAAAAGGTTCCGGCGGCGAAAACAAATGCGGTCGCGAAGCAGCTTGCGAAACTGAAACTGGATTCCGCGCTGTTCATTGGCGGCGAGGCGTTGGACGCGAACTTTAAGAAGTCAATCGCGAACATAAAAAATATCGACGCGCTGCCGGCGCTCGGCGCGAATGTCCGCGATGTCTTGAGGCATAGGACTCTGGTTCTGACGGCGGACGGCGCGAAGGCGCTGGAAAAAAGGCTGGGTGAATAAGATGTCGAACGAAACGCGCAGCGTTATTGGTATGAAGATTCGGTATGCGGAAGAAAAGATGGCGGAAGCGCAGGCGGATAAGAATATGAGGGAATACAAATACTGGGAAGACATCTCGCATATTCTGGCAAGAAAACGAAAAGTTGCTGTAAAATAGGCGGAATAAAATGGCGGAGAAAAAAATATCTTTGACGGCGAAGCATTACGATGTTCTGCAGCGTCCGATTATTTCGGAAAAAGCGGCGAAGTTGGCCGAGCATAACGGCCTGGTGTTCGAGGTCGCGCCGGCTGCGACGAAACAAGACGTTTCGGACGCGGTTTCGGCGATTTACAATGTAAAGCCCGAGCGGGTGAACATTGTGAACGTTAAGGGAAAGGTAAAATCCTTTCGCAATAAGAGCAAGGGAACGCAAAGGGCGGTAAAAAAAGCGTATATAACGCTGCCGAAAGGCAAAACAATAGACATCTTGGCGGAAAGCGCGAAGAAGTGACATAGGAAGACGGTGTAAATATGGCGGTATTGATTGAGTTTGCGGGTGTGCTTGGAGTCCACGATAAAGTGAAAGTGGCATGCTTTGCCGCGAACAATTTATTGCTGAGTCAAAAGAACGGAAACGGACTGACTCCGGAAGGGTATCGGGAATTGCATGAGGCGTGCGATAAACTTCAGCAGGCGGAGACTCATCTGCTCAATGTCGAGAAGTCGATGAGAAGCAAGTAGGGAAAACATCCGGCTGATAATCCAAAGTGATGCCAGAGTCGGGTCAAAAAGGTAAAAGAAATGGCACTTAAAAGTTATAAACCTTATACGAAATCGACGCGCGGAACCGTGCTGGTCGACCATTCGGAACTGCACAAGGGCAATCCGGAAAAGTCTCTGACGCGCGGGATTGTATCGCGCGGCGGGCGCAATAACTTCGGGCAGCTGACCGTTCCGCATCAGGGCGGCGGACACAAGAAGAAATACCGCATGATTGACTTCAGACGCGCGAAAAAGGATGTTCCGGCGACAGTCGTGCGTCTTGAATACGACCCGAACCGCACCGGCTTCATCGCCCTTTTGGAATACAAAGACGGCGAGAAGTCATATATCCTCGCGCCGCAAAAATTGAAGGCCGGCGACACCGTGATTGCGTCCGAACGCGCGGATATAATCCCGGGAAACGCAATCCCGCTGAAAAATATTCCGATTGGAACCGTGATTCACAATGTGGAGACAAAGCCCGGAGCGGGCGCGCAATTCGCGCGCTCCGCCGGATGCAGCGTCCAGCTGATGGGAAAGGACGGCGTTTACGCGCAAATCAGGATGGGTTCTGGCGAATTGCGCAGGGTTCATTCGGACTGCATCGCCACAATCGGCGCCGTGTCCAATCAGGACCAAAGAAACGTTAAATTGGGCAAGGCCGGCCGCGCGCGCTGGAAAGGCGTCCGTCCGACCACGCGGGGCGTCGCGATGAACCCGGTCGACCATCCGCACGGCGGCGGAAACGGAAGGGGCAAGGGGCACATACCGCAGTCCCGCACCGGCGTTCCGGCAAAAGGATTCCGCACGCGGAAAAACAAGCTGACTCAAAAGTTTATTATTCGGAGCAGACACTTGAGCAAAAAGAGATAAAAATGGCGGAAAAACAGATTGATTTTATTCGCATGCCTAAACACTCCGATTGCAAATACTGGACGGCGGGGGTGACTTCAAGCGGTCTCCTGCTAGTCGGGGGATGTCGTTGCGACGATGTCGTGAAGCAGTTGGGCGGGACCGATATTGTGCCTGACGGATGCAAGGAAGCCGAGAAAGTTCATTTGATTGATGGGTGGCATGAGCACAGCTTGTGCCAGCGTTTTGAATGGAATGACAGGTATAATGACAGACGCTTGGAAGTACAGGAGCTTATAAGCAGCGTGGTGTTGAATATTTGCGCCTGCGGAAAAAACAAAGAAGGGGCTAGGTAAAAATGCCGCTGAATAAAAGAGATTTTGTCGAGATTCCGAATCACAATGATTGCAAGTACCTAAGAGATATATCGGATTGGGCTGCTAATTATGGAGGTCGGCAGACCACGTTCTGCATTCATGAAAAGATTGTCGCCAGTTCGTGTGCTACACTGGTCGCAGACGGCGAGGCAATGCGGATTAAAACGCTGAAAGATATTACAAAATCCGACGGTGGCTTTATGTGCCGCTATTTCGAGTGGAAAGAGCCGAAAAACGTTCGGATGTTAAAAAAAAGAAAAACATGGGAAGATTTGATGCGCGCGAATGCGGGCTTGAGCGGCCGCGTTTGCAAATGTAAAGAAGGAATGAAATAAAATGGCAAGAAGCGTTTGGAAAGGTCCGTATGTTCATCCGTCCGTCCTGAAGAAATCGGCGCGTGCGGTCGAGGCAAATGACAAAAAGCCCATCAAGACATGGTCGCGCGGGTCCACGATAATCCCGCAGATGGTCGGGCTGACTTTCGATGTCCACAACGGGCGCAGGTTCATTCCGGTGCCGGTCGTCGAGGATATGATTGGGCACAAGCTGGGCGAGTTCGCGCCGACTAGGACTTTTAAGGGGCACGCCGCGAACAAAAAGGCGTCCGAGAAAAAGTAACAAAGAGGAAACAAAATGGATAAAAGATTCAGAACTTATCTTGTCTCGAATATTTTTATGATGATAGGCATTATGTCCCTTACAATCGCGACTGTCGTCGGGTTCGTGATTCAGATTCCTGCCGACGTTGTCCGTTGCTTGTTCGTTGGGCAGCAGATTTTCTATATCATTTCGTTGGTGTTCCTAGTCAAGGCGGCGTTTGGAAAGGAGGATTCCGGCAAGAGCAAAACGAGTAAGAAACCAGCGGCGAAATCAAGAAAATAATGGCGGAAAAGATGGCAGAAAAAGTTGAGGTTAAAAATGAAGGTTTATCCCCACTTAAAGTGGAGGTGGAAAAAAGCGCGACTGGTGCGATGGTTGGTGCTATCAAAGCTGGTATTGATTTTGCAATAAGGGTAGGTATAATGGTTGGGATTTACAAAGCTGTGGATGCGATAAATCGATTGGCTCCATATTTGAAACAGATGGCGGAAAACGGCGGAAGATAAAATGGAAAAGAAAACTAGATACAATTTGGCGGACAATCAGGTCAGGGCGTTCAACAAACTGATTCGCATATCGGCGTCCAAGCTGTCGCTGGTGGCGGACTTGATTCGGAGAAAAACGGTCGCGCGGGCGGTCGACATATTAAAGTTCTCCAAGAAGCGCGTTGCGGGCGAGGTGCTGAAAACCCTATTGTCCGCCGTCGCGAATGCGGAAAACAACAAGAAACTGTCGGTCGATTCTCTGTTCGTGAAGGAGATTTGGGTCGGCAAGGCGGTTGCCATGAAACGTTATCGCGCCGGTCCGCGCGGCCAGGCCAAGCCGTTTCTGAAGCCGTTTTCGCATCTGACGATTATTCTCGAGGCCGGCGCGCCTGCCGCGGAAAAGGCCGCGAAAAAGACGGCGCCGAAATCGGAAAAGAAAGAAGTTAAAAAAGAAACGAAGAAAGAGGCAAAGGACAAGAAATAGTTTCGTGGTTCGTGACGCTTCGCCGAACACGAACCGCGAACCATGAATTACGGAGTAAAAAACATGGGACAGAAAGTATCACCGGTTTCATTGCGCGAGTTTATAAACAAAACGCCCGATTCCCGCTGGATTGCATCCAAGAAGGAATATCCGGCTTTGTTGCTCGAAGACGTCAAGGTTCGCAATTTCATCGAAAAGAAGTTGGCGCGGGCGGGGCTGGCGAAAATCGTTATCGAACGGTTTGCGAAGAAACTGGTCGTGACGATTCACACTTCGCGCCCGGGAATGATTATCGGAAAGAACGGCGCCGATATCGAGGCGCTGAGGAACGCGATTAAAAGACTTGTGAAAAACGAGCAGGTTGTCGTGAACATATTCGAGGTCAGAAGGCCGGACCTGAACGCGCATCTGGTCGCGAAGAACATCGCGCAGCAAATCGAGGGGCGCGTGTCGTTCAAGCGCGCCATGAAGAAGGCCATGCAGAACGCCGAGAAATCTGGGGCGAAGGGAATCAAAATCACATGCAGCGGCCGGCTGAACGGCGCGGAAATCGCGCGGGCCGAATCCATGCGCGAGGGACAGATACCGCTGCACACTTTGCGCGCGGACGTCGACTATGCGTCGATTCAGGCAAAAACGACATACGGGGTCATCGGGGTAAAGGTTTGGATTTACACCGGCGATGTCGTGAATAAGGAAAAAATGAATGCGGAATTGTCGCGTCCGACCGAGTTCGCCGCATCGTCTGAAAAACATGTCAGAGCGGAATAAGGAATAACAAAATGCTGCAGCCAAAGAAGACGAAGTTTAAGAAACAGCACAAGGGGCGCATCCACGGGCTGGCCAAAGGCGGCTCGGAGCTGGCGTTCGGCTCATACGGGTTGAAGGCGCTGACGCCGGAACGCGTCACCAGCCGGCAAATCGAGGCGGCGCGGCGCGCGATTACCCGCCGCATGCGGCGGCTCGGGCGCCTGTGGATTCGGATTTTTCCGGACGTTCCCGTGACGGCGAAGCCGTTGGGCGTCCGCATGGGAAAGGGAAAGGGCGCGGTGGAATACTGGATTTGCCGCGTGAAGCCGGGCCGCGTCATGTTCGAAATGGACGGCGTAAAGCCGGAAATCGCAATCGAGGCGCTGACGCTTGCGGCCGCGAAGCTGCCGGTAAAAACAAAAATCGTTGAAAGAAAGGCGAATTAAAATGGCGGAGAAAGTAAACTTGAAAAATTATCTTCAAAAAACGATGCGGCTTTCTTCCGAGGGAAAGGACAATCCGGGCGCCGATGTCAAAAGCAGGTCTCTGTTGAGAGAGATTTATTCCGAATCATGCGACCTGCTTCAAAATTTGTTCGGCAAGATAAGCGCGGACGCCGCCCAACAAGAAAATTAGGATTATATCATGGCTAAGACGAAAGAAATAAACTTGGACAAAGAGGCGATGGAATCGAAATTGGTCGACCTGAAAAAACAGGGGATGAACCTGCGCTTTCAGCATGCGTCGGGGCAGCTGCCGAAAACGCACGTCTTGCGCGCCAACCGCCGCGAGGCCGCCCGGGTCAAGACGGAATTGAACAAGAAATAAAAATGGATGAGACGGAAAAATTTTTATCGGAAATGGCCGCCCGGAATGAAGAGGTTAGGAACATGCTTTCTTATCTCACCGCCGGCATCGTCGGGCTGGGGCTGTTCGGATTCGCGGTTTTTACCATAAAAGACATAGTGAGGGCGATAAAGGATAAAACAAGGTAAAGAAGAATGATACAGACGGAAACTATATTGAATGTTGCGGACAATAGCGGCGCGAAGAAATGCCTGTGCATAAAGGTGCTGGGCGGCTCGCACCGGCGCTATGCGACGGTGGGCGACAAAATCGTCGTCGCTATAAAGGACGCGATTCCGCGCGGCAAGGTGCAGAAGGGGACGGTTCAGCGCGCGATTATCATCCGGACGAAATTTCCGGTGAAGCGTTCGGATGGCAGCATTATCCGCTTTGACGACAACGCGGTGGTTTTGATAAACAAAAATAATTTCGAGCCGATTGGAACGCGCATTTTCGGGCCCGTCGCGCGCGAAGCGCGGAGGAAATACGACGTGCAAAAGATTATGTCTCTTGCGCCGGAGGTTTTGTAGTCAATTTGCCATCAGGCTATCGGCTGGCTTTAAATTAAAAGGATAAATTATGCCAAGAAGAGTGTTGCAGGGAACCATTGTGAGCAATAAAAACGACAAAACCGTCGTCGTGGAGGTGGAGCGCAAGTTCCGTCATCCGCTATACGGAAAGTTCGTGAAGCAAAACAAGAAATACAAGGCGCACGACGGGGACAATTCCGGCAATGTCGGCGATATCGTGACGATTGAGGAGCATCGCCCGATTTCCAAGACAAAGAAATGGATTCTTAAATCCAAGGTCGGCGTCTCTGAGGACAAAACTGTGGATGTGGAATAACAATTTATAAAAAAAGGATGAAAAATGTCAGATATTTATGAAAACAACTACAAGGAAACTTTGTCATATGACGCGGTGACCGTTCAAAGGGTGGACTCTCTCTATAGGAATGGAATTATTTTGGGAGCAATCTGCGACGGAGATAAAAAGACGGTAACTCTGATATATCCGCGTGTTAAGCAGAGTGCTCAGGAGAACGTAAAAGGAAATGCCAGATGAAAATCAAAAAAGGCGACGAAGTTGTTGTCATTTCTGGAAAATACAAGGGCGTGAAGGGCGAGGTTGTCGCCGCGTATCCGGCCGAATCAAAGGTCGTGGTTTCCGGCGTCGCGCGCCAGAAGCGGCATATAAAGCCGACGCAGGACAAGCCGGGGCATATAGAGGATGTCGAATCCCCTATACATGTGTCCAATGTCGCGCTCGTCGACCAGAAGACAAAAAAGCCCACGCGCATCGGGTATAAAATCGATGGCGGAAAAAAAGTCCGCGTCGCGAAAAAATCCGGAACGGAAATAAAATAAGGGATATGAGAATGAAAATTTCAACGCGCGAATTCAGAAGAATGTGCTATGAGATGCTGCTGGCGGAAAAGGCAGTCTACGGAGTGAAGAAGTTATTGTCCAGGGATTATCCGAATCTGGTCGTGAAGAAAAATGAAGAGCCGACGATTCAGCAGATAAAAGAGGTGGAGGCCAAACATGATTTTCTGTCGGAACATCTCGTAAAAGGCGGCTATGGGCGCCGATACGGCGGATGATTATAAAGGTTGCAATTCTGAAAATAGGTGATAGAATTGCCCCTGAACCCGCTAGGCCGCTGATACGGATGGCAAAAGGTGAAAAGAAATGAAAGCAAGATTGTTCGATATTTACAAGACGAAAATCGTTCCGGAACTTAAAAAGGAGTTCGGATACAGAAACGATATGTCCGTTCCGAAACTTTCTAAAATCGTTCTGAACATGGGCGTCGGCGAGGGCGCGGGCGACAAGAAAAAACTGGACGTGGCAATCGCGGACCTGACGCTGATTGCGGCGCAAAAGCCGAAAACGACGTTCGCGCGGAAATCAATCGCGAACTTCAAGCTGCGCGAGGGGCAGGCAATCGGCGCGATGGTGACGCTGCGCGGAAGAAGAATGTATGATTTTCTGGACAAACTGATTACGGTCGCGCTGCCGAGAATCAAGGACTTCCAAGGGTTGTCAAAGTCGAAATTCGACGGGCGCGGAAACTATGCGTTCGGAATAAGGGAGCATTTGGTGTTTCCGGAAATATCGGTCGACAAACTGGAGTCAATACGCGGCATGGACATCGTGATTGCGACGACTGCGAAGACCGACGGCGAGGGCATGGCGCTCTTGTCCAAATTGGGATTGCCGCTGGTGCTGAAATAACAAGGAAACGAAATGGCGAAGCTATCATTGATTTTAAGACAGGAAAAGCGCGTGAATATGGTGCGGAAATATGCGAAAAAGCATGATGCGCTGAAAGAGAAAATGTCCGTCACAGCGACGCCGGAAGAACGCATCGACGCCATGAAGAAAATGGCGAAGATGCCGCGAAACGCGAACAAGACGCGACTTCACAATCGATGCGCGATTACGGGGCGCTCGCGCTCGTATATGGGGCAGTTCGGCCTGTGCCGCCAGCAGATGCGCCAGCTGGCGAGCGAAGGAAAACTGCCGGGCGTCCGGAAATCAAGCTGGTAGGGCGGCGATGGGAAATAGAATCACGGAAGAACAAAGGGTAATATGAAATGGCTTTGACGCATCCGATTGGGGATATGATTACGAGAATCAGGAACGGGCAGGATGCCGGAAAGGAAACGGTTTCGACGCCGTATTCGTCTTTGCGCGCGAATGTTCTTTCCGTTCTGAAGGACGAGGGATTCATAGCCGACTTTAGGAAAGTCGGGGCCGGCGAAAACAAGTCCGATTTGGAGGTTCAGTTGAAATATGTCGACGGCGCTCCCGCGATTCAGGAAATAGCGGTTGTATCAAAGCCCAGCCGCCGCGCGTATTTCGGCATCAAGAAAATGCCGCGCGTTATGAGCGGGCTCGGCATTGCGATTGTGTCGACGCCGAACGGCGTGATGACGGACGCCAGGGCGCGCGCGCAGAATGTCGGCGGCGAGGTTTTGTGCAGGGTTGTGTAAACAGGCAATTAAGGCAAGGAATGAATCATGTCACGTGCAGGCAAGAACAGCATAGGGATTCCAAACGGCGTTTCCGTTTCCAGGACTGATTCGGCGATTGTCGTCAAAGGGCCGAAGGGCGAGCTGCGCGTTCGCCTGGACACGGCGAACGCCGGACTGGTCGATGTCGGCATCGATGACAAATCTGTCGCGGTGTCGCCGAAAAACAAGGACGACCAGGCGACGCGCGCGATGTGGGGCACCATGGCGCGGAACATAAGGCAGGCGATTCTCGGCGTCACGGATGGCTTTGTCAAGGAAATGGGAATGAAGGGAGTCGGATACAAGGCGGTTGTGAAAGGAAAGGATTTGGTGCTGACGGCCGGATATTCGCATGACGTGATTGTTCCGATTCCGGACGGCCTGACCGTCGAGGTTGTGTCGCCGACGGAGTTCAATATAAGGGGCGGCGACAAGAACGCGGTCGGACAGTTCGCCGACAAGGTGCGCAAGGTCAGAAAACCGGAACCATACAAAGGCAAGGGCATATTCTACAAGGACGAAACAATCCGGCGGAAAGAAGGCAAGAAAAAATAAGAACGCGACGCATTACGAAGGGTAAAGAAATGATAAAGCATTTGACGACATCGGAACGGCGGAGATTTGCAAACCGCGCGGCGCTGAAAAAGAAAAATCACGGCAAGGTCCGCCTGTCGGTGTTACGCAGCGGCCGCCATATAGAGGTTCAGGCGATTGACGACCTGAAGGGCGCGACGATTTGCGCGGCTTCCAGCAAGGAGAAAGATTTCAAGGAAAACGGATGGAACGCGGCGGGCGCCGCGAAGGTCGGCGCGCTGTTTGCCGAACGCGCGAAAAAGGCGAAGCTGGGCGATATGTATTTCGACCGCGGCGGATACAAATATCACGGCCGGGTCAAGGCGCTGGCGGACGCAATCCGCGCCGGCGGGATAAACTTTTAATATGGGGAAAAAATATGGCATATGACAGCAAGGATTTTCAGACGGACAATTTGGTCGACAAACTGATTGCCATCAACCGCGTGTCGAAAACTGTGAAGGGCGGTCGCACAATGTCGTTCTCTGCCCTTGTGGTCGTCGGCGACAAGGCCGGCAGGGTCGGGTTCGGCAAGGGGCACGCGCACGAGGTTCAGGCGGCCGTGCAAAAGGCGACCAAAGAGGCGAAAAGAAGAATGATTCGCGTTCCTCTGAAGGAGGGGCGCACCCTTCATCACGACGCGACCGCGAAGTTCGGCGCGGGCCAGGTTGTCATGCGCGCGGCGGTTCCGGGAACCGGAATCATCGCGGGCGGGGCGCTTCGCGCCGTGTTCGACTGCCTCGGCGTCCAGGATATCGTGGCTAAATCGAAGGGCTCGAACAATCCGCACAACATGGTCCGGGCGGCGTTTCTCGCATTCGAAAAAATGAACAGTCCGAAGAGCGTCGCGTCGCGTCGCTCGAAGCCGGTTGCGGAAATCGTCGCGAACCGCGACGGACGCCAGGCTGCGAAAGAAGAAACACAAGGTGAATAATCATGAGGCTGAACGAACTGAAAAGCAATTTGGGCGCGACGCATTATAAAAAGCGCGTCGGGCGCGGCATAGGCTCGGGCAAGGGCAAGACCGCCGGGCGCGGCGCGAAGGGCGCGGGCGCACGGGCGGGCGCGCGGAAACTCGCGACGTTCCAGGGCGGCCAGATGAACATTCTGAAGCGATTTCCAAAGTTCGGATTCGTAAATCCGTTCGCGAAGCGCTATGCCGAAATCAATCTGGAGACGATTGAAAAGTTCGTCGCCGCGAAGCGCGTAGACCCATCGAAGGAAGTCACGATTGACTCGCTGATTGACGCCGGGGTCCTGAATCGCAAAAAAGACGGACTGAAAGTTCTTGGCCGCGGAGAGTTGAAGTCGAAGATAAACGTCGTTGCGACGAAATGGTCGAAAAGCGCGGAAGAGGCGATTATTAAAGCAGGCGGAACCATTAAGAGCGTCGGATAAGCAACGGCTGGAAATGAAATAACAACGGATGGAGAGAGCGAAGGGGGGAGACAGCAAGAAGAAAAACGAAATGACAGACGGCATTCGTGAAAGAGTACAGGAAACGTGCGCTGGCGGTTCGGACGAAGCGTGGAAAGTGGCCGCCGATGCGGAAGAAGTGTTCGACTTGTTGGACAGAAATCGGGTTGAAAATGTGCTATTGAATAGAACCAAGGCCAGCAACGGAAGAAGAAATAACGTAGTGATATGGATTCTTGAGGAAGAGCGGAGGATATCGAAAAGGTTTGAGAAAAGGTTTGAAAAGGCGTTCGTGAGATAAAATGGGAAAGATAAAGAAGTTTTTCGGAAATATGGGCGATTTGCAAAAACGGCTGCTGTTCACGTTATTCGCGCTGGTGATTTACCGCATCGGCTCGTTCATTCCGCTGCCGGGAGTGAATGCGTCCGCGGTGCTGAGCCTTTTCGACGGCGGCAACGGAATGCTGGGCATGTTCGACGTGTTCGCCGGCGGCTCGCTGTCCAGGATGTCCGTCCTCGCGCTGAACATTTTTCCGTACATATCGGCGTCAATCGTCATCCAATTGTTGTCAACCGCGTCGAAGTCGCTGAACGAGCTCAGGAAAGAGGGCGAATCCGGCCGCATTAAAATCAACCAATACACGCGCTATCTCGCAATCGTTCTGTGCATTGTCCAAGGATGGGCCGTCGCGCGCGGGCTGGAATCGATGCCTGCGGTCGGGAGCGTCGCCGCGGTTGTGAATCCTGGGCTCGGGTTCGAGGTTTCGACGATTGTCGCGCTGGTCGGGGGCACGGCGTTCGTTATGTGGCTGGCGGAACAGATTACGGCGCGCGGGTTCGGCAACGGCTCGTCATTGCTGATTTTTGCCGGAATCGTCGCGGAGGCGCCGTCCGGAATCACAAAACTCGCATCCCTTGCCGGCGCGGGCAGCGCGTCTCCCTTCATGCTGTTCCTGATTCTGGCGTTCGTCATCGGGCTGGTTGCCCTGATTGTCTTTATGGAGCAGTCGCAGCGCCGCATTCAGATTCTATATCCCCGCCAGGCCGGTCTTGCCGGAATGACGAACGCGCAGTCGTCCTATCTGCCGCTGAAACTGAATATGGCCGGGGTGATGGGGCCGGTGTTCGCGTCGTCGATTATGATGCTGCCGGCATTCGTGACAAAGTTCGCGCAGTCGGACGCTCTGTGGTATCAGCATTTGATGGCGTTCTTCACATACGGGACGTGGCCGTATGTCGCGCTATACGCGGCATTGATAGTTTTCTTTTCATATTTCCAGACGGCGATAGTATTCAATTCCGAAGAAACGTCGACGCAGCTTAAAAACGCCGGCGGATACATTCCCGGCGTGCGGCCCGGAGAGCAGACGCAGACGTTCCTGGACAATATCGTGGCACGGACGACGGCAATCGGCGCCGCTTATCTCGTGCTGGTATGCTGTCTGCCGATTGTGCTGAACACGCGGTTCGGAATGCCGCTTGTGGTCGGCGGGACAAGCGTTCTGATTGTGGCGGGCGTGGTGCTGGATACTTTCACGCAGATTCAGTCGTATATCGTCGCGAAGCAATACGCGAGCGTGATTAAAAAGGCAAACAAGAAAAGTCGCTTTCGGGTTTGACTTTTCGGAAGAAAAAGATAGAATAACGAAACTAAAAGGCAGATGAAAAAATGGCACGAATCGCAGGGGTGAATATTCCGACGGAAAAAAGGGTTGAAATATCGCTAAGATATGTTTTCGGCATCGGGCCGACGCGCGCGAAGCAGATTTGCGCGGCGCTGAAATTTCCGGACGATTTGAGGGCGAAAGACCTGACGGACGGGCAGGTTGCCGAGATTTCCCGATATATCGAGCAGAACTTCAAGGTCGAAGGCGACGTCAGGCGCGAAATCACGATGAACATCAAGCGCCTGCAGGACTTGAAGGCATATCGCGGAATCCGCCACCGCAATCGCCTGCCTGTCCGCGGGCAGCGCACCAAGACGAACGCGCGGACGCGCAAGGGCAAGCGCGTGGCTGTCGCCGGCAGTTCGGTGAAAGGAAAATGACGCGCTCCGCGTGAGGCGCGCGTAAAATAAGAAAATTGTTCACGCGTTTCGCATCGTGCGTCACGCATTATGAAGAGAAGAAATATGGCATTGAAGACAAAGAAAAAAGTCGTTAAAAAAGTTTCGCACGGAATCGCGCATGTTCTGGCGACGATGAACAACACGCGCATAACCATCACGGACCAGTCGGGCGCGGTGCTGTGCTGGGCGACGGCCGGCGCGAACAACTTCAAGGGCGCGAAGAAATCGACGCCATACGCCGCGGCCATTGTCGCGGAATCAATCGCCAAGAAGGCGGCCGACATGGGCATGAAGACTGTTGACGTCCTGATGCGCGGAATAGGCGGGGGGCGCGAGTCGGCCGTGCGCGGGCTCGGTAACGCGGGTCTGATTGTCCAGACGATTACCGACACGACGCGCGTTCCGCACAACGGATGCCGCCCGAAGAAAGTCCGCAGAGTTTGACAAGCCGCCAGGGGAAAATAATAAACTAACCTATGGAGAACGAAATGATAGAAAAAAATTGGCAGTCTTTGCTGAAGCCGAAAAAGATAAGCGTGCATATCGACGAAAAGAACGTCAACCATGCGACGATGATTGCGGAGCCGTTGGAAAAGGGATTCGGGCTTACGCTCGGCACGGCGCTTCGGCGCATTCTGCTGTCGTCGCTGCAGGGATGCGCGATTACAAGCATAAAGATTGACGGCGTCCAGCACGAATTCACGACCATTCCGGGCGTTGTCGAGGATATCACGGATTTGATTCTGAACCTGAAGGGAGTGTATTTCAAGGCGGATACCGAAGGCGCGAAAAAGGCGTATTTGAAAGTCAAGGGGCCGAAGGCCGTAGTTGCGGGCGACATCGAATGCCCGCTCGGCGTTTCCGTGTGCAACAAGGATTTCGAAGTTTGCAATCTGGCCGACGGCGCGTCGCTGAATATGGAAATCAATCTGAACACCGGACGCGGCTATGTCGCGGCCAGGTTCCAGCAGAATACTCCGATAGGGACAATCCCGGTCGATTCGATTTATTCGCCTATTCTGAACGTATCGACCTCGGTCGAGGAAACGCGCGTCGGACAGATGACGGATTTTGACAAACTGACGATGAGCGTGAAGACGAACGGTGCGCTTTCGCCCGAGGACGCCGTCGCGTATGCCGCGCGGATTCTGACCGAACAGCTGACGGTGTTCATAAACTTCGAGGACCCGACGCAGGTCGTGGTTCCGGAGGTTGAGGAAGTGAAGAAAGAAGTTCTTCCGTTCGACCCGAAGCTGCTGAAACATGTCGACGAATTGGAATTGTCGGTCCGCGCGAACAACTGCCTGAAAAACGACCATATCAACTGGCTTGGCGAATTGGTGCAGAAGACCGAGGTCGACATGCTGAAAACGCCGAACTTTGGCCGCAAATCGCTGAATGAAATCAAGCAGCAGCTGGAGGCGATGGGATTCCACCTCGGCATGGAGGTTCCGGGATGGCCGCCGGAGAACATTGACAAGCTGGCGAAAAAATACGAAAATCCATACAAATCGTAGGACATGAATTATGAGGCACGGAAAGGCAAATTATCATTTCAATCGCGACGCGAATTCGCGCAAGGCGCTGTTTTTGAACCTTGCGAAATCGCTGATTGAAAAAGAGCAGATAAAAACGACGCTCGAGCGCGCAAAGGCGCTGAGGCGAATCGCTGAGAAAATGATTACCCGCGCGAAAACCGACAGCGTTGCAAACCGCCGCCTGATTGCGGGCGAGCTCCGGAACGACGACGGAGCGGTGAAGAAGCTGTTTTCGGTTTTGGGGCCTCGGTACAAGGAGCGCGCCGGAGGATACACCCGCGTCATACGCGCCGGATTCCGTTATGGCGACGCGGCGGAAATGGCGGTGATTGAACTGGTCGGCCGCGATGTTTCGGCGAAGAAATCCGCCGCAAAGCCGGCGACTGAAAAGACAGGCGAGAAAAAGGAAAAGCAGGAGAAGAAAGCGCCCGCCGCAAAAGTTGTGAAAGAGACGGACACGCATGTCAAGGCGACCAGGGGCGCAAAGGAAGTTTCCGTAAAACGCCGGGCAATGGGCAAATAATCAACGTTCCGTTGTCGACGGCCTGTGCCGCGAGAAGAGATAAAAAAAGGAACAAGAATGTTTTCGATATTGCTTGCATGTTTGATTGTGATTGCGGTGCTGATGGTCGCCGTGATATTATTGCAAAAATCCGAGGGAAGCGGAATGTCCGGCTCGCAGGCGGCATCGATGTTCGGCGGCGCGCTCACTGGCGCGTCGGCGGGTAATTTTTTTACAAAATTGACTGCATGGCTGGCGACGATTTTCTTTGTGATTTGCGCCGCGTTGGCGTTCATAGTGTCGAAGCAGGGCGGCGGCGGGTTGGACAGCCCGTCCGAAGTGCGCGAGATTTTGGAAAAAGACACCGCGACGGCGCCTGCGGCCGGCGAAGCCGTCGTTACGGCAGATACGGAAACAGAATCTCTGATTCCGGATGCTCAGAAGGTTCCAACAGTTCCGGAGAATTAAAACGAATATGCGTTTGTCGTGCGCCGCGGTTTTAATGCGTCGTCTGGGGCGTATTCAGTTCCTTGACAGCCGTTCTAAGCCGCTTGACTTCGCGATGCAGTTCTTTCAATTTTTGTTCCTTTTGCAATAATATGGACGCATATTTATTTTTGATGGACTTTTCTAAATGCCCGATACTTTCCTTATGTTCCAGTTTTTTGCTTTCGGCCAGCCTTTTGAATTCTTCTCTTGTCAAGGCTTTTAGTATGCTGTTATGCAGATTTGTCGGCATAAACGCTGTGAAGTGTCGTCGCAATGAATTATGATTACAATGATTGTTCAGGGTTATTTCAATAGAAAAATCGTCTTCGCATTCTTCAATATTGAATATATCGTGATATTTGGATTTAAATCGGCGCCAGTAATCGCGGTTTGACAGTATGATTATGTCTTTGCCTTCCGGCAGCCCGCGAATCGCGTCGCACGTTAGGCTGAACTCAAAGCCATACATTTTGGTCGTTTTCATGGCCAGCATGTATTCCGAAACAACATCCTCGATTTCCAATGCTATACTCATGATACAACTCTTTGGTTTATAATACCGTCGCGCATTCTCATATGCATAATCAGAGATTCTTTTCGTATAAACTCAGTCCCGTTTCCCCGTCGTATTTCCGGACCAGCGATTCGTCGCCGACAGGCGAGATATAAAATTCACATACGTTCACTATGCTTCCATCCGACAGATGACCGCCTAGCACGTTTCCGTTTTCGTCCGATACGGAGATATGAATGTGAGGAAAGGGCAGGTCGTCCTTGATTGAGAAGTTTCCCATTGCGGAAACCAGCTCCACGTTTTTATCAACAGTCGCGTAAAGGTATTTCTTTTGCCTGAAATCGTAATATCCCAGGACCGCGCGCCTGAGGGTTCCAATCGCCTGAAATGTTCCGGCGGTTATGTTTTTGTTCCGCGCCAGTTTCGTTATTTCCCCCAGCATGTCCGAACCGCGCCGCAACGTTCCATAAATCATAATGTCGCCTTTACCTGTTCGATTTCATAGCATTCCACGCGGTCTCCGACGGAGAGGTCGTTGTATTTGTCGAAGCTCATTCCGAACTCCGTCCCTTTGCCGGCCTCCTTCACCTCGTCCTTTTCGCGTTTCATCATTCCGATTTTTCCGTCGTAAATTACGACGTTCTCGCGGAGCAACCGAACGTTCGCGTCGCGTTTTATGGTTCCCTCGCTGATGCGGCAGCCGGCGACGCGGACGCCCTTGCCGACGGTGAACAGCGCAATGACGTCGGCATATCCGATGAAGTTTTCCCTCCGCTCCGGCGCAAGTTTGCCCGCAAGTATTTCCTTCAGCTCGTCAGTTATTCGATATACTATCGAATGGTATCTGATGTCGACGGAAAGCTCCCGCGCAAGGTCCCGCACCGTCCCGTCGCCGCGCACGTTGAACGCGATGATGATTCCTTTCGACGCCGCGGCCAGGCGCACGTCGCTTTCGGTGATTTGACCGACGCCGGCGGACATGATTTCAATCTTCGCCTTGTCCGATTCGATGTCGGAAAGCATGTCGCGGATTGCCTCGGCCGAGCCCTGCGCGTCGGCGCGAAGCACCACCGGCAGCGACATTTTTTTCGCCTCGTCCTTGTGGGCGAACAGTTCCTCCAGCGACGATTTCTTCGCGACGTTCGCCAGCGACTTCGCCTTTTCGGCGCGGTATGCGGCGACCACGCGCGCCTGCGCTTCGGTTTCCAGCCCGCGCAATTCATCTCCTGCGAGCGGAACAGCCAACAATCCCAGAATCACAGCCGGCTCGGCCGGTTTTATTTCCCTTACCCGGACGCCCGCGGAACTGACGAGCCCGCGGACGCGTCCCCACGTTTCGCCCACGACGAACACGTCTCCGATTTTGAGGGTTCCCTGTTTCATCAGAACCGTCGCGGTGGCGCCGAGCCCTTTGTCCATTTTAGCCTCTACCACCACCGCCTGCGCCGGCATGTCCGAATCGGCCCTAAGGTCCATCATGTCCGCCTGCAGTAAAATCGCATCTTCCAGTTTATCCAGATTGATTTTGTCCTTTGCGGATATTTCGACGGATTGGACGTCGCCGCCCATGTCTTCGACCTGAACCTCATGCTGCAGCAAATCGGTTTTCACCTTTTGCGGATTCGCGTTGGGCAGGTCTATTTTATTTATCGCGATTATGAACGGAACCTTTGCCGCGCGGATATGGTTCAGCGCTTCGATGGTCTGCGGCTTTACGGAATCGTTCGCCGCGACGACCAGAACGACTATGTCGGCAAGTTGCGCGCCGCGCGCCCGCATCGCCGAAAATGTCTCGTGCCCCGGGGTATCTAGGAAGGTAATCATTTTTCCGGATTTTGATTTAACCTCATATGCCGCGATATGCTGCGTGATTCCGCCAGCCTCGCCCGCCGCCACGTTTGCGTCGCGGAACGCGTCGAGAAGCGATGTTTTTCCATGGTCCACGTGGCCGACAACAGTTATTATCGGTGCGCGCCGCTTCATGTTTTCCGGATTCGGCTCCTGTTCCAGCAAATCCGCGAACGGCTTTTCCGAAACGCGCTTTATCTTCGCTCCGAACTCCGTCGCGACCAGTTCCGCGGTGTCCGCGTCGAGAGACTGGTTCTGCGAAGCCATCATGCCCATTTCCATCAGTTTCTTTATGACGTTTCCGACCTTTTCCGCCATTCCCAGCGCCAAGTCCTTCACGGTGATTGAATCTCCGATTGTAACCTCGCGCTCGATTTTCTGCGCCGGTCTGAACATCGCGCGCGCCTTTTCGCGGAATCTGCGTATCGACGCCTCGCTGCGGCGATGCTCTTCGCGCAGCTCCACATCGTCGGCGCCGTCATCCATGACGATGTCGCGGACGGAGATTTTTCGTTTGGAAAAGTCGGTCGTTTTTTTCTTTTCTTTTTTCTGCGCGTCCTCGGCTTCGAACTTTTTCGGGGCGACCGGGCTGAACCTGCGCGCGGCTTCGTCCGTCTCGGGCTTGTCCGAGTTCTGCCATTGGGACAATTTTTCCTTCACCGCCGCGTAGTTTTCTTTTTCCGCCGCGATTTCCATGTCGCGCTGGTTGCGCAAGGCGTCTTCTTCCTCTTGTTTTTTTCTGCGCTCGTCCTCGCGTTCCTTCGCCGCGGCCAGAATCGCGCGCAGTTTTTCGTCCTGCGCCGACCTTTGCGAGTTTGGAGTTTTCGGCGCTTCGCGCAGCAGGTTCTGCCCCGGCATCGTTATCGTCCGCTTGCGCTCCACAAAAACCGTGTCGCCTTTTTTCGAAACGACCGAATCCTTGTTCACCGATTTCTTTAACGTCAATGTCGCCATTTTTATTCCGCCTGTGATTCTTCCTCTACTCCGATATTGTATGCGATTTCGCGCGCCTTCATGATTATGCGCCCGGCAAGATGCTCGCTCATGTTGTCGGCGCCCAGAATCGCAATCAGCTCCTCGGTGTCCAAATCGGCGAGGTCTTCAATCGACCGGACGCCGTTGCGCCCGAGCGTCAGGATGACCTCGCGCTTTATGAATCCGAAATCGCGCAGCGAATCCTCGATTTTGAGTTCCTTCGCCTGCTCAATATACTCCTTCTCTTTCTTTGCGATGAACGCCTTGGCGCGGTTCTGCATTTCCGCCGCCAGGTCGTTGTCGAATCCGTCTATGCCCGCCAGTTCAGAAATATCGACGAACGCTATTTCCTCTATCGTCCGGAATCCCTCGCCAATCAGGATTTTCGCAACCATCTCGTCGACGTCCAGGCCGGCCATGAACAGTTCCGTTTTTTCCTTGGTCTCCTTCGCGCGATGCTCCTGCTCCTGCTGCTCGTTCATGACGTCGATGTTCCATCCGGTCAGGTGGGACGCCAAGCGCACGTTCTGCCCGCGGCGTCCGATTGCCAACGACTGCTGGTCTTCGTTCACGACGACAATCGCGGTGTGGGTGTCTTCGTCGACCACAATTCGCGCGACCTTTGCCGGCGAAATCGCGTTCACTATGTATGGCGCCGGGTCGTCCGAATACAATATCACGTCTATTTTCTCGCCATGACATTCGTTGATTACCGGCTGGATGCGGGTTCCTTTTATTCCGACCGTCATTCCGACCGGGTCGATGGACGGGTCGTCCGTCGACACGGCGATTTTCGCATGGCTGCCCGGCGCGCGAGCGACCGAGCGGATTTTAATCAGTCCCTCGTATATTTCCGGCACCTCTTGGAAGAACAGTCTTTCCATGAACATCGGGTGCGTGCGGGTGAGCAGGATTTGCGGCTGGGAGTTCGAGCGCACGACGTCGAGAATCAGCGCGCGCACGCGGTCTCCGACCTGAAGCCTTTCGCCAGGAATCAGTTCCGTCGCGCGCAAATACCCTTCGGCCTTGCCGTTTATGTCTATGAAGACGTTTCCATATTCGTTGCGCTTCACAACGCCGGAAACGATGTCGCCGATGTTATCTTTGAACTCTTCATACTGCCGCCCCTTTTCGGCGTCGCGCACGCGCGCGGTCATAATCTGTTTTGCCGTTTGGAACGCCATACGGCCGAAATCCGGCTCGGGCAGCCTGTCCGAAATCACATCGCCGACTTTTGGGCTTTCGGCATATCTTTTCGCCTCATCGACGGTCAGCATTGTGAACGCGTTGTATTCCTCGCCGATTTCCGCGGGATTGTTGATGACGTCGAACAGCCGCCGCACGATGATGGCGCCGTTCTTGCGGTCTATTTTCACGTCAATATTCCATTCCTCGCCGTATTTCTGCTTTGCTATTTTGACAATCGCCTGCTCCAGCGATTCAAATACGATTTCTTCGTCGATAATCTTTTCCGTGGCGATTGATTTTATGCCAAGCAGCAAATCCTGGCGCGGCATGGATATTATTTCAGACATTTTTCACGCTCCTTTTTTATGTTCGCTTCGCTTGTTCTTTGTTTCCGGTTATGGCTTGTTTTTCCCGGCGCAGCCAGTTTTCATTCGCTTCCCTCATTAAAGAAGCGGAGGTTTTTTGCCCCCGCTCTTAAAAAAACTTTCAAGAACGGCTCCATTATAATATTGTTTTTTCCGATTCGCAAGGGTATAATTCAAATTACTGGTATATGAAAGTGCTGGGCGGATATTTTTCGAGGCAGGTTTGGACGGCGTTCGTCGGGTTCGGCCTGGTGCTGGGCGGCCTGTCCTGGATGGTGCAGATCCTGCTGCTTATGAAACTTATTATCAAATACGGCGTCGACGTCGCCGGATTCATAGGAATGTCATTCTGGACGTTCCCCATGCTGATCGGCATAATAGCGCCGTTCGTCATATTCCTCGCGGTCATGTTCATCCACAGTAGGATGATTGAGAACAACGAAATCGCCGTATGCATGGCCAGCGGTCTGTCCCCATTTGAAATCGCGCGCCCCGCCGTTGCAATAGGCGCAATAGTCATGGCCTTGCATTTCGCGATGAACCTGTGGATTGTGCCAAGGTCGCAGGACATGTTTTACAGCGCGCAGTGGAATCTGCGCTATGGATTGGGCAACCTGAAACTGAAGGAATCGGCCTTCAACCAACTGACGTCCGGCGTCGTGATTTATATTGAGCAAATCAACCGCAAGGACCTCGCCGGAATAACAATGGTCGACCGGCGCAGCAGCGACGAGAGGGTCATAACCGCGGAGAATGGCAAGCTGGTCAGCACGCCCAAGGGCATGTCCATCGCGATGGGTTCCGGCGGATTTCAGACCGCGGGAAAATACGGCGTTACAATCGGGACTTTCGACGGAGCGGAGATGGATATGGACATGGGTGGGGCGGACGAGAGCAAATCCCTGCGCCCGCGCCGTGTTTCGACTGGCGAACTGCTGAAAATGATGTCGTCTCTGGAAGGCCATTCCGTCCGGTCGCGGACGAAAATCGTATCCGAAGCGGCGAATAGGTTTTTATCGCCGCTGCTGGATTTGCTGTTTGTCCTGATTGCGATGGCGGCGCTTCTGAAAACGAACATATTGCGCCGCCACGCGAGTTATTCGGCGGCAATAGGCTCCGTGGCGATGGTCGGCGCGGAGATGGCCTTCATATCCACAGCGTCGTCGATTTCAACGCTGGGCGGCTTGTTTTATCTGGGCCTGGGGCAGGTGATGATTATTGCCGGATTGCTATGGTTTTTAAGAAAATAATCTTCCTTTCGGTTTTCTTTTTTTATTCCGCGGCGTGCCGCGCCGAGGTTGTGGAATACAAGGAAATCAATGCCGAAAAAATAAATTACAATGTGAAATCCGGAGAAATAAAAACCGGCGGGAAGACGGAGGTCATCGGAAAGTCCGGCGAGAAACTGACGCTTGTGGACGCATATGCGTCCAAGGGCAGGGCCGACGGAAAGCATCTGCTCGTCGAATGGGATAAGCGCACGCTGATGACAGCCGAAACCCTGAGCAAGTCCGGAAATCTGACGCGGGCGGAGAATGTGACGTATACCGCGTGCCATAACTGCGATTCGTTCGGCAACGCCTGGACGGTTCACGCGACCGACATGAAGCACGACAGCGACAAAAAGAACATGTATTTTTATAACTTTTGGTTCGACATGTATGGCGTTCCGGTTTTTTATCTGCCTTATTTCGCGCAGCCGGACCCGACGGTAAAGTATCGCTCGGGCCTGCTGATTCCCGAGTTCGGGTCGGCTTCCGACCTGGGAACGCGGATAGACGTCCCGCTGTATCTGAATTTTTCCGCAAATCATGACATGACTTTGACGGGCGCGTATCTGATGCGCGAAAATCCGCTTTTGATGGCCGAACACAGATTGCGCCTGGAGCATGCGAGTTTCGATACGGCGGGGTCATACACGTATACAAAGGACGGCCTGAACCGATGGCATTTGTTTCACAAGGAAATCGTCGAGCTTGGCGAGAACATGCGCCTTTTGGCGTCGGTGCAGCAGACGTCGGACGACACGTATTTGCAAAAATACGGATTTTACGGCGACCAGCCGTTTTTGGAATCCAACGCGCGCTTGGAAATGTTCGCCGAGCGCGGATATGCGACCGTCGAAGCGAACATATTCCAGGACTTGCGCCAGGATATTGGCACAAGCGGCATTCCGCTGCCAAAGGGCGACATATTGCCCAAAATACACGGGACGTATCAGGTCGGAATTGCGGACAACCTGTATTCGCAATTCGTTGGCGACGTGATGCGCATATCCGACGTCAAGAACGACTCCTCAATGAACCGCGCCATAGGCGAGGCGCGTATCATCGCGCCGATTGAGGCGGCATGGCAGAAGTGGACGCTGTCCGCGGCCGTCCGCAGCGATTACTATCAATACGACAATGTTGCAAATGCGCCCGACGGAGATGCCGGTCGCATTCTGACCAGCGGGTATATCGACTGGGAAATGCCGTTCGTGAAGGACGGCGGCGGCTGGACGCAGGTCGTAAAGCCCAAGGCGCGCCTGACGATAATGGGCAAATCAAACAACAGCAGCTTTGCGAACATGGATTCGACCGGCGCCCTGCTTTCGGACGCGTCTTTGTTTGTGAACAACAGATATTCCGGATACGACTTGTGGGTGAACGGAACGTATGCGGATTATGGCGTGTCGTGGACAGGATACAACTCCGAGGGCAGAAGCGCCGAGGTGTTTGTCGGGCAGACCTATGATTTCGATACCGCGGGCGAGCCTGAGGACACAAACAGCGGATACCGCAACGGCGCGAGCGACGTTGTCGGGCGGGTTTCCATCAGTCCGTCCGCATGGCTGAACGTAACGAACAGGTTCCGCTTTGACAAAGGCGACTGGGGCCTGCGGCATTTGGAGACCGATGTGAGACTCGGCGGCCGCAGTTATGTCAGCGTTGGATACATTTGGGCTGTTCATTTCTCGCGGGCGAGCGACGCCTATATCGACGACGCCGACATTTCCGAGGCGGTGTTCGGGGTTGGCGCTCATTTTACGGACAGGCTGGCGTTCCGCGCCAGCGGGGTTTATAATTTCACAAACCGAATCGCGCAGAGGTATAACGCGGGGTTGTATTACGAGCATCCATGCTATATCATAGGATTGGTGTATAATGTCGACAATGCCTTGAAGACATACGTCGGCAACAGCGAGTATGACTTCAAGGGGGTAAAGTCGTTGAAGCTGAAGTTTTCCATAAAAATGGGGAAATAATCATGGGACAAAAGACAAGGAGCAATAGACAGGCGGTGACTGAGAAGAAACAAGAAACAAGAAACAAGAGTGTGCTCGTTCTTGTCCTCTGCCTCTTGTCCCTTGTCTCTTTTGACGCAAATGCGGTGAAGGTTGTCGCGAGCGTGAACGGGAACCCGGTCACCGACGCCGACATAACCGAGCGGACGAAAATAATGCCCGCTTCGCTGGATAACCGCGAAAGGGCAAAAGAGGCGATTATCGAGGATTACATAAAACTTGAATATGCGAAGCAGTTTAAGATTGAGCCCGACGAAAAGGAAGTCGCCGCTTCGATGAAAGAGCACAAGGACAATCCGCAGATGAAATTATTCACTCGCGCGACGCTTGCCTGGCAGATGACAATCATGCGGACAATAGTGCCGTCCATTTCTGTCGGCGAGAAGGAAATCGCCGATGAGATGAATGACCTTGAGCGCGCGCGGGGTCTGCCGTATGACATGACGTTCATCCGTTTGGTCGATGTGCCCAAGGATATTTACAAGAAATTGGAAAAGCCGAAATCTTGCGCCGAGGCGGAGGCGATGGCGAGAAAGCTGGGGGGCGAGCCGCAGAGAATCGCCGCGCTTGAGTATGAATTGGCGCCCGAATTGCGCGAACAGTTCGTCGGGTTGGCGGATTTTACATGGTCCCCGTTGAAAGGCAAGAAAACGGTTCTTGTTTGCAATAGGAAAAAGACCGACGAATGGAAAAAAATGGACGAAGCGGTAAGGCAGAATGCGATTTACAAACGCGCGTTGTTTCAATCCGACCAGTTGCTGAAACAATTGCGCCGCAAGGCAGTGATCAACTGAAACTTTTTTATTGCATTTTTTTCAATAAAGTTATAATATTCAATTGACGCAGGGCGTTCCTGTGTTGGGCTTAAGAACCCTATCCTGGGTGTCCGAAGGGACAAAAAATACTCCAACTTATGGTTGGAGTGTGCAGAATATATTGAATAATGCACGCAATTCTCAGGATTGTTCTTAAACTCCAACCACCAGTTTTTTGGTGGTTTTTATGCGTATCTGGTGAATACGGGCAAAAAGGGCCAAAGATAATGAGAACAGCAAAGATATTGATTTTGACTTTCGCTCTTGCGTTGATAATATCGCATGCGCCTGCTGAGAAACTGTGCCAGTTATACAGCGGTTCTATCAGGAGCATATATCCTGTCGGAGCGATTTATATCTCTACGAATAATACGAACCCCGCGGAACTGTTCGGATTCGGGAC